>NZ_RSAM01000001.1:0-587078 GCF_009377945.1 Salinivibrio sp. VYel1 | reverse complement strand
GCTTGATTGTATTGCTTCCAATTGCTGATTTTGTACTTGGCGTTGCTCATCATCGGTGACCTGTTTGAGGCTTTGATGATCTGATCGCAGCTCGGATGATAAGTTCAATGATTTAGGAAACAACGCCCTTTGAAACCGCCAAGGGCGGGATCCTCACCATCAATTTTAATACCGGTGAGTACGACTACCGCGTGGCGGTCGACAGAGATATTCTCAACGAACAAGAACAAATCGCGCTGACGCTTACCGATAACGATGGCGATACCAGTGATGTGAATGTTGCCATTGACCTCTACTACGAGGCACGGCTCGATGCCAATCACGATATTGTAATCACCAATATTCATGATGGTAGTCCGATCGGTATTCCCGGTTTGGCCTTAACCCATAACGATATTCCTTCGATGGACAGTACGATCACAGCCACCAGTAATGCGATACAAGGGTCGGTAACGGGCACAGATGACGTCACTTTCACGCCCGATAGTGCGATGAATACGCAAAGCTTCCTTGATCCCATCGGTAACGATTCCGAGTTTATTGCTGAATCCGAACTGGGCGATTTCGCCAGTTCCTTTGCTCAGGCACAGAGCCTAGACCGCGGTAAATTCGGCACCATGACACAGGAGGTGTGGACACACATTGATGCTGGTAACTATGGTGCCAATGCTGCGCTGACGGGGACGGTCCAGAACGGCATTGATAGTGATATGACGAAAATGGATCTTTACCAGAACGAAACCTTACTCTTTGATGATGACCATTGGTTCAATGATCTAAGCGTGAGAGTCTATGACCAAAACCAACAGCTTTTGGACACCCTCAATCCCGACTCTGGCAGCAATAGCTTTACGGCCGGTCAGCAGGGCACTTACTACTTTGAGATCATTTCCAACAATGGATTAAATACGACCGAGAGCTACGAGATTTATCTTACCTTGGATAGCTCAAATGCGGTGCTACCAGAGCCTGAGCATCAATTTGAGTACACTACCTCTAACGGCAGTTATATGGACAGTGCACTGGTTGATATTATTGCCATTGATGACCAAACGCTAGAAGGTAACTATCAAAGTGAAATTCTCGCGGCCGGTACAGGTGACGACACCCTGATCGGTAACGAAGGAGATGATAGCTTACTCGGGAACCACGGCGATGATACGCTTGATGGCGGCCTTGGCGATGATTTGCTGATTGGCGGCCAAGGTGACGACACGTTGACAGGGGGGCTTGGGTCGGACACTTTCGCCTTTTTGAGCGGTGATCAAGGGTCTATCGGCGCTGAGGCGGTTGATCGTATTACTGACTTTGATGTGCAAAAGGACACACTGGATCTATCCGAGCTTCTGATTGATGAAGACCAAGACGGTGCGAATCTAGAAGACTACCTAACCCTTGAGGACAACGACCAAGGTGAAGCCACCTTGTACATCGCCTCGGCGGGCGATAATCAAATCGACCAGCACGTGGTGTTTGAAAACCTCAGTGTAGCAGACATGGCTAGTGCATACGAAATTGATATGAGTGGCCTGAGCAGCCAAGAGCTAAGCGCTTCTGTGATTGATGCCATGATCCAACAAAGCAAACTGATGACAGACTAACCCATGCCTAACGCGCACCTTATGCGTGATAGTCGCAAGTTTACGTTTTATTTTGCTTAACAAAGGGGCAGAATAGCGCCAAAACTTGCCAGAAGCATGATGGGAGTGATTTTGTTATCTGAGTTGAAAAATATCGCCCAACTGTTGGTCGAAAACAAACTATTGACCACCATTGGTGTTATCGTTTTTGTTAGCGTGATCCGCCGACTGATTTTACGTCATATTCGCGGCGACAGTAACTTCCTCAGTGAAGATCAACGCAAGTGGATCTCACGTACAAAAAACGGGGCATTTAGCCTGCTTTTACTGTTTTTGTTCTTATTTTGGAACACAGAAATTAGCGAGTTTGCCCTGTCGCTCACCGCCATTGCAGTCGCGGTGGTGGTGGCCTCCAAAGAGATCATCCTATGCTTTACCGGCTCAATTCAACGCGCCAGCTCACGATCATTTCGTATCGGTGATTGGATTGAGGTCGGTAACTCTCGTGGCGAAGTGATCGAGCACAACTTAATGGCCACCAAAATTCAAGAGATTGATACCCACCATGGTCACTATTGCTATACCGGTAAAACAGCGACCTTACCGAATAGTCTGTTTTTCTCTACCACAGTGAAAAACCTGAACTTTATGAAGCGCTATGTCTATCACCATTTTCACTTGGTGATCCGGGGCGATATAAATTTATATCCCCATATTCCGGCGCTGCTGGCACGCATCGACGATCATAGCGAGGATTTTCTCGATATCGCTCGACGTTATAACCATGTGATTGAACGTCATGCGGGGGTGGATTTGCCTGGGCCTGAGCCTCATGTCTATTTGTCTCATACCGATACTGGCGAGCAACATGTCCACGTCCGCCTGTTCTGTCCGACCGAACGCGCCGCCGAACTCGAACAATTAATACGGGAAGACATTATGACGCTGTATTGCGAAAAGTTGCTCCCCGCAGCTGACGGCAAACTGAGCGAACAAACCGAGTTGACAGCGGCCGAAACGACCGCGCCTTCAACACCCGCTTGAGAGAATAAAGCGCTCGTGACGATCACGCGCGCTATCAAGCGATCAACTGAGTGACGACGCATCACGTCCAAGTAAAACTCACAGTAAAAACAACGTCCCTAAGCCCAAGAAAGCGACAAAGCCGACGATGTCCGTCACTGTGGTTAAAATCACTGAGCCTGACAGTGCCGGATCAATCTTCAGCTTCTCTAATAACACTGGCACAAAAATCCCCGCCAATGCCGCACTGATGATATTGGCGACAATCGCAGCACCGATAACCGCACCAAGTCCCCAGCTTTCAAACCAGTAACCCGCAATGGCACCAATCACAAGCGCCCAAAGCACACCATTAAGCAGCCCCACTTTAAATTCCTTGCTCAAAAGAGGCTTTAGGTTAGCTTTAGAGATTTGCCCGAGCGCGAGACCTCGCACGATCAGCGTCAAGGTTTGACTACCGGCGATCCCCCCCATGGATGCGACCACGGGCATGAGTACCGCCAGCGCGACAACCTGCTGCAACGTTGCTTCAAATAGACCGATAAACCATGACGCGAGAAAGGCTGTCATTAGGTTCACCCCAAGCCATAACGCACGGTTGCGCGCACTTTTCATCACCGGGGAGAATAAATCTTCATCTTCATCCAAGCCCGCGGTGGCCATAATTTGCGCTTCTGCCCGTTCCGCTTGCATCTCATAAGCCGTGCCCAAATCGAGTCGCCCAATCAACATATTACCGTCATCCAGCACGGGCAGTGCGATTTCTTCACTGCTCGCGACTTTGTCAGCGCTGGTATAAATATCATCACGTGCGTTCAAGCTGGGGAACTGTTCACGGACCAGCTCACTGATTTTTAGCACCCCGTCCGCGCCGAACAGCTTATGAATAGGGACAGCCCCTACCCAGATGCCTCGACTGTCGACAACGAAGACATGATCACAATATTTGGGCATCACACGGCGCAGTAAACGCAGTACCACATTGACTTTTGTTTTGGCGGGCACCACTAAGGGTTGATGATCACACCAATGCCCCACTTGGTTATCCGCATACTGTTGTGCCGAGGCATAGCGTTGCTTTTGCTCCGAGTCCATACGACCGAGCGCTTCTTCTAGCAGCGGTTCGGTCAACACATCTTGCAACTCCAACAAGGTGTCCGCGTCGAGATCAGCAAAAAGCGTATGGAGTTGTGCCTCATCAACGGCACGGATCACCGCCTCACCGGCGTCATCACGCATTTCCGCCAACACTGGCAGTTGTAACGAGGGAGAGAGTTGTTCCCAAAAGCCCACACGATCGTTGACGGGCAAGGCTTCCAACAACAGAGCGAGGCTATCCACACCGTGTGCTTGCTCTATCTCTTGTATCGTCTCGGGCGCATCTTGATCGACTTTTGATAGCAAATCGTCAATCACTTCTTGTCTATCACTCGTTTGCATGGTATTTCCTTCTCAACGGTCATCATATGCACAGCAGTCCAGCGAACCGCCCCCGGCAGGGGCGCTCAGCTGTCTCCTATGTGCGATGCTAGTGCCGTTTCCAGTGTGCGATGGTTATCACATATCATCGCCGATTTTTCAGATTCTTACCACGAATAACCGCTATCACTTCTATGGTGAAAGCAAGGCAGAGCACTAACGAGTAATGATAACAATGCCGGTTCAATCAACGGAAAAAGTGTGTGTAGGTTGGCGTGAGTGGATTAGCCTCCCCGACCTCAATATTGCGCGTATAAAAGCCAAAATTGATACGGGCGCGCGGACTTCATGCTTACATACCTTCAAAATCGAAGAGTTTGAGAAAGGAGACGTCACTTGGGTTCGTTTTTGGATCCATCCTCACCAAGGCGATGACGAGCATGTGATTCAAGCAGAAGCGCCCGTGCTTGCGCGTCGTATCGTGCGCGACTCTGGCGGGCATGAGCAACTTCGCTATGTGATTCAGACCACACTTAAAGCCGGTGAACTGTGTTATCCCATAGAGATGACACTCACCGCACGCGATAACATGCGCTTTCGTATGCTGTTAGGTCGCACCGCAATGACGGGAAACGTCATTGTCGATCCTATGCATTCATTTCTGCTTGGCAAATAGGAGCCCTAACCACAATGAAAATCGGTATCCTTTCCCGGAATAAAAACCTCTATTCCACTCGACGCCTGATTGAAGCGTGCGAACAACGTGGCCATGAGTATAAAATTATTGACGCACTACGCTGTTATATGAGCATTAACTCGACACAACCGTCGATTCATCTCGCTGGCGAGGAGTTAGAGGGGTTTGACGCCATCATTCCGCGTATCGGCTCCTCAGTCACCTTTTATGGCTGTGCCGTATTGCGCCAGTTTGAAATGATGGGGGTTTTTCCTGTTAATGAGTCCGTGGCCATCACCCGCTCTAGAGACAAGCTAAGGTCAATGCAATTGCTGTCGCGCAAAGGCATAGGTATGCCGCATACTGGGTTTGCCAGCAAGCCGGGTGATGTGGGTGATTTACTGGAAATGGTGGGCGGTGTCCCTGTGGTCGTCAAGCTGCTGGAAGGCACCCAAGGCATTGGTGTCGTCCTCGCCGAAACCAAAAAAGCAGCTGAAAGTGTGATTGAAGCCTTTATGGGCTTAAAAGCCGATATTTTGGTGCAGGAGTACATTAAAGAATCCAGCGGTGCTGATATTCGCTGCTTTGTGATTGGTGACAAAGTGATTGCGGCAATGAAACGTCAAGCCCAGCCAGGCGAGTTTCGCTCTAATTTACACCGCGGAGGCTCAGCATCCTTGGTTCGGATCACGCCCGCAGAGCGACGCACAGCTATCGCAGCGGCTAAAGCCATGGGGCTCAATGTCGCAGGGGTTGATCTGCTGCGCTCAGAACGTGGCCCGCTTGTCATGGAAGTTAACTCCTCTCCAGGGCTGGAAGGCATTGAAAACGCGACCGGAAAAGATGTTGCTGGCATGGTCGTGGAATATATCGAAAAGAACGCTTACTCAAAAAGGACACGCACTCGTGGGAAGGGCTAAAAAAAACAAGGCCATCGAAATCGGTGGCGAGACCGTTAACCCAGGTGATCGCCTTAGCTTAGAGCTGGAAATCGCCAAGCTTTATACCCACGCCCCACTCAACGTGAGTATAGAGGTTCTTAATGGCAAACTATCGGGCCCTACACTGTTAATCTGTGCGGCCATTCATGGCGATGAGCTCAATGGTATCGAGATTGTTCGCCAAATTATGGCGAGAACCGACACCCAAAAACTACGCGGAACAATCGTTGCCATTCCCGTTGTTAATGTATTTGGCTTTATTCATAAGTCTCGCTATCTGCCGGATAGGCGTGATTTGAATCGCTCCTTTCCGGGCTCTGAACGTGGCTCAATTGCCGGGCGCATGGCGTATCAGCTGTTTAATGAAGTGATCAGCCAATGCACCCATGTGATCGATTTGCATACCGCCGCTATCCACCGCACCAATCTGCCACAAATCCGCGCCAATTTAGATAACCCAGAAGCGGGGGCGATGGCGACCGCATTTTCCGCCCCTGTGGTTGTCGACGCCGCCTTAAGGGGCGGCTCCTTACGCGCAGAGGCAGAAGCGATTGGCATTCCGGTGATCACCTATGAGGCCGGTGAAGCCCTACGCTTTGAGCCTTACGCAATTAACGCAGGGGTCAGGGGAGTGATACGCGTAATGCGCCACTTAGGTATGCTGCGTCAGTCGCGGCGGAAATTACCTTACAAACCCGTCACAGCCAGAGCAACCCGATGGGTGCGCGCCGATGCCGATGGCATATTCCGCAGCCACATTGCACTGGGTGAAATGGTCTCCAAGCAACAAGTAATCGGTATCATTTCTGATCCAGCAGGCAGCCAAGAGGTAGAAGTGATCGCGCCTCAGAGCGGTATCCTCATCGGGCAGCAAACACTGCCCGTGGTCAATGAAGGTGACGCTATCTTTCATATTGCTTTTTTCTCACAGTCTGACGATTTGATTGAACAACACTTGGAGGGTTATCGAGACCAAGTCAAAGACGACCAAGATGATGAGTTAAAGTGGGGAATTGGTACGCTATCAACATGATCGAGTCACGAGAAACAAACCGTACTACTTGCATCGAGCAATAAGATTCATAACACTACGCGTTTTGTAGCACGGGCACCCGCCCGTTCAATAAGAGGAACGACATCATGCTGACATGGCAAGACATCGTCGCTCGAAGTGAAAGCGGTAATCTCGCGCCGCCGTCGCGGGTTGAGAAAACAGACCAAGAGTGGCAAACACAACTCAGTGAAGAAGCCTTTCGTGTTACCCGGCAAAAAGGCACAGAGCGCGCGTTCAGCTCAGGCATGTGTACGCTCTTTGAGCCAGGGCGTTATGGGTGTACATGCTGCGGCACCTTGCTGTTTGATGCGCATGAAAAGTTTGATTCAGGTACAGGCTGGCCCTCGTTTACGCAACCGGCGCAAGATAATGCTATCGCTTATCAGAAAGATGGCAGTCACGGGATGACACGGATTGAAACCACCTGTGCGACCTGTGACGCGCATCTTGGCCATGTATTTCCTGATGGTCCCCCACCATCTGGTTTACGCTTTTGTATGAAT
Organism: Salinivibrio sp. VYel1; assembly: GCF_009377945.1. NCBI lineage: Bacteria > Pseudomonadati > Pseudomonadota > Gammaproteobacteria > Vibrionales > Vibrionaceae > Salinivibrio > Salinivibrio sp. VYel1. The sequence continues at coordinate 579,882 of NZ_RSAM01000001.1, read as the reverse complement.
GCCGTCGCGTTGAAAAAGCTCGATTAAAAAGTACCTGTCCCGCTGAAAACGCAGAGCTCTACCTCGGCTCTGCTATACTATTCATTAACCGTACTGCCGCTATCAATCACGTTTATATCCTATTGCATCGCACGACGCAGAGGTGACATGCTACTGGGGATCTCTCTACCTTCCGCTCGCCACATTTTGTTGTGGAGCTTCATTTACGGGGCAATCGTCTGGCTGGATATGCGCTATTTATCCGCGATACTCGATGTCCACACGGTCACCTTGCTCAATATCTCCAGTGGCCTTGCGGTGGTATTATTCCGGCATCTGGGAATGGGGATGATACTCCCGCTTATCCTTGCCGGCTCTCTTGGCCACGGTCTAGCCGCCATCGCCCGCATCGAGTCGCTCCATCTCGCGACAGGCATTTTTTTTGGTACATTTTTAACGCTCGCCTCGGCGCTCTCCGCATGGCTATGGCAAAAATATTATCCACATTGCCTGGATACCGTGCGGGCCCTTTTTCGGTTTGTTCTCGTTGGATGCCTATTCCCCGCAATAGCAATGGTGGCCATTGTCGCGATCCCGCTTTATATCGATGATCAGTTAGTTCACGGACGACTACAATTCTTGACCATTGAATTTATGATGACTTACACCACATCAACACTGCTTTGGGTCAGCTTGTACACCGCTTGGCAAAGATTGGGGATCGACTGGTCAAAACTCAGTTGGCAAAACGTGGGCTACGTCACTGCCATTATGGCACTCACACTCATCAGTTTTTCTGTGTTTCCAGGCGCAATCTACATCGAGCTTGCGTTGCTGATTTATATCGCTTTCTCCGGCCATTGGCGTACGCTTCTGATTGGTCTTTGTGGCTTAATCATCGTGTCTATCTTAATGGCACCCTTCGATATGGGCGCATTCGCGATCCCTAACCTCTATGACGGCGTGTTAGCACTGCTTATTTTTATCTTTACCACCGTACTGGCCAGCCTCAGTATTTCCATCCAAGTGATGGAGTATAAAAATGCCGTGGCAGCACGAGACAGCTGGCAACGAAAAGCCAGCTTAGATCCACTGACGGACACCGTTAATCGCTACGGCCTATTGCCTGAATTAGCGATTGAATACGAACGCGCTCGGCGAACGCAATACACCTATACGGTCGCGGTCATTGATGTCGATAACTTCAAACAATTTAACGACACATATGGATACTCCGCCGGCGATCGCGTCTTGCAAGATGTTGCTGCTGAGATCACACGCGCCGTTCGCCAAACCGATTTGGTGGCTCGATATGGTGGAGAAGAATTTGTGATTATCTTTCGCAATACTGACAGTCACGATGCCTACTATGTGGCCGAGCGTATTCGCCAACGTATTGCGGCGAATACCTCACGGTTTGACAATCAGTTGCTCACCTACACGGTCAGCTGTGGCTTATCCGAAAGCCGTCCAAGCGATAGCCACCCTGAGCAAGTATTTGACCGTGCCGATGATCACCTCTATACCGCCAAAAGCTTGGGACGCAACCGTGTGGTGGTAGCGCCCAACACGGCGGCGTGAGCCGCGCTATTCCGCAATGCCGCCCTTTGTCAACTTGGTTGGAGCAAGCAGCTGCGAGAGCTTCTCTCGACCCAGCTCGGTCTCTTCTTCGGCGACATCGAGAATGGGGCGGCCTTGTTGGTATGCTTTCTTGGCAATCTCTGCCGCTTTCAGGTATCCCACAACGGGGTTAAGTGCGGTCACTAAGATAGGGTTACGTGACAGCGCGGCTTGCAGGTTATCTTCTCTCACGTTAAAGCTGCGAATCGCTTTATCAGCAAGCAGTCGGCTTGCGCCAGCGAGCAAGTTGATGCTTTGCAACACGTTCGCGGCAATCGCTGGTAACATCACGTTAAGCTCAAAATTCCCTGACTGACCTGCCACCGTCACTGTGGTGTCATTGCCCATCACCTGAGCTGATACCATCGCCGCCGACTCAGGGATCACTGGGTTGACCTTGCCTGGCATAATTGACGAGCCTGGCTGCAACCCTTCCAGCTCGATCTCACCGAGCCCTGCGAGTGGACCGGAGTTCATCCAGCGCAAGTCATTACTTAGCTTCATGGTTGCCACGGCGGTGGTTTTTAGCTGGCCGTGAAGCGCAACCAACGCATCTTGGCTACCAATGGCAAAGAATGGGTTCTCACTGGCAGTAAAACCCGTCTTGCTAAGCGCGGCTACCGCTTCGGCAAAACGCTCGGCAAACAATGGATGAGCATTGATCCCGGTTCCCACCGCGGTGCCACCCTGAGCCAATGCGCGTACCGATGACAGGCTTTGGGTAATTTGTACCATCGCGTGCTCGATCTGCTGAGACCAAGCCTCTAGCTCTTGGCCGATAGTAACAGGCATGGCATCCATCAAATGGGTACGACCCGTTTTCACGATGTGGCCAACTGACTGTTTCTTTTCCTGTAACGCATCACGCAGATGCGCGAGTGCAGGTAGCAGCTTTTGCTCACAGCCTAATGTGGTACTGATCTGAATGGCCGTTGGTACCGCGTCATTGCTGCTTTGGCTCATATTGACATGATCGTTAGGACTGACCGTCTCACCGGATTTCTCGGAGGCTAAGGTAGCCAGCACCTCGTTCATGTTCATATTAGAACTGGTACCAGAGCCCGTTTGAAAAACATCAACAGGAAACTGTTCAATGTGATTCCCCGCCATGATTTCTTTTGCGCTCTCACATATGGCACCGGCAATCTTACTCTCTAACAACCCTAGCGACTCATTTGCCTGTGCCGCGCCATGCTTCACCATCGCCAGCGCACGAATAAAGTCCGCCGGCATCGTCTGATCACTGATTGCAAAATTATTCACCGCACGCTGTGTTTGAGCCTGATACAGCGCCTGCTCAGGCACCTCGACATCGCCCATACTGTCTTTTTCAATACGTGTTTTTGTCATTTTGATACCTTCCTTTCACGTTACGATAATGGTTATCATTAACATATTACGCCTGATAAATGAAACGCGCTGATGCGACGGATTGAAAAACCCCGTGCTTGAACATCTGCTATGGCCTAGTATGGTGCCCGCGTCACAATCAATGAGTAATAATATGCAAGATGAAACCAGTACCAGTATCGCTAACTTGATTGAAGTGGTTGAGAACCAGATCGCCGACCAAGACCCTAAAAAGGTAGCAGAAACCTTGATGCGCCTGCGTATGACCGGCTATTCACGCGACGAAGCTATCGAGTACATTGCCTGTGCGTTAATGGTTGAGATCTATGATGTTAGCCATCACAACGGGCAATTTACCCTGTCTCGCTATGAAGCCAACTTAGACACCCTGCCAGACATGCCATGGGCCGATGAAATTAATTTGGATATCGGTGAGTAAACCTATCGCTCTGATGGCCGTCATCGAAAAAGCCGCTGGGCGCGGCTTTTATATTTAGAGCGGGTAGACCTTTTCAAACTCTTCAAGCACCACATCCGAGTGCTCATCAAAATGTAGGCCGTGTGTTTTAGCGTACTGGGAAAAGTAACCCCAATGCGCTTCGTGCCAACACTGGTAAGATCCATCTCCCTCGCCTTCACGTGCCGCAAATTCAGCGCTGACTTGGTTAAACGGGCAATAGCTCACCTGTGTGGTTTTGACGATACAAACGGGTCGCTGGTGACCATTGAGGACAATCTTATAATGTCCTTTTTGCGGGATCACCGCATTTTTCTCTTCCAAAGAACTACGCAACCGGCAGTGCGCTTTCTTTTTATTCAAACTCACCAAGGTCGCGACTTCATTGGCTCTGACGGTATGGTGGCTTAACGTATCGACTACCACCATATCGTCACTTGGCCGCTGGTGAGGTGGCAGGGTCGCAAGGTACTGGTGCCAAAAGGCGTATTGTTCTTCAGTCATCTCTCTCGCCTTGTTTTCTTTTTGAATGGTTTCTTGGGCAGTTAAACGACGGTTATCTTAACGCTCTGTGTCGTTTTCGCCTATGCGCCAGCTAACGTTTCACATTTTTCTTACAACGAAATAAAGGTCGCTGACACTAACCAACCAATATAAAAGAGCGGCCAGGATGGCCGCTCAGAATAGAAGAGACGTTTAATCGCTAATAAATGGCAATAAGGCTTGGTGAAGCCGGTCAATTTCATCAATTGTGTTGTAATGCATCATACCGATGCGGATCACACCGCCTTTAGCTAAGATATCAAGCTGCTCACACAAGCCTTGGGCGTAGAAGTGTCCATTCCAGACACACAAATTTTGCTCGCCAAGTACTTGAGCAACCTCAGCAGGCTCTGCTCCCTCTATGCGGATCGCAAACGTTGGAGTGCGTTTATCGAGCTGATTATCGTCGGTAATACCATAAATACGTACTTTAGGGTAAGCGCGCATCAACTGGATAAAGTGTGCTGACAGTGCTTGCTCATGCGCTTGATACTGCGCATAGCTTGCCGCTAGCCTTTCTCGTAGTGACGACGTGGGATCACCCCATTGTGCGAGATACTCGACTGCGGCGATAAACCCCGCGATGGCCTCAAAGCTTTGGGTGCCTGTTTCAAATCGGCCGGGGCCTTGATTAGTCGCAGGTTCCACTTTATACGGTTTTAACGTCTGTACCCACTCAGGCGCGACATAGACAAAACCAACATGGGGTCCAAAAAACTTATACGCCGAACAGGCAAGGAAATCGCACCCGAGTGCTTGCACATCCACTAAGTGATGGGGTGCATAATGCACCGCATCCACATACACTTTGGCGCCCACTTGTTTCGCCATCTCTACCACTTTTTCCACATCCACCAGACTGCCTGTGGTGTTAGAGGCGAGTGTCACCGCAATCAACTTAGTTTTGTCGGTTACTAGGCTGGCAAGGTGGGTCATATCGATAGAATACGTCGACTCATCAACACGTACCTGTTTCACGATCGCGCCTTTGTCGTGCGCCGCTTGTTGCCAGCTAGATACATTTGAATAGTGATCGAGTGCCGAAACAATCACTTCATCTCCCGCCTGCCAGTCGCGACTGATCGCCCGACTCAAAGAGAAGGTCAAGGTGGTCATATTCGGACCGAATACCATGCTTTCTGACGATGCGGCATTCACAAAGGTGGCTGCCACATCACGTGCGCGCTGCATAAGCTCGGTGGTATAACGACCAGAGAAAAACTGGCCGCCCAGATTGGCATTGTAGTGCCCTAAATAATCCACCATAGCGTCAAGCACCGCGCGGGGCACTTGCGCGCCCCCAGGCCCATCGAAAAATGCGACGGGTCTGCCTTCAATGATTTGCGCGAGTGCGGGAAAGTGGCCCCTAACAGCATGGGGTGAAAAACCTGCCGGTGTCATCATTACTTCCTTGTTGCTGTGAGTACAAATACATCCATCGTACCCGGTTTCTGGTTATCCACGGGCGTAATCGGCTCAGCGTAATGCCATAGTGTACGGTCATCAAGTGCCGCCATTTGTCCCGGTTCCAGCGGCAGGCTAAACAGCGGTGCGCTGGTTTTATGACTAAATATCTGAAAGTCACCGCCCTCAATATTATCGCGGCCAATACTGACAATGGCGATATGATCAAAGCCGTCTTGGTGAACGCCTTCTGGGGCGACTTGCACCGACTGATTATCCGCCTGAATACGAATTTGGTGGATTTCAATATCGTTATCGTCACTTAATTGATACACATCGCGGAACGTGCGACACATTGCATGAAAACCGAGTTTTTGCACGGTTTCTGATTCAATATCTTCAAATGTTCTCGCTACGTCGCCTTGGAACTCGTTAATGTCCGAGGTTTGCATAAATGGTCGCGGTGGTAGTTTTTCGACGCCCCCATTAAAAACATGAACCACCGAGTAACGGCGAAGTCGATAGCCGCCATCAGCATGTGAAGTGCCTGGAAGATTATCAAACGAGGGTTGAAGCTGCTTGATGTGATTATCGTCCAGTTGATTGAGCTGCATGAGTAGTGAAGACGTATTCATGGCTTTCTCCTTTTATCTGTATCGACGCACGCATTGATGCCAGAGCCGTTGCCAGATACAAGATTAACAAATGCGTTACATGTTATATTTAACTAAATCCCCTGTTATTTCCAGCTTCAACCCTAGATTTGTCGACCATAAAAACATCAATCAGAATTATCCGCTATTGATAACCCTTAAGCTATTGAAAACCTCCAACCCGAAAGTTAACAATTATTAAACATCAGCATTAATCACCAACATAAAAACCATTAGCAACATTTTAAATCACCACCTCACCGTTTTTCTGTCACGAAAAGTTGCCATGAGTGATAAAACAGGATGTTATAGATAAGGTTCCGCCCTTTTGTGGCTGTGTCTATCCGTTTATCGCAACCGTCTGAACTCACAATTAGCGCTATACTGTTAAGACACGCTCTGCAGCTTGGGGGAAATAATATGGCTCGTCTTGCCATTCAGTGTTCATGTGGGCAGATGACAGGAGAGATCATTGACGCACAACAAAGCCAACGCTGTGTGTGCTTTTGCAGTGATTGTCAGACCTATGCGCAAACACTGGGCTACCACACTGAACTCGAGCCAGGCGGCGGCACAGAAGTGCTACAAATTACGCCAGCGCAGCTCCGTATTTATCGCGGCCGAGATCAATTAGTCTGTTTAAGGTTGGGCGAGCGAGGCCTACACCGCTGGTATACTCGTTGTTGCCAAACGCCTATCGCCAATACGATTAATGCCGATATTCCTTTTGTTGGCGTGGTGAGTGCTTGCTATCACATTGAAGGGGATAATGAAGAAGAGATCGGCCCGGTTCGCTGGTATGTGCAAGGCCAAGATGCTCGCTCAACGCCTACAGCAAACAAGGTTCACGCACGATTTCCATTGCGCCTGATGGTTATCACTGCCGTAAAGGGCTTGTGGGCACGACTACTAGGCAAACATCGCCCCAATGTCTTTTTTGACCGTGAAGGACGTCCGCGAGGGCTTGTCCATCATGTCGGGCAATCAACACCATCACCGAGAGGAAGACAGTCCCTCCCCTGACGCAGTAAGGCACGGCCGATGGGAGTGATTGGAAATACCGTGATAACGATGCTTTAACTTCATCAAAACCCCATTTACAATAGAGCGGTAAAATCAAGCAATCCCCCGAGCGAGGCGACGGCCTTCGAGGTAAGGTCGCCTCTCTTATTCACAATAACGGACAAGGGGAGGCATCCGTGAGCAACCCATCTCAACATCCAGATAGTTTCAATACCCGACGAACCCTACACGTCAATGGTGAAACCTACGACTACTACCGATTGGACGCACTGTCTGAGACGTTCAACATTCATCGATTACCTTACTGCCTGAAAGTCCTGCTAGAGAACTTACTACGCAAAGAAGATGGTAAGAATGTTTCTGCCGATGACATTCGCACACTTTGCCAGTGGCAAGCTGATAAAGCAGGACAAGATCAGGTGAACTTCACCCCCGCTCGCGTCGTACTTCAAGACTTCACTGGCGTACCTGCCGTGGTGGATCTAGCAGCCATGCGTGCCGCGATGCGAGAGCTTAAAGGTGACCCAGCTAAAATCAACCCGCTTGGTGCGGTTGATCTTGTCATCGATCACTCAGTGATGGTCGATGATTATGGCAACCCTGATTCCTTGCAGAAAAACACTGAGATTGAGTTCGAGCGCAACAGCGAGCGCTACCAATTTTTGCGCTGGGGTCAACAAGCCTTCTCCAATTTCCGCGTCGTACCACCTGGCACTGGGATCGTACACCAAGTGAACCTCGAGTTTTTAGCACCCGGTGTATTGGTGGAAGAGCACGGCGACAACAAGTTAGCCATGCCAGACACGCTCGTGGGCACTGACTCGCACACCACCATGATTAACGGCTTGGGTGTGCTGGGTTGGGGGGTAGGCGGTATCGAAGCGGAAGCGGCGATGCTCGGCCAGCCTATTACTATGCTAATTCCAGAAGTGGTCGGTTTTGAGCTTAAAGGTGAGCTGCCTGCGTCTGCCACTGCGACTGATTTGGTACTCACCGTCACCCAAATGCTACGTGAGCGCGGCGTGGTGGGTAAATTTGTTGAGTTTTATGGCCCGGGCCTCGCTAAATTGCCGCTGGCTGACCGCGCAACCATTGCCAATATGGCGCCAGAGTATGGTGCAACCTGTGGCATCTTCCCGATTGATGAAGAAACGCTTAGCTACATGCGCCTGACAGGACGCACCGATGAGCAAATCACGCTGGTCGAAACCTACGCTAAAGCACAAGGCTTGTGGCGTGATGACGATGCACCGGTGGCTGATTATAGTGACACGCTCCATCTCGATCTGGGTGATGTGGTACCAAGCCTGGCGGGTCCCAAACGTCCACAGGATAGAATTGCATTAACCGATGCCAAAACCCAATTCGATCAGCTGTTGGAAAAAGAACAAGCGGCGTCTAATAATGTGATTGCAAGCTTTGCCAGTGAAGGGGGTCAAACCGCAGTCGATAACCCCAGTCTTCGTGAGCAAGGGAAAGTAGAAGTCGACTACAAAGGTGAGCGATTTACGCTTGAGCACGGTGCCGTTGTGATCGCCGCGATCACCTCCTGCACCAACACGTCGAACCCGGCCGTGCTTGTCGCCGCTGGGCTAGTGGCACAAAAAGCACGCGAGCGAGGCTTAAAAACGAAGCCTTGGGTGAAAACGTCTCTCGCACCTGGATCACAGGTAGTGCCTGCGTATCTAGAAAATGTTGGCCTACTTGAGCCACTTGCCGAACTTGGCTTTAACATCGTCGGCTTTGGCTGTACCACCTGTATTGGTAACTCTGGGCCATTACCAGAGCCGATCACAGAAGCCATTCGCTCTGCTGACCTGCTCGCGACCAGCGTGCTCTCCGGTAACCGCAACTTTGAAGGCCGTATTCACCAAGATGTGAAAGCCAACTATTTGGCATCGCCCCCATTAGTGGTTGCCTATGCACTGGCAGGTAATATGAATGTGGATGTCCTTAAGGAGCCATTAGGACAAGATGAAAGCGGCAAGCCGGTCTACCTCAGAGACATCTGGCCAACGCCACAGGAAGTCGCGCAAACCATCCAATCAGCGATGACGGAGGGGCTGTACCAAGACAAATATTCGGATGTATTTGCCGGTACAGACGCTTGGCGGAAACTGCCAGTCCCTGAAGATGAGATTTACTCATGGCCTGACTCCACCTACGTTAAAAAACCAACGTACTTTGATGGCATGACCATGGCGCTCCCCGAGATGAAACCCATCAAGGGCGCACGCTGTGTGGTGAAAGTGGGCGACTCTATTACGACTGACCATATCTCACCTGCAGGGGCGATTAAACCGGATAGTCCAGCGGGCGAGTATTTGAAATCCAAAGGGGTTGAGCCGAAAGATTTCAACAGCTATGGCTCCCGCCGTGGTAACCACGAAGTCATGGTGCGCGGCACCTTTGCCAACGTGCGTTTAAAAAACCATATGGCACCAGGCACCGAGGGCGGCATGACCACCTATCTACCCACCAATGAGCAAATGAGCATCTATGAGGCGGCCCAACGCTATCAACAAGATGGCACCCCATTGGTGGTCTTGGCCGGCAAAGAGTACGGGACAGGGTCGAGCCGTGACTGGGCAGCCAAAGGCACTAACCTGCTGGGGATTAAAGCAGTCATTGCTGAAAGCTTTGAACGTATTCACCGCTCTAACTTGGTTGGCTTTGGTGTGTTGCCGTTGCAATTTAAAGACGGCGATTCCGTCGAGTCACTCGAGTTGGATGGCACGGAAACGTTCGATTTTGAGGAGATCAGCGGCGAACCGTCCACCCTAAAAGTGTGTGCGGTGCGGGATGATAAAACCATTGAGTTTGACGTCAACGTCCGCATCGACACCGCCGTCGAGTGGGATTACTACCGCCATGGAGGCATTCTCCACTATGTGCTGCGCCAACTCGCCAGCTAATACTGGCATCGCTACCACAAAGGCCCCACGGGGCCTTTTTTATTGCTTCTCCATCATGGTTTCAAAGGCGTCGATCACCTGCTGAGTGCCAATGGAGGCCATCACGTGATCGCCTTTCACCCGCGTGCTCCATGCCAATTGCTCAACGGGCTTTCCATGTTGCTGTTCAGCAAAGGTTTCATAAACACTGACCACATCCGCGAGATTGTTATAAGGGCCGGTTCGCTTCGGGTTGCTATGGCCATAAAGGCCTAAGACAGACGTGCCTTGGGTGGTCGCCATGTGCGCGGGGCCAGAGTCGGGGGCAAGCACCGCATCGGCGCGTGCGAGCACCGCGGCCAATTGCTTGAGACTGGTTTGTCCCACCAAGTTAACCAGTGGTACGTTGGCGTCGGCAATAATACGCGCAGCCAGCGTTTTTTCACGCGCAGCCGGTGAACCACAGAGTACCACCTGATAACCTTTACCGACCGCGTAGTCGGCAAATTCGGCGTAGCGCTCTGGCAGCCAGTTGCGCTCATCTTTACTCGCGGCGGGACTGATCACGATAGTAGGCTTATCACCGAGTTGCGCTTTGGCAAAGGCATGATCGTCTTCAGAAAGTGGTAGTTGCCACTGCGGCGGCGTAACCGGCACGCCCAAATATTGAGTGAAGGCGAAAAAGCTATCTAACACATGGCAAGATTGGGTATCGGGGATCCGTTTATTGGTAAACAGCCACTGTCCCTCTTTCGCTCGGTGACGATGAAACCCTACGCGATAGCGCGCGCCGATCCCCATAGTCAATAAACTGGCACGCAAAGCAAGTTGCATATGCACTAACGCATCAAACCGGCGTCCTTTCAGCTGCCGCCAGACGTGACGCATGCCTGCCAAGCCTGCTTTTTTATCAAACACCACCAGCTCCACCCCTTCCAGCCCGGCCAAAAGCTGTGCTTCAACTTTACCAACCACCCAAGTGATCTGCGTCTGCGGCCAATGGCGCTGCACGGCTTGAATCGCCGCGACCGCATGACAAACATCGCCAATTGCAGATAGGCGCAAAAAACACAGGGAGCGTGGGGCGTGAGTAAACAGAGGCATAACAAATTCCAATTAAGTTATCGCGCCGATTATGCAGTTGGCTCGGTTAAATGTAAAATGCCAGCCTATCGATCAAATTGTTACGAGAATGTATTTATGGGCGCTAATACATCCCCCTCAGAAAAGCCGCGAGGGCTGATACGTATCATTAAAGCCACTGGCTATTCTTGGGCTGGATTAAAAGCGGCATATCACCATGAAGCCGCGATCCGTCAAGAAGTTGTATTGTTGGTTGCGGCGCTAGCCGTATTACTCTGGCTACAATTGCCTGTGATGGAATCTTTGATGATGTTCGGCGTCATTGTGTTAGTGATTATCGTCGAACTGCTTAACTCCGCCATTGAAGCCGTGGTCGACAGAGTGGGTGAAGAGCGTCATGAGCTCAGTGGCAGAGCAAAGGACATCGGCTCTGCGGCGGTGTTTGTCAGTTTGCTTTTAGCAGGTGTAATCTGGCTTACCATCTTATGGCATCACTTTGGTGTCCTACTTATTCGATAACACACATCGTCATACAACCCGGCAACGCGTCCATTATGTTGCCGATTGATTAACTTAACTGTGATGAGAAATCATGTCTTTTAAATCGCGACTTCAAACACACAGCTGGTTCATCGCCATTAACGCCCTTGTGTTAATGGCAATAGCCAGCCGCTACTTTGCGTTTCTACCTAGCTTTCCCACAGAACCACTTGGCATCACCTTTATCGTGGTCAGTACCTTTAGCCAAATGGCCTTACTTGCCGCCATTGTTGGCTTGATAACACTGCCACTGCTATTGCTGCCCACCAAGGTGCGCCAACCGTTGCTCGCCTTGATTGCCTCGGTGGGTGTGATCACGCTTTTCATCGATACCATCGTGTTTGCCCAGTACCGATTCCATATTAATGCCATGGTGCTAGATCTCATCCTCGCAGGGCAAATTGTCAGCTTCCCGCTGATCACTTGGCTGATGGTAATAGGTGGCGTGATTGCCTGCCTCGCCGCGCAATGGACACTTTTGGCTGCGTTGTCGCGCACACGTTTTTCCCACCAGCACAAAGTCGGCAAAAAATTTGCGCTGCTCACGTTTCTTACCTTGCTCGCCACCCACGGGATTCATATCTGGGCTGCGGCCTATGCGTACCAACCCGTGACAACGGTAAAACGTTATTTGCCACTTTTCTATCCAGCTACCGCCAACAGTATGATGCGCAAAAATGGCTGGATTGATGAACAAGCTCTAGCGCGCCAAAAGGCGATGGATGTAGATCGCGAAGCCGACCTTAACTACCCGCTTTCACCATTAGAAACCATCCATGTTGAACAACCGGTAAATATCATGTTTTTGGTGGTTGACTCATGGCGCGCGGATACCTTCAATGCTGACAACACGCCCAACCTTTGGGCACTGGCACAAAATGGTCGTACCTATTCACATCATCTTGCGACGGGGAACGCCACCCGTACCGGCATTTTTGGCCTGTTTTATGGCATGCCGGGCACCTATTGGCACAGTTTTCTTGCCAATCAGCAATCTCCGGTGCTGATGGACCGCCTGCAAGCGCTCGATTATCAACTGGGTATTTTTACCGCCGCGCAATTGGAAAAGCCGGAATTCAACCAAACCGTGTTTGCCAAGGTGTCCGATTTACGTAACGGCTCTGAGGGCGACTCTCCCGCCGAGCTCGACGCAGATCTCACTCAAGATTGGATCCGCTGGCACCAAAAGCGTGACCCCAATCGTCCCACCTTCTCGTTTTTGTTTTACGATGCGCCCCATGGCTATGATTTTCCTGCGGACTTTACTCCCAAGTATCAACCAATGTTGGACGAAATTAACTACCTCAAGCTAAATAACGAGACAGACCCGACACCGTTTTTCAATCGCTATAAGACCAGCGTGCGCTACGTTGATAGCTTGGTGGCCAAGGTCATTGAGGAGCTAAAACAAAGCGGAGAGTTCGATAATACCTTGATTGTTGTTACCGGCGATCACGGCCAAGAAATGAACGACAACCAACTGAATTTTTGGGGGCATAATAGTAATTTTACTGACCCACAAATTCATGTGCCTTTCGCGATGGTCGGCCCCGGCATCGATGCAAAACAGGTAGATACTGGCAAGCAGCTAACCAGCCACCAAGATGTTGCGCCCACCCTGATGAAGCATTATTTAGGCGTAACATCCGATCCGGCCAGCTACGCGATTGGTCATGACTTACTTGCGCCAAATCCTGGCCAAGATTGGGTGTTATCGTCAAACTACAGCGGCTATGCGTTAGTGACCGACGACACTATTTTAGAAGTGGGTGCAGGAGGGCAATATCAATACATGGATAATACCAACCGACCCATAGAAAACGCGTCACCTGACTTTGCGCAAATGGAAAAAGCCCTCGAGCAAATCAGCCGTTTCCGCTAGTCCGTCGCTTGCACGTTAAGGCCTATCCGTTTATGAGCCTCTGTCTTCCAGAGGCTCATCTATCCATTTTCTGCAGGCTATATCCAGTCAAAAAACTGCACAAACTCTTGCCATTGCGCCGATGCATCCGCCAGCCGCGCTGGATAAAAGCGCACGGCCTGACCGGGTGGCGTTTGCGCCAACATGCTCAAGCTGGCACGGGTTAAACAGCCAAGCTTAGGATAACCACCGAGTGTTTGCCGATCGTTGAGCAACACAATCGGCTGACCATCCGGGGGTACTTGCACGGCGCCGAGTGCAATGCCTTCGGAAACAATACCCGGTTGCTTGCTCACGACGCTCGGTCCATTGAGCCGCACGCCCATACGATCACTGTGCTGATCGACTGTGTATTCACCATCAAAAAATGCCGTTAGCGCCTCGGCGCTGAAGCTATCAAATTGATACCCCGGCACAAGCGCCAGTGGGGTCAGGGCGTTGTAGTCAGGAATAAAACGTGTCGGTACACCGCGCACCCTCGGCAACAGCGCATGCGGTCGGCAAGGCAATACATCTCCTTTGGTGAGCGCCATGCCTCCCGCCTGTTCACCTAATCCGGAATGCAGGCCGCCGAGTTGATTGCGCATCACCGTCGCAGCACTGCCAAATGCCCCATCGACCGCCCAGCCGCCACACACCGCGAGATAGGCCCGCAAACCACGGCGCGCGTAGCGTAAACGCAATTCATCACCCGCATTTAGCGTCAACGTCTGCCACATACCCACGCGCTGACCATTGATGCAAGGTTGCATGTCTGCGCCGGTGATAGCGATCGACATCGCGTGATCAGCACGAAAACGTGCTTGACCCATGGTTATCTCGACAAGCGGTGTATTGGCGGGGTTATCGAGTAAATAATTCGCCCAAGCAAATGCATGGCAATCGACTGGGCCGCCTTGGCTTAAGCCAAGCTGGCCCACCCCATAGCGCCCTGTGTCTTGCACCAAGCTCAATACGCCGGGGTCAAGCACCGTTAATCCTGCCACCATTGACCTCCTGCCGCGCGGTAATCAGACTCTGACATTGGCTCAAAACGGACGGTATCACCTACATCAAACGGCATCATGGGCGATTGACGGGGATTGAATAGCACCTTGGGACAGTTACCAATAATTTGCCAGCCTGCGGGCGACGCCGCCGGATACACCGCGGTTTGCTGTTGTGCAATGCCCACACTGCCGGCGGGGATCTGATGGCGAGGCGTGGTATGCCGCGGCATGGCTATCGTCTCATCCACCGACGCAAGAAAGGCAAAGCCGGGCGCGAAACCAATCGCACAGACGGTGTAAGTTCGTTGGCTGTGTCGCGCAATCACCTCTTGCTCACTCACGCCGGCAAACTCGGCGACCGCAGCCAGATCGGGCCCAACCGAAGGGTGATAATACACCGGCAACGTCACGTGTTTTCCGTCACCAAAGTCACTTGTGACTCGCAGTGATTCGCCTTGGTTCATCACCCACGTTTTCAACTTTTCTGGCGGAAGCAAGTGAACATTCACTTCTACTAGAACGCTGGTGTAGGCGGGAATTAACTCAACCACACCACGGCCAAAGTATTGGCGGATTCGCTCACACAGCGCAGATAACTGTGGAACTAAGGCAAGATCGATCTTATTGCCCAACCGGATCATTACCGTGGTTTCACTGACCTGCTCAACCTTGAGTGTCATGGTGTTAAGGCCTTTCTGAGTTGTTTTATCGCCTCGACCGATTGTGGATTATCTCCATGCACACACACCGTATCCGGCGATAGGGTGAGCGTTTGCCCCTCAAGGGTTGTCACCGTGCCATGTTGAGATAGCTGCAACACCTGCGCAATCATCGCGTTAGCGTCATCTAACACCGCTCCCGGTTGACCGCGCGGCGCTAATTGCCCTGACGCCAGGTAGGCTCTATCAGCAAAGGCCTCAAAAATCAGCGGCACACCGACTTGTTGGGCAAGCTGGCGATGCTGACGGTTATCAGGCAATGCCAACACCATTAATGGCGTATTGGGCAGCGTATCAGCCACCGCAGCCAACACCGCTTCAAAGCAATCATTGTCCACCATCATGGTGTTATACAGCGCACCATGGGGCTTCACATAATCAAGGCTCGCATTAAAGCGTGCACAGATCCCTTGTAACGCGCCAATTTGATAGCGAACAAGGTGACTAATTTGTGCAGGGGTATGATCAATATGACGGCGGCCAAAGCCCTGCTTATCGGCGTAGCCGGGATGAGCACCAATACTCACATTGTGCTTTACTGCGAGTGCCACCGTGGCGGCCATTACATCAGGATCTGAGGCATGAAAACCACACGCGATATTGGCCATATCAATCCACGGCATTAGCGCGCTATCCATCCCCATCGACCACGCACCAAAGCTTTCACCCATGTCTGCGTTTAGTTTCATCACTCCCTCGATTTCACTGAATTTACTTTACCTTACGGCTTTTTAACCCGCGGATAAACCAACAAAATAGTCAGGATGTGAGTCTTGTGTCGTACTCATAAGACTGATAGTTTAAACCACTATGAAAACAGTATTTGATACACACACTCTATTGATTTTTCGCACCCAGTGGTGGCGCGCGCTTTAGCGTGCCATTGAGTCTGGGTATTCATTGGCCGCCGGTAGGCAGTCAATGAGTCGTTTTCAACTTCCCTGTCTCCGTCGGCTTTTATCCTCAAGGAGACACCAATGCACACCCCCTACTCTATCGACAAAAACGCTATCGACAAAAACGACGTTATTCTGACCGGCGATCGCGCCACTGGCCGCTTACATCTTGGTCATTACAGTGGCTCACTTAGCCAACGACTTGCGTTACAAGGACAATGTGCTCAAACCATTCTGGTCGCAGATATGCAGGGATTAACCGACAATGGTCATCAACCAGGTCACGTCGCCACGCATATTTTAGGCTTGGTCGCGGACTATCTCGCGGTTGGGCTTGACCCTGATAAGGTCACAATTTGTCAGCAATCCCAACTTCCTGCGCTCGCAGAACTCACCATGTTTTATAGTAATTTAGTGAGTTACGCACGACTGGTCCGCAACCCCACGGTAAAACACGAAATCAACGACAAGCAGTTTGGACAGCAAGTTCCCGTCGGTTTTTTAACCTACCCAATCAGTCAAGCCGCCGACATCACCGCATTTGGCGCTAACCTCGTGCCAATAGGCGATGATCAACTTCCTATGATCGAGCAAACCAACGACATTGTGCGCAAATTTAATCACGTTGTCGGCGAGCCTGTATTACGCGAATGTCGTGCACTCACCAGCAAAGCATCACGCTTGCCGGGTGTTGATGGTAAAAGCAAGATGTCAAAATCTTTGGGTAACGCCATCTATCTTAGCGATGACAATGACACCATACGTGACGCGGTGCGATCCATGTACACAGACCCTCAACACCTACGCGTCTCAGACCCCGGCCGAGTCGAAGGCAATGTCGTTTTTACCTATTTGGACGCTTTCCACCCTGACGCTCAACACGTCGCCGAACTCAAAGCACATTATCAGCGCGGAGGTCTAGGGGATATGACAGTGAAAAACGTGCTGACCGATAGCTTAATCTCCCTGATATCGCCCATTCGAGAACGGCGAAAAGCACTAATGAACGCCCCTGATTACTTGTATGGTGTCCTAAAAGACGGGCAAAAAAAGGCGCGTATACAGACAGACCAAACATGCCAGAACGTTAAGCGTGCGTTGGGCCTGCTTGTGGGATAAAGAGGTAAGAGGGGTGAGTGAAAAATGGCTTATACTTACTTACCAGTGATGAATCAGATAGTTATCGCAATCTCTTGTACATAATGAGTTAGACAGATGTAAAAGATTGCAGAATGTTTCCCAATCCACATCAAATAAAAGGGCTTTTTGCGCGGCAAACGGAAAAAATGTCTTCCATACTTTAGCGAATTCGAAACCATAATTAACACAAGGTATCCGGTATGTTGAAGTTAATGCTGCGCGGAAAGCTCTTAGTGCTTGCCATCGTACCCTTGGTATTATCCATTCTCGTTACGTTGTTTATCACTACCTATTACGAGCGAGAGCTGGTCGAAGAGAACATTGCCACTTTTCGAACCAAATTAATTGATGAGCGAAAAATGCAGCTTCGCGAAGCCACAGAAATTGCCGCGACTGTAGTAAAAAACGCACAACAAGCGGGCGGAGATGCTACGCAAAATGTCAAAGACGCACTTCGCGAAGTGACCTTTGGTAAGGCTGGCTACTTTTACATCTACGATAAACAAGGCAACAACGTATTCCATGCCTTAAAGCCAGAGCTAGAAGGCCGGTCCTTGATCAATCTTACTGATCCCAAGGGCAACAAAATTATCGTGGGTTTGCTCGAAGCGGCGCAAAGCGGTGATGGCACCTTCACCTACCTCTATCAAAAACCGGGTACCGATGAACTGATCGAAAAGATTGGCTATGCCGATATGGTCAATAACGGCCAATGGATGTTGGGTACTGGGGCGTACATTGACGATATTGAGGCACGCGTTACCGATTTCCGTGAAAATGCAGAGGAAGCATTAGCGGCACAAACTGCGCACATGGTCATTGCGGGTATTCTTATTTTGATCATTACGTTCGTTGCCGTCGCCTTTGTTGCCCAACGGATGTCAACGCCGGTGAAAGACATGCTGGACAACCTCAATGATATTGCCGACGGTGATGGCGACCTGACCCAGCGCCTGAAAATTAAAGGCAGTGACGAAATTGCTCTGCTTGGGGATGCGTTTAACCGCTTTATCGATAAGCTACAAACCACCATACGTAGCGTGGTGGATGTCACGGAAAAAGTGAGCCACACCGCACGCACGATTGACGAGCAAACCCAGATGGTTGCCACGCAATTACAGACTCACGATAACGAGACTGAACAAGTGGTCACCGCTGTTACCCAGATGAGCTCGGCTGCGCAAGAGGTGTCACAGAACGCCACCCAAGTAGCTGATGCCACCAGTGCAGCTACTGACGACGCGCGTCACGCCCAGGAGAAAGTTCAATTCTCGATCACCTCGATGCAAGCGCTGGTCGAGCAAATGAATACCTCGAGTACACATGTGGATTCGCTGAATGAGCAGTCCCATAAAATTACTGGCGTGCTTTCTGTGATTGGCGATATTGCTGAACAAACCAACTTGCTGGCACTTAACGCTGCCATTGAGGCCGCACGTGCAGGTGAACAAGGTCGCGGGTTTGCGGTGGTCGCTGATGAGGTGAGAACCCTCGCAAGCCGCACGCAAAAGAGCACCCACGAAATTCGCGAAATGCTGGATGAGCTACAGTCGTACGTTAATCAAGCTGTAGATGGGATGAAGCAAAGTAACGATACCTGCCAGCAAACCTCGGAGGCATCCAACGAAATTGGTAGCGGCATTGATTCAGTAAGTAATGCAATCACACAAATCAATGACATGACCAGCTATATTGCCTCGGCTGCCTCGGAACAAACCACGGTGACCGAAGACATTCACCGTAATCTGGTATCGATTCGCGACATTGTGAGCCAGCTACTCAACGCCAGTAATGACTCGGCACAAGCGGCGACTGACTTAAACCAGACAGGCGAAGAGCTCAAACGTCTGGTGAGCCAATTTAAGGTTTAACCTGCAACAACAGGCCAAAAGGCGCTAATCACTAGCGCCTTTTTCTATTCCGCCCGCCGGCTTATCTTTCTACTTCTGGCAGCGCGCGTGCCATCAATGCCCCCAGCAAGCCAAGCGCCGATAACACCGCAATCACCACCATCAACCCCCACTGACTCAACCATGCCGTGACGCTACCCATGAATAAGAGCACGAAACCAATCAAGGTGTTGCTGACCGAGACATAATCGGTGCGCTGATTGCCCTCGGCCATGTTCACAATGTAGGTTTTACGCCCAAGGCGTACACCCTCGTGAGCAATAGTCAGGACAAAGTAGACGCCAGGAAGTACCCACGCCAAAGAAAAAAGCGCGGGATACCAGAGACTAATACTCACTACCACCAGCCCCAATAACGCCGTCACCACCGCAGCCATTATCATCACTTGGCGGCTGGAGCGATCGGCAAATAGCCCCCAAAAAGGAGCCGACAACAAGCTTGCGATGCCACTAATCGCGACAAAGCTTGCGGTGGTGATCGCCAGCGCTTGGCTATGCTGACTGGCTAACAGCACATAATAGGGCGCGGATAGGGCCGAACAGAGTAACAGTGAACGGGTGATCACAAAGTGGCGTAGACGTCTATCATCCACCAACAAGCGCAGTTTAGAAAGCGCATGCGTGAGCGCATTGGCACCGCCTTCTGTGGCCCCTTCGTATTCATCAACTTGGCTGTAAACCGCTGCGGCAATCCACCAAAGTACTGCACCGAACGCCAGTAGCGCGCAATAGACCCACACATGCTGCTGATCCGAGACACTGAATAATCCGACACCGGCGGCAATCGTCACCGCCCCCGCCAAGCTTGACGACCACCCGTTCAGGCGCCCTCGTTGCGGCTTAGGGATGGTTTTCCCTAACACATCTTTCGAGGCGACCGAGCACAAGCCTCGCGCCAAACTAAATACCACCAGCAAGCCGATAATGCTCCAGCCGGCTACTTGACCGGTTAAAAGTAACGCAGCGATCGCCATGGCTAGGATACACGCCCCTTGAATGACAGAGCCCGCCACCCATGCCCACTTACGTACCGCAAATTGGCGGACATAACCGGCGATACCCAACTGAGGCACTAACGAGCCCGCCTCTCGTATTGGCACCAATAAGCCAATTAACGCCAAGGGGGCGCCCACTGCGGTGAGAAGCGCTGGCAAGACAATTTTCGGGTTAGATACCGCGTCGCCAATTTTGGTGAGTCCTTGGCTAACGATGATGCGGAAAAAATTGCCCGGAACCTCACGGCACGCACTGCCATCAATGTCTTTACAGGCACGCGCATCTTCTTCATTAAAAAGTTTTTGGTGTAAGTCATCCGCTAATTTGTGCACACTTTCTCCCAGTCTCTTCTTTTTGTTTTTATTCTGCCCTTATTGGCAAGGCACGGCAAAATCAACGTGATAATGTTCATCATGGCGAACCCAAGACCGCCGCGTTGAAAACCGAATATGTTGCTTTAAATACTGCCCATACCGGGTATAGTACCGGCGATTAATTAGCATGGTTTGCCTGCCAGCTGGGCTTCGATATCGCGTATAAGACATGCGTTGCGAGCGGATGATCTGCTGCCAAATGAGGATGCAAAAAGGTAAAGGGAGCAGCCGGCGTCATCCCGAGTTTTTTCATCACCGCTTGTGAGGGCAGGTTACTCTCGGTGGTAAACGCATAAATCGCCGGAAGCTCAACGTCCTCAAAGCCGATGGCGAGTGCTTTTTGTGCCGCTTCAGTGGCATAGCCTTTTCCCCAATGTGGCGACGCTAAACGCCAGCCAATTTCAACAAACGGCTGATGGCCGAGATCGAAGGTGGGACGGTTTAACCCCACAAAGCCAATGAATTCCCGTGTTTCCGTCAGTTCTACCGCCCAAAATCCGAACCCATTATCCGCCAGTTTGGATTGAATATGCGCCGCCATTGCATCGCTTTGGGCGCGTGAAAGCACACTGGGAAAATAGCGCATGACATCGGGGTCTTGATTGAGTGCCGCAAAAGGGGCCAAATCGGACACTTGCCATGGGCGTAGCGTCAATCGCTTCGTTGAGTACATCACCAATACCATCCCTCGTTAACGATCACACTGAACACCGCCGAGCCCGTTACTGTAAGTCTTTATGACGCAAGCGCGTGAGCCAATATTCACGACAGCGAAAATAGCAATAGGTCGAGGCGAACAAGAAAAACAAATACGAAAGCGAAAAGACCAAAGGCGAGGTGATCAACGCATGTTTTAACCCGAGCAGTACACCCGCCGCTGTGACGGCAATCTTAGCGACTACCCCGAGCAACAACAAAAACAGCGCAAACTGGGGGTAATGACTGCTACGAAACGTGATCCAATAGCAAGCACCCACCGCTGTACTGGCGACGCCCAGCCCAAGAAGATAAGAATGGAAGTGCTCACCCGCCAACAAACCACCAAGAATGCTAAGCACGATAATCACAATAAACGTCATGAGTTCCCACCTTTTTTCTCAGTATGGCACTGATGCAAACCGCCAAGGAGACGCCTATTAAGAGAGTACGATCTTGCTCGCAGGCTCTATGCACGCGGTTGAAATTGACGGCTGGACGTTTGCTGTCAAAGCACCATAGCGGTGATTAAGGGCGTCGACAGTGACGATTTGCCCTTGCCGGCGAATACTCACTTTAGTGCCCAAATCCACCCCCGTGAAACGCATCTGCTCATCGCCGCCACTCAAAAAGTGGAAGCGGTCAATCGCCAAATCAACGAGCCGAAAGTCTCGGCGACGACAGCTCAATCGCGCCACCCAGCTTTTCGCCGATAAGACTTGCGTGGGAGACAAGGCGCGCACTGCAAACTGCCAGCCTTCACTCTCACCATAAAAATCCATCGGAAAATGCCGCTTAAATTTCTTCTTATCGTAGTAAGATTTCATTGCATTGTTATCATTTTGTTCGCCATTGACTGGCACTCTAGTCTACATAACTATGATGCCGTATATGCTTTCTCTTGCCCAATAAAATTTACGTGTCAAACAGCGGCTATCTGAACGAATTACAGACAATGATAAACCTACCGCAATCAAGCGTATACATATGCGCTATCCTTAACAGAGGTGGCCAATGGAGAGGACCCTTCCCTACATGTGTAGAAAACTGATTTTGTGGTGTGTTGTTTCTATATACATGATGTTCAGTGCGCACGTTCATGCTGAACAGGCTCAGCCCCGTGTACTATTTATTAATCCCGGTTATGCAACGGAAAGCTTCTGGCAGGACGTAGATGAATATGCCAATAGCGCTGCCTCAGCATTAAATATTGACCTAACGATTCGCCACGCCGATCGCAATCATTTTGCCGTGCGTCAAATACTCGCCGCAACGTTGAGTAAACCGACCCACCCTGATTACATTATCATCGTGAATGAAAAGCTGGCGGCCAAAAACCTACTTCCTATACTGAGAAAGTATCCTATTTATGTACAACTTATCTTGAATGATGTCGATCAGCAGACCAAAACCAAGCTCTTCCAAGACCCACATTGGCAACAATACTTACTGCCGAGCATTATTCCCAACAATCATTCGATAGGCTATGCGATCGCCGAAGCCATGGTGCAAGCAGGCGATAATGCGCCCGGCGAAGCCGTCATGATTTCAGGTGATCTTACCACCCCCGCATCCGTCCAACGCGAAGCGGGCGGCAAGCGCTTTTTCGTTGAACGCTCAGACATTACCTTACATCAAGTTGTTCATGGTCAGTGGAATGAGTCCATCAGCCAAGAGCAAATGCATACCTTGTTGCAACGCTACCCAAATGTGCGCTATGTGTGGACGGCCAACGATCATATGGCGTTTGGCGCGATGAAAGCCGCACGGCAAGCAGGAAAAACGCCCGGCGATGACATCTATTTTGCCACGGTCAATACCTCCGAGCGCGTGCTCTCTTTGCGAGAAAAAGGCGACATTTCAGCCCTTGGGGGCGGGCACTTTAAAGCCGCTGGCCTTGCATTGAGCCGCATTTACGCTCACGATAAAGGTTGGCCGTTACCACCGCAATGCGCTGGACAGTTGTTTCACTTAATTGAACCTGGCTCCGCTTTTTTCTTACAGTTGCGCGAGCAGGCGTGGGATCAAATCTCGTTTTTGAACATGGCGAAAGGGATTGAAA
The DNA here is from genome assembly GCF_009377945.1 of Salinivibrio sp. VYel1. Lineage (NCBI taxonomy): Bacteria > Pseudomonadati > Pseudomonadota > Gammaproteobacteria > Vibrionales > Vibrionaceae > Salinivibrio > Salinivibrio sp. VYel1. The sequence goes on along the minus strand of NZ_RSAM01000001.1, from coordinate 556,634 downwards.
GCCATTGTCATTCAACCACAACCCAAATGGATAACTAAGTGATAAAACGCGATGTAAACTTGCGCGGTCTTCAAGCGCGCGTCGCCTTCGTTGTGCTCGCGATTAGCTTACTGTTTGCGGTAGGGAGTACACTGACGCAGATGTACATCAACTACCAGCGCACACTGGCTACGACCACACAACTGGTAGAGAGCCGGAGCCATAACTCGGCTCGCGTGATTAGCCATGCATTGTGGGTCGTTGATTTAGAGCTTGTGCGCCGCAGTGTAAAGGGATTGTCGATGATCCCCACCATTTGTCGCGTCGAGGTAAAAGGTGTTGATGGCACACACATCACTGAAGTCAATAATACCAGTGAGGACTGTGACGCCAATCATCAGTCATTGTTGAGCGTTCAAGGTAACAATATTGGCACCCTGAACATTGTGCTCGATCGCAGTGCGATTAAACGCGATGCCTTCACAGGCGCCGTGCCTGTCGCTGTCGTCCATTTTACTGAAACCTTTATCATCACTCTGCTGATTTTGTGGGTTATCCATCGGCTGTGCTCGCGCCCACTCCAACAGCTGTCAAATACGCTCGATTACTACCAAACCGACAAGGCCAACCAAACGAGTGTGCCACTCTCGTTGATTCAACGTAATGACGAAATAGGTAAAGTGTCTCGCTCAATCAATGCGATGCAATCGCGTATCAGAGACGACTTTCTACAAAAACGCGTGACAGAGCGTGAACTTCGTCAACATCAAACTTTATTGAAAGAGCAAGTCGAGCAACGCACCAAAGCCCTCAATTGGCAATCAAACGCTAGCTCTCTACTGGCCGATATTTCAATTCAATTTTTACGTGCAGACTCGCAATATATTACTGAAGACGTAGAGAAAATTTTTCCCGATATGGCGTCATTACTCGGCGTTGAGGCGATTGGCTGGTATGCCTTTGACGCATTTCGCGCTGAACGTCGTTGTTACTGGCCACAAGAGATTGATTTTGCCCCCCAGACCGTCGATTTAAGCGATATGCACATGATAAAACGGTGGCTGGCTGATACCGACGCACTGGTCGTTCCCCATGTCGGCCAGCTCGGCGATAATGCAATTAACGAGCGCTCTTGGTTGCGCCAACGGCATATTTTATCGTTTGCCGCTTTTCCGCTAACCGACGGTAGAAAAAGCTTTGGTATGATTACAGTGGCAAATCGCCGTCTACCCTTCATCTGGGATAACAATAAGACATTGCTTTTAAAACGTTTCGCGACCGCCATCAGTGAAGTGATGATCCGTGAACGAAACCATTACGCCATGGAAGAGCTACAAGAAGAGCTGATTGTCGCCAATGAAAAGTTGAAAGTACAAGCAGAAACCGATGACCTCACCCGGTTAAGTAATCGAAGACCGTTTAAACGTGAGCTCAAAAACCATATCCAACATGGCATCGCCAGCCGGTTACCTGTCGCCGTCATGATGATCGATGTCGATCATTTTAAAGCGTATAACGATGAATACGGTCACCTCAAAGGCGATGACGTTCTCACCCAAATCGCGCGCGTGCTGCTTACACAAACGGAACGCTTTCATGGTTCCGTGGCACGCTTTGGGGGCGAGGAGTTTGCGATCACGCTCTCAACGCGCTATGCCTCGAAGTTAACTCAGCTGGCCGAAACCATTCGCGCTGAAATTGCCAAGCTTGATATCGAGCACAAGAAAAACCCAGATGGTGACAAAATCACTGTCAGTATCGGTGGCATTATTACGCTCCCAACTCGCGAAACCACGGACTCATACCTACTCGAAATGGCTGATCAGCGTCTATATCAAGCCAAAGAAGAAGGCCGTGATCGCACCAAAATATTAGATCAAACCAGAGAAAAATAGCGAGCTTGCTCACGCCCTCCTCTCAATCCCACGGGTGAGTCATGACAGTCCGATGACGGTATGCTACAACCCTCGTAAGCGATATGTTGACCACCCGCCAAGCGGGTGTCTCGCCTCATTATCCGGATAATAAAAATGTCACCGACTCAAGAAGCAGCGCTTCAGACGCTGTCGACGCAGAAAAGGAAGCCCTATGAAAGTCGTCTTTGTCCGTCACGGAAAAACCGATTACTCTTTGGCCGATGCTCGCCAAATGAGCCAACTGGAAAAAGACTATGCACCACTCCAACGTGCATGTATTCCCGCTATTCAATCGCTAGCCGATCACCCGAGTTTACAACACGCAGACATCATCCTCTCTTCGCCCTACACACGTGCCTTACAAACAGCAGAAATCCTCAACCGGCAATTGCAAAAAGAACTGTTTGTCGAGCATGACCTCCGCGAGTGGCAAGCGGATATCAAAGGGAGCTATATTCCTCTTTCTGAGCGCGATCGACGCTGGATTGAGTATCGAGAACTGTTTGCTAATGGAAATGAAGTGACCAATGCAGGTTATGAGTCCGCGACCGCGTTATATCGCCGAGTGACATCTGTGCTCGACACCTATCAAGACTACAATACGATTGCGGTTATCGCGCATTTTAATGTGATTGAGAGCTTAGTGGGTTATCGTGAGCAAGGGATTGAATATGGAGAAGTGATTGAGGTCGACTACCAACCCAATCTCTAACTTCTCTCCCTTGGCGGGCGAGGCTTTAGCGCTAAAACGGTAAAAATCGCATACCTCGATGCAATGACTTTACCGATAGTTATAAAAGGGACGCTCTAGGCGCCCCTTCTCGTCTTACTGCGATTCTACCAGAGCCTTTACTCTATCAACCCATTGTTCTTAATCACGTTTTGATACCAGTAAAAGCTCTTTTTACGATGGCGAGAAAAGTCGCCACTGCCATCATCATGACGGTCAACGTAGATGAAACCATAGCGTTTGCGATATTCGCCCGTGGTAAAGGACACACAATCGAGACAGCCCCATGGCGTATAGCCAATCACCTCAACGCCATCTTGCCAAATGGCATCCGCGAGCGCCTCAATATGTTGTGATAAATAGCTGATTCGGTAATCATCATTGATTTCCCCTGAGGTTTCACGCTTATCTGTCGCGCCAAGCCCATTCTCCACCACAAAAATCGGTTTTTCGTAACGCTCATACAGCTCAGAAAGCGCAAAGCGTAGACCTTTGGGATCAATTTGCCAGCCCCAGTCCGAAGCGGGTAGATGCGGATTCAATCGGCTTGCACTGAATAAAGCATTTTCATCTTCTTCTGGCGGATTGGCATCTACGATATTCGTCATGTAGTAGCTGATCGCCAAAAAGTCCGCACAGCCGTTTTTAAGAATCGTTGCATCCTCTTGTTGCATGTTGACCTCGATCCCTTTGCTGGCCCATTGCGGCCAAATATAGTGTGGGTAGTGGCCTCGCAACTGCACATCGCTGCATAAATATTTGTCACGCATCGCTTGCTGTGACGCCAACATATCATCAGGGTGACAACTCGCCGGATACAACGGCATCATGTGGATCATGCTACCTATTTTAAAATCCGGATTAATCACATGCCCTAGAGACACCACTTTGGCACTGGCGACGAATTGATGATGTAGCACTTGATAGAGTCTCTGTTCGGGATGATCGTGCTCGGTAAAAACCACACCTGAATTACAATAGCCAAATAGCGGATAGTCCCAGTTGAGCTGGTTGTTGATCTCGTTAAAGGTAATCCAATAGGAGACTTTGTCGCGATAGCGAGTCATTACGGTCTCGCAAAACCGCACGAAAAACTCAATCACATCTCGGTGAGCCCAGCCCCCGTATTGGGTGACAAGGTGCTGGGGCATCTCAAAATGAGAAAGCGTAATGACAGGTTCAATCCCTTTATCTAATAGGTAGTCAATAAGGTCATCATAAAAGGCAAGGCCCGCTTCATTCGGCGTGAGCTCATCACCAAGAGGAAATATTCTCGACCACGCGATAGACGTGCGAAAACACTTAAAACCCATCTCCGCAAAGAGATCAATGTCTTCACGGTAGCGATGATAAAAGTCTACAGCATCATGGTTCGGATAGGCTTCATGTTCTTCAACACGCTGGGTAATTTTGCGCGGTGTACCATGGGCACCTTTGGTCAGCACATCCACAATGCTGACGCCTTTACCGTCGCAATCCCATCCCCCCTCAACTTGATGAGCCGCTACCGCGCCACCCCATAAAAAATGCTCAGGAAATACCGTTTTCATTGTTCACCTCTTTGTATCGTCTTCCGCTAGGCTAACGATTTCCACTCAGCTGAAGTGTGAACTGACTCGAAAAAGCATAGGACCTCCACTACCAACTCGCGATCAAGTGAATAGAAAAGCATTAATAAAGAAAAATTATGCTATTAACCTATCGAGTGGTTAGTGCTAAGCTGTGTAAATAGACAAATCCATGCGATTATTCTTCACATATCAGGAGCTTTCATGAGTCGGTTTAGTAACGTTGCTATTGTTGGTGGCACCCACGGTAATGAGTTTAGCGGTATTTACGCACTAAAACAGTGGCAATCCAACTCAGCAATCACAGCCCGCGATAGTTTTTCCACCGAACATGTGTTTGCGAACCCCCCTGCTTATAGCGCCAACAAACGCTATCTAGACTGCGACCTTAACCGCCAATTCGATCCTAAACTACTGGCTGACTACAGCTTGGCAAACTACGAGCAAAGTCGCGCTAAAGCCCTCAACCAGCAACTCGGCCCCAAAGGCGATCCGCGGGTGGATTTAATTATTGATTTGCACAATACCACTAGCAATATGGGCCCGACGTTAATCCTATTGACCCTAGACACCTTCAATACCCAGTTAGCCGCCTATGTCAGCGAACGCATGCCAGATGCGGTTATCTTAGTCGAAGATCATATTGAGCCCATTCAGCAAGCCTTCTTGTGCTCGGTAGCCAAACAAGGTGTGATCGTTGAAATTGGCCCCCAACCTCAATCGGTGCTGCGCCATGATGTGATGGAATCGATGCATGAAATGACCACGCACATTCTTGACTTCGTTCATTTATTTAATATCGACCAAGTGCCTGAATTGCCGGAAAAGATCACTGGGTTCCGTTACACAGAAACACTGCACTTACCTCAGGATGCATCTGGGGAACGCATTGGTATGGTGCATCAACACGTTCAAGACAAAGACTTCGCTCCGGTGAATCCAGGGGATCCACTCTTTATCTTGTTTGATGGCAGCGAGCAAACATGGCAAGGCGACTATGTTGCGTACCCACATTTTATTAATGAAGCCGCGTATTACGACAACAACATCGCCATGTCGATGGCAGAGCGTATTGAGATCATCACCAAGTAATAAACCCATCAATAATATGAGCAGGCACTGGGTTTTGTACTACGCTTAAGCTATTTCCGGCAGACGTATAGAGCCCAGTCGTGAGCAAGGCAATTGAACATCATAAAGACGTTGAGACGATACTGCCCTCGCTGTTTCGTAATCTAGATACCGCCGTTGTAATAGCCGATATGCAACGGCGCATCCAGTTTTTAAACCCCGAAGCAGAAGCCCTGTTTGGTTGTGCGCTGGAGACTGTGAAAAACACCAGCACGCGAGTGTTATACGCCGAGCAAGAAGACTTCGATACTAAGGGGCGTGAACGCTTCAACCCCGAGGCGGAGCCCTACTATCACAATGCTTACGTGGTAAGATACAAAACCGCCGATGGTCATGTGTTTCTAGGAGAAACTCACGGTGGTCCAGTGTGCGATGATAACCAAGAAGTTATTATGTACGTGGCCTTTATCCAAGATATCAGCACGCGCGTTGAAGTGGAATCAGCCCTTAGTCAACTGCATTCCATTACCTCGGCGCGCAATCTTGACTTCAGCAAACGCGTGGAGCGTATTTTATCACTGGGTTGCAAACACTTCGGGCTACCCATTGGCATTCTTAGCCAAATCGTCGGTCAACGCTATACCGTCCAACAAGCCATTCATCCCGAATGTGCGCTCCAAGCCGGCCAGGTATTTGATTTACAAACCACCTATTGCAGTCATGTCTATCAAGCCAATGAGGTCAAAGGCTTTCATCATGTTGGCAACAGTGATATCCGCTCACACCCCTGTTACCAACATTTTGGTTTAGAAGCTTATATTGGCGCCCCCATTTTTATTGATGGCGAGCGCTATGGCACGTTAAATTTTTCAAGCCCTGAACCCACTCGCCCCTTTACTTCGCAAGACTATGAACTGGTACGACTCTTTGCCGAATGGGTCGGCCACGAGCTGGCGCGTCTACGAGATTGGGAAGCTCTCGAACAAGCGCAACAATTGCTTGAAATACAAGCGAATACTGACTCATTAACGCAGCTTTATAATCGCCATTACCTCAGCAACGCTCTCGTTCAAGAGCTGGCACGCTGCGAACGGTACAACAACCCCTTGACGCTGGCGATCGTAGACTTCGATAACTTCAAACGCTTAAATGACACCTTTGGTCATCGGGCAGGCGATATCGCCTTACAACGCTTCGGCAATATTGTGCGGGAAGAATCACGGACTAATGACATATACGGTCGCTGGGGCGGAGAGGAATTTCTCTGTTTGCTTCCTGAAACGGATTTGAGTGGTGCTGAGGTTGTACTAAAGCGCTTGGTCGAGCGCGTACATGGCGAAGAAATTCACGTCGACGGACAAACCATACGCTGTACCATCAGTATCGGTTATACGGGCTTCTCGGCGGGTGATACACAAGACAGGATCATTCAACGTGCCGATACCGCGCTCTATCTCGCAAAAGAAAACGGCCGCAATCGAATCGAGCGGGCATGATTTAACCTCGCTGTTTTCGAGCCCAAGTCACATAGTCTTGGATCACAGGCTCAGCGAGTAAAAGGTCGAGGCTGTGTAATACGCGACCCAGGTGTTTTTCACTGAATTGGCGATGAATAAAAGCATGGCAAGGCCGACATACCCAAATACCGTGCTCACGCATGTAGGGTCGGGAAAAGCGCTTGGTGAACCATTTGTTGTTATGACAAGTTTTGGGGATCAAGTGATGGAAGGTCAGCGGCTTTGAGTGCTGACACAGTGCACAGGGCGTTGAAGAAGGCGGAGAGGCAGGCATACAGGTAATAATGCTTAAAAAGAAGGTCGCATCAATAACTGCGACCCTCGTAACCAGCATCTGGTTCAATTACGCGAAGTTGTCACGCAAGTATTCAATAATGTCGTCCGATTCATACATCCACTGTGTTTCGCCGCCTTGGTCAATACGCAGACAAGGCACCATACCTTTGCCGCCTTCGGTCTGTAGTCGTTGCCATTCTTCGGCGCTAGCGTTCATATCCACCAGCGGAATATCTAACTTGAGCTCTGTCATGACTGCACGCACTTTATGGCAAAATGGGCAGTGCTCTTTGTGATACAAGCTTAGTCCGTTCAAATCAGCCATTATGTTTCCTTATAGGTCATCAGGGCGGATTATCAAATGCCGCCATATGTGTGAATTCATTCCACGTAATGATGGCATTGAACTTGGTCCCAACGCTAGTCGTTAGCCTGTTTTATTGGCACCAAATAAGCAACCGAGTGAATAATGGAGATTAACTCATCACCTCAAGGTCGCTTGCTCATCACTCAAACACTGGATAATGTGTTCCGGTAACAAAGACAGTCAATCACTTCGCCAGCCACGTGTGCCACGTTGAATTTTTTATCGCATAGGTTAAACCCATTCCGCTCTAACACCGTTTGTGATGCAATGTTGGTCGTAGATGCCATGGCGTTGAGTGTCACAAGTCCGTGCTCGCGCGCGATCTCTAACGCATACTTTACCGCTCGAGAGGCAACCCCCTTCCCGGTATGTTGCTCTGCAATGCGATACCCTAACGAACCTGATGAAGATACCGCATCAATTTGGCTGATATTAACCCGTCCCAAAAGCTGGCCCTCGGCATCCGTGATCAACATAGGTACGTGTTGTCCTTTCTGATGTAAGGCAAGTAATTCGCAGATGTGGTCATAAACGCCTGCTTGGCGATAAAACGCCTCACCGCGCGATTCAATATAGGTTTCAAAATAAGCACGGTTTTGTTGTTCAAACTGGAACACCAAGTCCGTATCAGCCAGGATAAGGGGGCGGAGCAGCAGATGCATAACACGACCAAATTAATCCGGCCCATGTTCAAACTGTTTTAATGCCTCATTAGGCGTATGCCATGGTGCCTTCGACGCCGTGTGAATATGAAAATTTGGCGCCGATTGTGGGGCGGTATCCAAAATTCCCAGACGAATATTGAACACCCCCTTATTGATTTTATGAGAGAAAAGGCTCGACCCACATTGCCCACAAAAAGCAAGCACCGTTTCTGCGCTCTTCTCATAATAACGAATATGCGTTTGGCCAGCCGTGACCGAGACTTTGTCTGCCTCTATGCCGCCGACTGATGAATAGTCTGAACCAGTAAACTTTCGACATTCAGAGCAATGGCAGTTTCCCATATAAAGGAAAGTGTCAGGTAATGTAAGACGGACACCGCCGCATAGGCAACGAGCAGAGAGCGTGGACATGAGTATACCTCTATCTAAAATATCAGACTTTATTGTCTACGCCTGTCTATCAAAACACAATTAAAATGTTGAATTTCATAGGTATAGCTATCTGCTCATTTTCGCCATTGATGTTTGCCACTTTCGCCCATTTTCTATTTACAGTGTAAATTTATTGACAACGCGTCGACCTAACGAGACGCCTGACGAACAAATGCTCACAATCCTGACGCCTCCCTGAACATATAGTGACATCGATCACATAAATTATTGCAGTTTAATGAAGCTCACCGTACTATCAATCCAAATGACATTTTTGGGATAAGGGTCACACATAGGGTGGTGACACCTGCTACGGACGGGCAGATCGTTTTATCGAATTGAGGATAATATGACATTACCACGGTCTTCATGTGCTGCGCGTACGGTGCTTAAAGGCGCCGGACAATTTTTTATAATCGCCCTTTACTTCGCTGGTATTGCAGGCATTGTTCATTACAGTGTGGCTTCTCACAACGTTGCTTCCGAATCATCATTGATTGAGCTGTCCCAGCTGGGGCTACTCGCCGCGACGGTATTTGCGTTTCGTCGTGTCGCTAAGTTCAGTCAATCCCTTCACCACGCTGCCGGGCTTATGAGTGCCTTTTTCTTGGTATTAATGATCCGAGAACTGGATGCCACACTTGATGTGGTGATGCATGGTTTTTGGAAAGTACCGGCACTCATTGTAACGGGGCTCGCCATTTGGCCCGCTTTGAAACACTGGCGAGAGACCCTCACTAGCCTTGCGCACGCAATCCATTCAAGACACAGCACGGTTTTAATGATCGCGTTAGCGCTATTACTCGTGTATTCGCGCTTATTTGGTATGGGCGAGTTATGGGAACAAGCGATGGGCGCCAACTACGTGCGAGATGTGAAAAATATTGCGGAAGAAAGTACCGAATTAGTCGCTTACTCACTCATTTGGCTGTCGGCGCTGGGGTATCTTTCTGAGGTAAAGAAGTGGCGTTTCGTAACAAAGACTCAGCCAAGCCAAGCGACAATCGAAAGTGACATCTCTGCCTAAGCCCCTCTTCCCCAAACACTTATCTTGTTTCGACGTCGCCATTGGGCGACGTCGCGGCTTAATGCTAAGATTAAAACAAATAGCATAGGAAGTCAGAAGCATGACGAGAACATTTTTGGTCTTTACGCTCTTTATGAGTATTTTTGCTCACGCTAACACGGAAGATACATCAAACGCCGAGCAGCTGTTGACGGGAAAGAACGAGGCTATTTGCAAATCGACGTTTGGACAAGAAATGATTAACCAGCAAATGACGTTTAGTAATCAAGCTAACGCGCAAGACGTTAGGCGCATTGCCGAGCGTAAAATTGCTGCAGCCCGAAAAAAGTTCGCCGATACCGGCAGCTACTGCGATGCCGCCCAAGTATTAATGACGTTCGAGCCTAAATCCCTAGCAGGTCAAGACGGAGATGCGCAGTTTCGCGAGTAATAGCGAACAGCCTGCCATTGACTTACATCTTTTTGTCGGCGACCAACAATCATCGGCCTTCTTGGTCAACGCACACTTTTCCTCCTCCCGTCTAGGCTGTGATACACTCCCGCCACGGATAAACAAGGGCTTTGATGATGAAAAAAATGCTATTTGTAGTCGCGCTAGCCGCGGCGCTGGCTGGTTGTGACAACGATGAAGTTGGCGACGTAAGCCTAGGGATGTTTACCATGAAAGACATCAAGCTTAACCATCTTGTCGATCCTGTGGTGAGCGGGGTAACGTGCCATGTCGCCTCTGTCGAAGCGGACTTAAGCTTTTCTGATCCCAGTGATAGCGCTATATCTTGTCGTCAAACTGGGGAGATTACGCCCGAGATGATTGCCAATATCGATAAAAGCGCATCGGGCGAAGTGGTATTTAGAAAATCGAAAAGTATTTTCTTCAAGTCGATGAAGATTCGTCGGATCTTCGATGTGAAAAATCAGACCTTGATGTATCTCTCTTACTCAACCAAAGAAACATCTGGCAGCTTTAAGCATAGCTTGTCCACGGTTCCTCTTTGGGGCACCAAGGCGTACCAGTCACAACCACAACAATAATCACCGCTACGCCTGCAGGCGACATTTAAACGAGAACTCGATGAACAAAGTCGTAACACAGATGAACACGTGGCTAGATGACGTGGTGATCGGGCTAAATCTTTGCCCTTTCGCTGCTAAGCCCCGTCGCAAACAACAAATTCATATTGATATTTGTGACGCCCAAGATGATACCGAGATTTTAACCGCGATTTATCAGGCTTTAGTCCATCTTGATCACACCGATCCTGCCATCAATGATACCACGGTGGTCGTGGTGCCCAACGCACTCGCTGATTTTGATCACTACCTCGACTTAGTCGATGCTACCGAGGCGATGATTGACCACTACCACTGGCGGGGAGTTTTCCAAGTTGCCAGTTTTCATCCCGACTACTGTTTTGAAGGCTGCACCCCTGAAGATAGCGAGAATTTGACCAATCGCTCACCCTATCCATGCTTTCACTTAATCCGTGAGGCCAGTATGTCGCGCGCGCTCGCCCATTATGGCCAAGACCCAGAACAGATCCCCGCGCGTAACATTGCCCGTGTTTCAGCACTGACCCACGAAGAGCGTCAAGCACTCTTTCCTTGGGTAAAAGCCTCATCAGACTGAACTACTACCTGGGTTTGGGCAAGGTGTTGTCCCTCAAGCGACAGCGATAAAAGGTCGCTGTTTTCCAGCACACCAACCCCTTCAGGGGTGCCCGTCAACACAATGTCGCCTGGGCTCAACCAAAATGTTTGGCTTATATGCTGAATAAGCGTGATCACGGGCATTAACATGGTCGCGCTATTTCCCTGCTGCCGCATCTCGCCATTGATAGACAATGAAAAGGCGACCTCACGCCAATCATCAGGCACCGACACAAAACGTCCAACCGCTGCGCTCCCCGCAAATGCTTTTGCCCGCTCCCAAGGCAGTCCTTTTTGTTTTAAGCGGCTTTGCGTTTCACGACGGGTCAAGTCCAGCGCCAGTGTCATCCCGCCCAAGGCGTCTTCAACGGCTTGTTTAGTGGCATGAAATAAAGGTTTGGTGATTAGCACCGCCAACTCGGTCTCGTAGTGAACGGGGGCAAATGACGCCACTATCGCCAGCTTGTCATCCAGAGGTTGGATTGCACTCGGCGGTTTCATAAACAGCACAGGTTCGTCCGGAATAGGATTGTTAAGCTCCCGCGCATGGGCAGCATAATTACGTCCTACACACACCACCTGTCCAACGGGCAAATCGATCGCCCCACCCTTTAACCATTGATGTTGATAACGCATCGGTTTTGTCCTTGCTAATGAAAAGTCGATCCCTGACTAATTTTGATAACGAAAAAGGCAAGAATGCAAGACACAGTTGGCATTTCCCGTGTCACTGACTTGTTGATTTTTTTTTCTCGTCCAAGGATACAAAGAGAGATTGAAGGGAGCACCTATGCCGCAACATCCATTTGATCCCCCCATTCATTGCGTCATTTTTGATTGCGAGGGAACCTTAGTTGACTCAGAGAGATTATCCCACCAAGCCTTGGTAGAAACCTTCTCTACCTTTGGTGTGCGTGTTGACCTGCAAGACTCGCTCGATCATTTTGAGGGCGGAAAACTGACCGATGTCCTTCAGCAAACCTGCGAGCGAAGCGGCGCACATATTCCTATTGATCAACTCGAGCCACGTTTTCGACACTTATGTCGTCAGTATTTCGAGGCTGAGTTAGCGCCAGTAAAGGGCATTGAAACCGTCTTACAGGCGCTTGAACAGCAAGGGATTGATGTTTGTGTCGCATCAAATAGCCCCGTAGAAAAAATGGCCCATGCACTTCAACTCACCAAGCTGTTGTCCTATTTTGAGCATCGCTTATTCAGTGCCTTTGATACTAACAGCTGGAAGCCGGCCCCGGATCTTCTTCACTACGCTGCGATGAATATGGCATGCCCCACTGCCCAGTGTGTGTTCATCGATGACACCAATAAGGGCATACAAGCGGGGATCAATGCCGAGATGCGTACCATCCACTTTAACCCCAACCCCAATGTACCCACTACGGTGCACCCTTTGGTGACTCGGCTGTTTAAAAGTGAAGACTTACTCTCGTTTTTTCACAGGGCCAGCCTGAGCATCACGCGCTGAGCAACCACAGAGTGTCACCGCATGCTGCCGCCACCACTCCGTATCAATCCGGATAGTCTGGCCCCCGTGGGCGTGCTGGATGTGCCACTCTCGGGTCACCATTAACACTGGCGTACCAGCAGGCACGGCCAATACACTAGCACGCTCACTGTCTAGCGCTTCCCATGTGCTCGACCAATACACATCCGCATCGGCTGGCGTGTTTAACAACGTTGCTTGGTCGCCAGTTTGCCAGATGCTGGGGAAATAATCAGGATGGAGATACGTACGCACAAAGCCAACAGGGAGCTGTGCGATCTGAATCAGTCCCTCTCCCTCGAAGACCTGAGCAAATGGAGGCAATTGCATCTGATCACTCACCGACGCCGACGCCATGGGCGTCTTTTGCGATAACCAAGCAAATTGGCCACCGTGTTGAGAGAAATTGTGCTGCCAATCGACGAGTTGGCTGGGATCATACGCACAAGGGGTGGGCGCCACAAACCAGCCACGTCGCTCTCGCCGATATATGCGTCCTTCCGCCTCAAGCACTGCAAGTGCCTCTCGCAAGGTGACACGGGTAGTGGAAAAGGTGTCTGCAAGCTGGCGCTCACCTGGGAGTTTTTTGTCCGGCGCCAATAAACCGCGATCAATTTGCGCTAATAACTGCTGGCGAATCACCATAAATTGCATCATGAGCTGTCAGGCCTGCGTGATCTTTGTATCGCTAGTGTGATCATTCTCAATTTGTTGTCAAAACCTGTCCATTATGTCCAAGAAATAAACCGTGATTAAGATAGAATCGCCAGTCTACTCGGAATCGGAGCAAAGAACAAAAGATGCACTTAAGGAACACGCTGAGACATATTTCCCCACAACTAGGCCAACGTCTCGTGTGTATTACGCTTTTTTGTTGGTTAGGTTTGGCAGGGCATATCACGCCCAGTTATGCCAAGGATAACCAATTGTCTGATTATTTTATTGAAACCTGGACCTCTGCCAACGGATTGCCGCATAACAGCATCAATGCCATTGCCCAAACCTCGGATGGCTACTTGTGGTTTGCCACTTGGGAGGGCGTGGCACGTTATAACGGTTTAGAGTTTGTGCGCTTTGACCGCGGCCCTGATACACAAATGAAAGATTCAGGGACGCGCGCCCTGGCGACAGGGCCTGACAATCAACTTTATGCCGGCGGGGCACGAGGCAGCTTAGTGATGCGACAAGGCTTTTCGTGGCAGGGCCTTCCCACAGCCCCCAGCCTCATTAATGATGCGCTCCATGACCAGACAGGTGGCTTATGGTTAGCCGTAGAGGGAATGGGGATTGCTTACTACGCCCCTGAACAGCTCTCGCAACCCGACCCCACCCCACAGACATTTATCGATACCCTCAGTAGCTATCACTTGACCCAGACCGCCGATGGTCAAGTCTATGCGGCCACCGAAAAAGGGGTCTACCAACTGTCTTCGCAAAACGGCGCGACGCCTCTCTCTTTTCACAACCTGTTTCGCAAAGCCTTTTATGTCTCGAGTGGTCAGGATGGGAGCCTCCTAGTCGGCTCCGAAAATGGCGCTTGGCGCTATAAAAACAGTCGCTGGACGCCACTGGCGAGTGAGCTACTCCACCAAGCGATTACCATGGTTGAACAAGACAGCCGTGGCGCCTATTGGTTCGGGACCCTTAGCCACGGTATTGCTCACATGAAAGACCAACATATCGATTTTCTCGACGATCACCGCGGCCTGCCCAACAACCGGATATTATCCTGGTTTGAAGACAATGAGGGCAGTATTTGGATAGGCACTAACGGCGGTGCAATGCGGCTTAGATACGCACCTTTTGTGACGCTGACTAAAGACAATGGGCTAGCCGGTGACTATGTACGCACCGTACTCGCTGACGATAAAAATACGGTGTGGGCAGGGACCAGTGAGGGGTTAAGCCAAATTGATATCGTACAAGGTAATGCCAAAATATTAGCCGACGACATATCGGTGCTCAGTCTCGCGCCTCGAGCACAAGGTGGCGTCTGGGTAGGCACCTATCAACAAGGCCTCTATTATTGGGAGCAAGGCTCGCTCACTCCCGCCGAAACACTGAACGATCAATTGCCTGACAATGAAGTCAGGGCGATTGTCGAACGTGATGGTGCATTATGGGTGGGCACACCACGTGGCTTGGTCACGTTTTCGTCTCTCCCAGGCAGTCAACCCGCGCACTCGTCAACCGTTTATCAAAAGCGTGCACACTACAATAGTCAAAATAGTGCCCTACCCGGCAACTATATTATGTCGTTAACGTTCGATGAAACGGGCAAGCTATGGATAGGCACCGGCAGCGGAGCCGGGTATCTGATCAATGAGACCATCACGCCGCTCGATTTCACCGAGCAAGAGCAAGCGCAGTATGTTTTTGGCTTTTTTCACGAGCCTGGCTACGTTTGGATGGCCACTGATCGGGGTATTGTCCGTTATCGGCAATCTGATAGCCAACTCGCGTTAGTCGGCCGACCACATGGCCTACCGATTGATAAGTTCTTTCAAATCATCAAAGGCGATGACCAAAGTTTTTGGTTGTCCAGTAACCGAGGGATCTGGCGGGTCAACTATCATCACGCGCATCAAGTGGCGGATAAAACCCGCGCGCGTATTGACTTTGAGCACTATGATCAAAGCGATGGCATGCTGAATAGTCAGGCTAACGGCGGCTCTAATCCTGCGGCGACAAAAACCGCGGCAGGCGATATTGTCTTCGCCACCGCTCAAGGCGTGACGAGTGTTAAACCCGCTCGATTGTCACAGATGCTCAGCCAGCCCTTGCCGATCGTGATGCAGAACGTGCACTTTGATGGCCAAGCGATTAACCCAGAGGCGAGCAACAGAGCTCCTGCTGGTACCAATCGCGTCTCCTTTTCCTATGCTGCGCTTGGCTATACCATGCCAGAACAAATCCAGTACCGCACCCAACTAGAGGGCTTTGAGTCTGAATGGGCCTACCGTCACGAAAACCATATTGCCGAATATACGAATTTACCACCGGGTGACTACACCTTTAAAGTCAGTGCTCGCTACCCCTATAGCAACTGGAGTGATGATGAGCTTAGCTATCGCTTCAGTGTGACCCCCTCGCTTTGGCAACGGTCAGATATACGTGCGCTGGGGTTCTTGGCCTTAGTCACCCTCGCCTACGGCGCCTTTATGTGGCGAATCCGCCGAATGCAACAAAAAGAGGCGCAGCTAAAAGCGCTGGTGGAAGAGAAAACACACGCGCTACAAGCGCAAGCTGACGATTTTGAACGTATGTCGAAAGAGGATGCATTAACCGGCCTTGCGAATCGACGCGCCTTTGACGAATACTGGCACCTGGCCTTTGATGAAGCCAACCAGTCGGGGCAGCCCTTGCAAGTAGCGATTTTAGATATTGATCATTTTAAGCGCATCAACGATCAGCATTCACACCTGGTTGGCGACCAGATTATCCAACGAATCGGAAGCTTTTTAGATAAAGAACGCGAGCAATTAAGCCATATCGCCCGCTGGGGCGGCGAGGAATTTACGTTACTGTTTGCAGGGACACCGGCCGATGGTTATCGCTACTTTGATGGATTACGCCGTCGTATCGCGGCATTGACCCTTGACGACATTGCGCCGTCATTAAAAGTGACGGTCAGCATTGGTGTGGCTGGCAATCATCAGGCTACCGATTATGTCGATGGCCTCAAGCAAGCTGACCAAGCCTTGTACCGTGCCAAGCGTGACGGACGGAACTGTGTGCGCCAACGTAGCGGACACGAGTCACAGCCATCCTAAACGTGAACGCCAAAGAAAAAGGAGCGCGAATGCGCTCCTTTATACGATGCTTTGAATAGAGGCTTTATAGCCAAGGCTTAGGCCATGGTTTCTAAGCTCTTTTCATAAGACTCGTATTGTTTTGATACCGACTCGCTTGGGCCACCGGTTGCTTTACTCACCACAATCGCGCCCAATCCCGCAAAGATAAAGCCAGGAACAATTTCATACAAATCGAAAATGCCGCCTGAAAGCTGTTTCCATACCACAACTGTCACGCCGCCGACCAATATCGCCGTCAGTGCACCGTTACGGTTCATGTCACGCCAGAACAGACTGAGCAGCAGTGCTGGGCCAAAGGCAGCCCCAAAGCCCGCCCATGCATACGACACGAGGCCGAGGACTGAGCTTTCTGGATCCATCGCTAAGCCAAGCGCAATCGCCGAGAGTAAGATAACAGCGCCGCGACCCACCATCACCACTTCTTGCGTAGAAGCATCAGGACGGAACACTTGCTTATAGAAATCTTCCGCTAACGCAGACGACGAAACCAGTAGCTGTGAATCCGCGGTACTCATGATCGCAGCCAAAATGGCGGCAAGCAGGATACCTGCGATAACAGGATGGAATGCCGCGTTAACGAGAAGCATGAAGATTTTCTCGCCATCCTTCAGGTCACCGGTCATGTCGTTTTGTACGTACAAAATGCCCACCAGCCCGATAAGCACCGCACCAAACATTGACAGCGCAGACCAACCAACGGCAATACGGCGCGCGGTAGTGATGTCTTTGTTTGAACGGGTGGCTTGGAAACGTGCCAAAATATGTGGCTGTCCAAAGTAACCCAGTCCCCATGCTGCCAGCGATACAATGCCGATCCAAGATAGCGGCTCGCCCTCAACATCACGCCAGAGCGTCATCAACTCAGGGTTAACAGCCGCCACATCGCTGCCAAGCTTAAAGATGCTCCCGTCCATGATCACGAAAGGCACAATCAGCAGGGCTGCCGCCATCAACAAACCTTGTACCAAGTCAGTCCAAGATACCGCCAAGAAGCCGCCGAACAAGGTGTAAGACACAACACAGATGGTGCCAATCACCACCGCAGTGGTGTAATCAAACCCAAACACCGTGGTGAAGAGTTTGCCGCCTGCAACCAAGCCGGAGCTGGTGTAGAAAAGGAAGAAAAGCAAAATGAAGAAAGCAGAGATGGTTTGCAGCAGTTTTGATTTATCTTCAAAACGGCGGGCAAAAAACTCCGGTAACGTCAATGCGTTATCTGCTTCAATACTGTATGTACGCAGGCGTTTGGCACAAATTAACCAGTTCAGGTAAGTCCCTAACAGCAAACCGCCTGCTAACCAAAGTGATTCCATTCCCGCAGCGTAGGCATAGCCAGGAAGGCCAAGCAGCAACCAACCACTCATATCTGATGCACCCGCTGACAATGCAGCAGGCCATGGGCCTAAAGAACGCCCCCCGAGGAAGTAGTCTTCGGAGTTGGATGTGCGTTTGTAGGCATATACACCAATGGCAAGCATCATGATGAGATATGCCAGAAAGGTTGCACTGATGGCATAGCTATTGTCTATCATATCTGTCCCTCAATTACATGGCCCCAATCGGGGCCATTTCTGGAAAGTTAATGTTCACCACTGCCGAGTTCCAGAAGCGTGGCATTACCACCTACAGCAGTGATATTTATGGTTCGGGTGCATTCGGTCACAAAACGCAACACATAGTCAGGCGTGCCGATCACGGGATAGTCAGCCGTGTCAGTTTCCGCAACCAGTGTGGCAATCACACCCTTACGTTGTGCGAGCTGGCGATTGACATGCCGCACATGTGCGTCCTCCCCTGTCGTTGCCAACCCGACGATATGCGGATGAACCAGCAGATCGCTGAGCGCGTCAATACCAACGCGAACCGCCACACGGTCTGGGCATCCGGCTTTAATGAGGTCGGCCAGTACAGCGTCGACCATATCAGCGTGAGTGCCCTCAACACTCACTACCACACAATTACCAGCGACCAAGGCGGCGGCTAACTGGCCACATAAGGCAACGGACGTCAGCGAGGTATCGCCCGTCACCGCGACGGTGCCACGCCCGGCGGTATAGAGCTCGTTAGTTTCCCCCGTTGGCCCCGGTAATTCATGTACTTTGTTGAGCAGCCGCTCTGCGCTGTCGCACTGAAAACGGATCATGCTCGCCGCTTGGGCAAAGTCATCGCCCCGTGCGGCAACGGTTTCAGACCACCGCTGTAATAAAGTGATGCGGCCAGCAACGGTTTGATCGTTCCAGTCTTCCCATACCGCGTCACACTGCTCTAAAACGTTATTTAATTGCTCCATCACGCTTCTCCTGATCTTGATACCAACCGACTTATTGAACGTTTATTGACGCTTGTGTAAAGCGGTAGAGATAATGTGGTCCGCCCGCTTTCGGGCCGGTACCTGACAGGCCACGGCCACCAAATGGCTGAACCCCAACTACCGCGCCGACTTGATCGCGGTTTACGTAGCAGTTACCCACGCGCGCTCGGTGCTCAATATGAGCACATGTGGTTTCATTACGGCTATGCACACCCATTGTCAGACCGAAACCAGTGCGGTTGATATCATCAATCACTTTGTCGAGTTCGTTTGCGCGATAACGAACAATGTGCAAAATCGGACCAAAGTGCTCTTCGCTCAGCTGGTCAATGCTGCGAATTTCAAAGGCCGTTG
The DNA here is from genome assembly GCF_009377945.1 of Salinivibrio sp. VYel1. Taxonomy (NCBI): domain Bacteria; kingdom Pseudomonadati; phylum Pseudomonadota; class Gammaproteobacteria; order Vibrionales; family Vibrionaceae; genus Salinivibrio; species Salinivibrio sp. VYel1. The sequence continues at coordinate 537,458 of NZ_RSAM01000001.1, read as the reverse complement.
GCGGGACAAAGGTGCCTTTATCACACTCAGACGAGAGCGAGACTTGGGTGACCAATTTGCCGCTGCGCTTCATTTGTTCAATGTGAGCAAGCAATTTGTCTTTCGCGGTTTGATCAATCACCGGTCCCACATCGGTAGAAAGGCGCTCTGGTCGCCCCACCGACAACTCAGCCATTGCGCCTTTAATCAGGCTAATCACACGGTCTGCGATATCCTCTTGAATGTACAGAACACGCAGGGCTGAACAGCGCTGACCCGCGGACGCAAACGCTGAGCGCAATACATCACGCACCACTTGCTCAGGTAATGCGGTACTGTCTACCAGCATGGCGTTTTGTCCGCCGGTTTCTGCCACCACAGGCACAGGATCAGCGTCACGCTCAGCCAATGTACGTGTGATACGCTGAGCAGTAGGCGTTGACCCTGTGAATGCCACACCGGCAATGCGGCTGTCTTCGGTCAATGGCGCACCCACCACAGGTCCACTGCCCGGGAGCAGTTGGATAACGCCAGCTGGGATCCCGGTTTCAAGTAGCAACTCAATCGCGCGATAAGCGATAATGGAGGTTTGCTCTGCCGGTTTTGCCACCACGGTATTACCGGCTACCAGCGCCGCACTGACTTGCCCCAAGAAGATAGCCAATGGGAAGTTCCACGGGCTAATACAGGTAAATACGCCACGACCTTGATAGCTTACGGACTGTATCTGGCCGTCAAAGCCTGTGTATGAAAGCGGCTCGCCCTGCAACGCTTTGGCCTGCTCGGGGTAGTAACGCAAAAAGTCGACCGCTTCACGCACTTCATCAATGCTGTCGTGAATCGTTTTACCGGCTTCGCGATGACAAATCGCCACCAATTCACCCAAATTCGCTTCGAGTTTATCAGCCAGGTCAAGTAAGTACTTACCACGCTCACTAACCGCTTTTTTCGACCACTCTGGGTAAGCATTCGCGGCAATATCGAGTGCATTGTTCACCTGATCAGACGTCGCCCAGTCAACTTGGCCGACAGGCTCCTCGCGATCATAAGGCGCAGCGATAGGATGCGTGTCACCAGCCAGACGTTGGCCATTGACAATGGGGCCGGCCTGCCATTGGTGCGCGCCCATAAAAGGCGCAACGCTTGCAGTGAATGGTTGCCATTCTGAGTCGATATCGGTCGCCACGCCTTGAGAGTTCTTGCGTGAGGGGCCAAAGATATCTAACGGCAGAGGGATACGATCGTTATGCAGTGTTTGATTGGCACGCAATGTATCGACAGGATCGGCGATAAGATCATCAATCGGGCAACGCGCGTCGACCAAACGGTGAACGAACGAGCTGTTTGCGCCATTTTCCAGTAAGCGACGCACCAAATAAGGGAGCAAGTCTTTGTGGCTGCCTACTGGGGCATAAATGCGCACCTCGGTGTTAAATAAGGCTTTTGCATGGTTGTACAGCGCGTCACCCATGCCATGAAGGCGCTGGAACTCAAAGTCTTGATGGGATGCCATTGAGGCTATCGCGGCAATGGTATGGGCGTTATGACTGGCAAATTGCGGATAAATGAGGCCGCGGACATGCTCGCTCAACAGAAAACGGGCACAGACGAGATATGAGACATCAGTCGCCTCTTTACGGGTGAATACCGGATAGCCATGGTGTCCACCTTGCTGGCATAGTTTAATCTCGCTATCCCAGTACGCCCCTTTTACCAAGCGCATTGGGATCACATCACCTTGCTCTTTTGCTAACGCCGCTAACCAAGTAATCACAGGGAGCGCACGTTTTGAATAGGCTTGCACCACCAAACCAAATTTACCCCAGCCCTGAACCACAGGATCGCGATATAGCTTTTCAAATAGGGCTAGCGAGAGTTCTAGACGATCCGCTTCTTCAGCATCAATGGTGATCGCCACATCTTTTTCACGGGCACGCTTGAGCAGTACCAACACAGTGTCGAACATTTCGTTCATCATGCGATCGTAGTTAGCTGCTTCATAGCGCGGATGCAAAGCCGACAGCTTAATCGACACCGACGGCGATGGACCTTGGTAGCTAGATTTGGCTTCGCCCACAGATTCAATGGCTTGTAAGTAGTCCGCTAAGTAGGCTTTAGCATCTTCTTGAGTGAGTGCCGCTTCCCCTAACATATCGAATGAGTAGGTAAAGCCGTTATTGCGGGGGCCTTCACCGTTCTTTTGCGCCTCATCAATATCACGGCCAAGCACGAACTGGTGGCCCATGATTTTCATCGCCTGATGCATGGCTTGGCGAATCACCGGCTCGGACATTTTGTTAACAAGACGGTTTATAACAGAGGCTGGTTTCCCTTCGGTGCTTTCATCCAAGGTCACCACTTTTCCGGTGAGCATCAGTCCCCACGTTGAGGCATTAACAAACAGGGAGTCAGAGTGGCGCAAATGGGCTTTCCAGTCAGCAACACTCAGTTTATCGCGGATAAGTGCATCGGCGGTGTGCGAATCAGGGATGCGCATCAGCGCTTCAGCCAGACACATCAACAAAATCCCTTCACGGGTATCCAGGCTGTACTCAAGCAAGAGCGCATCAATCATTTGAACGGCTTTTTTATCCGCCCGCACCTGCTCAATCAACTGCGTGGCTTGACGACGTGTTTGCTCACGCTCACTGTCAGTGGCTTCCGCTAAGGGAATTAACTGTTGAAGCCATAGGCTTTCGTCAACGCAATACAGCGGAGAGATTTCAGACCAGATCTGCGCTAGTGGGCGCTCGATAAACGAGGGCTGCATAGCATCGATGGCTTTGAACATAGTGGTATCCTCACTCACGTCCTCCCAAACTCGGGCAGGAAAAATGTTACGTCATTGTTACTTTGCGATCGATTCTATGCGTGGTCTATCAGTAGGGTCTTACAAAATACACCGGCATTATTGCAAAATCCTCCGATGATTAACAAATAAAGCTGTCGATCGCCATAATGGCATAACAAATGAAGTGCATATTATTGATGCCTGAGACGGCGAAAGCACATCGGGCCAAGCTTAAACCGAGCCCTTAAACTTGGCAGGCGAGAGGCCAAAATAGCGAGAAAATGCATTAGTGAAACCGCTTTGGCTAGAGAAACCGCAGCTATCGGCAATTTGTGCCATGGTCAATTCACTTTCTTTAATCAGTTGTTTCGCTAAGGCAAAGCGTTTTTCAAGCACATATTGATGTGGCGTGGTGCCCACCTGCTCTTTAAATAACTGGTGGAATTGGCTTTCAGCCAGAAAAACACTGCCCGCTAACTGCGCCACCGAGATTTTGCGGCTGATGTGCTGATGAATATAACGGTCAATGATATCCATGTTTAAACGGTGACCATCACGTCGCGGAGAAACATGGTCACGGAAATGGCGATGTAACACGCACATCAGCGTATCCGCACAAGCGCGGCTAAGCAGCAAATCAGACGGGTTGGCGATCATCTCTGCGGTCAGCGCCTTGATCAGCATTTGCGCGTGAGTGTCGAGTTGGAAGTAAGGCTCGCGACTAAACAAACGCGCAATGTTGTCATGCATGGACGCATGCCCCACCCATTCTTGGTATGGAAGATTAATCACCAGAATTTCATTACGTCCAACCCCGGTAAATGCATGCTCTTGTGATTCCTCCACCAAACAGCCTTGGCCTGGGCCAACCAGACTGCCACGCCCATCAACATCGAATTCCGTTTGCCCTTGCAGACCAATCACGACCTGCTTGTACTCATGGCTATGGTGAAGCTGTTGCCGAGGCAAGGCGATCACTTCAGAGACTTTGGGTGTTTTCACCACCATGGCTATCCCTCTTGGTGCGGATTACGGGTTTGCCGCCAAACATTCAAGTGCCTTTTCCTCATTCTGGCACGCTTATCACCCGTGTGCGACTGGATTCTATGTGCTTATTCTCAACTTTACGGAACAATGATCAAGTAGTGCATTTTTTACGGCCTCTGTCATTTTGACGCTAAAAATGCGAAGGATCCCTCATGTATTTCTTGTTGATCGGATGAAAGCCGGATGTAACGCGATAAAAAAACCACCACAAAAATAGATAAAAAATATAAAATTCAAACATTTAAACCTTATTCGATGAAAACCTCACTGACTTGATCATTGTTTCGAGGCGATCAAAGGGGATCAACACCTTGATCATTCTTCCGTTTTATCGTGTCTTCACGCAATCTTATTTGAAGCAAGCCACCGCTTAAGGTAATCTCGCATAAACATAAAAACCATGAGCACAGTTGCACCGATCACGTCGCAGAATGCTGACTGCCGTCAAATAATTAGCACGGTTTGCGTGGCAACGCGGGTTTCCGTGATAGTCTACTTTTTGGACATAGGTATTATTATTGCGACATGCGTAAGCAAGGGAACTATGACAACGAAATATATAAAAGCGTTATGCTTAGCGCTCCCTCCCCTACTGCTAACCGAGTTGGCGTTCGCTGAAAACGCGTCTTCCGCTGATAATCTCGATCCGGTCAGTGAGTTGGTTGAGAAACTCCGCGATAAAGAAGATACGTTGGAGGCTCGAAACGATGAACTGGCTCTGCAGCAGGCGAAATTGGATGACCTTTTGGTCAAGCGCGCGACGTTAGAAGATGAGCTGAGCAACCTGAAACGCAAACGCAGTAATGCTAAAGCAGAGCTGGATGCGAAATTTCAGGATTTAATTGCCGATCCGAGCACAGATATCAGCCCGTATCAGCAGGCCTACCAACAAGCATGGCAGCAGGTGAACAACCACCAGCAAACACAAGCTGCCAACGAGTCCGCCATTATCGAGCAGAAGAAACGACTGGCGAAACTTGAACGAGAACAAGCACTATTGGCAACAACCCTTGAGAATTTACATGAGGCCATGCGCGAAGCACGCGCGGAACGTCTACGTAAAGAACTCACCCAAAAAGACACTATTGAAGTTGTCCATAGCTTGACCTGTTCGCCCAACATGACATTGTCGGCGTGCGCAAACCAAGGTGAGACGCTGACCATGCAAAAAGCGATTCGTGACTTCCGAGGCCAGGTAACGGACTTGGTCACCGAATCCAATGCAGTGAAGCAAAACATCGATAAAGTCGCGTTTAATATCCACGTCACTAACAGTGAAGTTGTTGACGCAGGCTTTACCGGTGGCATGGACTACACAACGCGTATTAAAGCGGAGCTGGTAAGCCGTCCTGATAAAACGGCGGCATGTCGACTGCTTGATCTTGAAGACAGATACTGTGTTGAAACCACCCAAGCACAGCAGCAAGCCAATCGTAAACAGCAGGCGAAACGCTGGGTTAACGTGACAATACGGTCTAATCGTTACGATGACAGTGTGACCATTAATGATGTGTCATACGGAAGTACGCCCGTAGAACTCATGCTGCCAGTGGGCAATCATGACTTAACGGTCACTAAACCTGGTTTTGTGCCTTATGATCGCGAAGTCTACCTCGGTAAAGATCAAGTGGTGTGGGCCAAACTGAAAGAGCAGCCTAATCAGCCGCCAAGCCCAGGTAAAAAATTCACTGACCCTGTTGCCAATAATCTCGAAGCACCGCAAATGGTGGTGATCGGCGCTGGCGAATACAAAGTAGGGCCAGATGCACGTGAAAATGTGGCTATTCAGCAATCATTTGCGATGGGCGCAACGCCCGTCACGGTGGAGCAATTTGACGCCTTTGTGACAGCCTCCGGTTATGTCACCGCGGCCGAACAAGGCAATGGCTGCAATATGCTGGTGAATGGCGAGATCAACCAAAGCCTAGAGACAGATTGGCGTCAACCCGGCTTTGATCAAGCGGCTGACTCTCCGGTCGTTTGTGTGAATAAAGATGATGCCGAGGCTTACACCAAGTGGCTAAGCCAACAAACGGGGCAGCGCTACGCACTTCCAAACGATGTTGAGTGGGAAGTGGCCGCCCGTGGTGGCACGGAAAGCGATTACTGGTGGGGCAATGAAATCGGTGTCGGCAACGCCAATACAGGCTGGAGTGGCACAGTATGGTCAAACGACCGCACCTCACCGGTTAAAAGCTTTCCGCCTAACCCATTCGGTGTTTATGACACCGCGGGGAATGTTTGGGAGTGGGTGAGCAATGATACGCCAGTCGCCCGTGGCGGTGCGTGGAACTTTTCACCTCAACGCTCACGCGTTTCCGAGCGTTTGGAGTTAGGCGAAAACACCAGCGCTAACTACCTTGGGTTCCGCGTGGTGCGAGATATCAAAACCCCTTAATCTCGTCACCATGGTAGAAACAAACGCCGCTATCCGTAGCGGCGTTTTTTGTGTGGGGGTAAGCCATTTTGTCTTGATGCTTTTGACCCTAGACACCGACACAACCTAAAAAAGATCAAGCCTGCTTGAACGGGCGAAAACCAACAATCTTTATATTAAGTTGCTTGATTCGATGTCAATAGGTCAAATCCCCCCTACCCAACGTCTAGCCTTCTGGATATAGTAAACCCCGTAAACGCGATTTGTCCCGATGAATGCGTTTATAGCAGTTCCTAACACTGTTAGGTGCAGTCAGATACCAGCGTCGTCACTTACCCTCAGACATCCGCTTGGTATCTCGACAACCTCTTCTACACGTCGTACAGGATATGTCCTGAAAGGGAAATCTTGTCTTTGCCGGCTTTATGCCGGCTTTTTTTTATGCTCCAATAGCTTGTCCGTTTTTCTATATCTTGATGGGCGCTTGCGTCCAATAATAATAACAATGAATGGGTAAGCAATATGAGTCACGTTCCCCCTGCTCTGTCTATGCTAGAGCAATTACCTGGTTGCTGGGGCTGCAAAGATACTCAGTCGGTGTTTGTCTACGCCAATAGTGAATACTGCCGCCTCATGGGCCTTACACAACCGCAAGACTGCATAGGCAAAACCGACCATGATATGCCCTGCCCCACCACGCGTTGCGCCGATCAATTTCAAGCGCAAGACCAATATGTGATGAAAACAGGCAAGCGACTCCGTGTGCTCGATATTCATCCTTATGCCAATGGCCGTTGGCATGCGCACCTGTTTACCAAAACGCCTTGGTTCAATGAAAAGGGGCATATTTGTGGGGTCATGTTCTGTGGCCAGGAGCTCAGTGATACCGCTATTTTAGAAGTCGGGCATTGGGTGTGCCGTGCCGTCACCCACCCCGAAAAAGCCTTGTGCGATCATCACCATAGTAACTCTCAGGTACACCTGACGTCACGAGAGCGGGAGGTCCTTTTCCTTCATCTGCATGGTAAGAAACCGCAATTGATCGCACAGACATTGTCGGTGTCCGTCAAAACCATTGAGAACCACTTTGCGCATTTACGCGAAAAGTTCGATGTCGACTCCAAAGCAGGTTTATTAGAGCATGCGCTCGCGCAAGGGTTTGGCTCCGCGATTCCCGAAAGCTTATTAACCCAACAATTGTCTGTGGTGCTGCGAGATTAAACAAGCAGCCCCCCAACTCAACCGTACGCCATCTCGCCGTCATTCTGGGAGGACGAGATGGCGTCTCCCACCGCTATCGTCAAGGCGCGTCACAAGCTACGGCGCTAGGCGCTCAATCGCCCAGCGATCACCCTCTTGGCGCTGATATAAGAAACGGTCGTGCAAGCGGTGCTCGCCACCTTGCCAAAACTCAATACTTTGGGGCTTGATTCGATAGCCGCCCCAGAATGTAGGGACAGGCACTTCCCCTTTCTCGAACTGCTTTTTCAGCTCTAAAAACTTGCCTTCTAACGCCGAGCGTGCTGATAAGCGTTCGCTTTGCTTGCTTGCCCATGCCGCGATCTGACTTTCTTTGGGGCGGGAAGTGAAATACTTAAATACCTCTTTTTTACTCAGAGGCTCCGCCTCACCCATAATATGGACTTGTCGCTCAATAAAATGCCAAGGAAAGTGCAAACTAATCTTGCTGTTTTTTTTCAAATGTAGCGCTTTGCGACTCCCCAAGTTGGTGTAAAAAACAAACCCCTCTTGATTAAAGTCTTTAAGCAAAACGATGCGCTGAAAAGGTTGCCCATCTTCATCGACAGTGGCGACAGTCATTGCGGTTGGATCAGGCACTTGGGTATCAATGGCTTGTTGTAACCACTGGCCAAATAAATCCATAGGCGCGTCGGGTAAATCGTCACGACGCAATCCCCCTTGGGTGTATTCTCTTCGAATATCTGACAACTCCATTGCTTTCTCCAATTCGTTTATTTTCAGCTATTTTGCGCAGGTACCTAACGATACACAAGTGCAATTTATTACCGTGGCGACAGAAACAGGGATCAATGACCTCGACGCTTTTCATTGCTCAGGCTTGGCGACGTGAGCGGTCTATATTCTCATCGCGCTGGCCCACTCGGAGAGTGAGAAAGTCTGCAAAAAATCAGCACCATAGACTAAGCTTGAAGGAAGTGAAACACCCGATGGGGGTCAGATGGCGATACGTGATAAATCTCGCGCGAGCTTGCCCCGAGATGAGCACCTCGATTACATCGATGACAAGACGGCCGCACTTTTGCTCAACACGCCGAAAAGTGCTCGCGTTTTGCTATGGGCTATCGTGCTATTTTTGATTGTCGCCACGGCCTGGGCATCACAAGCACAGCTCGATAAAGTGACCGTCGGACAAGGAAAAGTGATCCCCTCTTCACAGCTTCAAGTCGTGCAAAACCTTGAGGGGGGCTTGGTCAAAGCGCTCTTAGTCCAAGAAGGCGACAAAGTGAATAAAGGGCAACGGCTTATCCTCATTGACGATACCCTCTTTCGCGCCAATTTCCGAGAAAGAGAACAAGAGTTGCTCGGTCTACGCGCAGATAGGTTGCGCCTGCAAGCGTTGCTCGCCGCTATTCGTGTCGATGAAACCGTGCCTTTTGAGCAATGGCGAGAAAGTATTCTGCTTGAGCGCCAACCACTCTTGTTTCCGGACGTCTTTACCACGACACGCCCAAACTTGATCACGCAGACACAAGCGCGATATCAAGAACAGCTTTCTAATATTCAAAATCAGCTCTATGTGACCGCGCAAAAAATCCGGCAAAAGGAACAAGAGCTTGTCGAATTGGAGTCTCGAATCGCGAATCTCGAACAAAGCCAAGCATTCGCGCAAGAGGAGCTCGATATCACACGCCCGCTTGCCGATGAAGGCGTTGTCCCCAAAATCGACTTACTCAAGCTCCAGCGCCAATTAAATGATACTCAGCGTGAGTTATCCTCAGCGCAGCTTTCTCTCCCTTCCGTGGTCTCCTCATTGCGCGAAGCTGTTTTCCAACGTATTGATGTTGCATTAACGTTTCGCACCGACCAGCAAGAGCGACTCAACCAAGTAGAGAAGCAAATTGCCGCAATGTCTGAAGGGCGTGTTGGATTACAGGATAAAGTCTCACGCACCGTCGTAACCTCGCCTGTCAATGGAACGGTTAAAAAGCTGCACGTCAACACAGTAGGCGGTGTCATCCAACCAGGTATGGACATTATAGAAATCGTACCGTCCGAGGATAACCTCTTGATTGAGGCAAAAATTGCCCCTCAAGATATTGCTTTTTTACGTCCAGGCCTTAATGCCGTGGTCAAATTCAGCGCCTACGATTTTACCGTCTATGGCGGACTGGATGGCAAGCTTGAAACCATCAGTGCTGATACCATCGAAGACGAAGAGGGAAACAGTTTTTATCTCGCCAAAATACGTGCCGAAAAAGACAGCTTGGGCACAGAAAAAAGCTTACCCATAATTCCAGGCATGACAGCCTCCGTCGACATTATCACGGGTAAACGCACGGTTTTGGATTACTTACTTAATCCCATTACGCGCGCGCAAAAAACAGCATTGCGCGAATAAAGAGGCAACAGGCTTTATGGCTTACCACTTTCCTTGGCAACCATTTTGGTTCATCGCCCTTACAATTGGATTAGTCGCCCCGGCTCATAGCCAGTCCCTTGAGCAAGCCGTAGTGACAACGCTGGCCACGGATCCTGAGTTGCGTGGCGCATTTCATCAGCTACAAAGCCTTCATGAGAGAACAAGGGCCAGTGAGGGCGACTATCTACCCGACGTTGATTTGAATGCGGGGATTGGCTACGAACGCATCGATAATGATACAACACAAGCGCAAGATGACCTCGATTTTGCGAGAAAAGATGCCACCCTCAACGTTCGGCAATTAGTGTGGGATGGACAAACACACAACAACATTGCTCGTAATCGTTATGAGACTGAGAGCCAGCGCTTTCAACTGCGTTCTGATGCCTCCGATAAAGCACTCCAGGTCGCAGAAGTGTATCTTGAGATACTTAAAGCCCAGCAGGTGCTAGATCTCTCTAGCGCGAATATGACGGTACATGAGGAGATTCTGTCTGATATTCGTCGCCGAGCAGATACGGGGATCGGCTCAACGGCCGACCTTTCCCAAGTACAAGCGCGTGTTGCACGGGCCCGAGCCAACCTGTTATCCGCTGAAACCAACCTAGAGGATGCCTTTACCGCATTTTTTCGCGTGGTTGGCGAGCCCGCAAACAATCCTGTCCAACCCGTTATTGATGACGCTCGCCTCCCAACCTCACTGGAGAGTGCCCTTGAACAAGCCGTCAAACGTAACCCGCTACTCAAGCTGGCGCGTTACGATATTGAAGCGGCAAAATCACAGTATCAACAATTTAAAGGGGCGCACCACCCAAACATCAGTCTAGAAGTCAGCCAAACTTGGGCGGATGAAGTCAGCGGCGTGGATGATTTTAGTGATGAATTTAGCGCCATGCTACGCGTGCGTTACCAACTGTTTAATGGCGGTAGCGATCAAGCCGATATCCGACGAGGCGCCTACGAGTTAAATCGAGCCAAAGATATCTTTGATAACGCTTATCGGCAATTGGAAGAAAGCACCCGGTTAGCTTGGAGTGCGTTTCAGCTCACTGATCAACAAAAAGTCCTTTTGCAGCAGCAAGTTGATGCCGCTTCGGATACAGTGCAAGCGTATGAAAAACAATTTAGAATTGGACGACGAACGCTACTCGACCTGCTAAATACTGAAAACGAGTTACTAGAGGCGAGGCGCGCTTACCTAAACGCAAACTATGATCATTTGCTTGCACAGTATCGTTTACTCAACAATACCGGTCATTTATTGGAAGCGTTGAGAGTATCCTTACCCAAACAGTGGCAAGGGACAGAAGGAGAAACGGAATGAAAGTATTCGGACTGAGCCTCATTCTTGTGCTCGTAACCGGATGTACGGTGGCACTCTCTCCGCCCCCTACGGCCAAGCAAATTCATGACGTGACCGACAGTGATCAAGATGGCGTGATCAACGCCCGTGATAGATGCGCCAATACGCCACGCGGCGCCGTCGTTGATAATCAAGGCTGTCCCAATTACATTCAACCTACCAGCGAGCACCCGTCACCCACCGCATCAGCACGACAAATCGATGTGTTCTTTGCCCTCGATACCGCAAAAGTGACGACCGACGCTATAACCGATATCGACGCTATGGCAGACTTTCTCATGAATTACCCTGATACTGAGCTCCGTTTAACCGGTCACGCCAGTGCGGACGGTTCGACATCCTACAATCACGCGCTCTCTTATCGTCGAGCAATGACTGTTAAACGTGCGCTTATCGATCGTGGCATTACACCACAACGAATCGACGTGGTTGCCAAAGGAGAGACGGACGCTAAGCATGGTAGTGAATCGGCCGATAAGTATCGGCGAGTCAGTGGTGAAGTATTGAATTTTAAAGGGGATGTCGAGAAAGCATGGACCATCTTCACGCGTCGACCTCAGTCTTAAAGCGAAAATATTTATGAAGCAATGGCATATTGCCGGGTTATGTTTGTTGCTCTCTCTCAGCGCGATGAGCCTGACCACCAAAGAGTCACGCTGGGTGGGGCAAGTGTCGAGTTTTTATGGTGAACGCGCGGGTAAGCGTGTCACGGCATGGCGCAACATGGTGGAAAATACGCAAGGCGTGTCAGAGCAAGAAAAGCTGCGCAAAGTGAACGATTTTTTTAATCAGCTGTATTTTGTCGATGATATCGACTTATGGGGAAAAAAAGACTATTGGGCAACGCCCTTAGAGTTTCTTGGCGCAGCGGCCGGTGATTGTGAAGACTTTAGTATTGCAAAATATTTTTCTCTTCGCGAATTAGGCATTGATGATAAAAAACTGCGCCTGGTGTACGTAAAAGCAATCCGTCTCGACCAATTTCATATGGTCGTTGCGTATTACCCAACGCCATCATCCGAGCCGGTGCTACTCGATAACTTAGATCCAACAATTAAACGTGCGTCGTTACGACGCGATCTACTGCCAATATATAGCTTCAATGGTAGCCGACTATGGTTAATGAAAGAACGCGGCCAAGGCGAGCTTGCAGGCAACGCTTCCCGGCTTGGCCTTTGGAACGATTTACGTAGCCGTATCGACACCTTAAAGATGCAAAAACCGATTAGACAATTTGATAGGTAAACACCGATGACGTTATTCAATCAAATATTCTCGTGGATGCTAGTGATTTTCTTCTGCATAGTGCTGGCCGTCTTCGGTATCGAGCTGAATACCACACGCAACTTTTTACTCAATCAGCAAACCTCTGATGTCAACAACACGGTCAATTCGATGGGGCTAGCCTTAGCACCCTACTTAGAGTCGGATGATAAAGTCGCCGCAGAGTCGGTGATCAATGCGTTTTTTGACGGCGGTTTTTACCGCGAAGTTAATCTGACCTTGCTGTCAGATAACAGTGAGATTGTTCGCGAGTATCCCGTACAAATCCAGGGTGTGCCCCAGTGGTTTATCGACCTCGATGTTTTCCCTGTGATCACCGAAAAACAAACCATCACCAGTGGTTGGATGCAGCTTGCCGAAGTCGAAGTGGTCGCGCATCCAGGTTATGCGTATAAGCAACTGTGGAAATCATTTGTCCAGTTAGGGACAATTTTGGCAATCATCTTTTTGGTCGCGTCCGTGATCATTGGTTGGCAATTACAGCGATCGCTGAGACCCCTTGCCCGTATTACGGCTAAAGCAGGCGAAATCGCCAAAAACAAGTTTGGTGATCCCATTCCGCTCCCTCCCACGACAGAGCTAAAAACCGTGGTCAGTGCCATTAATGTCATGACCGATCAGCTCAAACACTACTTTGAACAACAGGCAAAAGAAGCCGATAGGTTACGTAAAACCGCCTACCGAGATGCGGTATCTGGCCTTGGCAACCGCAGCTTCTATGTTGGCCAGCTTAAATCTTGGTTAACTGAATCGGGTGTTGGCGGTATGGTCTTAATCAAAGTGGATCTCATTGGAGAGGCCTATAAAAACCAAGGCTTCGAATCTGGGGATCGTATTGTTGAGCAATTTGCGAATAACCTCACCACCACGATTATCAGCGACGACAGCATGACAGCTGCGCGCTTGAGCAAAGATGAATTTGTGATCCTAGCGCCTAACTCAGACCCCGATGACTTGCGCTTACTCGGCGAGAGTGTGCTCGCCATGGTAGTAGACATGCAAGCGGATCCGACCGGTCTCACGCCGCCTAAGGTAGCAGTGGGGTTAGCCATCAACGGCGGCGGAAATCAGGATGCCAGTGTGCTGCTGTCACAAGCGGATAACGCCTTGTCACAGGCACGCAATACGCCGGAGCACCCTGTCGTACTGATTGACCAATCTATCGGTGACGCTGCAATGGGTAAACAGCAATGGAAAGCACTGCTTCATGAAGCCGTGGCCAAAGAGCTGTTTGTGTTCAAATACCAACCCGCCACAGACAGCGAATCAAACCGGTTGCATCAAGAGGTCTTTTCCGCGATAGAAAAGGATGAGCACTATTATGGCGCTGGCCACTTTTTAGGGGCGGTAGAGCAGCTCCAACTGGGTGAAACCCTCGATAAATATGTCATTACTCACGTGATTAAAACCTTGTCTCAAGACGCTAGCGTCGGCCCATTGGCGGTTAACCTCACCTTAAGTAGTGTAACCAATGCGTCATTTATTCGTTGGTTGGGGACAACCTTGTACCAGCACCGCAAACTGGCAGGCCAACTGTTATTTGAGATCCCAGAGGTCGCTTTTGTCCGTCACGCTGACCACACTGGCTTGTTGACCGATCAAATCCGTCAAGCAGGCTTCCAATTTGGGGTCGATAATTATGGCCGCAACTTCCAGTCTTTGGATTACTTACAACGCTTTAAGCCCGATTACGTAAAAATAGACTTTGCCTATACCAGTCATATAGAAGACGACGCCCAAGGGCATGTTTTGGCATCCATTTGTCGTACCGCGCATAACTTAAACATCACTACTATCGCGACACGCGTGGAAACAGAAGCACAGCTTGCGCGCCTTTCCGAGCTGTTCGTCAATGGTTTCCAAGGCTATATCTTCAATAATACTCAGGACAGCCATGGTTAAAGATCCGCTTCTGCAATCATTGATTTATGTATCGCGTTACTTCGGTAACGCGAACTCCCCCGATGCCCTTGTGTCTGGGCTCCCCATCTCCGACGGCTACCTGTCACCTTTTTTACTGCCCCGCGCGGCTGAACGTGCGGGGATTGTCGCGAAAGAAGAAGCGATGCCACTCGAGCGCCTCTCTTCGCTGCTCTGCCCGGCTATTTTGCTAATGAAAGATAACGACGCGTGCGTCGTACTAGAAATGGATGCGAAAAAGGGGCGTGCGGAAATCGTTTTGCCGCATGCGGATATGACACCGCGTTGGGTGATGCTTGATGATCTTAACGATGCGTATCTGGGGCGCCTTTTTTTGCTGAAAAAGCAATATCGCTTTGATGAACGCGCGCCAACAGCACAGGTGAAGGATGAGGGCCATTGGTTTTGGGGCACGCTCTGGCAATCACGTCATATTTATCGGGATGTCTTAATCGCTTCACTCTTTATCAATGTCTTTGCGATTAGTGTGCCGCTATTTTCTCGCCTCGTTTACGACAAAATCGTGCCTAACTTGGCCTTCGATTCACTGTGGGTGCTCGCGAGTGGGATTTTGGTCATTTTTGTCTTCGACTTACTCCTTAAACTGCTGCGCAGTTACTTTATTGATATTGCAGGTAAGAAAACAGATTTACTCATTTCTTCACGCATATATGCCAAAGTCATAGGGGTAAGAATGGATGCCAAGCCCCCTTCAGTCGGGGCCTTTGCACGGCATATGCAAGAATTTGAATCCATCCGCGAGTTTTTTACCTCGGCGTCTATATCCACCCTCATCGACCTCCCCTTTGCCATCATCTTCTTGCTCGTGATTTGGTTTGTCGCCGGTCCTTTAGTAATCGTGCCTATCATTGCGGTCACGTTATTGGTCATCCATGCATGGCTAATTCAAAAGCCCCTGCGGCGCACAATTGAGGAAGGGACACGTCTTTCTTCACAAAAGAACGCCAACCTCATAGAAAGCCTGTCAGGGCTTGAGACCATTAAAATATTCGGGGCGGAGAGTCAGTTTCAGTATCGCTGGGAAGAAGCGGTGGCCCATATGGCAAACTGGAGCATCAAAACACGCCGTCTCACAGACTCAGTCCATAACTCGGCCAGTTTTGTTCAGCAGTTTGTCATCGTCAGTATGATTGTATTTGGTGT
Source organism: Salinivibrio sp. VYel1 (assembly GCF_009377945.1). Taxonomy (NCBI): domain Bacteria; kingdom Pseudomonadati; phylum Pseudomonadota; class Gammaproteobacteria; order Vibrionales; family Vibrionaceae; genus Salinivibrio; species Salinivibrio sp. VYel1. The sequence goes on along the minus strand of NZ_RSAM01000001.1, from coordinate 521,911 downwards.
TTACCAAATAGCCGCGGGCGAACTGACAATGGGGGGATTGATTGCGGCAAGTATGCTGAGCTCAAGAGCAGTAGCGCCCTTGGTTCAATTGTCTTTGCTCTCGACACGCTATCACCAAGCAAAATCAGCACTCGATATCATCGACCAACTGATGGCATTGCCATCAGAACAAACCGAAGGTAAGCATTATCTACATCGCCCGATGCTGCGTGGCAAAATTGAGCTCGATAAGGTTGACTTTCATTACCCTAACACCACTGCCCTCGCCTTACGCCAAGTGTCCTTTCGCATTTATCCCGGCGAAAAAGTCGGTATTATTGGCCGAGTGGGCTCAGGAAAAACAACGCTTGTCCGCCTGATAGTCGGCCTTTATTCTCCCACCCAAGGCTCGGTTGCCATCGATGATACCGATATCTCTCAACTTCATTATATCGACGTTCGTCGCAATGTCGGTTTTGTCCCTCAAGAGCCGACGCTATTCTTTGGCTCAATCAGAGAGAATATGACCCTCGGCCAGCCACTTGCCGATGATATTGATATTATGGACGCCGCTGCCCGCTCGGGCGTGTTAAGTTTTACCCAATACCATGCCTCAGGACTAGAAAGACAAGTTGGTGAAGGTGGCGTCTTATTGTCAGGGGGACAGCGACAAGCCGTTGCAATTGCTCGCGCCTTTTTAGGCCGCCCACCTGTGATTTTACTCGATGAGCCAACCAGTCAGATGGATAACCGCACAGAGCAGTTCATTAAAACGCAGCTAAAAGATTTACGCAGAGAGGAGACACTCATTCTCAGTACCCACAAAACCAGCATGCTGGATGTGGTTGACCGTCTTATTGTAATGGAGGAAGGATGTGTGGTCGCAGATGGACCGAAAAAGGCAGTGCTTCAGGCCTTAAAAGAAGGAAAAATCCGTAAAGTTGGCTAACAGTTTACACTGTAAACCAGTATCAACCATTGGCTTGATACGGTTTTAATTCAATCGCGGCATTATCATAAAATAGATGTGATGGGCCGTGCTCTGAGTGAACCAAGTGCTTTTCTTCGCCGATAGTACAGTGAACACGACTAAGTAGCGACTTAGTCGCAATGATACTGGCCGTTTGGTATCCGCTTTCTATCGCCGCGTCTGTCTCTTCTATCATGACTTCTATCTCGCTTAGCGCAGAAGCGAGGTGCTCGCGTGTCGAGCTTATTCTTTCAACCATGGCCGCGTCGCGCTTCTCTTCTGGGATCGCTTCAAGTTTTTTCTCTCCCGCCTGGATCTTATCCAGTTGGACACTTTTCTCTTCCCAGCTTTTATTTAAATTGACGAGTTCCCGTTTAAGTATTGGCAGACGCGGAAAGCAATGTATATACGTATGCGCCCCTGCGCTCGCGCCGATAATCACCGCCTGGACTTTTTCGCCCACTTCATGCTTACCGCCCGCCAACGTGCCTTTGCGCTTGGTGGCATCACTAATAACGATTGACTGCCCTACATGCGTTTTGCAATGCATCGCATGCAAGGTAAGTTCTAGGTTTTGATTGGCACAGAGTGTGGCATATTGCGCGAACTTGGCGACAATATTGCCCTCCGCAACCAGGGTGCAGTTGATGTCAGAGTCTGCTGCGACTTGTCGACCAATGATCCCATTTTGGACAATAATGTCTGCGCCAGCGGTAATGGTCGCTGATTCCACTACCCCTCCCACGGTGACCGTTCCCGATGCTGTGACCTTCATACCCACTTCAACATCACCTTTAATCACCACACTGCCTTCAAAGTTGACATGCCCGGTGCCGACATCAACCGCATCTAAGCTCAATGCATCATCGACCGCCACGCCGTCTTTTTGTAACCGTGGGATCCCAGCCATGGTCGCCACTAGAATATTAGGGTCTTTGTTACTTAACTCGCTGCCTGGGTGCGCGGTCAATGTCATTGGCTTACCGGAAGATGTCGATAACACCGACCCAGTTACAGTAAAGCCCTCATAGCCCGATGTTTCAGGGATCAGTTTAGCTAAAGGCTGTCCTTGCTTAACCATCACCATTTCACCCAAATCACGCATGTCAACGGTTCCATCCTCACGCTGTTTGGGACGGCGAACACGCTCGGCAGGATCTTCAATGAGATAGACAAGGTGCGCATCTTCGCCCGCAACCGGCTGCCGACCGAATGCGACGGGAACATCAAGGTATTCACCAGGTTTGAGCTTTCCTGACGCGGAGAGAAGTTTTTGCAGGGTCGGCTTTTTTATCCCTCGAACGATATTGGCATCACGCAGCGTCGAGAGAATGTCATCGGCTTTCAGTCCACGCCCGCCACACGCGCCGTTAACGATCAAATAGGCCGTCATTTTATCGTCGGCGATACGCGCTTCGATGGTTGCATCACGGCGTTCTGCAATAATGAAGTCTTCCGATTCAGCATCATCCGGCGACGCGTTTAACTTGGTTAATGCTGACTCTATCGTATCATCAAAACAAAAAAAGCCCTCGACTTGGTTGCTCACCAACCAGTCCTTGATTTGTTTTTTCTCTATCGGTTGGCCATTGGTATGCTCGACTTTCCCTGCCGATAAGTATACACGCTGACCATCCTGAGAGACGCGGAGGATATCGTCTAGCATCTCGCTTCCTGCCTATCTAATCCCTGTGGCGGCCTTATTAGCCAGATAAACCACTTGGCAATGCGCTTGCTCCATCATCTCGAGGAGCCTTGCACTCGACTGTTGTCACTGATTAGATTAGTCCAAATCTAATGCAAGTGTGCGCAATTGTCTCATTTATAATAAATTATACAGGTTTATCCCGCTTGGGAGCAGGATCACTGATAAAAACGTGACCAGGATAGGATTAATTCAGTCGCACTCAGCACGGCTCCCATAATGAAGGGTAGTAGACCGATTTACAGTGTAAATAAACGTAATAAGCGACAGCGTTTACACTGTAAACCAAGCCACTGCCACGTGTTCAGTTTACAGTGTAAATGGGTCATGTCGTCATGTGTGTTTGAATATAATTCCGTATCCGGGATTCCGCATCCCTCTTTCCTGCCAGCAGATACCTGGTGCAGACAACAGACCAAGGCAACCCTAACAAAATACGGCTAACCAGAATGGGTAACGTGGCATTTTCGTCGTTTTTCCGAACGCCACCTATATGATGATATAACCAAGCCTGTAAGCTTGAGAGGGCAGCATCGACCCCCACCCCACCGGCGACAAAGCCATCAATTTGTTGTCTTACTTCCTCCGATAGCGGTGCAGTTGGTAACCCAGCAATGATAGAGGCAGCGATGTCAGTTTCCATCCGTTGATGGCTCGTGAGCATCTGAATGGGAAGGTTTTGCCTAAATAAGCGTAACGCCTGATCACACCATTTCAAAGGCTGGATAGGCTTAAGCATTTGCAGCGAATAGCACCCACTGGCTTGATCGCGTTTTAATCCCAATTTAACCGGCTTAAATCCTTGCTTAAACCAAAACGGCGTCAGCACTGCGGTTGCACCGAAGCTAACACCGACCCCGACCACTGAGGCTTCAGCCGCGTGTTTATTCACGGTCGCGAGCAACCGTTGACCGACGCCTTGCTGTCGATAAGGCTCAGACACGGCAATGCGTTGGACTCGCCAGAGCCTGTCGTGCAGAACCTCCGCAAGCCCCAAATGCGCGGCGACCGATTGGCTAAACAGATGCCCTTTTATCCGGCGTTGCCCTGCGACCACCGCGTGACAAGTTTGCCAATCTAATCCTCCTTCTTGGCTCACCACACACGCGGCAATCAATTTATTATTGAGCCAGCCAGCAAAGATTAAGCCGGCGTCATCGTCCAGAAGACGGGCTAAGTCATTAGGCGATGTTTGATAATGGGCCGCGATCAGTAATGTGAATAACTGCCGTAAACACGCCTCATCTCGATACAACTGCTGACGGCTAAGCGGCTCAATCACCATATCGTTCACCCACCCTGTTTCGAGCATATCGGTCTGATCGCTGCCTACGTCGTCGCCATTCAGTAAAAAGAGGGCGTTCAACGTGCGCTCAACCGGATCATCGTCAGCCCATCTCATAGGCGCCGTGAGCTTCAATGTGCGCCACTGCGGCTGCTCGACGTCCAACATTTGCTTGAGTCGGAGCGTAAAAGCACGTCCTGTCCCTTCATAGCCATGCTCGGTCGTCGCAATCGCAACGCGACTGTATTGATTCAGCCATTGGCTGATTATCGGAAGTGGGATTGCCGCCGCTTCATCAACCAATAACAAGTCTGCTGCTGGCGCGTCTTGTAGCAGCGCATCAGGGGCAATAAAGCGTATCTGGCTTCCTTGATAGTCGATATGTTGGCCAGCATCATCGATCTGAAGGGTGGCTTTCAGATGATGAAAAAGCGTTGATGCATGGGCAGGGGAAGGCGATGACACAATGATGCGTCTTGGTTTTTTCATCATCAAATTAGCCGCGGCCATCCCTAATGCGGCTGATTTCCCCCGACCGCGGTCAGCGGTTAGCAGCAGGGGGCGGCGCCGATGTCCAGTCACGACTTTTTCCACGGCAGCAATCGCATCATCCTGAGTCACTGAATGCGTTTGATGTTTCGCTGGACGTTGCTGGGGTAAACGATGCAGCCAATGACAATTAAATGCGACGCTATCATCTTCACTCAAACAGCGAAGAAGGCGTTGTACGGACGGAGGCATTTCGTTATCGAGGGCGGCAATTCGGAGCACAATGAGCGCACCCGCGCGGCAACAACCGACTATGGCGCAAAAGGCCTCCGCATTAAATTGCGCATTCACCTCCACCACGATATGACCACATTCTTGTCCCAGCTTTTGATGTGCTTGGCGCCAACTCAAACCATATTCTGTGTTTCCCACAAGCAGCGGGGGCTGAGTCTCACCAAAGCCGGCCAGTACAGTCGCCAAGTCCTGATCGACACAAACCAGTTGACGGTGGGAGTAGTGCGCTGCACGTAAGATCAGTGGCTCAAAAAAGTCTTCCAATGTGGGTAATGTCATCATGTTTCCATAAGGCTTTTACCAAGCGGATAGGAGATGATAACACGCAAAAAAAAACGACACGCTAGGCATGTCGTTTTTAACGCTGGGGCATGTGCAAAATATTAGTTTTCTAGCGCTTGTTTAATCAGTGCCAGAATTCGGTCTGCGTCCTCATCACTGACTTTCCTTAAACTAATATTCAGGTTATTTCCTTTGCGACGATAAGACGCACGTCCGTCCAATAAGGTTTTGGTTTGCTCTCGTTCACTCGATGTCGGCTCGACAAGTTCATCTTTAAACTGCTCAATCAACTGGGTGACTTCTCGCGTAATACGCGTCACTCCTTGCGCCTCTACCTGTTGCCATAAAGGCGTGTCACCAAGCTTGGCAACCAGCTTTTGTTGCAGGGACGCATCAAGGCTAAAATATAAGCGATGCAACTTCACGATGGTTGGCCGTCCCAGCTCAGACACACTCGGGTAGGCTTGCAGTAGTGGTAAGGGCAGGGCCGCGGCTTTTAAGGCACCGCTGACCAAGGCTTCGCTACACTGACACGCACTCGCCAATGCTTTTTGATCACTCACTTCCCCACTGTCTAACATTGCCTGCATCTCTTTACCGCGTTCATAAAGCGATAACGGTTTGTGGGCATTGGCGACATCGGACAAGAATTTAGCATGGCGTGTACTGATGCCTTTCGCCACGTAGACTAAGAAATCTTGTTCTGCAATCAGACACGACATGCGGCGTCGGCTACCGTCGAGGACTTCAATACGACCATCGTCAAGCCAACGACCCACAGCAGGGTACTGCTGGCCATGTGCTTTTAACGTTACCAAAATATCGGATAACGCGAGTTCATTCAGAAATGACTGCTCTCGCGCATTCTTATCAAAAACGGTCGTTTTATCTCGGATCTCACTGGCAGGGACTTTTACCAGCTCAAATTCAACCGTGTGTTCACCGGCGACCGCAAGTTCAATGACTGCCGCTTTCTCACTCGCCGCACTCTGAGCTTCTTGCGTTGTCGTTGCTCGTCGCTTGTCTGCTTTGGCAAACAAACGCGCATTTAAATCAGAGGTCTTAATGGCCATTTTTTGTGATTACTCCTGATTGAGCTGAGACCAGTGGCTGTGCAGCACACGCTCTAGTTCTAAACCGACACGATGGACGGCATCTTGGGCTGTCGACAAGGTCTTCTTACCGCCTTCAAAATCTTGAGAGGTAAGATCAAAGACTGTGCTGTAAGTGTCGGCACAGGTCTCAAACGCGCGACTTCTTGGAATGGTCGCCATCATTACTTGTTCACCCAAAAGATAATTCATTTCCGTTAAGACCGAAATCTGTTTTTTGTTGTCATCTTCAAACATAGTCGGCATTAAACGAACAAACTCAAGGCCATGCCAGTCTTCAGGGAACATCTCATAGACTTGTGGCAGATGCTGGAAAAAGTTCACCGTCGACGCCCAATCGAGGCGTTTTGCCGCACAAGGGATCACTAACGAGTTCGAGGCGTACATCGCATTCCACACCAGCGGATCGATATGCGGGCCTGTATCTATCATGATAATGTCAAACTCATCACTGATTGGGTCGATGACTTTTTCTTGCAGCAACTCAACCACGTTCAGAGACTGGCTAGTCGCTAGTGCTTGCCATGCCTCAGCATTAAACATCGCGTCTTCTGGAAAGGCCGCCATGGTTTTTAAGTTTGGATACTGTGTCGGCAGTAAGACATTTCGCATCATGAAGTCTTTGTCTGCAGGCTGGGGCGTATTATCCAGCATGACGTCAACGGCGGAGTAAATCCCCTCTTGCTCGGTCAAACTAATTTGTGGATTGAGGAACAGTCGCAATGAGCCTTGTGGATCCAAGTCGATTAAGCAAATGCGATAACGCTTTTCCAAGTTGAGGGCCATACATGCTGCTAAGTGCACCGCACTCATGGATTTACCCGTTCCGCCTTTCTGATTCTGGATGTTTACCACCCAAGGCTTATGGGTTTTTCCTTTATGCTCATGGAAAGTCGGCACGTTCGCCGCATCCATGATTTGGTGCGCCTCATCGAGTGTAATCGAATAATGGTTAGCATTGTTTTTAGTGAACTGATGTCCCTCTTGCTCCATGCGAGAGATCGCTTCATCGAGCTTTCGCCGCGTTAATCCCGAACGTGTTTCCATTAATGCTTTTGACATCGGTGGAAAGAGTTGGTCGTGGCGCTCTTCCATCACAATCTCGACCCGATCAGACTGAACCTGTTTCGTCTGCGCGGCGATATTGCGGAGGTTTTCAATCGTCTTTTCCCTATCCATATTCTTTTTCGCCTTAACGAGAAATAATTGCCGATTGTACAGCACATTCCACACAAGACAATAAAAAGGTGAACAAAAGCCAATCAAATAAAGATCCTGCTCACAATTGTTATCATGGATGATTGATGAAAACATCGACGAATAGTTGGTTATACTCACTTCGACAAACCATGCGATAAATTCCTCACATTTAAAATGTCACAGCGTCACTTATTTACAATGTAAACAGTTGATAGAGTCGGAAGCCTATCTTTGAATGGCTAATTTACGGTACCCGATCGTTGAACCGAATTTATCGCCTTTTACCCCTTAAGAGGGGAGAGCGGTTAACAATCTCACCCATTAGCCGTTCATGCGATGGCTTACCGCGGTTTTGATCATTTTTCCCGTAACGATGATCAAGGTGTTCGGCCTTAATAGATGCTAATACTTGATCATGCTTTCGAGAGTAAAGGCGCTGTTGGGGAAGCATGATCAAGCAGAATTATGGGTTAAATCATCGGCAAATCTGCGCGATGTGTCTCTGTATATTACGGAACAATGATCAAGACTGGCTGTAAAGACTACCAGCCTGGGCGGTTGTTCGGAACGATATAGTCGAACCGCCAAATTACGGATAACGTCAGGTGTAACAAGGGATCGAGAAGGATCCGGGCATTCCATCCATATCACGTGGACTAAACAACGGTTTACATCAAGATGATCGAACAGCACGATCTCATACATGATCATTGTTCCACTAACCGGACACATACATTCCTATGGCAGTTATACTGTCAATGTCATCTCGATTTGGAGGATGAGAGTGAAATAGTCGCTAGCCTTATCGGCAACATGCACGCTTTTTCATCAAATCAGCTAAAAAAGCGCTGTCTTGATCATTGTTCCTAAGCCTCATTAGCCTGATTAACCACCGAATCCAATAACGTCATCACCCGCGACATCCTATAGCTGTGGATAAGATGTGTATCACGCTTGATCATTGTTTCAGTTATTATCTGATCATTAATGCGGTAAGGTGTTGATCATTGATGCAGGCCTCACTTGATCATCGTTGGTGCATGATGTTGATCATGCCTCCAAGACATTGATGATCATGCTTTCGAGAGGGCTGAAATTATAATTCATAAAAATCATGGTGTTATAAAAAAATAGCCACTCGGATCATAAGATCAGATCATCAAATTAGATCAGAATAATCATAAAGATCAGTTAAAAAGCACAATAAAAAAGATCTTTCTTTTTGGGTCTTTTTTTATTAGTCTTTACCTGGAAGAGTGATCGATTTACGGTTTCCGTCACCTCAATTTAAAAAAATGCGCGTTGAGTATGCCCGTGACAAAGGATTTAAGCTGACATGAGTGCCAGTAAACCCGAAAAAATCTTGATAAAAGCCCCTCGCTCCCACAAAGACGGGCATTTGTTCGCCGTACACGATCAGTTGATTGATTGGCTTGCACAGTATGAGCACTTTAAAGGGGTAACCAAAAGTATTCTAGAGCTACTGAACTTAATTTCAGTACGCGGTTTTGCCTCTCAAGACGGGTATGTATCCACCACTGAATTGGTTGACGCAACAGACGGGCAACTCACTCGCGCAGCCATCCAACAACGACTCCGTGCCGCTGTCCAGTTAGGGCTGTTCATTCAGCAACCCGTGCGGTTTGAAGAAGGACTCGCAGGCAAAACCATGCTGCATCAGTTTGTTAATCCCAGCCGATTGATTTCATCACTCGGCAGTGCAGGCTTGATGACAGAAAAAAGTCGCGATGCCGTCAAGCAAAAACGGTCGAAAGCGTTAGCGCAAACGCAAGTTAATCGACAATTGCTCAGTGAACATGGACTAGGCACCCCTCCGATGATGCCTGGTGAAAAAGATCAAATTTTGGTCTCACCGACCAGTTGGGCTGGGATCATTGATCAAGCGCTTGCTCCGCCGCGAACCAAAAAGGGTTATCAGAAGTCGATGGTGGCGATCAGCGGCACTAAGGCGATCATTGAAACGCGATCGGCCAAGTCGATCATGACGGTTGATGATCTGATGACACTGTTCGCCCTGTTTACCCTCACGGTGCAATATCATGATCATCATTTACCCAATTACGAGTTACAGACCCAATCTATAGGCAACAAAACACCGATCTATATCACTGATATCCTGCAGTTACGGGGTAAAAAAGACAGTGGTCCTGCGCGTGATGCCATCCGCGAGAGCATTGATAGAATCGAGTTTACTGACTTTCAGCTTCATGAACTAACAGGTCGTTGGCTGAGTGAAAACATGCCAGAAGGGTTTAAAAGTGACCGATTCCGGTTCTTAGCCAGAACCATTACCGCTTCCGAGGAAGCGCCCAAAGAGGGTGAAGACGGTGAGGTCAGGATCAAGCCCAACCTTTATATCTTGGTATGGGAGCCCTCGTTCTTTGAAGAATTGATGACGCGTGATTACTTCTTTTTATTTCCACCAGAAATATTGCGTCAGCATACCTTGGTGTTTCAACTCTATTCGCTCTTCAGAAGCCGTATGTCGCGTCGACTCGAAGATACCATGCTACTTAGCGAGCTGAACCAAAAAATGGCCCGTAATATCGAATGGCGCCGTTTTTCCAGTGATTTAACCCGGGAGCTCAGAAAGCTGGCTGAAGGTAAGGTGACAGAGTCTGTCTTTGCGGTGAACTTGTGGGGATATCACTTAACGTTAACGCGCGAAGATGAAGAGAAAAAATATCCTGACTATCGCATGGATATAAAGTGCAACGTCGACGAAGTGATCCGCTACTCTCGTGCCAAAATGTATAACGAGGGCAAGCGCTCGTTGGCTCCCACTATGCCCAATCCGCTGAGAAATGAGATCCTTCCTAGCCAAGACCTTGATCAGCTTTCCGGGATCATTGATGGCGAGTTTGAACCGATTCAGCGCAAAGAGAAGAGCAGTGGCCGGTTAGGGCGTCGTGTGAAACAACGCAAGCACTTGGTTGAGATTAATGCGGATGAGCTGACCATTGTGCTCTCAAAGTATACGTCTGAGGAGGCGTTGCAACGCAGCATTACCGCGTTGTCGGCGATGACAGGCCATCCTTCCTCCGTGATTACCGAAGAATGTCAGGGTTATCTCGAAAAACTGGATTGGTTGCGGGTCGGTGATCAGGTCGTCTCCTATGAAACGCTCAGCCGTACGATTGAGTTTTACAATCAACAAAAGCTCGATAGACATCTTTCTATTGAAAAGTTGATATCTGGGTTAGCCGTGCGAAGAAAAGTCTGTCAGCGCGTGTTTGAGGGCCATCTCGATGGGCAAGTGCTCAAGGCCTTGGATGACATAGCGATGGGAGGGTAGTGACCGATTTTTCAGGTTGTTGACGTGGTAATGACACAACCTTTGATGAGCGGCGTAAACTACTCACCGATAGATACCTTTGTCCTATTGGGTGCCTTGATGGCACCATTTGGCTAATCACTTGCCGAGCGGGCTTTGCCCGCTTTTTTCTTCCTTGCCAACGATGATGCGTTTCCCTCTTTGTCGTGGGGTCACGTCAGCTATTGGTTTTATTCTGCGTTTTACAGTGTAAACTGCCTACTTTCTTCCACCCTATATTGGGCTTTGCGAGGCCATGATGCCATTTCTCTTGCCATTGGCGGCGGTGCTCATTTGGTCGGTAAACACGATTGTAAACAAGATGTCTGTCACTGTGATTGCACCGGGTGCGATGGCATTCTATCGGTGGTTTTTTGCCATTTTGGTATTAACGCCGTTTTGTTTACCGACATTATGGCGCCAACGACGTGCGGTGCGTTGCTATGCACCACGTCTTGCCATTCTAGCGCTGTTAGGCATGGTCACTAACCAATCCGTTGCCTATTTTGCTGCGCAAACCACGACGGCGACCAATATGGCGCTGATTATGTCGTTGGTGCCCATGTTGAGCTTGTTGATCAGTGTGCCTGTGCTGTCACAGCCGTTGACGATGCGTGCGATCCTCGGGGCTGTGTTATCCTTCGCTGGCTTGGTGTATATGCTAACGCTGGGCAAACCGCTTTCTCTTTTTCACGCAGGCGCGTCGGTGGGAGACGGGCTAATGCTGGTATGTGCGTCCTCGTATGCGCTGTATTGCGTTTTACTTAAACGTTGGTCGATGGCGCTGTCCAATTGGGTGTCTGTGTATGTACAAGCTGTATTTGCGGTGGTGATGTTGTTGCCCGTTCTGTGGATGGCGCCCAGTCCTGCCATCCCCGCTGACGCCTATCCGCTAGTGGGGTTTGCCGCCTTAGGCGCTTCCGTGCTTGCGCCTGCGATTTGGCTAAACGCTATCGCGCTCAATGGGGCGAGTCGAACGGCGATGTACATGAACCTTTTACCCGTGATGACAGCGGCTATTGCAGTGGCGGTACTGGGAGAAATACTGACTCAGTATCACATCCTCGGTGGAGGGCTTGTGATGCTGGGCGTTGCCATATCACAGCAATCAAGGCAGCCGTCCTGTCAGTAACCGTCTACACTCAATTAAGTGGGTTCTTTGACGGAGGTCGCCAATGTGGTGGTTAATTGAGTTAGACTGGGTACCCTTGTGGGTCATACCGACAAGCGGTCGCGCTGAGCGGACAGCGTCGTCGCCCATCATTTGGTAAAGAGAGAGCAATAATCTTACATGGATGTGGATGTATCTGAATGTTGCGTCGTCACCATTCGGCCTGCGCAGCGCAACGAAGCGCGCTACTTTTGGCGTAATATATATTATTCCCGTGCTTGGAAGCAGTATGATGCGCCGTATACACCGATAGATCCGGTGTCGTTTTGGTCGTTTCGTTTTGGGCTTTTTCGTCGTTTCATCGTGGGTGACACGGCGCAGGTGATTTGTGTGGACAATAAGCCTGTGGGTTATGTCACCCTGTATTGGGAAGACAAGCGCACGCGTTGGTTGGAAGTGGGGATCACCATTTTCGATCCTGTCCACTGGGGCAAAGGTATCGGCCGACATGCTCTGACGCAGTGGATTGACCAATTATTTATTCGCCATCAAGTAAACCGAATCGGCTTGACCACTTGGTCGGGGAACACGGGGATGATGCGCTGTGCTAAAGCACTAGGGATGCGCGAAGAGGGGCGCTTACGCGCCGTCCGTTATTATCAAGGTGAGTACTATGACTCACTCCGTTATGGGGTATTGCGCGATGAGTGGTTGCAGCAAGCTGCGCCAGTGCGTCAAAACGGTCCTTCGTCCGCCAACACCCTGGCCGCTGTCGCCTCAACCATGCACCAAGACCATTCGCTGGTTTGATTGCGGCAGTAACCAATCTTCAAGTGCTGTCCGTTCAATCGGGCGAGAGAGCACATACCCTTGCAAGTAGTCACATTGGTGTTGGCGCAGCCAGCATAGCTGCTGTTTCGTCTCGACGCCTTCTGCTACTACGGTTAAACCGACGGCATGTGCCATGGCAATCATTCCTCGACACAGGGGCGCCGCTTTACCGTTAGGCTGATCGATATCCATAATAAAACTGCGATCCATCTTAATCACGCTAAACGGATATTGGCGCAGCAGCGAGAGGGATGAATACCCGGTGCCAAAGTCATCGAGGTACAGTTTTATTCCCAGTGCGTGAAGCTGACGCAAGTTCCTCCCCACCGTTTCTGAGTGCTCAAGTAAGGCCGTCTCCGTCATTTCTAACCCTAGACACTGAGGCGCGAACTGGTGCCTGGCGATCAGTGAGGCGACGTCATCGGCGAAGGTGGCGGACTGACACTGCTTGGCGGACACATTCACGGTGATAGAAGGGCATTGATTGGCAGGGAAGCGGGTGTGCCAGTTATCCAATACGTCGGCGACTTGCTCGAGCACCCAGTCGCCAAGCTCAATAATATAACCGGTTTCTTCTGCGATTGGGATGAACTCTGCGGGCGAGATCCCCCCTAGCGTCGGATGCTGCCACCGGAGCAGTGCCTCTGCATGGCTGAGTGTTTCTTGTTCGCCATCAAAAATAGGTTGAAACATCAGATGAAACTGCTGCTGTGCCAACCCTTTTTTTAAGTCTTGTTCGACAATAAAACGTTGCTGGACTTTGGCAAGCATGGCCGGCTGGAAAATCGCGAGGCGATCACGGGTTTGCTTGGCGTGATACATGGCAATATCCGCCTGCTGAATAATATCCGTCACTGATGCATTGGCTTTGTTCACCGAGGCAATGCCAATACTGGCGGACAGGTTAATCATATGCTCGTCCACCTTGTAAGGTGTGCTAAGCGCTTGAAGTAGGTGCTTGGCCCTAGTTTGTGCCAATGCCAGTGAACTGTCGGCTTTAAGCAAAATGATGAATTCGTCGCCACCAAAGCGAAACACACGCTCGCCACTGACGGATTGGTTCAGGCGTTTGGCTACCTGCTTGAGAAGCTTGTCACCCGTCATATGACCGAGAGAGTCGTTAACCACTTTAAACCGATCGAGATCGATAAACAGCAAGGTAAAATGCTCGCTGTACTGGGCGCTCACTTGCTGGAGTGCGCCCTCCAAGGCATTGTCGAGCGCCGCTCGGTTTGCCAGCCCCGTTAAACTATCGTGCTGTGCTTGGTGGGTGAGCTGGCGGGTCTGCTTGTTGACTAATTGTTGTGCCAATGACAGTCGGTTGGCGTAGGACCAAAAACTGGCCAGAACCGACAAGCCGAGTGACAGTACCAATAGTCCAACCAGCACCCCGTAGAGTAGCCCCGTGTGCAAGCCGCGTAGATGGGTGAACCTGACCACTAACCCTTCTTCGCTTCCGGCTATCGGAATAGTGATGTCGGGCGAGTGAGTATTTCGCCATTTTTGCAATGCTTGCGTTGAGTGCGTGGTAAACATTTGCTGGTGGCCAAAGGCTTCGCGGGCGATTAGCCCCATATCGGGCGCGGGGGTGTCATCTTGCCAGAGTGTGGGTAGAAAGGTATCAAAATAAAGTGTGGTGGAGAGAAAACCGGCTAATTGGCCGTCTCGTGCAGTAATGGCCGCGAACCAACGCACCCCATGTCCTTGCTCGTCGTGAATCAGTCTTGCCACCGGTTGGCGCTTAAAATAGGCACGCTCCATGGTGACGGTATTCTCGCATTGCGCATCCGCGCGCCAACCTAAATATCCCTCTGCCGCGGCTTTGGGAGACAAGTAAAGTGCGGGAAACGTATCACCTCGCATCACCCACTGGCAGGCGTGGTTATTGAGTGGCGGAAAGGGGTGATAGTGACCTTGTTGCGCGGCAAACTGTTTTAACTCAGCGCGATTGACCCGAGGTAGCCACATGACGCTATCAAGCCCTGAGCGCTTTTGGGTATGGTTATCGATAAAGGCATGGAATTTATCACGCGTTGGGCCGCCTTCTTGTTGCAGATAAAGCTGCGCCGATAGTTGTAGCTCATAGAGCTGAGAAAACGCTTTACTGAGTGCGTGACGCTGCTTTTCAACATCGGTAGAAAACCGGCTTTGCTGACGCTGGTTTTCCAAGGTATAGACTGACCAACCTGCGATCAGCGCAATCATAATAACCGTTAGGTAACGCCATAGAGGCTGTGAGGAAAAATACCGCATATAAAGAATACATCGAGTCTCACTATCGAGAGAGACAGGGTAGAGTGCATCGATGACAATCTGTGCCTATTTAGGTTTCATTTTTGTGACAAAGCGATGGTTTTCGATCGCAGGGCGCAGTCATCTGGTCAAATAATCGTCAAAAATGTGACGGTTTTTTATACAGGGTTAAGGTCGGTATCGGTGAGTGCGAAGATATGTAAATGTGAAATTGATCACGGTATGGTTAGGGGCTTGATTCGCCTCTGAAGTTTGGGCGCAATCGGTCAGTTATACAATTTTGTCTCGGTGATTCGATACATTCTGCCTGCGGTTTTGGTAGGACGCGTTCTCGTTCTCTGCTAACTTTCAAAGACTCGTTGGATAGCAAGTCCGATCCACCGTTCCCTTTCCTTTCTGGCTATAACACACTGATTGTGGAGGCGTTCCATGAAAAAATTGGAGAATATCTCTGCGATATGCTTTGACTTAGACGGCACGATCGCAGACCCTTTTGATGATCTTTATGACGCTGTCCTCGGCATGTTGCGAGGGTTTAATTTGCCAGAGGAAGAGCCCAGTGCGATTCGAGACTGGATTGGTGATGGTGCGGATCTATTGATCCATCGGGTGCTCACGCGACACATTGATGGACGGGTTTCAACCACAGTGTTGAATCAAGCCCGTGCGTTGTTCCTGTCCTCATACCTAGGCAAAAAACCGCCAAAAACTCGACTCTATCCAGGGGTACTTGCTTGCCTTGAAGGACTCTCTCAGCGCCAGTTCCCGATGGTATGTACCACGGACATGCAAACGGCGCATGCGAACAGCCTTCTTAGAGCGCTTGGGGTCAGCCACTTTTTTACCCGTATCTTAGGAACGGATGCGATCGCGGCCGGAAAGCCGGATCCCGATAGTATTTTTGAGTCGGCGGCGATTTTAGCGGTTCCGCCATCAGAATTGCTGGTGGTTGGCGATGCGGTGAATGATGTTCATGCGGCAAGGGCGGCGGGCTCTCCTGTCGTCTGCGTTGATTATGGCTATAATTATGGTACAGCGATCCAAAAAACGGGACCAGACACCACCCTTGATACATTGGCAACCTTGCCCAATATTATTTCTAAGCCAAACCGGATTAAGGTGTCAGGGCATGTGTTGACCACGCCACCGGTATTGGCCGGCCCACTTTATGGTCGTGGATCACGGCCGGGAGGTGGGGCACAGTTTCGCTAACACTGCCAGGAGGGAAGCGTGAAAAACGAACTCAATCCTACCCACCTACTACGCGCCTTTGAGATAGTGACAGAGTATGGTGAAGAAATTGAAGATGGACACCGCCTAGATGGCATCGACGCTTTCTCAGATTATGACGGCTATACCATTTATTTAGCGGGCAATGGCGTACAGTTACGTGTGGGGTTCCACAATACCTATGATCTCGACTATGAGCACGAAAACCTAAAAGAGCAGTTCCTGAAAAAGGTGGACGCTTTGGTCAAAAACTACAAAAAATGACTACGATATCAACTCGTTAGGTCCGTGGTAGACGCCCCAATATAGCTGGGGCGTTTTTGTTAGAGGCGGGAACACGATGACGGATCAATCTACCATGGATGGGTGGCGCACGGGCGGCTCGCAGGCTCACTACAAAGCGCTGGTTGACAGTGCGGCCGCCGCCATTTTAGTCATTGATGACCAAGGTATTATCCTTGATGCTAACCCTTTCACGCACACGCTACTTGGCTACGAGCAACAGCAGCTTATCGGCCAGGATGTGGCGTGTTTAATGCCTCCCGAGCATCGAGGCAAGCACGGCCAATACGTAGAAAACTACCTTGCAACCGGTCAGCCCAATGTTATTGGCACAGGGCGGCGCGTGAACGCGCGGCACCGTGATGGGCGCCTGATCCCAATCCATTTGGCGGTGAGCGAAGTGTGGATCGATGAACGACGAGAGTTTATCGGCATTATGTCGGATTTAAGCGCACTCACGCATGCCCAAGCCACTGTTCAGCACGAGCGAAATCGGCTAAAAACCATCATCGATGCCATCGGTAATCCGGTATTTGTTAGAGAATTAGGTGGCCAATATGCGTTGGCAAACCGAGCCTGTTTACAAGCGGTGGGAGCGGATCATGTGAGCCAACTGGCTGACGCATTTGGTCGCGCGCTCCCTGACGGCATGCGCGATACCCTCAATGCACTCGATCACCAATTAACGGTCGACGGTGAGCCTGTACATATTGATGTGACCTTGCGTGACGGCCGGACGTTTAAGTTGGCGAAAACACTGATCCACCATCTTGCCGGAGAGCCTTACGCGATTGTAACGGTGGCGTATGATGCCACACCGCTATTACAAGCGATGCAAGAGGCCGAGCGCGCCAACCAAGCAAAAAGTGACTTCCTATCCGCTATGAGTCACGAGCTACGTACGCCTTTAAATAGTGTGCTGGGGTACGCGCAACTACTACTCAAATCTCCCACTCAGATGCTGGCCGATGATCAGCGCCAGTACGTTGATCATATCCACCAAAGTGGGCGACATTTGCTGGCACTGATCAATGACGTGCTCGATCTGGCCAAAATAGAGGCCGGACAAACAGTGCTTCATCTCACCTGGTACCCTGTTAGCGCATTGGTCAATGATGCCATTCAAACCTTATCGCCGCTGGCAGAGCGACAGAACGTTAGCTTGCAAAATTGTTTGCCTGCGGAGCAAGAGGGAGAGCTTTATGTGGATCCAACGCGGTTTAAGCAAATCTTAATTAACTTACTCAGCAATGCAGTGAAATATAACCATCCACAAGGCAGGGTTTGGGTGGATGCGCACACGCATCACGGCAATCTGACCATGACGGTGAATGATACAGGCATTGGTATTGCCGACGACCAGCTCGACGGCCTTTTCGAGCCCTTTAACCGTTTAGTGGCAGAAGACTCTTTGATAGAAGGCGCGGGGGTTGGGCTGGCCGTCACCTATCAACTGGTGACTCAGATGCAAGGTGAGATCAGGGTTGCGAGTCAACAGGGCAAGGGCAGTGCCTTCTCGGTGACCTTCCCTTATCGCGCGAAGCCACACTCCTCTGAGCCCCTGGTTGCAGAAGCCTCTGACGCGAATATACGCCTCACTCAGCCACACCGTGTGCTTTATATTGACCAAGGCAGTCACCAGCAACGGCTGGTCTCTGATTGCTTTGAGGACTGGCCGCTGTTGACCTTGCACCATGCGCACGATTTTTCGTTGGCTGAAGCGATGACACATAGGCTCGCCCCATCACTTTTTATCATCCATGGTAATGACTTAGCGCGAATGCCCGCACATTGGACGTGCCTGATGGAGCATAAACCGCTGATCATACTTGGGGCGGAAGGGCAAGCCCATTGCAGCGCCGCCACACCACACATACGACTACAGCAGCCCGTATCGTCAACTGCGCTCGCCGCGGCTATTCAATCGTTATTAGAGGACAGGGAATGATAAAGTCACCATCACAAGCGACCATTTTGATCATTGACGATCGCGCGGAAAACATTGACTTACTCACCGCGATGCTTGACCAAGCGGGGTACGTGCATCTGATTGGGCTAACGGACCCCTGTGCTGTGCACGACCACTTGTCGCCGGTGCCCGATCTTATCTTGCTTGATATGCGCATGCCACGGCGCTCGGGACTCATGGTGCTGGATGATCTGAACCAAGCATTGGGGGACCATTGTCCACCCGTCATGGTGCTCACTGCGGATAATGATGTGGGGTTACGTAATCAAGCGCTATGCCGAGGGGCGATAGATTATATCAGCAAGCCGTTTGATTATGACGAAGTGCTTCAGCGTATTCACAACCTACTGCAGTTACAGCTTAAAACATTGAAAGAGCGTGACCAAGCTGCGCGTTTGCAAATGTTGGTGAACAAACAAACCGCCACTTTACGCGCCCTTTCTCTTACCCACCCATTGACAGGTCTCCCCAATCGCCGAGCCTTATTGGATGCAGCGGAGCGACAATTGATGCGAGGGTCGGTGACGGTGTTGATGATTGCGCTTGATGGGATGGAAGCGGTGACGCAGCATCAAGGGCATTTAATGACCGAAGCCCTGTATAAGCACATTGCTGAGCTGCTGGCGAACAGTGCGGTGGCGCGCTCGCATCGAGTGGGGGTTTGGGACAGCTCGAGACTGGTGATGCTGATAGAGGGAGACGGAGAAGAGGCGGTGAAAAAAGCAGCGAGGATTCACCGACTCATCAGTGGTCATCATACCCTCGAAGGGCGACTGATGTTCTTGCATTGCCATATAGGGATCAGCCGTGCTGACTCGGAAAGCGCCGATGTGCCGCAGTTGTTTCGCCAAGCGATCCTGGCTATTCCGACCGATGATCAGGCTGTCGGTGAGTATCAGCCCGAGCTAGACAGTAAAGCGCAGCGAGAGCACTTGATCCGTACTGAGCTAGGCCCGGCCTTGCAAAGCAATCATCTCTCCTTGGTCTATCAACCTAAATGGCGGCTTGATGGGGGCCTGCTGGTGGGCGCAGAAGCACTACTGCGTTGGCAGCATCCAGCCCTAGGGGCGATAAGTCCCGCCGAATTTATTCCCATTGCCGAGCGCAGCGCCGATATGATGCAACTTGGCGATAAAGTACTGGCGATGGCACTGGAGGCGGTGGCGCAATGGCGCGTACAGGGCCTGACTGATGAGCACTTTCATCTGTCAATCAATGTCTCTGCCCAGCAACTCCGGCATGGTTTTGCCGAGAGTGTGCTGGCTCGCTGCCATGCGACAAACACGCCGCCGGCGATTATTCAATTGGAAGTCACGGAATCGGCACTGATTCAGCAAATCTCGGTGGCATTGCGCGAGCTACAACAGCTGCGGGATGCCGGGATGCATATCGCGTTGGATGACTTTGGCACCGGTTACAGCTCGTTAAGTTACCTTAAGCAACTGCCAGTAGACTGGGTTAAACTCGACCGCAGTTTTATTCAAGATTTGGCCACCAACGCCAGTGACAAACACTTGGTGGGTAGCGTGATTGAGTTAGCCCATGGCTTTGGTCATGGCGTGGTTGCCGAAGGGGTGGAAGAAGTCAGCCAGCAGCAGGTGCTACAGACAATTGGCTGCGACCAAGTGCAGGGGTTTTTATATGCGCGGCCGCTTATCCAAGATGGATTCGAACAACTGCTTAAAACCGCCCAACAAGGCAATACGACCATTAACCATTACGAGAATGTGTAAACGCGCCATCAGAAACATCAGACTTGCGCTTTATCATTAAGGTTTATATTCTGACCGTGTTAGTCGGGGAGCAAGTGATTGCTGAGACTGCGAAAGCAGGACCCGTAGAACCTGATCCAGTTAGCACTGGCGGAGGGAACTGACACGTTCAGCACACGAAGTGGCGCATTCTGGCTCGCTTTGTCTCCTTCCGCCCCTGATGATTAAGGGGCCATTATGAACCTATCTCCACCTGTTATTCTTACCATCGCCGGCTCAGACAGCGGTGGCGGTGCTGGCATTCAAGCCGATATCAAAGCGATTTCAGCCACCGGCGGTTATGCGTGCTCGGTGATCACCGCGTTAACCGCGCAAAACACCTGTGGCGTTGAGGCCGTCTCGGCGGTTGATCCTGGTTTTGTCCGTGCCCAGTTAGAGGCCGTCTTGTACGATATGCCGGTGCGTGCAGTGAAAATTGGTATGCTCGCCAACCAAGCGGTTATTCGCGAAGTGGCCGCCGTGCTGGCGCGATCGCCTCACTTACCGGTGATTTTAGATCCCGTGATGGTAGCCACCAGCGGCGATCCTTTGTTGGATGAACACGCCATGACAGCGCTGATTGAAGCGCTGATCCCGCGAGCAACCGTGCTCACCCCCAACCTGCCTGAGGCGGCGCGATTAACCGGTCAGCCTGTTCCCACCTCCATTGAGCAAATGCATGCGTTAGTTCCAGCCCTACGTCGGCTCGGGTGCCCGTATGTGATGCTCAAAGGCGGGCATTTACATCACGCCCCTGAAAGCGTGGATGTGTGGATTAGCCAAGATACCTGTCAAACCCTGAGCGCCCGTCGGGTTGAAACCGTTAATACACACGGCACAGGCTGTTCACTGTCTGCGGCGATGGCCTCTTATTACGCGCAGGGAATGACGCCCGTTGAAGCCGGGCGGGCGGCTAAGCAGTATTTGACAGAGGCTTTAGCGCATAGTCAGCAGTTAAAGGTGGGAAGAGGCGCGGGGCCTGTGCATCATTTTTACGCCTACCCAGTCGAAGCGTGTCATTCTGATGCACAAGAAACCTCGGTGGTCGAATAGACCGTTTTTTCGCGAATAGGGCACGTAAAGCCAGTCCGCCGCCTCCGTCTTGGCGGCGGCGGACTGCTCCGGAAGGGTTAATAGCCAGTGTCGCGTGTGATAAAAGGTGCCCGAATCACGCCGCCGACCAATGCGGTAAACGTTCAGCGGCAATATAGAAAAGGCGATCGCCGGGGGCGACTTCGGTTTGCAAGCTGGGGTTAAGGGTAATGCCCTCACCTTTGTCGATACCAATTAAGGTTGTATCGTATTCATGCTTTAACTGATTGAACAAGGTACCCACATCCGTCGTGCTCGCGTTAGTCGGGTAGCGCGCACAATACTGTGTCATCCCTTGTGCGGTACTCAACAACTCGTGATGCAACTGGCTGGAACCCGGATCAACAGCGGCTTTCGCCAGCATTTCTACGGAAACAGACGGTACACATTCTGCGTGTGGATAGTGTTGTTTGAGTATTTGGCTCAGCGCGTCGTCTTGAAAGTAGGCGAGCAGATGCGCTGACGGATTTTTATGCGCGCAGAACAGGGCCGCTGATAGGGTGATATCGTCTTCTGGGTTGTCGATAATAATGCTCGAAGCACTATCAATCCCCGCACGCGCAATCCCCTCTGCATCGGTAAAGCTGGTGACGCGTACAAATTCCACCTCGCCGGGGAGCGGATTTTCCATTTCGGGACGTACGCAAAGCACAATCGGACGATCGCCATGCACACCGCTTTGTAGTAGACGAATGAGCTGAATGGTGCGTTGACCATTCCAGCCCAACACCAGAATATGATTTTTCACAGTAAGACTCCGTTTTCCTTGTAATCCACGTCGCCAATAATCGACCAACGCACTGGTCACATGCCCAATCACAACGGCGAACAGCCCTAGCCCACCGGGAATAATCCAAAAGGCGGTAATCCACTGTCCTGCTTCTGTTGCGGGCGAATAATCGCCATAGCCGACAGTGGACGCGGTGACCATCAAGTAATAGACATAGCGGCCGAGTGACTGGGTCATCTCAGTTTCACCGGCGCCGTGTAAAAGTAGCCAGCCAATCCCGCCATAGGCGAGTACCACCAACCCCAAAATACGCCCGTTTAAATGCGCGAAGTGGCTGATAATCCAACGTTTAAAAAGCAACCAAAAGGTCATAAATGTTCGCTCATTATTTACAGTGATCGCAGTATGAAGTGATTTGCGTCAGGTTTACAGTGTAAATCAGCTCCTTGCGTCAATGCGATCACACTTTGCTTGGATAATCATACATCAGTGAGATAAACCGCTAAAATATTGTAGGAAGCTTAATTACTTAATGAGGAGTCAGCGTGTTTATATCTCGTCGTCAATTAGAACAAGAGCAGCAAAAACAAGTCGCTCTGCAGCAAAAAATTGAGCAGATTAACCATACCATCGACGCGCTGAATGCAGAGAAAGAGGCATTGCAGGCAGAGTTAGCCACCGTAGAGAAAAAACGCCAAACGGGAAAAGCCATCGACGCCAACTTGTGCCACTTCGGTGACTCAATCAATGCGACGCAATCGTCTCTGGCCACCTTGGCAGACACCATCAACGGTGAAAAAGAACGGGTAACGGACGTGAGCCATCAGGCGGCGTCATGTGCCGAACAAGTCAATGATCTTGCGCGTCATGTGCAGTCGTTATCCGCGCAATGTCAGCAATCGTCAGAAGCAATTCGTGCGCTCGACCAGCATGCCCAAGAGGTGAGCGGTATTGTGAAGTTGATTCGCGATGTCGCCGATCAAACCAATCTTTTAGCGTTAAACGCAGCGATTGAAGCGGCACGTGCCGGTGAGCAGGGTCGAGGGTTTGCGGTGGTTGCCGATGAAGTGCGTAGCTTATCGGAACGCACCGCCAGTGCCACGCAAGATATCACCCAGCTGGTCGAGAAGATTCGCGCTGGGAGTGGGCATGCTTGCACACTCACCGATCAGCTTGCCAGTGACGCGATTGAATATAGCGAGCAAGGCCAACAGGTGGCCGATGCGATGGCCACGCAGAGTGAGCAAGCACAGCATAGCCGTACCACTATTAAAGCCTCTGCGCTGCGTGCTTTTTGTGAACTGGCGAAACTTGACCATATTAGCTTTAAATTTGCGATATACCGCGTCGTGCTGGGTGAAGACAGCATGACCGCGGACGATGTCACCGATCACACCCAATGCCGTCTCGGCCAATGGTATGAACAGGGTGAAGGCCAGCAATATTTCGCGCAGTTGCAAACGTTTAAAGCCATTGCCGCGCCTCACGAGCAAGTGCATACCCACGCGAAAGCAGCGGTGGCAGCGTTTCATGCTCAGCAACCCGAGCAAATGGTCACTGCATTAAAAGAGATGGAAAGCGCCAGTATGACGGTGATTGATAAGCTTGAACATCTCGCGATTGAGGGCAGTGAAGAGGTAGCGTAACAACGGGGTGTTAAATCGATAAGCACATGGTAACCTCAAACTAAACCAAGGATAAATGGCCGAAGGAGGCTGAAGTTACCATGACATCGATAGCGTTACTCGATGGCGGCCTAGGACAAGAAATTTATCAACGTGGGCCGGATGTGAGCTCGAAGCTTTGGTCGGTCGCGGTGATGTTAAAACATGCCAATATTGTCAAAGACGTGCACAAAGACTTTATTCGTGCCGGTGCGAAAACGCATACCCTGAATACCTACCCAGCGACCCCCACGCGTCTGGCCAAAGCGGGATTGAGCGATAAAATAGACATTATTTACCAAAAAGCCTTCGAAGCGCTGCAGCAAGCGGTGGATGAGACAAGCGCCGATGTTGATATTGCCGGCTGTTTGCCGCCGCTGGTGGGCAGTTATCTCGGTCAGCCGCAACGCAGCTTTGAAGACATGAAAGCGGAATTTTCGCACATCGCCCGCTTGCAACCTCACGTGGATGTGTTTTTAATCGAAACCATGACCAACACCCTTGAAGCTCGTGCAGCGTGCGCCGCCGCCCGTGAGCAAGGTAAACCGTTTGGGGTTGCGTTTCGGTTGGAGCCTAATGGCGCACTCCGCTCTGGCGAGTCGCTAGAACAAGCCATGCTCGCGGTCACTGAATATGCACCGACAGCAGTGATGCTCAATTGCTGCGACCCAGAAGTGCTTACCACGGCGATGCCAAAGATGGCGACCCAAGCCGACACTGTGGGCGGCTATGCCAACGCGTTTAAATCGGTAGAAGACATGGCCAAAGGCAGCAAAGCCGATGCCCTGCAAGCGCGGGAAGATCTCTCCCCCTTAGTCCACACCGAACGCGTACAACAGTGGATTGCCGACGGTGCCCTCGTCGTCGGCGGCTGCTGCGAAATCACCCCCGCCCATATCCAACACCTCGCGCACACCCTTGAGCAATCTCACGAGATCATCAAGTTCTCGCAGTTAGCAGATTAACTCGTTCCCACGCGCCGGCGTGGGAATACATAAACCGGCTTGGCCACGCAGTTATGATTGTTGCGTAAACGAAATACCCCGCATAACTTACGTAAGTTATGCGGGGTATTGAATCAAAATCTCAATGCTTTGGTATATGGCGCTCATTTCGACATAACTTAGTTTTGGACAGAAACTCGTTAGATCTAATGCTTTAGAACGTTCCTATTGGATTAGGAAAAGTATGTTGATACCTCGATCATTTTCTATATTTATAAGTATCGAACACCTGACACATTTAAAGGGGATTCTTGCAGTTTTTCACGCAAGCCCTCTTCGATATGGTCTTGATTAGGGT
Organism: Salinivibrio sp. VYel1; assembly: GCF_009377945.1. Taxonomy (NCBI): domain Bacteria; kingdom Pseudomonadati; phylum Pseudomonadota; class Gammaproteobacteria; order Vibrionales; family Vibrionaceae; genus Salinivibrio; species Salinivibrio sp. VYel1. The sequence continues at coordinate 497,046 of NZ_RSAM01000001.1, read as the reverse complement.
AATATCCATGTTCCTCAATGTCTTTTTCAATTTTTATCGTTGTTTCTATAAACATCTTGAGCAATTCATAGTTAGCACGCCTAAAAGGTTCTGTTCTGACTTTGAGCATATGAGCCAACTTAGCTCTATCATCCAAACCATCAGGCAGTTCTAGATCAACCGTTTCGTGCTTCGTTTTACCGTGGGCGAGCGAATCTCGTAGATCAAAGCATTGCTTAGCGATTTGGTATTCTGTTGTGCCGAGATACGAAGGAAGATTCGCGGCTTTAAATAATCGTCTGTGCGACTGTTTTCGACACTCTTTTATCTCATCCCAGTTTTCTATAAGTATACGTCCATAATGGTTTAACATCGCTTCAATAGAAAATGCTACAAAAGCAATCCCAGTTATTGAATGATGCTCTACCTCCCAATCCTCACTGGAGCGCCTAGCAAGCTCTAAACAGTTTGTAGCAATACGAAAATTATCATATGCAGGACGCGACTCTGTTTTGACACTAGCTGTAACCATAGAAACTCCAGTATAAATATAACGCAAAGTTCATTTCCCGAGTGCTGGCGCGATATTTTGAGAATCAAAAATCGTGACAGGATGAGGTCAATTGGAACGTCTTTTTAAAACTCAACGCCATCTGACATTTCTGACATCAGGCTAATTATTCGTCTATACATTAAAGGAAAAACTAGTGTCTTTATCGTAACTTGAATCGTACCATCATAATCAATATGCCGTTCACTATCTTCTTTAAAGCTGTACGATGATTGTATTACACGAGGAATTAGCAAGCCTAAACTCTTAAATTTTTCTAATCCAGAACAAAACTCAAAATCAAGGTTCCCAATATTTAAATCAATTTCATTTGAATTACCGGATGTTGTATCTGATTCTTGGTGTTCTAATACATAAACTAACTCATCTCTTTCTATATATGAAGTATGGGTTAGATAACCTTTCTTTTTTTCTGCATGAGATAATTCGATCCAACTTTCTATAACACTCGCAATATTTATTATTTCAACATCACTTAATGATTCAGCCACAGAAAAGAATAATTCTTCAAATTCGTCAGAAAGCCGCTTTTCTAAACAAATCTCTGCCGTTAGAAAACCAATAATTCTTGGCCCTATGATCTTTGATTTTGATAAGCTAACACTTCGATAGGCATCGAATACAACCTCACTTCCTATTTCAGTGGAAATAATAGAGTCTATTTCTTGTGCTATTTCAACTTGATTATCACCTAATAATCTACATTCAATAATTTTTGCTTGAAATTCTTCAAAAAACTTCTCCGCTCGGTGCTTAGTCCATCTTTCTATAACATTTGAAGCAAATGACTTAGCAAGTGAACTTGCTATTGATGTTCCTGATTTAAGTACCAAATCCACAAAATTCCACCCTTGATTTTTAACAGTGTCTTTAAAGTAGACATTGTCTTTATAATATTTTTTAGAAAATACAGACACGATAGCAGCAACATACTGTTCTATAGGTCTTATTTTTCCTTGCAATCACAAATTGCAGAACATGTATGTATAGTCTTGATTGCTTAACTAGACTCATAATCTGCCATTGAAAAAAGTAGGTCAAGAACTGACAAAAGGAATCGGTCAATTTTGTCTGGCTAGCTCATATTGGGGCAGTTCTGCGTTACGGTGTTCCCCCAAGCGCGGTACCGGCCAAGAGTATGCCATTGAAATGATGCATAACTTATTAGATCTCCCCAAAGCGCACGAGCCGTTCCTAGCATCACTAGACTTTACCCCCTACACAATAAGCTAAATCGCTGCCCTTAGCATTAAGCCAAGGATAATGACCTCTAGCGTGTATTTTTTGATGATTTTTTCATTTTTACACGCATCTCTTACGTAAGTTATGCCTTTTATCGACTTGCCATTACGCGTCTTTCAACGAGCAAACAAAGGTGGTTAGGCCTTCCTTGGTGAGGAGGTGTAGGCCAAAATCAAGATCAAAATAGTAGACGTACCCTTGGCTCTCTTCGCCAATGCCGAGACAAAATACAGCGTTACCGTAGCTGCCCATAAACGGAAGGATCGCTTCGTTATCGAGATAAGGGACAAAGTTTAGGTATACCTCTTCTAACTCATCTTCGGCAAACACTTCTTCAATTGGTAGTGTGTCGTCGGGAATAGCTTGGTTGACGGCATCGTAATCAGTAAGGTCGACAACCTTATCTAAAAGCTCGCCTTCTTGCTCCCAAACAGGTGCCAGCATGCTCTTGATTGTGGTCGCAATGTTCATCTGTACCTCAAAGCCTTTTTTAGGTGAAGGGTAAGTCATTATGCTATCTGTATTTTTCAGGTTATGTTCTATCACTGCTCGGTCACCAGTGTGCCCGACGCCACCTTTAGCGACTGAGTGAGTGGACATGGCCGTCGCCGGTTAAGTGCGACAGCGCAATGTAAACCAGTACCACGGCACCGGCCATTGCGTAATCCACTGGATCGCTGTAGCCAGTGAGATAACAAGTGGGAACGAGTAAACTGACGTTAGTGAGTCATTGTCACATCGGCGCAGACCATCGTGATGAAATGCACTATCCCGCTTTATAGCACTGTCAGCTTATCGTGACTTGATATGAGTAATATTCCCGCACCACTGGACCTGCTAGGCTAGATTTTTGTCGCTAAACTCGGTACATTGCACGCAAATAGAAACTATTCTCACTTTTATTTGTGGCAAAGCCACATCATCAAAGCATGTTTGCAGATATCACCATGATAAAATTGTCTTCATTTCGGCTCGCGCTAGGCGTTGCGTCCTGTTTGGCGCTGACCCCAGCAGTGAGTGCGGATCAACTCGAAAAGGCGCAAGCGATTGAGGGGAACACTACCCAAGAGGCCGCGCAGTCACAGTCACGGATTAATCGTCATTCTGATAGCAGCTTGGCCATGCGCCAAGAAATTGAGCAGCTACAAGCGCAGATCAGTAACCTGGAAATCTATCGCGATCACTTGCAAAACTTGGTGGTCAATCAGGATAAAGAGGCGACCAGCCTGCGGAATCAAATCGACGAGATTAAAGACACTCGCCAAGGCATCGTGCCTTTAATGTATCGCATGTTGGGTGGGCTCGAGCAGTGGCTTGCCGAGGATATTCCTCTCAAAGCCGATCAACGCCAAGCCCGTTTACAAAAACTGAAAGCCATGATGACCCGTGCCGATGTGGCGGACTCGGAGAAATTCCGTCGTATTCTCGAGGCATACCAGATTGAGCGAGACTATGGCAGCAAGCTTGATGCCTATCAAGATACCGTTGTGCTCAATGGTCGAGATCACCAGGTCGATGTCCTCCATCTGGGCCGTATGTCGCTGGTGGCGCGTAGCTTAGATGGTAAGCAGTATTGGCTGTGGAGTGCCCGCGATGATCAGTGGGTCGCGTTGGATGCGAGTGTCGCGGAAGCGGTGGATAAGGCCTTTGCGGTGGCGCAAAAGCAAATGGCACCGTCATTGTTATCTCTGCCTTTGAGTGCCAACCAAGGGGTGAAATCATGAGCTGGAAAACCCTGATTGCCGCAATCTGTTTTGTCGTCGTTGCGCCTTTTACCCACGCTGATGATCTTGTTGGTCAAACCCAACAGGCGCATCAACAGGCGAGTGAGCATAACCAAGCGCGAGAAGCACAATTCGCGATGACCGAGCGTGAGCTACGTGAGAAGCTCAATCAGCTCAAAGCCACGCGCAACGCGTTAGAGGCGGAAACCGAGAAGCTCAGTGACACCTTCAGCGATAACGAGCAACAACTGGCGTCGTTAGAAGATAAGCTGCGTTTAGAGTCGGGCAGTTTGGGTGAGCTGTTTGGTGTGGTGCGCCAGGCAAGTAAAACCATTCAGACCGACGGGACGTCGAGCTATGTGGCGATCACTCAACCTGCGTTTAATCAAACGGTGGCGGATATTGTTGCCGCCGATACTTTACCCTCGCTCAAGCAGCTTAATAGCCTGTGGCAGGGCATGCTCACGCAAATGCAAACCAGTGGCGAGCTGCAAGCCCTTTCTTTACCTGTGGTGAATGCGCAAGGTGTGTCGGCGGAACAGTCGGTGGTGCGAGTGGGTAACCTAGGCTTGGTGAATGAGCAAGGGTATTTAAACTGGCAATCGGCACGACAAGTGGCCGTTCCCTACCGCGCCCAACCGGATGACACGTTAACATCCGCAAAGCTTGAACAAGCCATCGGCAACGTGGGTGAGACCGTGCTTGTCGATCCATCACGGGGCTTTTTACTCGGACAGCTTGAAAATGCGCCAAGCTTGAGCGACCGCTTTGCGCAGGGTGGCTTCGTCGCCAAAGTGATCGCGGCCTTATTGACTGTCGGCTTGTTAATTGCTCTTTATCGCGGTGCTGTCTTGCTCTCGATTCACGCCAAAATGCATCGCCAGCTTAAACATCCTGAGTCGCCAGAGGATAATCCGCTTGGCCGTGTGCTAAAGGTCTATCATGATGCACCAAAGCGTGATGTGGAATCACTGGAGCTGCGTTTATTGGAAGCGGTGGTGGATGAGCAACAAGGCTGCGAAAAAGGCCTTTCGATGCTAAAACTGCTTGCCGCGTTAGCACCGATGCTCGGCTTGCTGGGGACGGTGACCGGGATGATAGAAACTTTCCAAGTGATCACCCAGTTTGGCAATGGCGACCCGAAAGTGATGGCGGATGGCATCTCGATGGCGTTGGTGACCACAGTGCTTGGTTTGATTGCGGCCATTCCGCTACTGCTGGCGCATAACATCCTCAGTGGGCAAGCTGATCACATTCGCGGCATGCTGGAAAAGCAAAGCATTAGTTTGGTGGCTGAACAAGCTGAAAACAGTGATCAGCGAGCGGAAACCGGACAAGCGGCATGACAGACGTCGAGTTATTCTCACAGCTTGGCCAGCAAGATATTTGGAGCACCTTGCGTCATTTTATGGCGCAAGGTGGGCCCGTGCTTTGGTGGCTCGGTGTGGTGGTATTGGTGTGCTGGGTGTTGGTGATTGAACGCCTGCTATACCTGTATTCACGGTTCCCCGCACAACGTCGCGCGTGGGTTGCGGCGTGGCAAGCGCGTACCGATCACCATTCTTGGCATGCACGCGCCATTCGCCAAGGCTGGTTGTTTCAAGCCCAACAGGATCTCGGCCGTTATCTTGGCTTTATTAAAGCCTTGGTGGCGATTTGTCCGATGTTGGGGCTGTTAGGCACGGTCACGGGGATGATTTCTGTGTTTGATGTCATGGCCAGTCAAGGCACCAGTGAGCCCCGTTTAATGGCCTCAGGTATTTCAATGGCCACCTTACCCACCATGGCAGGTATGGTGGCTGCCTTGGCCGGTATGTTTGCCCATGCCCGTTTAGTTAAAGCCTGTCAGCGTCGTGAAGTCGCGCTGGAGCAGGCGCTTCGGAGTCAGTAATGCGATTGATTCGAGCCCAAAGACAGCGCGAGGAAGCGCAGGTTGATTTAACCTCCATGTTGGACATTGTGTTCATCATGCTGATCTTTTTTATCGTCACTAGCTCGTTTGTGCGCGAGTCTGGCGTGGAAGTAAACCGTCCGGAAGCCAGCCACTCAACCAGCCAAAAAGAGGCGGGTATTTTTGTCGCGGTCACCGCCTCGAATGAGGTGTACATTGATAAGCGTCTTGTCGATGTGGAACGTGTGGAAGCGACCCTTGAACACCTGTTGCTCGATAAGCCTGACGCTTCGCTGGTGATTCAAGCCGATGAGCTGGCCTACAATGGCACCGTGGTTGAAGTGATGGACGCGGCGAAAGGTGCCGGCATTGGTAGCATTGCGTTGGCCACGGAGTCGCCGTAATGAAGCGATGGCTAATCTCATTGCCGGCGGCGTTGGTCTTTACGCTTGGCCTGTTTATGTTGATGGCGTTGATGGTCGGACAGTCGTCTCAGCGACCTCAGGAGACGCCTTCCTCGGTAAGCATTGATATTTTCATGCAAGAGCCGGATACCGAGGTACAACGCCGCCAACGCAGTGTGCCGGAGCGCCCGACACCGCCTGAGGTGCCCGATCCACCGACGCCGGTCACGCAAACGCAGACACAATCCAGCGCGGCGCCACAACCGGATATGCCTAACTTGAATGTGCAAAGCAATATTCAAGGGGTGATGGTGCAAGCCCCGTCGCTAGGCGATTTAAATGTCAGCACTGGGCCGAACAATCAGCAGGCGATGCCGCTATTTCGGGTCGAGCCCAACTATCCACCACGCGCCATGCGCCGTGGCCTAGAGGGATTTGTGGTGGTGAGCTTTACCATTAGCCCCTCGGGACGTCCACAAGATTTGACGGTGGTCGATGCGAACCCGCCACGTGTTTTTGAGCGAGAGGCGTTACGCGCGCTTCGAAAATGGAAATATGAGCCGAAAGTGGTTAACGGAGAAGCCGTGGCCCAACCCGGTCAACAGGTGAAACTGGAGTTTAACTTACGCTAATGTTTAAACGACTCATTGTTACCTTAGTATTGTTCACCGCGCTGCCAGTCGCTGCCCAGCTGTCACCCTCGGTGGCACGCTCGATTGAAAAAGCACAAACGTTAGAGCAAGACGCCAAACTGGGGGAGGCGATTGCCGTGCTCGAAGCGCTGTCTGCTGAACGCGCCTACGATAAAGCGTTTGTCGATCGCGCGTTGGGGGTGTTCTATTGGCAATATGGTAATAACGACAAGGCGATCGTCCATATTCAACGTGCGGTTGACAGTGAACAGTTGCAAGATGCGCAAGCCTGGCAAACCAAGCGTATGCTCGCTGATTTATTGTTGATTGATGGTCAATATGCCGCTGCACTTCAATACTACTATCCGCTGGCGCGTTCGGTTCCCAAAGAGAAATCGGATCAAGCGGAAGACGTATGGCTGCGGATTATGCAGGCGCACTATCAGCGTGAACAATGGAGCCAGGTATTAAACGCCTATCCGGCGTATCAGGGCGTAGTAAAAAATAGCGCCAGCGTGTCAGCGCTGTCATTGAAGTTGGGAGCGCAGCTACAACTTGAACAATGGCGCGGGGCGACACCGACGCTTAAAGCATTGTTGAAGCTCGAGCCTGACAATAAGCAATGGTGGCGCCAATTGGCGGCCAACTATGTGCGCTTGGAGCAGCCAAAAGAGGCGATCAGCACCTATTTGCTCGCCAAGCGAAAAGGGATAGCGCTTGAACCGAGTGAGCAGCGCACGGTGGCGCAGTTGTATGCCAATGTCGGCGTCCCCGAGCGGGCAGCGAAGTGGCTCAAACGCTTGCCTGAGAACGAGCAAGATGCGCAAACGCTCGCGCAGCAAGCAAGCTTATGGCAGCAAGCGCGAGAATGGCCTCAAGCGGTTTCAGCTTGGCGTTTAGCCGCACAAAAAGACCGTCAGTACCATTGGCAATTGGCGTTAATGCAAATTCAGCAAGGCGACTATCAGCAAGCACTTACTTCGCTTGATAAAGCGGGTAAAGGGGCATCTGCTAAAGAGATAGCGCTGACAAAAGTGCGCGCCTACTACAAACTGAAGCAGTTTGACCAGGCCCTTGAGCAAGCACGCATTGCTAAAAAGATTGCCCCTGATGAGGCGGTAGAGAGCTGGTTAACGTTTTTGAAAAAGCGTCAGACAATGCAGCGAGGCTGATTAAGTCACAGGTAGCGAGTGACTCTTGGTCGGTTACTCTGATAAAAAGCCCCAGCTTGGTGCAACACCAGATAGCCGGGGCTTTTTTGTGAAAACGTGTTGCGTCTATCGTTTGCCATCCGCTGTGTTGATCACGTTCGCCAAACTATAGGCACAAAAAAAGGGCGCCTGAGCGCCCTCTATCAATCAGGTCTGATTTCTTATGCTACAGAAACGTCAGAAGCCTGTGGGCCTTTTTGGCCTTGCTCAACGGTGAAGTTCACACGCTGGCCTTCAGTTAGGGTTTTGAAACCTTCGCCAACGATCGCACGGAAGTGTACAAACACGTCTTTTTCGCCGTTGTCACGAGTGATGAAACCGAAACCTTTCTCTTCGTTAAACCACTTTACGATACCAGTTGCTTGATTAGACATAATCATTCTCTCTTAAATTACAAAAAATAGGATAGCTTTGAACGGAGTCGATGAAATGTCTAAAAGCGAAAGCGGGTAACGTTAGAAACTCTATAATATTGATAATAGCGTAGCTTATGTTGACTTTTACTTGATGTATCATTGATGCTCCATGTTCCAGAGCTGTCACCACCATACAGCATTCCACTCACATGTAAAGCGTTGTGAGTATTTTTATTTAATCGTTGGGTGAAGCGTTGCGACTGGGCTATTTATCGCCCCTGTCCCCATGCTTTTAATAGCTGGCTAACGCCCAAGTCCGGGTGATTCAACACGTTGTCATCTTGGGTTACTTCACCAACCACATCATTGGGGTTATAGAGCGAGCAGGTTTTCATTGATAGGCAGCCACAGCCAATGCAGCCACTTAAATTGGCCTGTAACTGCTGTAAGCGTGCGATTTGCTCATCAAGGGTGGCATCCCAGCGCTGTGCCATATCACGCCATTGCTCTTTGGTGGGAGCGCGGTGAGAGGGCAGTTCACTTAATGCTTCGCCTATCTCTTCAAGTGAGAGCCCCACATGTTGTGCGGCTTTAATCACCGCGAGGCGGCGAAGGACGGCGCGGTCGTAGCGGCGTTGATTGCCCGCATTACGCCAACTGGTGATCAAGCCTTTTTGCTCGTAAAAATGCAGGGTAGACACCTTTAACCCCGCGCGTTTTGCCACTTGCCCAACGCTCATTTCCATCTTTTTTCACCTTTTTCTGCCACTCCTTGTTTACCTCAATATAACTTGAGGTTTTATCCTGACTAGCATCTTCACAACACAATGAGAGGGGAATCACGATGAAAGAAATGAAAGCGGGCGTTACCTCAATGTTATTGGCGATTATCCAAGGTGTTCAAGGGCGAGTTGGTACGAGCCGTAAACCGAAAGCAGTGCCAATCGCATCGATGCCAGCCCACCTTCAAAATGACATAGGGGTGGATACTCTGGATGCTAATGTGCGTCCCTCGGCGAGTCGCTTTCTATAAGCGCGCTGCATCTGTCGCTGTTACAGCATGGGTTGCAGGATGCGAGAAGCGAGGGTAGAAAAAAGGCCAGTCATTGCTGACTGGCCTTCGCAGAATTAACGTGCCGTAGAGATGCGATTAAGCGAGCAACTCTTCAGCGGTGTTAACCACGTTTTCAACGGTAAAGCCGAACATCTTGAATAGCTCGTCAGCCGGTGCGGACTCACCGAAGGTGGTCATACCGACAACGCGGCCGTCTAGACCCACGTACTTGTACCAGTAGTCGGCGATACCCGCTTCAATGGCGATACGTGCTGTTACGTCTGATGGCAGCACGGACTCACGGTAGGCGGCGTCTTGCTTATCGAACAAGTCAGTGCTTGGCATAGAGACGACACGCACTTGCTTGCCGGCGTCGTTCAGTTTCGCAGCTGACTCCATCGCCAATTCGACTTCCGAGCCCGTCGCAATCAAGATCAGATCAGGCTTGCCTGCTGAGTCTTTTAGGATGTAGCCGCCTTTGGCAATGTTAGCCAATTGTGCGTCATCACGCTCTTGCTGAGCCAGGCCTTGGCGAGAGAACACGAGGGCACTTGGGCCGTCTTTACGCTCAACCGCTGCTTTCCACGCGACCGCGGATTCAACTTGGTCACACGGACGCCACATGCTCATATTCGGCGTTTGGCGCAACGTGGCCATTTGCTCAACTGGCTGGTGAGTTGGACCATCTTCACCTAGGCCAATCGAGTCGTGGGTATACACTTGAATATTCTGCACCTTCATCAGGGCAGCCATACGCATCGCGTTACGTGCGTACTCCATAAAGATCAGGAAGGTCGCACCGTAAGGCACAAAACCGCCGTGCAGGGCAATACCGTTGATAATGGCGGTCATACCAAATTCACGCACACCGTAGTGCAGGTAGTTACCGCTGGCATCGTCGGCACTGATCGCTTTCGAGCCTGACCACATGGTCAAGTTAGACGGTGCCAAGTCAGCAGAGCCACCGAGCAGTTCTGGCAGTAGCTTGCCGAACGCTTCTAACACGTTTTGTGATGCTTTACGTGATGCGATTTTGGCTGGGTTAGCTTGCAGATCGGCAATCAGCTTTTGCGTTTCGCTGTCCCAGTTGCTGGGCAGCTCACCCTTCATGCGACGAGTAAACTCAGCGGCTAGCTCAGGGTATTGTGCTTGATAGGCGGCAAACTTCTCGTTCCATGCGGCTTCTTTGGCCGCACCGGCTTCTTTGGCATCCCACTGTGCGTAAATATCTTGTGGGATCTCAAATGGGCCATGCTCCCAACCGAGGAATTCACGCGCGGCTTGGACTTCATCATCACCCAGTGGTGCACCGTGGCAGTCGTGGCTGCCCGCTTTATTGGGTGAGCCGTAACCGATGGTGGTCTTGGTGCAGATCAATGTCGGCTTGCCGGTTTCCGCTTTTGCCGCGTCAATGGCTGCTTGAATAGCCGCCGAATCATGGCCATCTACTGCAGGGATTACGTGCCAGCCATAAGATTCAAAGCGTTTCGCGGTATCGTCAGAGAACCAACCTTCAACATGACCATCGATAGAAATGCCGTTGTCATCCCAGAAGGCGATCAGCTTGCCCAGGCCTAGGGTGCCGGCGAGTGAGCATGCTTCGTGTGAGATACCTTCCATCAAGCAGCCATCACCCAAGAATGCGTAGGTGTGGTGATCGACGATGTCGTGGCCGTCGCGGTTAAATTGCGCCGCGAGCGATTTCTCTGCCACTGCCATGCCCACCGCATTAGTGATGCCCTGGCCGAGTGGACCTGTGGTGGTTTCAATACCCGGTGCGTAACCATATTCAGGGTGGCCTGGGGTATTCGAGTGCAATTGACGGAACTGTTTAAGATCGTCAATCGATACGCCATACCCGGTCAGGTGCAGTAGCGAATAAATCAGCATAGAGCCGTGGCCGTTTGACAGTACGAAACGGTCACGGTTGGCCCAATCTGGGTTTTGTGGGTTGTGGTTCATGTGGTCGCGCCACAAGACTTCGGCGATATCAGCCATGCCCATTGGGGCGCCTGGGTGACCAGATTTGGCTTTTTGAACACCGTCCATCGCAAGGGCGCGGATGGCGTTAGCTAGCATTTTGCGTTCCATGTGTTTACCTACAGGTTGAACAGGTGAAATAGGGTCAAACAGTATCATAAAAGCGGACTGAGCCGCTTTTATTGTGTTAAATCACGCTTTGTGTTGGATCACAATTGTTCGCGAATCATGTCTTCAAGCTTGCCTTGGTCTACCGCAAAATTGCGGATACCCTCAGCGAGCTTTTCAACGGCCATCGCGTCTTGGTTGTGCTCCCACAAGAATTCAGCATGCGTCATACGCGCTGGGCGCTGCTCGGTGGCCCCCGCGTCTTTTAGCTTAACAGGCACGTCACCGTCGGCGTCGCTAAGCTCTTGCAGCAATTGTGGGCTGATGGTGAGACGGTCGCAGCCAGCAAGCTCTAGAATTTCGCCTGTGTTACGGAAGCTTGCGCCCATCACGACGGTGTCGTAGCCGTGAGCTTTGTAGTAGTTGTAAATGGTGGTGACAGATTTAACGCCTGGGTCTTCTGCCGCCTCGAAATCACGGCCTTCTCTGGCTTTGTACCAATCCATGATGCGGCCCACAAACGGAGAAATCAGGTAAGCGCCCGCTTCGGCACAGGCACGTGCTTGTGCGAATGAGAACAAAAGCGTCAGGTTACAGTTGATCCCTTCTTTTTCCAGGATTTCTGCCGCACGGATACCTTCCCAAGTTGACGCCAGTTTGATCAGAATGCGCTCGTTGCTGATCCCAGCTTCGTTATACATGCTGATAAGCTTGCGCGCTTTGGCAACACTGGCTTCTGTGTCATACGACAAACGTGCGTCTACCTCGGTAGAGATACGGCCAGGGATCACATTGAGAATTTCTTTACCAATGTTGACGGCGAGACGGTCACAGGTATCGGCAACCTGTTGGTCTGCATCGCTACTATGTGATTTTGCATAGGCAATGGCTTCCTCGATCAGCGGCGCATATTCTTTAATTTGCGCGGCTTTGAGGATCAGAGAAGGGTTAGTTGTGGCATCTTGCGGTTGATATTTTTTAATCGCTTCGATGTCGCCTGTGTCAGCGACCACTGTGGTTAGGGCACGGAGTTGATCCAGTTTGTTGCTCATCTTCACTCACCTTCTTTACGTGGTAGGCCCAGACGCCGTGTGACGTGCTAACGCTTGCTCTGAATATGAACAGATGCAACGCGTCTGAGCAAATGATGTGACGATCTTTGAGTTTTTTACGTCACTTGTCAATTGTATTGCGACATAAAGAGAGTTAAGTCTCACTCTTTCGTCACGAATTTACTCATCCTGTTGAAACGTGAACGCGGTTTCATCGGGGGCAGGCTCAGACATGTTGAGCAGCGCCATCGCACAGCTGGCACTGGTGGCCAACACATCAATCACGCCCGTGCGCAAAGCGCCGAGTATCGACAAGGCTTTACGACTTTCACTGGCCATCGCGATGACACTGGGAATACGTGCCAAGTCAGGCATGGCTAGCCCAACCACTCGCCCTCGCATCAAATTATCGGTGGGTTGTCCGTCGAGACGGAAAAAATCAAAGCCACCGATGTCTCCGACAATACCATGGTTAACACGTGCTTCAACAAATTCGCGTGCGGTAAAGCAGCCCAATTTGACCATATGGCTATTTTCGTCCATATCGCCAATGCCGACCAGTGCAAACTCTGCCTTTCTCGCCTGATTCAAGGTTTCACTGATATTGGGGTGAGAGACAAACACTTGCTGGATTGATTCGTTATCGACGTAGGCGGGGGCATACAGGGTTTCACTGCTGCCGCCAAATTTTTTGGCGAGACGCCGGCAGATATGATCCGCGTTAAAGGCATCACCACTTCGGTGGGTACCGCCGATCGCACAGACAAAGCGCGCTTGGCGATGAGAGACGACCCCTGGATGATCAGCCACCGCGGCGACGTTTTGGCCTTGTCCCACCGCGACCACCATGCCGTCGTTGAGGTTACCATCCAAGTAAGTGGAAACCAGGGTCGCGACTTGAGTGCGCTGCTCTTCGGGGCTGGGCTGGTCGAGAGAAATTAATGCGCGTTTGAGATTAAATCGCGCCATGAGCCTTTGCTCCAACTGCGCGCTGTGCACCGGGTGAAACTTCACCGTGATTTCAACAATCCCTTCCTCACGTGCTTTTCGGAGCAGGCGGCTGACTTTGGGGCGACTTATTTTGTATTTGCGTGCGATCTCCTCTTGGGTCGCGCTTTGCTGGTAATACAGAATGGCGATTTCGGTAAGCAAATCAGTGTCTTCGTGAACGTTATCTAGGGACGTCGGCGTACTCATGTATTTTGGTCTCGCTCATCGATCGAATCAAACTCACCGCACACTGTACGGCTCACTGTAATGGGTCTCAGTGTATCGCGCTTATGATGATTGAACAAATGTTCCATTTTAAAACTTATGTTCATTTATTTTGGCTTCTACGACGCGCTATGTAACCCTCTGATTAATCGTATAGGCAGCGTTTTTAAAGGCGCTCTGTTTGAAAAAGTAGCCATCACTATCTATTTTTATTACGTCCCGCCAGCATTCCGAGCAGATTAAATCGCAAGAAGTACAAGGGAAGGGGAGTAACCTCGGGCGGCAGACTCGTTTTTGGTTAAGGAGTGTATGTTTATGCACGCACTACAGTCTCGGCAGCCCCTTATTTGGGTGACGACCTTGTTCACATTGGTGGTTGTATTGGCTGTCGGATTTTGGATGACGAGTTTGAGCCGCACCACAGCGCCCGAACTATCACTGGTGGATACGGACTATAGCTATTTCATTGACGAGACAAACGAGCTATCTCTTAACTATGTGCTCGATCATGCCCCCTTTACGAAAGCCGATAACACGGGTGAGATCCCGTGGAAGCTGGCTTATCAAACCTATTGGATCAAACTTGAGTTTAATTACCACGGATTGACTGAGCGCGACATTCATGTGCTCACCGATAACCCACTGATTGACTATCTAGACGCGTACCATATTTTGGATGGCGAGCAGGTGCGCTCACAGATAAAAGCAGGGGATAAAACATCGGCACGCTTGAGCCGCTTGCCAATGCCCCATTCCATTCCGATTAACTTACTGCCGGAGCGCGATAACCAATTACTGCTCAAAGTCACCTCGAATGATATGGCGATCATGCCGTTAAGCGTGATGTCGCACCAGGCGTTTGATCATCTGTCCCGATCGATGCATTTGGTCTGGGGGGGATTTATCACCTTTACGTTTATGGTCGCGTTGTATAGTGCAGGGGTGTATGTCTACAGTCGTCAGCGCGTCTATCTCATTTTTGTTCTCGTTGCCCTTATGAGTGCGATGCTTGTGAGTGTGAATCATGGTTTCAGTCGTTATTTTTTGCCGGATCCGTTGCAGATATTTATCAGTAATCACTTGGTGACGTTGGCCGTTTGCCTACTCATGGCGGGATTATGGTTCACCTACTATTTTCTGGATTTTGAGCGAAGTCGGCTTTATCAGCGCGCGCGCTCACTCTTTTTTATGACCACCGGGGGGCTGTTTGGCTTGGCCTTGCTAAGTTTTATCACCCCCACGTATGTGTCGCTTTCATTTGTTTTTATCGCGCAATTACCGGTCTATGGCTTGGTGGCCTATTATGTATGGCACCAATGGCAACCCAATAAATTTTGGCTATCGCTCTTTACCCTCTGTTGGATCCCGGCCATGGTGGGCGGGGTGATTTTCTACGCTCTGATGCTCAACGTTATTGATTACAGTCTGCTATCACGTTACGCACTGATGATGTCGCTGGGAATGACCATGATTTTCTTTTCATTGGCTCTTGCTGAACGCTTCCGGTACCAGCGATTACAGGAAATGCAGGCGCTGACGCATGACACGCTGAGTTATCTACCGAATAACAATGTGTTACATATGGTGGTCAATGATTTGATCAGCCGAAATGCCCGTTTCAATTTGTGCTGTTTATCAGTGGATAATTACAACAGCCTGCTTCCGTATTTAGATGAGCACGCCCGCGAGGAATACATTAACGCGATTGCTGGCCGTATTAATGATGTGTTGATGATGCAACCTGTGTTGGGGGTGAAAACCGACAGTGATATGCTGGATTATCGTTTGGGTTGTTTAAAAGAGGGCGTGTTTGCGTTTTTGATTGATGATGTCGACCGCTCGGCTTGCGATACGATTCTCGATTCCGTCATTAAAGGATTAAATGGTGACTTATGTGTTGGCTCATTTGTGACGCAAGTGAATGCGCGTATTGGTGTTTGCCACTATCCCACTGACGGTGACCACCCAAGCCTTTTAATCAGCCGCGCCCTGAGCGCCATTGATCAACATCGATCGCTTGCCAGCCACTATGCACATTTTAATTCTTACGAGCAACGACACCATCAATTGCATGTTTCTCTCGTGACCGACCTGAGGGATGCTATCGAGAATGATCAATTAGAGCTGTATCACCAACCGCAGATTGATTTACGCACTGGCTCTGTCCATGGCTCGGAAGTCTTAGCGCGTTGGACACACCCTGAGTACGGGCAAATATCGCCTGAAGTGTTTGTGCGGATGGCAGAAGATGTCGGTATCATCAATAACCTCACGCTGTGGGTGATTCAGCGGGCTTTCCAGCAGCAAGCGCAGCTGATCACTAACGGCCATTGTCGCCGCCTGTCAATCAATATCAGTGCGTCTGATATCTATATTCCGGATCTGGCCAACCGTGTGGTCGCGCTGGCGCATCAATATGACATACCGACTAACTTGATTTCGCTGGAACTGACAGAGTCGGTGATGGTCGAGGACTACAACTGGCTAAAACAACTGATTACAGCACTATCAGCCAGTGGCATTGAAGTATCGATCGATGACTATGGCACGGGCTATTCCTCGTTATATTTCCTCTCGCAACTCCCATTCACTGAGCTTAAAATTGATCGCAGTTTTGTGCGAGATCTTCACAAGAGTGGTCGTCACCAAAGCATTGTTCGTGCGACCACGGACATGGCGCGATCACTGGGGGTAATGGTCGTTGCTGAGGGCGTGGAAACCGAGGAAGCGGAGACATTATTGCGACGTTATGGTGTCGATGTGTCACAGGGCTATTATTACTCTCGGCCGCTTCCGTTCCAACAATATCAGGCTTACGTTGAGCGCATGGACAGCGTGCAACCGACCACGGTGCTAAGAGAACAAAATATACGCTCGTCCTCAAGAGGATAAGAGTGGGTGCATTGCATCAACCTAATTGCAATGCATCACGTAAATGCCCATTGGCCTGCTGAAGCCGCTGCCGTGCCGTCGCCGGGTCTTGCTCCGCTAAAATCATAAAAATGGCGACCTTCACCTCACCATCTGACTGTGACAGGGCGTGTGTTGCGGTGTGTTCTTCACATCCTGTCGCTTCCATCACGATCAACGTGGAACGGGTAACCAGTTTATCGTTGCTGGCTTTTACATCGACCATCAGGTTTTGATAGCACTTGCCCGTCTTTATCATGGCGGCGGTGCTCAGCATATTTAATACCAGTTTTTGTGCAGTGCCTGACTTCATTCGGGTTGAGCCTGTGAGCGCTTCAGGGCCAACCTCGGGCGTAATGGCAATCTGGGCGTAGGCGTTAATGGCGGTATTGGGGTTACATGACAAAGCGACCGTGACTGCGCCGACTTGCTTGGCGTAATCGAGTGCACCGATGACATAAGGCGTGCGGCCACTGGCGGCGATACCGACCACCACATCCTTCGCGGTGAGGCCTTGTGTGACCAAATCCGCTTTACCTGCATCTGGGTTGTCTTCCGCGCCTTCTTGGGCGACGAACATAGCAGGCTCGCCACCGGCAATCAGTCCTATGACTTGCTGGCTATCCACCCCAAAAGTGGGCGGGCATTCGGCCGCGTCAAGCACGCCCAGTCGACCACTTGTCCCCGCACCGATGTAGATAAGACGGCCGCCTTGGTTAAAACTTGCCGCAATCGCATCGACCGCTTTTGCAATCGCGGGGAGCTGCGTCTGCACAGCGGAGGCTACGCCCTTATCCTCTGCGTTAATCATTGTCACCAAGCCAAGTGTGTCTTGTTGGTCGATCGTCAGTGTATGCGGGTTGCGTGTTTCTGAGAGTAAGCCTTTTAGCTGGTCGACGCTGGGGGCTGACATAATCGTTCCTCAGTAAGGTAGATAAATGGCACCAAGACAACAGGCTTGCGTCGCGCCTGTCACGGCGGGCACATTGCCTGGTTGGTGATTAAGGGTTTGCCTGGCCAGCCAAGCAAAGGCAATGGCTTCCATATCGTCGCAACTGATCCCGGCATCGTCAGTTTGTGCAATGGACCACTGCGGAAGTGCCTGTTGTAACGCATGCATCAATGCCTGGTTGTGCGCGCCACCGCCACACACGAACACTCGGCCACGCTCTAATGGACGGATCGCTAACGCGATACTTTCGGCAGTCAATGCCAGTAAGGTGGCTTGCACTTGGTCTGGAGAGAGTGAAAACGCGAGCAGGTGACGATCGAGCCAATCGAGATTAAAGTATTCCCGCCCAGTACTTTTAGGTGCCGGACGTGAGAAGTACGCGTCGGATAACAGGCGGTTGAGTAAGGGTTGATACGCGCAGCTGGTGGCTGCCCACTCGCCATCTTTGTCATAGGCTTGGTGACGGTGACGCTGCGTCCAGGCATCCATCAACATATTCCCTGGACCCGTATCATAGCCATATAAAGGGCGATCGGGGCAAATCATTGATACGTTGGCAATACCGCCAATATTCACTACTGCGGTGGCTTGTTCGCTATCGGCAAAGTAATCATTGTGAAAGGCGGGCACCAAAGGGGCGCCTTGACCGCCATACGCCATGTCTTTACGCCTAAAATCAGCGACAGTGGTAATGCCGGTTCGTGCTGCAATCACATTGGCGTCGCCAAGTTGCATGGTGAATGGATAATCGCCGCTCGGTTGGTGATAGACGGTTTGACCATGACAACCGACCGCCGCGACATGTTTAGGCAGTAACGCCGCTTGTTCAAGTAGGGTATTGATGGCACTGGCGTAACACTCCCCTAAGCGACGATCGAGTTCACCCAAGGCTTTGACCGACATCGGATGACCTCGGCTCAAGGTGATCACGGTAGCTTTAATATCCTGCGGTAGCGGGTCACTATGACGAGCAATTGACTCCACGTGGCCGGCTTGAGTGAACCGGACAGCGACGACATCAATGTTGTCTAAGCTCGTCCCTGACATAACACCTATGTAGATATCGGCGGCGGGTTGTGGCATTGGGTGCTTCCTTTCAGTAGTCCAGCGATAAAATGACGATAAGAACCAAGGTACTGAGTATAAACAGATTGCGATAAGTGGCAAAGTGCTTGATGATCCCTTTGTGGTACTGGCGCCTTGCAATAGTTAATGGTCTGATTGGACGAATATAATCAAAGTGGTTGTCAGTGGGTTGACAAGAGTATGAAGGAGAAACGATGGGACCGGTTTGGCTAGATGTGCACACCGAGCAACTTGATAACGAAGAGAAAGAAATCTTGGCACATCCCTCTGTGGGAGGCGTTATTCTATTTGCTCGCAATTATTTTGACTCCGCGCAGCTGCGTGCATTAACTCAGTCAATACGCACAGCGGCGGGGCGAGATATCCTCATCGGTGTTGACCAAGAAGGGGGCCGTGTTCAACGGTTTCGCGACGCGTTTACCCCTATACCCGCCGCGCAGTCTTATGGTGCGTTAAGTGCGAGTCCAGCGCTCGCGGAGCAAGCGGGTTGGGTGATGGCAATGGAGCTGATCGCTCATGGGATTGACCTCAGTTTTGCGCCTGTGCTGGATTTAGGATTTGGGTGTGCGGCAATCAAAGACCGTGCCTTCGGTGCGACACATCAAGCTATCACTGACTATGCTGGCGCCTTTGCTAAGGGTATGCGCGTGGCAGGCATGGCCACCACGGGCAAACATTTTCCTGGACACGGTGGGGTGAAAGAAGACTCGCACTTAGTGACACCTGAGGATACGCGCGATATTTTGCACTCAGACGACTTTGCGATTTTCCAATCGTTTATTGCGCGGGGGCTCGTGGATGCGATGATGCCTGCCCATGTGATTTACCCGCAACACGATGCCTTGCCAGCCAGTGGCTCGCCGTACTGGCTTACCCAGATTTTGCGCCAACAACTTGGGTTTAAAGGGATTATTTTCTCGGATGATTTAAGTATGGGCGGTGCGCATTTGTTCGGCGACGCGCCCGCGCGTGCCAAAGCGGCGCTTGATGCGGGATGCGACATGGCCTTGATATGCAATGACCGCCACAGTGCGGTGTCGGTGCTCGACGCTTTGCCCATTCAGTCGGTCCCTGCTGCTGGGACATTGCGGATGCGCCAATCCGTGGAGTGGCAACGCTTACAGCAAGATCCGCGTTGGCAGTCGGCACAGCGTGAGATTAAGCGACATGCGGAAGAGTGGCAAGCGCAACAAGCCTGAGCGAGTGCACTAGCGTCAACGTATTTCGGGACGGGACACAACAAACAAAAAAGGCAACATCATCACGTTGCCTTTACCCTTTTAATGGAGAGTGCAATGCATCGCGAACCTTACTTCGCGATTAGCGATCCTCTCCAAAATAACTGTCGTCGTGCTGAGCGCGTTGCGCGCGTTTGTTATGGCGCTTCTTGTCCTTTTTGCCGCGTGGCATATCGTCATCAAAATCATCGTGGTGGCGAGATTTAAACTTCTCTTTATGTTGCGAGCCGTGTTTTAACCATTGATCCCACTGTGCCATGGTGGTGTTTTCCTAACGCTTGTTGATTGTCAGTGCTATGTGTAGCCGGAGTGTTAGACATTTAATGTTTGCCTAACGATTCTAAGATAGCCTAAAAATTGAACGTCGACTAGTGAAATAGGCGTGAATTTACCGATTTTTTCTGAGCACTTATAACTGACCGGTCGATGATACTAACTCATTGATTAGCGGGTTTTTATCACTGTTAGTTAGCCAGGTAAGGTAAAGGGGGTGGGTAAGAATATGGCCGTGATCAATAAGATGGAGTTGTCCGTTGTTCAGATAAGGGTGAACTGCCAGTGACGGCAGAAACGCGACGCCGCCGTGCACGAGTAAATAGTTTAATGCCAGTTGGCATGACTGGGTATGTAACACGGGTGAGCGTTGTAGTGGCGCAATTTGGCTTTGCTCAAGTGAAAAGCGAGTTCCCCAATCAAGATAAACCAGCGGTAGCGTGTCGCTCGTGTCCAGTGTGAGCCCCGGTAAATGGCTAACTAACTGAAGTTGATAATCGCCTAGGTGGTGTGATTGTAACCCTTCAAGCTTAGGCAGCTCTGAGGTCAACCCGGCATCAATACGTTTTTCAATCAAATGGCGTGCTAGCAACTGGGCGGGTGTCGACTCGGCACGGATCAACCAGTCTGGGTGTGCCGCACACACGCGGTTGACCCATGTGCTGACGCCATCGAGTTCCCACAGCATCGGGGAGGCGGCAAGCGTGAGTTGTGCGCTCGCGTGCTGCATTGCACTGACGTCCTGTTGGGCGCGCTGCCACGTTTGCAGCATGGTTTCAGCGTAAGGAAGTAAGCGCTCACCCGCATCGGTCAGACGAACATTATTGCGCTGACGAACAAACAGTGATGTATCTAGCTGGGTTTCTAGTTGTCGAATGCGAAAGCTCACAGCGGATTGGGTCAGGTAAAGGTTTTCCGCTGCACGACCGAAGTGACGCGTCTTGCTCACTTCAATAAATGTACGCAGTAGTTGAATGTCCAATGGCGTTTTCCTTCTCGGCGATATCGGGCATTTAGACAAAAAACTTCGATGCACGTCAAGTGAATGCGCGCGAGATGGATCAGAGCATCAGATCTGCCAGTGTCAAAGGGCGTTCGGTCAAGCCAAGCCGTTGGGCTGGGGTGAGATGCGCGCGGTCTTGCCAACATAAGTTATGCCATGCCCGATAGATATCCAGCAGGGGCAATAGCCCACCAGGGCGCAGTCGGCGTCTCGGCTCATTGACCAATAATGAAAACTGCTGGTGGAAGTGTTGTTGATATTTTTTCAACGCATCACAGCTTGCATGGGTTAACCAATAGGCCTCTTGACCTTTGTTTTGGCCATGATCACAGATTGCTTTAGCACCGTCGCCACTGCGAGTAAAGGCCCAACGGTCACGCCACCAGCTTAGCAAAACGATATCAATTTTTTCTGGCTCTGATCCGGGCTGCCAACCGGCATCCTGCTCGACGTATACATGGCTGACGCGCTTATCTCGAATATCGGCCTCGAAAACGGAGAGGCAAGAAGAGCGCAATAAGGGCTCTTGCGGCGAAAAAACCACAATTTGCTGCCAATGTTCGATTAACGGCTTGAGGTTGAGGTAATGCGCATACGTGGTGTATTGAGGGCGGATCAGCGTGCCGCGATTAGGATAAATAAAGTGCAGCGGCTGCGTATAGGGGTCTTCGACATTCGAGCGGGCAAAGACGTCGCGGTATTTGGCATCCACTCGACCCAATAACCCCTCTGGGCGTGCTACTGTATCTTGCGGCTGACCCGCACTGTGCGTCGACATAAAGCGACAGTCAGGCTGATAAGGGTCATGATGTGTATGCAAGTGGTGATGGTCATCCGTATGATAATTCACATCCTGTTGCAGCACGTAGCCACTGTGCGCTTCTCCTGTTGCCAGCCATTGCACGCCATTGTCGCTCTTGGGTTGCAAGGCGGTGTGGACACTGGCCAGATGGCCCGTTGAGGTATCGGCTAAAAACCGGCTGTCGTAAGCGGCAAGCTTTTGTCGGCAGCGCGCGGCTATTTGGTTAAGATGGTCGTAGAAGGTTTTCGGGTTCAGTGACAGTCTTCGGCAGATGTCACGCACTGTGTGGCCAGTAAAAAGAAACGCTAACAGCTTTTGCTGTAACTCACTTTTTTTGTTGACCCCAGACCAGCGGTCGACAAAGGTGCTTTGGCAGCTTTTGCAGCGATAACGCTGACGATCGCCACTATAGCCGAACGCATGATAACAATGCCGATGCGTGAGCACGGGTTTACCTAAATGCTCACATTCTGGGTTGGTACAGGCACACAAACCATCGGCATGAAGTTGACGCTGAGCAATCAGCTCAGCTTGAACATCATGGTTATTTAACAGTGGAGGAAACGCGCCACACTCTCGACACACCAAGGTTGGGCGAGCAGGATTGGTGTGTTGAACCAAGTAATCTTGCTCATCTTTCGACCCAAAGTTGGGGCAGGTGAGTGTTTTACAAAAGTTTAGCTGTAATTCACCGGCTGCAAGAGGCAGCTTACTGCTTGACACGTTTCCTCCGACCAACACTTACAGGTTGATCGCGGTTTCTAGCGAGACCGTCATCATCTCGTTAAATGATTTTTGACGCTCGTCAGAGCTTAGTGCTTCGCCACGGATGATATGGTCAGACACGGTCAGGATGGTGAGTGCACGCGCACCCAGTTCAGCCGCAACACCGTAGATGCCTGCTGCTTCCATATCTACAGCGAGGATACCTAAGTTATCCATTTTATTGAACAAATCACCTTCTGGGCTGTAGAACAGATCGGCAGAGAAGACGTTACCGACACGCACAGACACATTCTGCTTACGTGCTTCGCCCACGGCCGTTTCCAGGAGGTGATAGTCAGAGATAGCCGCGAAGTCATGGCCAGCAAAGCGTGTACGGTTTACTTTCGCATCCGTGGATGCGCCTTGTGCGATGATGACATCCATCAGTTTGACATCGTCTTTAACCGCACCACAGCTGCCGACGCGGATCACGTTCTTAACACCGTAATCTTTGATTAGCTCATGCACATAGATTGAGCAAGATGGGATCCCCATGCCGTGACCCATGACAGACACTTTCTTGCCTTTGTAGGTGCCGGTGTAGCCGAACATGTTACGCACGTCGGTGACGCGCTCCGCGTTCTCGAGAAAGTTTTCGGCAATGTACTGCGCGCGCAGCGGATCACCTGGCATGAGGACAGTTTCAGCAAATGCGCCGTCTACAGCATTGATATGTGGGGTAGCCATAGTGTGCTCCAATTATCTTTAGTTAAGAAAAAAAGCGTTCGATCACAGCTTGGTAAGCCATGCCGCCAAGGTAGATACCAACAATGCCCATGATCCCAGAAATTACCGGGGGAGCAGGCAGTGGTAACTTGATCGCGCTGAAGAAAAAGCCAACGATGGCGCCAGCGACGACCGCAAGTAAAATTTCGTTCATTATAACCCTCAAACATCTAGTTAGGTGCAGTCCAGCTCAAATCGGTACCCAAATTGCGACAGTCATAGCTGTCTTTATTGTCTTTTAAGTGGTGCCGCATGAGATGAGTCCAGTGTATGTAACCCATGCGCATTTACGCGCGATCTTGATCACAACTATCCCCATATTAGCGCGTAATGGCCACAATGATTACTAAATATGTTGATAGTGTCGATGCAATCGCTTGCGTTTTGGTCAAATGGCGCGGTTTTATCGCCTCTCAGATGCGTGGTGATGACGAATCAACAGCAGGTAGCCGATTCAATTGCGGTTTTTTTGCGCAAGATCAAAACAGTTTTGGTAAGCGTAACTGGCATCGCCGGATGAAAGACATGATGACTGGCTTTTGCGAGCGAAACCTATTGCCTCATGCCATGCGCTTAATCAATAACACTATAAATATGAATAGTTCTCACTTCTATTCGTGACTTGCTTATTCAACTGCGTTAGCATTCCCCCACCGATTTTTGCGAGGAAAGGGCTATGCAAGCTTTTCGTTCATTTTTTCCATTTATTTTTCTCACTGTTTCTTTGTTGTTGAGCAGCCAGGCGGCCGCAAAAACCATCACCCATGCGATGGGCACCGTTGAAATCGACGGCGTACCACAACGCGTCGTTGTGTTGGGGCAGGGCAGTTTAGATGTGCTGGATCGCCTCGGTGTTGAGCCTGTTGGCGTGGTGAAGTCTTTAATGCCGGATTATCTTGCCAAAACCTATCAAGACGATAAGTATGTCGCGGTCGGGACGGTGAAAGAGCCTGACTATGAGGCCATTTTCACCGCTAAGCCGGATTTGATCATTGCGGAAGCGCGTATGGCCTCGCTCATGGGCGAGTTAGAGGAAATCGCTCCGACAATTATGTTTCGAGCGGACTACGAGAATTACTGGCAAAGTGTGCAAGCTAATTGGCGCATGCTAGGCGAGGTGTTTAACAAGCAAGAAAAAGTCGACGCGATCATTGAACAAATGAATACCAAGATCGCGCAGACCCATGATAAAGCGGTGGCAGATAACTTTAACGCGTTGATGGTTATGAGCAACGGCAGTAAAGTGGCGATGTTCGGCGAGAATAGCCGATTTGGTATGGTGTTCGATGAGCTAGGCTTGAAACCTGCGAAAAGCGATGATGTAGAAGTGGCAGGCTCACACGGTAATTTGATTTCGTTCGAATATATTGCCGACGCCAACCCAGATGTCTTATTAGTCCTTGATCGTGAGCAGGCGATTGGGGAAGGTGAAGGCAAGGCAAAAGCGCGTTTTGATAATCCTTTGGTCAACAAAACGCATGCTCACCAACAGCAACGTATCAGCTATCTCGACCCAACCGCGTGGTACATTACCATGGCTGGCATGACGGCGATGGATAAGATGATCGATGATGTAAACCGCGTGCTTTAATCATCATACGAGAAACAAACAGACCCAGGCTGGCCCTGGGTCTTTGTGGTTATAGACCTCAACGGTAGTGATTCTGTGAAGTATCTTTCTATTCCTGTCCTCGTGGTGCTGGCGATCCTGTCGATATCCATTGGTGTGGCGCACGTGTCCTTCGCGAGCTTGTGGGCGGGCGATCCAGAAGCGTGGACAATTTTTACCACCAGTCGTATTCCTCGATTACTGGCTATCTGTTTGGCTGGTGCAGGTTTAAGTGTGGCTGGACTCATCATGCAGCAGATCTGTCAAAACCGCTTTGCCGCGCCCGACACCACCGGCACCATTGATTGTGCACTGCTGGGTTATGTGCTGACGTTGGTAGCGTTTGGAGGCGCCAGCCAATGGCTGGACTTGTCCGTTATTGTGGGGATGGCGATGGCAGGTACTTGGCTATTCGTCCATTTTCTCCAACGACTGAAGTTTAAAAATACCGTGCTGGTTCCCTTGATTGGCATTATGTACGGCAATGTCGTTTCTTCGCTAACCCAGTTTTTAGCTTATAAGTACGATCTGATTCAAACCTTGCAAGCGTGGACGGTCGCCAACTTTTCGTCGGTGCTCGCGGGAAATTATGAAGTACTCTTTGTGGCTATTCCGGTATGTGGTATCGCCTATGCGTATGCCAGCCAATTCAGCGCCGCCAGTATCGGCGAAAGCTTTGCCAAAAACATTGGCCTTGATTATCAAAAGGTAGTGCTATTCGGTGTCATGGTGGTCGCGTTGCTGTCGTCCGCTGTGGTGATGATTGTTGGGGTCATCCCCTTTCTTGGCTTAATTGTGCCCAATGTTGTCTCGCTTTTTATGGGCGATAACATTAAACGCAACTTGCCTTGGACGGCCTTTTGGGGCGTGGTGTTGGTGTTGAGCTGCGACATTCTGGGCCGTGTCATTATCTTCCCTTATGAAGTCCCGATTGCGATGATCATTTCTATCTTAGGCGGTGCGGTGTTTATCTATCTAGTGATGAGGGACAAAGCGAATGCGTGATGGTATCAAGCTTTCCCTGGTCGCAATGGGTGTGGTGCTCGTGGCGGGGTACTTTTTAGGGCATGGATTAACGGCGGATAATTACGCGTATTTTCTTTCGCGACGAACCCCTAAGGTTTTGGCAATCACGCTGGCTGCCGTGGCCATCTCTGCGTCTTCGCTGGTGTTTCAAACCATCACCAACAATCGGATCCTGACCCCTTCGATTCTGGGCTTTGATAGTTTATACGTTCTCTTGCAAACCGTTTTATTGGTGGTATTTGGCTCAAGTAGCGTATTGATGATTAATGCCTACGCGAACTTTACCGCCAGTGTGGTGTTAATGACGGTAAGTGCGACTGTGTTGTTCACGCTTTACTTTCGTCGACATCGCGCCAACATCTATACGCTGCTGTTAATTGGTATTGTGTTAGGTAGCGTGTTTGGCAGTATCAGTCAGTTTTTTACCTTGTTGGTCGATCCGAGTGAGTTCGCCATCCTGCAAGATGCGATGTTCGCCAGCTTCAATAATGCGAATCGTGAGCTGGTCTATGTCAGTGTACCGGTCTTAGCCGCCTGTTTGCTGGTGCTATATCGATTTAGCAATCAGCTTGATGTGTGCTTGTTGGGTGAGGATAACGCAACCAGCCTTGGCATCGATACGCGCCGACTCACACTGAAAGTGATGATGGTGATTGCGGTGATGATTGCCTTATCAACTGCTTTGGTTGGACCGGTGCTCTTTTTTGGTTTGATTGTGGTGAGCCTCGCACGACAAATGTTTGTCAGTTATCAGCATCGTTTTTTAATTGTGGCCACCAGCGTGTTGGCCGCCTTTTTGCTGTTAAGTGGCCAGTATGTTGTCGAACAATGGTTTGGGTTTGAGACCACGGTGAGTGTGATCATTAACTTTGTCGGTGGCGGTTACTTTTTGTATCTACTGACGAAAAACAAGTTTTAACATTATGATTGAATTAATTGGATTATCGAAAGCTTATGGCCAAACACAGGTGGTCAATCAAGCCAGCGCACTGTTTCCCCTCGGTAAAGTGACCGCTATCATTGGTCCCAACGGGGCTGGGAAAAGTACGCTGCTATCGATGGCGAGCCGACTGACAGACAGTGATGCCGGTGAGGTGTTGATTGGTGATAAACCACTGAGTGAGTGGAGTAACCAGGCGTTGGCGCAGCGCTTGGCCGTGTTGCGTCAAGCGAACAACGTCAATATGCGTTTTCGGGTGCGTGAGTTGGTTTCATTTGGGCGCTTTCCGCATTCCAAAGGACGGCTAACCGAACAAGACAACGCGGTGATTGATGACGCCTTAGCGCAACTCGGGCTGACAGAGTTGCAAGAGCGCTTTATTGATCAGCTCAGTGGTGGTCAGCGTCAAATGGCATTCATTGCCATGGTGGTGGCGCAAAACACCGACTATGTTTTCCTCGACGAGCCACTCAACAACCTCGATATTCGTCACTCTGTGGCTATTATGAAAACGGTACGAGAGTTGGCACACCGATACAACAAAGCGGTGGTGGTGGTGATGCACGATATCAATTTTAGCGCGTGCTACGCCGATAACATGATTGCGATGAAAGCGGGTGAAGTGGTTGCCAGTGGCCAAGTGAAAAACGTGGTGACTAAACCCATCATGGAGCGGATTTACGAGATTGATTTTGAAGTCGAGGAGATAAACGGGCAGCGCATTTGTCTGTATTATGGCGCCGCCACGCCATCGATGGCCGCTGCAGAGTCTTAAGCGTGTTGTGAATGACTAGCCGCTATTAGCGGCTAGCCGTCTTAGTGTGCTTTGGCCTCTGCGCGTTTGTTCGCCGCTTTTTTAACGGGTGCCCGAGTCAGCCACCAACTTGCCAGTGAGCCTAAAGTGACCATGGCCACACCTTGCCAAAAGGTGAGCGTCAACGAAGTAGAAAGTAGTACTGCCGACAATAAGGTCGATAAAATAGGGATGAAATAGGATAGGGTGGCCAAGACCATCAAATTGCCCTTGAGAATACCTATATTCCACAGCCCATAACCGCCTCCCATGGCGAGTCCAGCGAGCAGCACATAGCCGCTGGTTTGCCATGAAAGATGCATGGCGGGTGCGTCAGAGGCGAGATAGCCCACCCACAAAGTGATCGCGGTGGCACAGAAAAACCAGGTGATCCCATTTTTACCCTGCGCGCGCATCTTGGTGAGGTTGCAGTAAATCGCCCAAATAATCGCACCGCTAAACGCCAATATATAGCTAACCGGGTTCGACTGAATGTTGGTCACAAGGTGAGACCAAGATACGCCTTGCTTGCCTCCTACTGTCCACACCACGCCCATAAAAGCGACGACTAACGCAGGATAGAGCCACAGGCTTACTTTCTGACGGGTCAAAATAACCGAAAACAAGACAGTTAAGCACGGCCAGAGGTAGTTGATCACCCCCATTTCGATCGCTTGGGTGCGGGTATTCGCCCAAGCCAATGAGAGCGCTAAGCACAATTCATACACGACAAATAAAACGCCGCCAATCAGCAAATATTGGCGCGGGAAGGTGTTGAGTTTGGGGAGGCCGACGACGACAATCAAACAAAGAGAGGCAAGCGTATAAATCGCCGCTGCGCCACCGAGTGGCCCAAGCAGTTCGGTGACATGACGGATAAAGGCGACATTGCTGCTCCAAAGCATGATGGCGCCGCATCCGGCCAGCGTATATCGGTTCATGAGGTAGCCGTCCAAGCAAAACCTCTAAATTGCCTTTTTTATTGGACGTGTGCAACCACCATCGCCACTGCGTATTAGGTGAATGAGTCAAACAGTAGTCGGTGGTCGTCGGGCACCGTCAGTGACTCGGCGGTGTGAGGGTATGCGTGGCAAGCAGTGTATCAAGCGGTGTTGGGTAGTCGATAAGAAACCCTTGCACGTAGTTAATGCCAATTTCTTGTACGCAGGCAAGTTTTTCTTCGTCGGAGACCCATTCCGCGACCGTTTTGTAACCCATGGTGTCACAAATGCTGACAATGGATTCCAGTATGACGCGATCGATTTTGTTTTCTCGGTCGGTCAGGTTAGCCACAAATTGACCATCAACTTTAACCACATCCACATTGAACAGCTTTAAGTAATGAAATGAGCAGAGGCCGGCGCCAAAATCATCCAGCGCGACATGCGCGCCATAGTGGCGTAGTTCGTCGATAAAAGAGACGGCTGTGTTTAAATGACTAATGAGGGCTGATTCAGTGATCTCAAAACACAGTCGCTCGGCAGGCAGGACGGAAGCGCTTAATAGCTGTTTGAGTTGTGCCTGAAATTTAGGGTCACTGATTGAGTTTGCTGAGAGGTTGATGTTGAACCTGAGTCCTGACTCTGCCAACTCCGCGGCGCGCGTATTGAGCACATAGTTCACTACCCAGCCATCGATATCGCGAATGTAGCCAAAGGCCTCAGCAGCGGGAATAAATTCCCCCGGGTTCATAATATTACCGTCGGTATCTATCATGCGTATTAATAGTTCGTACCAGTGTTCAATCACAGGCCCTTGTGCGGGTGCCACCTGTTGGCCATAGAGCGCAAAGCGGTTTTCAGTCAGTGCTCGTGTAATTTTCCCCACCATTTGCATGTCGCTGTGGCGTCCCTGCGCGGTGCCTGAGATATCGTTGTAATCCACTATCTGGCCACGTCCTGCCGATTTGGCCTCATACATCGCTACATCGGCGCGGCTCATCAAATCCGAGAGGGTTAATGTCGCATCGTTAACATCCACCAGACCCACACTGGCACTGATGGCAAAAATGCGCTCACCATAGGAGAAAGACAAATGTTCAAGCTGTTTGATTAAGTCGGCGATCGTATGTTTCGCGTCGCGCATATTGCAGTGCGTGAGCAGCAACGCAAACTCATCGCCGCCCAAACGCGCCACCACATCATCACTGCGTATGTTATCGGCTAAGGCTTGTGACACTTGGCATAGGACTTCGTCACCGGCGTGATGGCCGACCGAGTCATTGATGATTTTGAAAAGATCTAAATCGATAAACGCTAGCACGGAAGGCGACTGACTCTCGCGGGACAAGTGATTTTCCATGAGGGTTTCAAAGGCGCGGCGATTGGGTAGCTGCGTGAGCGAATCATGATTGGCGTTGTAGTCTAACTGTGCCATCAGCGCATGCTCATCCGACACGTCTCGCAGCACAAACACATACCCGTGTTCACCGTTTTGGTTACTGGTCAGTGGCGACATAGCCACCGATACATACAGGCGTTTGCCGCCCGCGATAACCAGTTGGTAGGCGTCTTTTATTTGGGTTTCAAAAAAGGTCTCTGTTTGCTGACTGCTAAAACTAGAAAGCAGCACCCGTTGCTGGTTGTTGTAAAGCTCGAAAACCGCGTCCACAGGTTGGCCGAGTGGCAGCACGCTATCATTGGCAACAAGCCACTGCGCGGTGTTGTTGAGGTAGGCCAAGTTGCCCTGATCGTCGATGGTGATCACCGCATCGTTGATGGAGTTCATCACCACATCCAGCTGTTCACGCTCTTGGGCCAGTGCGTAGTTAAGCTCGTTGATTTCGGTATTGTCCCAATTGGCGCCGATCATCCGTACTGTGTTGCCATTATCGTCTAGTTGTAAGCTGGCGAGAGCTCGGAGATAGCGAATCCGCCCTTGGCTATCAATGATCCGAAACTGGGTATCGAGTCGTTGATGATGTGTAAGCGCGTCCTGGAGTGTTTGGTTGATGGTCTCTGCATCATCGGGATGAAGGCGTTGCTGCCAGGTCGCCAGCTTTTCATTGCCATCGGCCGGAGGCACGTCGTAGAGGCTGTACATTTGCGAGTCCCACTCCAGCCTGTCTTCGTTAACGTGATACTCCCAAATACCAATATTGGCCGCTTTTGTCGCGGCTTCTAGGCGGCGGCGTAAGGTGTCTGTTTGCCGGTTAGTTAGATACTGCTCAGTGATGTCAATCACGGTACTCAAAACGGTTTCGGTTTCTTCCCCCGTTTGCCGCGCCGATGATTGGCGTAGATAGCGATAGGCGTTCGCGTCATTATTAAATCGGAAGATCTCCACCATCCGATCGGTGTGTTTGTCGACCAGCAGGCGCATAGATTGTTCCCAGGCGGCGCGATCGTCTGGATGTATGCGACTGATCCAGTCTTGGTAGGTGCGTATCTGTTTGGCATTGATGCCGAGCAAAGGCGCGGACCACCCAGAAAACAGGAGTGCGCCCGTATCAACGTTGAGCTCAAAGACGGCAAGTTTGTTAATATCGAGGGCAAAACGCCAACGCTCAAGCCAACGTTTTTGTTCACGCTGTGCCGCTTTGAGGGCGTTAATATCTTCGACTTGGCTGATTAAGTGAGTGACATGCCCAGCGTGTTTATCCCGCACCGCAGTGACGGAGAGGCGTCCCCATACTATCTCGCCATCGGCGCGTACAAAGCGCTTTTCCAATCGCTTATTATCAGAATGGCCCATGATCAAATCATTAAGATAATCCCCCAGTGACGATTGGTCTTGTGCTCGCGTGAACAAAGACACATGCGAACCGATAAGCACGCGCCGCTCACAGCCAAAAAACTGCGCCAAACTGGCATTGGCATCTTGGATGATACCTCGCGGATCCAGTATCGCCATCCCAATCAATGAGTTGTGCATCGCTTGTGTGAGCAGCGAGTGCTGCTCAATGTGGTGTCGTTGATGACGTCGATAGCTATACGCCAGCTGTGTCATCACCACGCCGGTGCCCATGGCTGCGGCCGCCATTGCCATCCGGGAGAGTGAAGCTTTTTGATCAGCGCTCGCATGAAACGTGAGTGCGCCAAGGGCAGATAAGATGTCAAAGCTAAGAAGCGTGAGTGCGATGCAGATAAAGCCAACCAAGCGGTTTTGCAACGTTGCGGCCAATAAAAATAGGGCAGTCAGTGCGATAAAGGGGTGAGGGGAGAGATAAAGTAAGAGAGTAATTACAGTGAGTGCGCATATACATAGGCCAATCAATGAGCCCCAAGACTTTCCTGACTTTATCACTGGATCATAACGTCTTTGGTTAAAATGATTTTTTATCACTAACAATAGAGGAAACAGTGAAACAAAACCGACAAACTCACTAATAAACCAGCGTAGTAAAAGATAATCAAAAGGTTGACTAGTACCCACTGACTGAATACTCGCTCCAAATATCGCACCCACTAGCGGACTCAAAACAAGGCTGGGGGCGAGTCCTCGGATAAAGGGCCACAGACTCTCGAGTGGATCACCGTAACGTTTGCGCATTAAATGATAGGCTGTGCAACCTATCCCCGCTGTTGCAGTATTGACTGCTGCCATACTGGCACTGAGCAACGGAGGAATACCCATTAGTGTGTCTGCACAGTAGACACCGATAAAAAAACCGACGGCTGCAAACAGTTTTGCGTAACGAGGAAAACAGCTAAACCCAAATGCACCGGCAGCTGAGACATACCAAATAACCGCAAACTCTTCGCTTTCAGGCAACACCGCCAATGATAACCACACCAGCGAGAAACTAATTGTCATCAATACCGAAAAGGCGTGAATCGTCTGACGCACTCGTAGACCGCGGAGCATGGCTCTCCCATTATTTACAATGACCTAGCTGTAGCTTAGCGCATTTTGTCTTAGAGTTAACGACCTTTATTGACTTTCCGCTACCTTTGTCGGTACTGAATTGTTGCCCGCCGTATTGAGTGGCACCTGCGTCCTATTAATTGTTTGGTTACTAGCGCCTCAGATCTAATGCTTTAGTCGAAATTTGATCACTTTCACCGCTATTGAGTGTGAAGCATGGCATTAGTAATCAAAACGTGGCAGTCCTGTGTGTCGTGATACGACCGCATGCCATGACATTGGATAAAATCGGTTCAGTGAGGAACAAAGGTGGCTCGATGACAGGGAACGCAGCGAACAAACAATCATGGTTTTGGGTTGTAATAGGCACCACGTTGTCACTTTTAGTGTTAGTGAGTTGGCGCTTTTTTTCTGAGCAGTTTTATACGGTAGCGGGACTCCTCGCCTGCCAAGCGCTCGTGACCGTGTTGGCGATGAAGGCGTACTCGTCGGCACCCAAGGTGGTACCGGGGCAAGATACCGAGGAAGAAACGCAAACGCTGCCGATGAAAACAGTCGGACGGCTGGCAACGCGCGCTACCATGAATGCCATGAATGCGGCGGAAGTCTCGCATCGCTCGGATATATTAAAAACGCGATTAACCGAACAGTTTTCTTCTGTAGTCGAGGTCACCGAGACCGCGCAGCATATCGAACAGACTTTGTCTGACACCTGCCAAGCGCAAGCGGCGTCTGTTGAGCAAGTAACGCGCATGCGAGATCTGAGCTTGGAGGGGGCCGATAAGCTCACTGCCTCAATAGCGGAAATGCGTGATATTAACCAAAAAACGGCTGAAACAGTGGCACGTATTGAAGCGCTAGACGCTAACGTCAATAAAGTGAGTGATGTCGCACAGGTCATTGATGCGATTGCAGAGCAAACAAACCTATTGGCGTTGAATGCCGCCATTGAAGCGGCACGAGCGGGAGAGCAAGGGCGTGGCTTTGCGGTGGTGGCCGACGAAGTGCGTCAGCTTGCGCAGCGCACGTCACAAAGCACCAGTGAAGTTGCGGCGATCATAAAACAAATCATGACAGAGTCGAGTAATGTGATGACCCATATTCAAACGCTGTCATCGGATGTCGAGGCGGGGACGTGGAATGTTGAGAGGGTGGGAGAGATTTTAACCGACCTCTCGTCCAGAGCCGATCAGGTTGAAGCGGCCGTGAGACAAATGGCGGATGGATCGTCACAAAACAGTGCAAGCCTCGAGCAAATTGCTTCAGCATTGACCCAAGTGCGGACTGGACTAGAAGACAGTGATAACCAGGTCATTGCGCTGAGCCAAGAAGCGGAAGGCTTGATGGAAACCACCGAAAAAACCAATGCCGTTTTCGCTGAGCTGTCTGAGGCGAGCCCACATCAACGCTTTTTTAAAGCAGCCAGCTTATGTCGTGATCGTATAGAGGCGGCGTTTGCACACGCCATTGAGCAGGGTGAGATCAGTAAAAGTGATTTGTTTGATCGCCACTACCAGCCGATCGCGAACACCGATCCTAAAAAATATACCACCCGATTTGATAGCTTGTGTGATCGGATCTTACCGCCTATTCAAGAGCCCATTCTTGAGACAGATGAGAACATTGTTTATGTGATAGCCAATGACAACCATGGCTACGTCCCCACGCATAACCAGCGCTTTTGCCAGCCTCTCACCGGTGATTATGCGCAAGATATCACCGGAAACCGGACTAAACGCTTATTTGATGACCGAACAGGTAGGCGTTGCGGTCAACATACTGATACCATGTTGTTGCAGACCTACAAGCGCGATACCGGTGAGGTAATGCATGATCTTTCTGTTCCTCTTTTTGTTGCAGGTCAACATTGGGGCGCAGTGAGAATGGGGTATTATCCACCGGTATCGGCGGATTAAGCGAAAAGGAGTAGCAATGAATCCAGTTGCGATTGTAACCGGGGCAAGTGGCGGCATTGGCCGTGAGACGGCAAAACTATTGGCACAGCGTGGCTATGCCATTTGCATCAATTATCTTAGCAACAGTGAATCTGCTTTTGCGCTTGTTGATGAGCTTCAAGCGATTGGTGTCAATGCGATTGCGGTTCAGGCGGATGTGTCGAGCGAAGAGGGCGTTAAACGCTTATTCAGCGAAGCAGACAACCGTCTGGGAAATATCACTGCACTGGTGAACAACGCGGGGATCATGTTGCCACAGTCGACGGTGAGCAGTATGGATGCCGATCGGATTAACGCGATGTTCCAAGCGAATGTCACTAGTGCCTTTTTGTGCTGCCGCGAAGCGGTACACCGCATGGCGCAGTCCCGCGGCGGGAACGGTGGCGCGATTGTCAACGTATCTTCCGCAGCGGTAAAAACCGGGTCGCCCAATGAATATGTTGACTACGCAGCCACCAAAGCAGCGCTTGATACGCTTACCATGGGGTTGGCAAAAGAAGTGGGGCGTGAAGGGATTCGTGTGAATGCAGTGCGGCCAGGACCCATCGATACGGATATGCATGCCGCAGGCGGTGAGCCGGATCGCGTCGCCCGTGTCGCGGATAACATTCCACTGGGTCGCGGTGGCTCTACCCTAGAAGTGGCAGAAATGATTGCTTGGTTATTATCTGATAATGCCTCGTACTCGACAGGAAGCTTATTTGATGTGGCGGGCGGCATGTAGCCTTATTTTTTCATCAATTTGTAAGTAACTTGG
Source organism: Salinivibrio sp. VYel1 (assembly GCF_009377945.1). Lineage (NCBI taxonomy): Bacteria > Pseudomonadati > Pseudomonadota > Gammaproteobacteria > Vibrionales > Vibrionaceae > Salinivibrio > Salinivibrio sp. VYel1. Next base: position 461,986 of record NZ_RSAM01000001.1, on the reverse strand, counting down.
GCTTTCTCCTGTCTATGATTAATAAGGAGGAGAAAGCCAATGGTTGAGAGCATGATACCCAGTTTGGCGACCTTACCGTCACTGGGTTTATTTTTTGTCATTATAATTGCCTCGTATGTTTTTGAGGACGGTGCGATTGCGCTGGCTGCTTTTGTAGCGGTTGAATCGGTCTTGGCGTGGCACACGGCCTTGTTGGCGATTTTCCTGGGCATCGCAAGTGGTGATATCGCCCTATTCTTACTGGGCCGGTACGCGCGACGCTACCGGCGTTTACGTGCCCGTCTGTTAATGCTAAAAGGCGTCCGTGACGCGCGCCACTTGTTGCGTCGGCATGCTTTTTTAAACCTGTTTCTTATACGCTTTATTCCCGGGCTTAGAACGGTTACCTACAGCCTCAGTGGGTTTCTTTTTATCCCGTTTCGTACGTTTTTATTGTCCGTGGGGATTGCCACCGCCTGTTGGACAGGCGTGATCTTTTGGGGGGCATTCACCATTGAGCACAGTGAATGGCTAGCAGAGAAACAACTCACTGGGTGGGCCTTTGCTATTGCGGTTATCGCGTTGGTGCTGATGAATCGTTTTCTTCGTCGTCGCGCATTGTTAACCCCCGCAAAAGGATCGGTATGACAAAGCCCTCGATGATGCTCATCGGTCAAGCTGGCATGCCCAATTACCCTGTGTCACGGCCGTTGGGCTGGTTTGAGTTTCTGCCTGCTTGGTGTTTCTACACGCCCGTCGTGGTTCAATCAATCGGGCTTGGCCTCTACTATCGCAGTTTGACATTGCCATTGATTGCCAACCCAGGCATCTCCCTTTCTGGAATGGTGGGTGAGGCTAAATCAGAGGTGTTTGCTCAAGCGGGCGACACGGCGCAACGATACATCGCTGCCTATTGGCGATGGACGCGGCCCAATGCCATCACCCCCAGCATTAAAAAAACGCTACTTGCCGAACTTGCGGAGGCAGGTATCACTATGCCGCTGGTGGCTAAGCCGGACAAAGGCTGTCGAGGGGCTGGTGTTCAGCGCATTGATACGGAAAAAAAGCTCTTCGCCTATATCCGCACATTTCCACCCGACAGAGACATTATTTTCCAAGCATTGGCACCTTACGACGCGGAAGCGGGGGTTTTCTATATTCGCTATCCCGGCGAGGAAAGGGGGCAAATATTTTCCCTCGGGTTGAAATACTTGCCCGCTGTGATCGGTGATGGTAAGCGCACCTTAGCCGCGCTTATCCAACACCATGATGCCGCCTCTGTGCGTGGACATCTTTATCATCAGCGCCACCATCATCAGCTTGATGAGGTAATACCAGCTGGCGTACGTATTCCGCTAGCCTTCTCGGGTAGCCACTGCCGCGGTGCCATCTTTAAAGATGGGGCGGCTTGGGTGACGCCGGCGCTGACGGCAAAAATAGATACGATCGCCAAAGACATTAATGGCTTTTACTTCGGCCGCTTCGATATCAAGTTTCGCGATATCGCGTCGTTACAACAAGGGAAGGGGCTGTGTATTGTCGAGATCAACGGCGCGAGTAGTGAGCCGGCGCATATTTGGGACAGTGAGGGGGGCTATTTCCAAGCCATTAGAGCACTTTTGCACCAATATCGGCATTTGTACCATATTGGCGCACGCTTGCGATTGCGGGGGCACCAACCACCTTCTGTGTTTGCTTTGCTACGCGCCTGGTATCAAGAAAGGCGCTGGATGAAGCAATACCCAGGAACGGACTAAAACGGCATGACATCTGCTTGTATGAAGATGATGGCGCCAAATTGCCGCAACATGTACTAAGGTGAGGGTATGCATTCGAGTCTAACCAAAGCAGATAGTGCGATTATTCGTGGTAACCTGGATGTGGCTTATCAGGCACAGCAGCTACTAGCGAGTGTCACGAACGAAGCTTATAGTCGTATGCAGGCTGATGGGTTTACCAGCACCATTGGCCAACATATGCGTCATGCGCTTGATATGTATTGGGCCTTACACCAAGGAGAGGGCAGTGGCGTCATGGATGCAGATGAACGTCGGCGAGGCCATCGTGTAGAAACCGATAAATCCCTTGCCCAAGCTGAGTGGCAAGCCATAGCCAGCTGGTTGCACACGCTGTCTAATCAACAACTCAAGCAGTCGATACACGTATCGACACAAGTCACCTTATATGCCTCCAACACAGTGACCACCCCCTCAACCATAATGCGTGAATTGATTGCAGTGGCCAGTCATGCCACTCACCATTTTGCTATGATGCGCACAGCAGCCCACGATCTGGGCGAAGTGTTGGATAAAGAGATTGGCATCGCCGCCGCGACAGCAAGTTATCAGCGAGAGCAACATCAATGTGCACGCTGACATGGTTGACCTCGGAGCAAGGGTTTGAGCTGTGTTTTAACCGTGATGAGGCACGAGGTCGAAGCCGTGCAATACCGCCGAAAATTTATCAAATCGCGGGAACACGCGTACTCATGCCGATTGATCCTGATGGGATGGGAACCTGGATAGCGGCGAATGAACATGGGCTATTGGTCTGTTTGTTAAATGATTATCAAAGTCAACCGTCTGTTGTGCCCAAGCGTAGTCGGGGCCAGCTGGTGAAATCCGTGGCGAGGGCAAGCGATCTGTCTCAGGTGGCAGCCATCGTGACTGAGCATGAAATGACGGATTTTGCGCCTTTTACCTTGTTGGTCTTTAGCCCGATGAATACCGATAAGACCCAACACGCGGCGTGTTCACCGGTGGCTTGGCAGTGGAATGGACGCACGTTGCAAGGTATCGACTGTGTGCCACCTATTGTCTCCTCTGCGGTGGTAGCAGATGACGTACGTCGCACGCGCTCAGCGCTCCTCGCCGCAAAATTGCGTGATTCATCTTCTTCCGCCCATGCGCTACTCGATTATCATCGAAGCCACGAGCCAGTATTGGGGAGTTTATCTGTGTGTATGCACCGAGAAGACGCCAGTACAGTGAGTTTGACACATATCTGCGTGAACGCGGATACCGCAAATATGTATTACTACGATGGCGCCCCGTGTCGGGTCAGCAGGCCATTAGTGGCCCACTTACCCCTCGAGGTTGATCATGCCATGCCACTAAAAGCCAATACTGGTTCCGACACTTACTGAACTAGTTTCTGCATCGCCTCGATCGGCATAGGTCAACTCAAACGCCATTTTGGGGCCGACGGTAGGCTGTAGTTCAAAACCTACGGTGCCTGTTGCACCCCAGCCAATATCCTTATCTGTGCCGAACTCAGTTTGATAGTAGTTGCCACCGCCGCGCAGGTAGACACTCCCCATTGTCATGGGGAAATTCACTTGTAATCCAACTGGAATATAGGATGAAGTGAGCTTGGTTTCAGTGCCATTTTCATTGTCGAAATCGGCACTGGTTTCGCCATACCCGGTGTACAGGCTTGTGTAATCGGTGACACGTAAAGTGCCATTGACTTCCCAAGTGTGGCCTGTCTCAGTTTGAGAGCCATATTTTACGTCGGTAACACTTGCGCTAGCACCGATACTGAGCGGAGAGGTTTGTGCTTGTGCGGTTGTGGCCAGCAACATACCAGCACACAGTGTGGCGAGCGATAAACGTTTGGTCATAGTAACTATCCTTTTGGCCGAGCGTGCAAATGACGTCATAGATTCAGTATAAGGTGTTAGCGGCGGGCGTACACCAAGCTTGAGTGATATTTGTGCTTTAACGCTGTCTGGTGACAAAGAATCATCATGATCGATTTTAAGTCTGAGTGAGCAGTGCTATTGTAATGCCCCTTGTATGTCAGCATGAACGCATGCGTGTTTGTTTCTCAAAGGGCCCTATAAATGAAATTTGCTGTTCTCAATCAAGCGATCTACGACCACCTTTACCGTGATATTGAAGCCTTTCGCTCCACCTTTGATCTGCCCTGCAATGATCCTGATTCTCTCGATGATAAAGCCGATGATCTGCACACGGCGTTGGCGGTCGAGGAAATGACAGAGCTTGCGGAAGCCGACTCGCTGGTTGAGCAAGTGGACGCTATTGTTGATAGTGTCTACGTGCTGATGGGGCGCGCTGTTCAAATGGGGTCGCGTGGATACCGGGAACAACTCGAAGTGAGCTACATGATTGATATCTTGCTTCAAATCGCCTCGCGCCTAGGTGTTGATTTTGTGACCTGTTGGGATGAGGTGCATAGCAGCAATATGAGTAAAGTCTGTCGCAATCAACAAGAGTTTGCCGACACCCAAGCGTTTTACGCTCAAAAAGGCATTGATGTTGTCGCCAGTCCCAAAGAAGATGGCATCATCGCCAAATGTGCCGCCGATGTCAGTGTCGACGGCAAGCTTATCCGTGAAGGCAAGGTGATGAAATCGGTCTACTATCGTCCCGCTGACCTCGCCAAGTGTGTGATGGCCGAGTTGGCGTAGTCCTACGCTTCTCGCTTGTGTAAAACGCCACCGTTGATCGCGGTGGCGTTTTTGGTTGTGAGAAGAGAATACCGATTAGAGTGAAAGCTCTTATCGCTGTGGTCCAAGGCGCGGCTGTCATAAAAAATTGTCAAAATTGTCTTTTTATCTAGCACGTCACTCGGCCTTTTTTCTTCTATACTTTTGCACCTAACGCTGATTTAAGTCTACGTTGAGGGTTTGCGGTTGATTTAAAGTGGATGATGTCTGTTTTAGTGTAATCACTCAGGTTCCTGAGCGATGAACGCGTCGTTATCCAATGTAGGGAGAATATTGTGGAACATCCTTTTTCACTTGCAGGTAAAGTCGGCATTGTCGCCGGACTGGCCAATGAAAACAGCATTGCGTTTGGGTGTGCTCAAGCGCTGAGCCAAGCGGGTGCCGATGTGCTGGTCACTTATGGCACACCCAAGGCAGAGCGATTTGTGACCCCGCTCAAAGCGGCCATGGGCGATCCAGAACTGATGCTGTGTGATGTGCAGGACGATCAACAACTGGATGCACTATTTGCGCGTGCCAAGGAAAAATGGGGACGGGTCGATTTTGTTGTGCATTCCATTGCCTTCGCGCCTTTGGAAGATTTACACGGTCGCGTGGTCGATTGCTCACGAGAGGGGTTTTCGCTGGCGATGGATATCTCTTGTCACTCGTTTATCCGTATGGCGAAACGCGCAGAGCCACTGATGTCTGAGGGCGGCACGCTGTTTAACATGTCCTACTATGGGGCGGAGAAAGCCGTCGATAATTATAATCTAATGGGGCCTGTTAAAGCGGCGCTTGAGTCGACCACCCGTTACTTGGCAGCAGAATTAGGACCAAAAGGGATCCGGGTGCATGCTATTTCCCCCGGCCCGATCAGAACGCGTGCTGCGTCGGGGTTAAAAGAATTTGAAGCCTTGGCCGTGGATGGAGAAACGCGCTCGCCCCTTCGACGTTTGGCCACAGTGCAAGATGTTGGTCATGCCGTGGTTTACCTTAGCGCCGATGCTGGCCAAGTGTTGACGGGACTCACCCACTACGTTGATGCCGGTCATCACCTTAGGTTTTAAGCGCAACGAGGCTAACACATACTTTTTTTGACTTGATCGATTATTGAGGAGCCCACCATGTCAGGGACGAATAACGAGGAAGTCATCGAGAATAAGACGTACGATGAGATTTCATTAGGCGATGAAGCGTTTTTAGAAAAGCGCCTCACCATGGAGGACATTAAGCTTTTTGCGATTATGTCGGGGGATGTCAATCCTGCCCATGTGGATGATGACTTTGCCAAAAGCAGTCGCTTTCAGGAAGTGATTGCGCACGGTATGTGGGGCGGAGCATTGATTTCTACCGTATTGGGGACAAAGCTACCCGGTCCTGGCACTGTCTACCTCGGACAAACACTCGCGTTCAAAGCCCCCGTCATGCTAGGCGATGTGCTGCGCGTCGCTGTTCGTGTCGATAAAATGGACGAAAAGCGTCACCACATTGTGTTTGCTTGCCGGTGTGAAAACCAACGCGGTGATACTGTGATTGAAGGGGAAGCACGCGTACTGGCGCCCACTAAAAAAGTTCGACGTCAACGCACGGTATTACCAGAAGTGCGCTTATCTGAGCGCGGGCAGTTGCATGCGATTTTAACCGCGGCCGATCACCCTGATCCCATGCATACCGCGGTGGTGCACCCCGTTGACGACAGCTCGATCCGCGGCGCGGTGGAGTCGGCGAAGCAACAGCTCATTATTCCTACCCTGGTCGGGCCTCGTGACAAAATAATGGCGGCGGCGGATAAAGCTGAACTGGATATCCGCGACTTTGACATTGTTGATGTACCCCATAGTCACGCGGCGGCGGAAAAAGCGGTGGCTATGGCACGTGCGGGGGAGATAGAGGCGCTGATGAAAGGCGCACTGCATACCGACGAATTGCTACATGAAGTGGTTAAACGGGAAGGAGGGTTGAGAACTGAGCGTTGCCTCAGTCATGTGATGGCCTTTGATGTGCCGACCTATCCGCGCCCGCTATTTATTACTGATGCCGCCATTAATATCTATCCAGGGTTGGCTCAAAAGCGCGATATTATTCAAAATGCCATCGAACTGGCTCATGCGATTGGCAACAGTCATCCACGGGTGGCGATTTTGTCGGCCGTGGAAACCATTAACCCTAAATTGAATGCGACCCTTGATGCCGCGGCACTGTGTAAAATGGCGGAGCGTGGTCAAATAACGGGCGGTATCTTAGATGGACCGCTGGCGTTTGACAGTGCCGTCTCCGAAGACTCTCGCGTGACCAAAGGGATTAACTCCCCGGTTGCAGGGTGTGCGGATATCCTGGTGGCCCCTGATCTTGAGGCTGCCAATATGCTGATGAAACAGCTGAGCTACCTCGCAGATGCCACCGGCGCGGGTGTGGTGGTGGGGGCGCGTGTGCCCATTATGCTGACCAGCCGTGCCGATGATGCATTGACCCGCATTGCATCGAGTGCGCTGGCGTTGTTGCTTGCGGAGCATCAACGTAAAGCACTGGATAAGTATAAGTAGGCGACAATGGCGAACATACTGGTCATTAACAGCGGCTCGTCGAGTTTGAAATTCGCGCTGTTTGACGTCAATGCGGATCCGGTTGAGGAAACGCGTTGGCAGGGTGTTAATCGGTTAATGGGTGGACAATTTTCCGGTTTGGGGACCCAAGGTTACGCGGTGTCCGTTGATAGCGGCGCGGATGGGCTTTCTATCCCGCCCGCCAACGCAGCGGATCACCATGCCGCGATTGTTTCGCTATTGGCGTGGCTCGAACCGCGAGGCTTTCTTGATAATCTGATTGCTGTCGGTCACCGCGTGGTTCATGGTGGTACGCACTTTCAGCAAGCAACGTCTCTTGATGCGCGCAGCGTCAAGCTGTTGGAGGCATTAACCTCGCTGGCGCCGCTTCATCAGCCTTATAGCCTTGCCCCGATTAAAGCACTTCAGACCCGATTACCCAACATGCGCCAAATTGCCTGTTTTGATACCGCCTTTCATGCCCAGCAGCCCAAGGAGGCGCGCCAGTTTGCGCTTCCTTACGCAATGTATGACAGGGGCTTTCAACGTTATGGCTTTCATGGCTTGTCTTACGACTTTATCTCGCGTTGCTTACCCGAGGTGATCCCGGATTTTGATTGCGACGCCAAAGTGATTGTTGCGCATCTTGGTAATGGCGCGAGTTTGTGTGCTATCCAATCACGACAAAGTGTGGCTTCCACCATGGGCTTTACCGCGCTTGAGGGGTTACCAATGGGAACGCGAAGTGGCGCCATTGATGCGGGATTAGTGCTGCATCTGATCACCGAAGAAGGCATGACTGCAGACGACGTCAGCACGCTCTTATATAAAGAGTCTGGGCTGTTAGGTTTATCGGGTATCAGCAGTGATATGCGCACCTTATTACGCAGCGATAAACCAAGAGCTAAGCAGGCGATAGCGCACTATTGTTATCGGATTGCGCGAGAAATCGGCAGCCTCTGTGCGGCAATGGGCGGTGTCGAACATCTGGTGTTCACCGCTGGGATTGGCGAGCATGCTGCACCTGTACGCGAGCGTGTGGTGGCACAGTGTGATTGGCTAGGTATGCGCTTGGACGCCTCGGCCAATCAAGCCAATCAAGCCTGTATATCCGCATCGGATAGTCAGATCGGTGTGTGGGTGATCCCCACTGATGAAGAGCGCGTTATTGCCGCTGATTGTGTCGCGATGCTGTGATGACGATCGCTTCTTGGCGTTGCCCGCCGCCAATGGGGGACATATTGGCTCAAAAAGGTTCAAGGTGGATTGATGATTGCAGCGCCAGTTATACGCTAAAAGTGTGATATTCCATACAAGATTTTTTCTAAGAGTGCACCGAGCGGGCGTAAATCGTTATGCTAGCGCCGAGTTAGAGGATGCAAGGATGTTGTTATGATGCGCTGGGTATGGGTGAGCGTATTATTGCTTAGCCTTACAGGGTGTGCGCAGAAGCTTGGTCGGCCATTTGATATTAAAAATCTCGCCAAGTCAGACATGGATTTAATTACCGATATTCACATTGCTGAGATTCGTGATCTCAGCGAAGCCCTCATCGTGAAACTGTACAAGCGTAACCCGCGTGAACTCAAAAAAGTGCCCGGCATGACGATTGAAAAACGCGTGGCGCAGTTGATGACGGCAGAACGCCCCGACAATGGCTTTCGAGAGCTGGGAGGAATGGATGGCATCGCGCTGCTGCCTTTAGCCTTTTCAAGTGAATTTGAGGGCGACCGCGTGTTTGCGCTCATGGCGGGTGTTACCGGCATGATCAGTGCGAGCTATAATCATCAACTTGAGTTTTTTTTGCTCGATGATATTGACCAACAAAAACTCTATAACAGTGCTCGAAACCTAGAAAAAATTGCCTGGCTTTTAAACAATCAAAAGGACGAACACGGTCAACTGCTGTTGCTGAGTAATGGCATGGGCAAAAATGGTGTGCCCAATTATAGTTACGAGCGCTTGTTGGGTCAGATGATTATTATTCAAGACATGATGGCCATTATGGTGGCGGACAGTACTAACCGTAATATTAATCAGGTGGTACACAGCATGGCGTCGATGACGTTCTTCCCTATCTAATTAACGAGGCGGCGCAATCACCGCCTCGCTCCTTACCAACCAATTTCTTGGCCTTGATAATCAATAAAGTTGCCGTTTTGACTGTCCGTTAGGGTATCGAGCACATACTTCAACCCTTGGGCCGATGTGGCAGTATTGATAAGGGCATTGGGTCCACCCATTTGCGTTTGTACCCAGCCGGGGTGGAGAGCAATCGAACGAATGCCTTTACTTCGCAGGTCAATAGATAGACTTTTGATCACCGCGTTGAGCGCGGCTTTTGAACTTCGATAAATATACCCGCCGCCTGATTGGTTATCACTCATGCTCCCGACTTTTGAGGATAGGAAAGCGAAAATGGGTGTATGGCCACTTTGGCTTGCCTTTTCAAGATGCGGGGTGAAATGTTCAGCGATAACCAGGGGAGCGATGGTATTGACTTCCAGCACCTCGCGCCAGGCCGCTGTATCCACGTCACCGAATTGATACCCTTTGGGGCCATATAGACCTGCATTGTTGATCAGTAAATGGATAGGCGTGTCGATAAGCTGTAATGCAAGTTGCTGTATTGCCGTATGATCCGTGACATCTAATCCGTAGGTGGTGAGTGTTGAGTAACGGTTTTTTAGTGTCATCAAGTGAGGCGCAGAGCCGGGGAAGCGGCAGCAGGCAATCACCTGCCAACCGTGCTCGAGATACAGCTCAGTGAGCGCCAGGCCAATCCCACGGTTCGCGCCTGTGATAAGAAGTGTTGGAGTCATTGTTGCCTCATAATGGCCGGAAGTGTCCTTCCATTATATGACTAACCCTCCATCGACTTTAAGCGTTTGACCTGTGATAAAGCTCGCGTTATCGCTGGCAAGAAAACTAATCGCGTTGGCGATATCCTGCGCGGTACCCATGCGGCCCAAGGGTGTTTTCCCTTTCATCATCTCAATGACTTTATCGGGTAAATTTTCCGTCATGGGCGTTTCAATAAAACCGGGAGCGACACAATTGGCGCGTATTTGCGCACCGTGACGAGCGAGTTCTTTTGACCAAGTCTTTGTCATTGCAATCACGCCACCTTTTGAGGCGGCATAGTTGGTTTGACCAATATTGCCGTCGGTGCCGACGACCGAAGACAAGCTCACAATCGCGCCTTTCTCTTGCGCCATCATCAGTGGCGCGATAGCTTGTGTCATGGTAAAGACGCCCTTTAGATTGACGTCAATGACCGCGTCCCAGTCACTTTCGCTCATTTTGGTCAGCAGGTTGTCACGAGTGATGCCAGCATTGTTCACCAGCACATCGATAACTGCGTGTTGTTGGTGCAAGCTCTGCACCCAATTCGCGACAGCCTCTTGATCGCAGACATCCAGCGCAACGGGAACGATAACCCGATGTGCTTGCCAGTCTTGCATGTTGTCAATATTCCTATCTAATGCATAAATCTTGGTAGCGCCTTGTTCGACAAAGGTTTCAACGATGGCGCGGCCGATCCCTTGTGCGGCACCTGTAATGACACAGTGTTTACCGGTCAGCATGGTGTTTCTCCTCATTATATTCATCGTGCTTTTCTTGGGCGTTGGGTCACCTAAGCCCCTGCTTCTACGTTGGTATCTCGCGGCCAACGTCAGATAACGTGCAACAACTAGGCCAGTGGTGACATCCTCTATAGTAAATTGAGATATCAATTTGTGGGCGTATGGGCTAAAATTTAATCAAGTTGTCACCTTGTTCGAGAGAGGACCTATGCCGACGTCAATCAATTCGCAACCTTTAGCGCAGCAATACATGCAGCGTCAGCGCGATCGTCAAGATGATCAGGTCAATGGCGGTCTCAATAACTCGATGAGCGTGCAAGAGCGTGCCGAGCTGATCCGTAAAGAGCGAGAAGAGCAAAAAGAAGCCGCAGCATCGGGCGAGCAGCGTGAGGATAAGCGTGATTATCAAGCCCTCATTGATCGTGTGGCGGAACAAGAAGCGCAGAAAACGCGAGCGGATGCCTACAACCAACAGCAACAAGCGCTGATGGATCAGGTGCAAAAAACCATCACACCCAACGGCCAGCAAAACAGTTACAGCCTCAAGGTTTAATACGCCCACCCGCCTGCTTTTTGGTCGCCGCCTTTGGGCGGCGTTTGTGTTTTCGCTGTATGGCTTTCATCTCGCGTTGCAAAAATGTAAAATGTAGTGGCGTTTTGGTTGCTATTCTTTACACTTTTTATTGGCTTAAACCCTTAAAAAAACGCGGTTAGCGACGCTTTTCTCTCACTGTTCAGCATAAGTGACACTATTGGTTAACATTTGATTAACCAGCTGTCCGCTTGTCTTCTCTAGTCCCTGTCACCGTCTAATGCTATCTCTAATGTTACACACAAGGAGGAAGCGATTATGACGTCAACCATGCAAGCACCTGTCAAAACGATTAATCCATTGGGCACAGATGGGTTTGAGTTCGTCGAATACACAGCGCCCGATCAAGCGGGTATCGATGCACTTAAAAATTTGTTCTCGTTGATGGGTTTTGCGGAAATTGCCAAACATAAGCACAAAGATGTTTGGCTGTATCGTCAGGGTGACACCAACTTTATCGTAAACGGTGAGCCCGAATCACAAGCGCAAGGCTTTGCGAAGCAGCACGGTGCGAGTGTCAACGCCATGGCGTTTCGAGTGAAAGATGCGGTACACGCGATTGCGTATGCGGCCAAACAAGGCGCCAAAGTGGTTGAGCCAAACATTGGTCCAATGGAGCTCAGCATTCCTGCGGTATACGGCATTGGTGATTCATTGCTTTACTTTGTCGACCGCTATGGTGACCAAAGTATTTATGAAGTCGATTTTGACTTTTATCCAGACTGGCAATCGCGCCTGAAAGAAGCGGATGCAGGATTGAAAGTTATCGATCACCTGACCCACAACGTGGATATTGGCAACATGGATGTATGGGCTGACTTTTACGAGCGTATTGCCAACTTCAAAGAGATCCGATTTTTTGACATTGAAGGCAAAAAGACCGGGCTGAAGTCGCGAGCGCTGACCGCACCTTGCGGAAAAATCCGTATTCCTATCAATGAGTCAAGTGATGACAAGTCACAGATTGCAGAATATTTGAAAGAGTATAACGGTGAGGGGATCCAGCATATCGCCATGACCACCGACAACATCTACCAAACCGTGCGGACGTTACGCCAACGAGGCATGGCATTCATGGATACGCCGGACACCTACTATGAGAAAATCAACGAGCGTGTCAATGGCCATGAAGAAAGCATCGATGAGTTGCGAGATACCCGGGTATTGATTGATGGTGACGTCGACAGCGGTATCTTACTGCAAATCTTTACCAATACTGTCATTGGACCGGTTTTCTTTGAAATCATCCAACGTAAGGGTAACCAAGGCTTTGGCGAAGGTAATTTTAAAGCCTTGTTCGAGTCTATCGAGCTGGATCAAATGCGTCGTGGTGTATTGGACTAACCGAAACGGTACATAACAAACTCGCTTGAGGCTGCGATACGGGTTATCCGGATAAACTGACTCAAGCCGATAGGGTGTCGTTATTTGTAGACATCCTATGTTATAGGCGCTCCCTTGTGAGCGCCTTTTTTGTTCTTTTTCGCCCACTAACTAGGACATTTCTCGCCCAAAATAAGATTAGACTCTATGATTAGCAGAGAAGCTTTTTCGATAAAAGGTGATTATGAAGGTAGGCAGCCCCCTGACTCGCCCCTCTCTTTCTGCGGGAATCATTACCAAGCTAGCCTTAAGCTGGACCGTACTGACTGCGTTATTTGCGGCGCTTCTCCTGCTGGGCGATTACCAAACGCATAAAGCAGATGTCGATCGCGCCTTGCAAGAGGTGGGCAACAGAGATCTCAGTGCAATGACTGGACATCTATGGCGTGTGGAAACGCAAGCGTTTGAGCAACGGATAGAGCAGCTCATCGCCCAACCTGAGATTGATTATATCCATGTGTATGATGCCGATGGCTCGTTAATTGAGCGTGGCGTGGAGCCTGCTGCACAATCGTTGCAAAAGCGTTGGTCGTTAATTGCAAGAGACGAGGGGAACGAGTATACCCTTGGGCAACTTGAGGTGGCGTCAAATTATACGGCGTTAAATGCCTACTTTGGTGATAGTGCCCAGTGGGTTTTTCTTGGATGGTTGGCTATTTCAGGATTGGGGATCTTAAGCTCGATATGGATTGCGCGTCGCCACTTAGAAAGGCCGTTAGTGGCGCTACACCAGCAGGTCAACCAGTGGGATAATGGCGTACCCACGCCGATTCAGGTCCCCCCCCAATTCCATCATTGGCGAGGTTTTGAAACGCGTTATAACGCTATGATCACGGCGCTAGGGCAACAACTAGCTCAGTTGGAGGACGCGAAGCACGACGCTGAAAAGGCTAGCCAAAAGAAAAGTGAGTTTTTGGCCAACATGAGCCATGAAATCCGTACTCCAATGAACGGCATTATTGGGATGGCCTCGCTGTTAAAAAGCACTCGCTTAAACAACGAGCAACAAGAGTTTGTCGAGATGTTGGAAACATCGTCGATGTCGTTATTAGATATCATTAACGACATCCTCGACTTCTCTAAAATTGAAGCAGGTAAGTTAGAACTGGAACCATTAGAGCTCAATATATTTGAGTTGGGGAAAGATCTTGAGAATCTGTTCATTCTCCGAGCGAAGGAAAAGCAGCTCGCTTTTCGCTGCGAAATAGATGCTGATATTTCCCCTTTGTTGATCGGTGATGCACCTCGATTACGCCAAGTGATGATTAATTTGGTGGGTAATGCAATCAAGTTTACTGAGCGTGGGGAAGTGGTTGTCTCTATCAAGCAGGTGAGTGACGAGGATACGGCCAGTGTGCTTCGTTTTGAAGTGAGTGATACCGGGCCAGGCATTCCCGTTGAAGAACAAAGCCGTATTTTTGGTAAGTTCGAACAAGGTGACTCCTTAACAGCAACCGCCCGAGGTACCGGGCTTGGGCTCGCCATCTCACAGCAAATTGTCAATTTAATGGGGGGGCGAATTACCCTTAACAGTGAAGTGAATGTGGGCAGTGTGTTTACCTTCACCGCGCGTTTTGATTGTGCAGATATTCCTTTAGCCACGCCAGTTGAGGCGTATCTTTTCGCGGGCGCCCCGATGTTATTGGTAGACGATAGTCGTTTAAACATGCGCATCACCACGGCACAATTGAGCAACCTTGGTTGCCAAGTCACATGCTGCATGCACCCGGATGACGTGATTCCTTTAATTCGCGAACGCCTTGATAGCCACTATCCATTTAAAGTGATTTTACTCGATAAAGTGATGCCCAAAATGGACGGTTTTCGCTTGGCTGAACAAATCATTACCACGTTTGGAGATAAAAGCCCTGCGATTATGATGTTAACGGCGGCGCCCGATGCATTGGATAAGCCGCGGATTGAACGCTCAGGCATAGAGGATTACTTAGGCCGTCCCTACCAATTTAATGACTTAAAAGCGCATTTGGTGCGCATCTTACAACAGCGCCAACCGACACTGGGGGTCGTACGATCTACCGGAAAAGGCACATCGCTGGCTGGATTGCATGTCTTGGTCGTGGAAGATTCCAAAGTTAATCAACGAGTGACTGAGGCGATGTTGACCCAACTAGGGATACATGTTCGCTCGGCTGCCGATGGTGAGCAGGCGCTGGAACTGTGGAAAAGCCAACCTTTTGACGCGATTTTCATGGATTGTCAGATGCCTGTGATGGACGGTTACCAAGCCGCTGAACACATTCGGGCACAAGAATCGCGCTTTAATCGAACCCCCATTATTGCACTGACCGCCAATGCGACAACGGAAGACAAGGAAGCGTGTTTAGCCGCGGGTATGGATGATTATATTGCCAAACCGGTCAGGCAGCATGAGCTCGCGACCATGTTGAGAAAACACACCTTTACCTCGCAAACTTACTTAGTGACGCATTAATGACGTAATACAAGGAACGTGAGCTTAGTTACAAAAATATCAGAAAAAGTAAACAAATCCTGGGGCGGCTCACGCCATTTTCGTTAGGCTTCTAATCTTTTGGTGGGCGAAACACCTAAAACAATTAGAAAGCAAAACGAAAAGAGGAAACATGAAAATCAATAAACTGCTCTCAACGGCAGCTGCGTTGCTGCTTAGTCTCAGTGCGCATGCGGGTCAGCTCAATGTCATGGCGTATAACATTATGCAGCTGAGTAACCTTCAGGATTGGGATCAGGCAGAGCGAGCGGCCCGTTTGCCGCAAGCCATCTCTGATATGGACACTCAACCGGATGTGATTCTGATCAGTGAAGCCTTCAATGCTGAGGCCGAGCAAGCGATGAATCAGCTTGCAAGTTTGTACCCTTATCAAACTCCCAATGTTGGGCAAGACTGCAGCGGGGAAGGTTGGGACGCCCTCACTGGGGATTGTTCTAATTCGTTGTTTGTGGTGCGAGGCGGCGTGACTATCCTATCTAAGTATCCCATCTTGACTCAAAAGGCTCATATTTATAATCACAGTTTAAAGGGCAGCTGGGACTATCAGGCTAACAAAGGCTTTGCATATGCCAAGATAGATAAAAACGGTGAGATTTTTCACCTGATTGGTACCCATTTACAAGCCACACATGATGGGATGTCTGACGAAGAGCATCAAGTTCGTCTGGGTCAGCTGGGAGAAATCAAACATTTTATCGACCAGGCAGCGATTTCCGCTGACGAGCCTGTGATTATTGGTGGTGATATGAACGTGGAGTGGAGCCGCCAGGATGAAATTAAAGACATGAAAGCGGTATTAAATGGCGCATTGCGGTTCACCGAGCCTGAGGTAACGTCTTTTTCCGCCAAGCATAATTGGTTCACGAAAGCGAACGCGTATCACTTTGAATATGACCTTAACTACAACACGACGCTAGATTATATTTTGTGGAGCCGTGACCATGCAGTGCCTGCCAATCAACCTGAGATGAAGGTGGTGCAATTGACCGCCAACGATGACTGGTATTGGGACTACCTTGAAGGCGAGTGGCCGCAAGCGGCTGGACAAACCTATCATGATGGTTACTACCATGAACTCTCTGACCACTATCCAGTCATGGTACAGTTTGAATTTGAGTAATTTCAGCGCTTGATAGAGTGCATTGTTACAGGGCTCAAGCATGTTGAGCCCGCTTTCCCTCCCTCCCTCCCTCCCTCCCTCCCTCCCCCTATTAACGTTATCCAGACACCGCTAATTTCTTCCCGTATGCCAAGACAGTCTGGGATTTTGGACTACGCTTACTGAAAGGATTGCTGGGTATCTCACCTTGGATAAGGTTCCACTGAGATAAGCCGCAGCGTTGATTACTCTCTCACTGACTGCCTAACGATAGCGCTAGGTCGTTTGAGGACAACGATGAGAATACGAGGGAAGCATGAGTAGGCCGCGTTTCCATGTCATCTACGTTGACGATGACGCGCTCACATTAAAGGCGATTGGTCGGGTGATTCGCCGCTTGAAACCGAGTTGGGCTATCAGCTTGATTAAGAATCCTACCCATTGGGAGAAAGGCCTGTTAGATGATCAGTCCCCTTCTCTGGTGATCAGTGATCTACTGATGCCCAAGCTAAAGGGGGATGCGTTATTAGAGCAGGTTCGAGCGCGCTTTCCTGGTACGATACGTGCCCTGATAACAGGGGATACGCGCCAAAAAATTACCGAACTCGCGACGCCTAGTGTGCACTTCGTCCTACCCAAACCCTTCTCTGAAGATGACTTTGATAATGTGCTTAATAGTGTTGAGCGCCTCTATAAGTTGCCGATTGATGCTGAAACGCGTAACCGGTTAGTCGGTATTGAGGATTTTCCCGTCTTGCCTGACTGCGTGCGCCGTTTACGTGCCACGATTAATGATCCCCATTCAGACATGGAACAAATTGCACGAGTGGTCAGCGAAGAGCCTCCCCTAGTTGCCCGACTTTTACAGCTTGCTAATTCTGCTTATTTGGGCTTTCGAAACCGGACTTGGTCAATAGAAACAGCGATTAATCGGCTGGGCATTCAATCGGTCGAGTCAATTGCTGCCACTATGGTGGGACATAATGCCTTTAAGCACTTGTCCACCAAGGAGCACTATGAAGTGGTCGACGAACATATCGAACTGGCTAATCTAAGCAAATCACTGGGTGTCTTTTTAGGGCACGACAAAGCGCATGCTGAGCGCTTATATCTGGCATCTGTCTTGTCATCGTTGGGAGAGTTAATGGCACGAGAGCTAGGTTGTCGGGAAAGTGGTAATAATCCCATTTGTGATTTACCCACTCGCTTTGATACCGCGCTCATTGTGTCCAGCTATATCGTTATCTTATGGGGCTATGATTTTGAGCTTGCAGAGATTGTGTTGGCAAGCGGCGCCATTCCGTTATCCCCTGAAAGTGAGCGAACCAAGGATGGCGCGCTATTGCATTACTGCCGGCAGTGGATTCACGCGAACGATATCGAGAAAGCGAAACTTTTACAGTCTTGGTCGGCGAATATTGGTGCTTTTTTTACTCAATCCTACCAGGAGACGATCTGAGTGTGTTGGCGAGTAATATACGAAATCGTTGTTTGTTTTTTCCTGTCCGGTGAATAGGGAGGGAAAACGTGAAGAATAGCGATATGTCACTAGCATTGTTTAATCAACTGGCAATAGCGATATGCATCGTCGATCATGAGTACACCATTGAGAGTGCAAACGCGTGCTTCTTTGCTCGCTTAGCAGCAAAACCAGGTACAGTGGTTGGACGCTCACTATTGGCATGCTTTCCTGACCACCGTCAATTTTTACAGCAAAACATCGATTCGGTCTTCTCGACGCAAACGCCCTTACAGTCCTCCGGCTCTGTCATCATTGATACATTTGTGGAAGTGGGTAGCGACGTCGCTCATAATTGGCAAGATACCGAGTTTCTTCCCATCCCGTCAGCGTGTGGTGTGGTAACACAGGTTGCGATTTGTTTTTACCGACCCACAGCGTTGGCGGCCTCTAAGCAAGACACACGCCCTAGTATTTCTGAGAGTCAGCGATTCAAACGAAGCTCGGACGCCTATCAAGAAGTAGTGTCAGAGCTTAAGCAGCTTCAAGGGCAACTACTTCAGTCTGAGAAAATGGCGTCGATTGGGCAAATATCGGCGGGAATTGCCCATGAAATCAATAACCCTATCGCTTTTATTTCTTCCAATATCCGCACCTTGTACGACTATCTAGAGAAATTTTCCGCTTATGTCCATCAGTTGGATGAAAAGATTGATGCGAGTGAGAACAAGGTGTTAGTCGCTGATAGGCAGGCGCTAAAAGATAAGCTCCAATTGAGCTATTTACTCGAGGATGCTAGTGAGCTGATTGAAGAGTCGTTAGAAGGGGTCACGCGAGTGATGACGATTGTCAAAGATCTCAAAGAGTTTTCCCGTGCTGATAATAGCGAATGGGTTTTAACCGATGTTCGTCGCGGTATCGACTCGACACTGAAGATTATCCACAACGAAATTAAGTATGCGATTGAAATAGAGAGAAACTACTCGCCTCAGACACCTGATATCCTTTGTCAGCCTATGCAATTGAATCAGGTTTTTCTCAATCTGTTGATTAATGCCGCTCAAGCGATTGAGGGCGAAGGGAAAATAAACATCGATGTTGCGCCTCTCGATGTTGAGCACTTAATGATAAAAATTAAAGATACCGGTCTCGGGATCCCTGATGAAGTGCTGACGACGATTTTTGAGCCGTTTTATACCACCAAGCCTGTGGGGCAGGGAACCGGGCTTGGGTTGTCGGTGTCACGCGATATTATCGCTGCACATGGTGGCCAGATAACAGTAGAAAGTGAGCAGGGAAAAGGAACCACGTTTACTATCGTGCTGCCTTGTTCCGATGGCTGCGCCGACGAAATTGCCCCGTCTGATGCAGAAGGTATAAGAGGAGACTAAAGCGCATGATGGCGTACACGGAAATCTTACTGGTTGATGATGAGCCACATATTTTGCGCGCATTAAAGCGAGAGTTACGTCGTTTTGTGGCGCATATTCATACCGCAGAGTCGGGGCAGCAGGCGCTCGATATTTTAACCAAACATCAAATTGGTCTTGTGATTTCCGATTACCGCATGCCGAATATGGACGGTGCAGAGTTACTGATTAGTATTCACCAACGTTATCCCGATATCGCGACCATTATGTTGTCCGGGCAAGCCGATCTACCGGGCGTTTCTCGAGCGATTAATACTGGTGCGTTGAGCCAGTATGTGAGCAAACCATGGGACCGCGACGTGTTGTGTGACACGGTGAAAACCATTTTGACCCATAAACACGCGTCTTTGCCCAACGACACACTGACGGCTTGCTTTTCAAAAGAGGCGCTCAACGAGAAAATTCAAGGTATGGGGGTGGATGCAAAAACACCGTGGTTGGTGGCGATTGTTGATAACCAAGGCACGAGTAATCTTAATGAAACCGAGTCGGTGATGGTGGGGAATCAACGTCTGCAAAGGGTGAGTGAACACTTGCATGAGTTGGAGGTATTTAAATGGTATCGGATCGCCGACAAATTTATTGCTCTATTTGAGTATTCATCAGAAGGCCACCGGTTGTTAAGCGAACTGATTGAAAGTTTGCACGCCGCAGAAGAGAAAGGCCTGTCGACACAATTAATGATCAGTGCCCTTCGCTCTTGGCAGGAATTGTCTTTTGATACAGTTCAGGCGCGTAAAGCAGAAAAAATACCACTTTATGATGCGCTCTATTGGCTACCTTGCCCTGAAGAACATCAAGACGACGCATCGTTACGCGCCTTGATTCATGATATTGAGGCCAAGCACTTCGAGGCATTCTTTCAACCTCAGTTAAATATTGTAACCAATGAAATAGATGGTTTTGAAGCGCTAGTGAGGCGTCGACTCGCATCGGGACACTACCAAAGCCCTGCGGAGTTTTTGCCGTTATTGAGTCAATATCGACTTGAAAATGTACTAACCACCTCGATGTTTGAGCAAGCACTGGAAGCGATTGGGCGACTACGTCAGGCGGGTTACGCGAAAACGGTGAGTGTTAATGTCACTGCAAAACAATTAGAGACTGGGTTTGTGGTTGATGTTATCCAGCACCTTTCGCCGCACTACCCCGATGAGATTGCACACCTTGAAGTCGAGTTGGTAGAAACTGACCGGATTGATGACTTTTCATTAACGCGCCAGCAAATGGAACGTTTGAAATCCCTCGGGATCTCCTGTGCGCTAGATGACTTTGGGACTGGTTTTGCGGGGTTTGAGTCCATGTGCGACCTCCCCTTTGATGTGATAAAAATAGATGGCCGCTTTGTTCGTAATATTGGTCAGAGTGAGATGGATGAAGTGATCCTGACTTCAGTGGGTCAGAGTGCGCGGCTGATGAACGTCGAGGTGGTCGCTGAGTGGGTACAGAATCAAAACCAAATCGACTTTTTGAGAGAAAAGGGGTGTACGCGAGTACAAGGTTATGGAATTGGCGCACCGCTCAGCGGAGATAAACTCCTTGAGTTTTTAGCTAACTTTAAAGCACAAGAGACGCCTTATTAACGAGGAAGACTGTCATCATGAGGCATGATTTGCGATAGCATCACTTTTGTGTCGGAGTAGGGTGATAGCGGCTGTGGTGCCGTGGACTGATGAGGTGAGTTGTATATCGCCTTGGTGATGGCGGACAATGTCGTAGACATAAGTTAACCCGAGCCCCATGCCTTGTCCAACCGGCAAGGTGGTAAAGAAAGGGTCGTAAACACGATGACTCTGATCATGCGGTAACCCAGGCCCCGAGTCTTTCACGGTGATGGTGCACGATTCACCATTGTCTTCACCCTCTATATCAATACTGTGTGCAACGTCTGGAGTACCGCGATCACAGGCTTGCTGTGCATTTTTGATCACTTCTTTAAACAGCATTACCAGCTCATCATAGCGTCCCATAACTCGGGGGAGTTGATACACGCTAGCGGCAATCGATATCTTGATATTAGTCGGCGGTGATAGAGTGTTCAGCGCCTCATCAATCACCGTAAAAATCTCAACGCCTTGAAAGTGTTGGCGTGTTTGTTGGTTATAGCTGGAGTACTGTTGTAAGGCGGAAACAATATTGACTACGCGTTGCACACAGTCGTTGGCATCGGCAAGGCTATCATTAAAATCATCATAAAGGTCATCGACATAGTGGCGATTTTTCCAATGAGTGAGGGTTTCAAGCTGCTCTGATTGGTGAACAACCTGCTCGGCAATCTCAGTCCACTTTTGGTAGGTGCCAAGATATTCTTGGCATATTTTTAGGTTACTTTTCACTGCGCCGATGGGGTTATTGATTTCATGGGCAACTCCTGCCGCCATGGTCCCAATTGAGGCCATTTTCTCGCTTTCGACCAGCTTTTCTTGCGTTTGTTTGAGTTGATGGTTTATCTCACGGAGTTGGTCATTGGACCGCACTAAATCGGCCGTGCGTCGCGCCACCTTGCTTTCTAGTGTCTGGTTGGCTTCTTCTAGCCGTTTTTGGTAGGTCGCGGTTTTATTCTCGGACTCACGTAATGCTGTAATCATATTACTAAACGCAGCGGCCACACTGGCCAGTTCATCCTTCCCGTGGGTTGAAATGCGTACGTCTCGCTCGCCACTGGCGATGGTATCGGCAGCATTTTTAAGTTCTGATAAGCGCTGAGTGAGGTAGTTCCCCAACAGATAAGAGAATAAGGCCACCAATAGCATCTCGCCTAGCACAATGAGCATGCTCCAGTTTTTGGCATCTTGTATCTGGCCAAGCAGACCCGTCATGTCAAATCCAATCCAGACCGAGCCAAATTCAATATTCGACTCGGAAATACTCGCGCGTACATCATATAGTCCATCCGTAACGGACTGTGCATTCATCTCAAGAATGTCTGTAGTGAGAGAATCAGGAAGGTCCCCGGCTGATGATAGGATGCTTCCGTTATCGCCTAAAACCGCGACATACATAATATCGCTGTTATGGAGTAGCTCTTGAGTAAAGGAGTCAACAGTGGCGAGATCGAACGATAACACCGCATTTTTTACCGTGGAAGCGAATAACTGGGTTGTTGAACTGGCACGTTGGTTGAGCCCTTGATAGTTGGTGGTTTCTAAATAGTTGAGAGTCAATGTCAGCAGAATCGCCAACAGGATCGCCTCAATCAGGGCGACACCTAAGATGGTCTTTAATCGTAAGGACATGGGCTAGTCACTCAGCAAGTGTTGCAACAGCGTAATGTTTAACGCTCTTACATCGTCCCAATCCTCGTTCTGCGCTGGCTCTATCCCTTTAAAACTGATATTTCCCAGCAGCGTTTGGCCTTTTTCACTGTTATTGAGGGAGAGAAAGGCCGCTTTAATCGCATCGGCGACTTGAGGGTCAAGGTCAGGATGAAATGCGAACGCATGAGGCGTATAGCCGGGGGTTTTCCATAATACTCGCAACTGTTTGCTAACCTCGGGATCGGTATTATTAAACGTCCGTTCAATGCCACCACCAGCAATAAAGAAATCTCGCGCAACGTTTAAATAAACGGAGTCATGAGACGAGACATATTGCGGTGTAATGTTTATGCCTTGATTTTTCAGCGCCGCGCGAGGCACTACACTGGCTGCGAATGCCGCTGGTGAGGGAAACGCTAAGCGCTTGCCATCTAGCTCCTCAAGGGAGGTAATGGACGTGTCTTTCTTGACGACTAAAATACCGTGAATCCGCTTATCTTTTTGCTTCGCAAACGCTTGGTAGCCGGGTTTTTGATGGAAAACCGTGTAGTGATAAGGATTCATGTACGCGACATCATATTCACCGGTGAGTACACGTCCTTCGAATTCGGGAATGTCTTTGGCAGTACGAAAGACAAGGTTGTACCCTGATTGTTGAGAGACGTATTCTAAAATCGGGCCCCAGTTGTTGGCCAGTGTAATAGCAGATTGTTGTGGCACGATACCAAAGGTAATGTCTCTCGCTTGAACATTGCCAATAACGGCAATGCTTAGCAATAATGACAGTAAAATTTGTTTCATCTGATCATCCCTCACCCAGTAACTGACGAACTATTAGACAGTGTAGTTACCTGTATCTATCCTTGCCATGCAATCCTGTGTGATTAAGTTAATGAAATCAGGTTGTAACCTACGAACCGTTTTTTTCTTTCTGAACTCAGGCCACATTGCTCGCCCTCGATGACAACTTGATGTTTGCATACGAGGGCGAGAAAAGTGGCAGTCATCTTTCGAAATGATGAAATTTTCAGGTGGCTAACGAGACAAAGTGGGAGGTGAGGGTTTGATAGTCAGTACCCCAATGATGACGGCGCAAGAAAGCATAATGCAGGTGAAAGTTGGCAACGGCGGATAATTTAACGTGAGCGTTGCTAACAAGGAGGCGAACCCATAACCCAGTGTGTGCGCCATGGCGATATAACCACTGACTCTTCCCGGTTCATGGTCGAGCCGTTGCATCGCTTGGCTGGTATAGGCGGGAATCAGGAGTGCACAGGCGCCAGATATCACCACCATTGCCATCACTAACGCCGCAAAATGTGGCACTAATAGCAAGGCATAACCTATCACCATACTGATTGCGCCAAGGCTTAGCATACGCTCGGTGCTCAGACGCTGTCTTTTTACCACTAACACTTGTACGGCTAAGGTGGCGATACCGCTTAACGTCAGCAAATAGCCGATGGCTTGGCTAACTTTATCGGCGGACCATTCGGTGAGGTGATTGAGCATGGGGGTGAGATTGTATTGCAACAGAGCAATCGCTGCACATACGGCAAGACCGTAACCCATGTAGGGCCAAATGGCTTTTGGCGCGAGCCATAGATGGGCGGATGAATGAGGTTCGTCCTTCTTATCCGCGCAGTGAGGCATCATACTGATAGCGATTGCGCCTAATAGTGGCAGTAATAGCATCAGCGTCAGTGACGCGTAGGGGCTGATCAATAATACGGCCGAGGCAATCAACGGGCCAGCTAATCGGCCGAGGCTTAAGCCAATACTGATGGAGGTGATCGCTTGCATACGACGCGCCTCACCGGCGAGTAACACGGCCCAATGCTGATTGGCAGGCACCATCCCTGCAACCGTTAAGCCGTAGATCACCCGTGCCAGTACTGCGAGCGCTAACCAAGGCCATTGGATAGCGCTGCTTTGCGCGCCCACTGTTGCAGCGAGCAATAACGCAAAGCTAGTCGCCATGCCGATTAGCGCTTGCAGGACCACAAACTTGGGACCATATTGGTCGCTGATCCGTCCCCAAAATGGCGCGGCGGGGAGAAACAACACGCTCCCTACAGCAATAATCACTGCCCATGTCGACAGTGAAAAGCCACCTTGCGCCACCAGTAGGGGGAGCGAGACCAAGAGTCCGTTCTGACCGATGCCCATCAAAGCCGCAATCAAGGTCAAAGTGATCGGTTGCCACCTTGCGGTTTGTCTCGCCGCTTGTGTTTGTGCGTGGGCCATTACCAACCTGCTACTTTTTGCATTTTAGCTGTGGAAGAGGTGGACGCCGCCAGTGTCCAATCAAGTAGGCCGTGGTGATGGGCAATATCGTACAGTGGTGTACCGTTAATCGCATTGATAATGGTGGCGGCTCGCCATGCCGCAAGACTCAATTGCGGCTCAATAATGCCATGACAATGCGTGCCGACATTCATCATATACAACGATTGCACGTAGCCTTCACGCATCTTTACTCGGTAGTGCGCATTCACACTTGGCCGATCTTTGTCATCGAGATCGAGACAATCGCGCAGGGTATCGAGACACTGAGGCAGGGCACGAGAAAAGCCGGTACACAAGATAACCACGTCTGCATCGACTGTCGCTGAGTCACCGGTCAACGTTGCCGTTGTGGTTAACTGGTAACCGGATGGATGCGATTGCATACCCGTGAGTGTTTGTCCTGGAAGCAGTCGCCACCACAGCGGTGACCGGCGTACATATTTGTCATGATAGAGGCGCTGATATAGCCCTTGTAAGCAATTCTCGGTGATCCCATCACTGGCCAGCTTTTGTTGTGCCAGCTGAGTGTGTTTGACCTTGGGGTCGAGACCGTGAAACTGCTCTGCATAATCAGGCATAAAGTACTGATCAGTAAACGGGTTCTCATCCAACCCTTGTAGGTTAGGGCGGCGAGATATCCAATCAATATGCGCGACTTTGCCAAATTCACCATCAAAGAGGTGCTGGAAGACATCGGCACCAGTTTGGCCACCACCAACAATGGCAACTTTTTTACCCTTCAAGTCCGGTTGTCGAAGTGCCAGTTCGCTGGCATGAAAGACCTGATCACCCACAAACGGCGCAGCACAGTCAGGCATAAACGGGTGGGTACCAGTACCAAGGATCAAATGATCACAGGTCAATTGTCCGTGTGGCGTATTCACCGCGAAGCCTGAGCCGTGTGGCGTAATGTTAATGACGGGGGTGTCGAATTGGGTATTGGGAAGCTGGTGAGCCACCCAAGCCATATAATCTGAAAATTCTAAACGCGAGACCGTCTGTTCGCCCCGCGCCGTAAAAGGATAGAATTTTTTGGTTTTAACCAGATAATTAATAAAGGTATAAGGGCTGGTTGGATCAACCGCCGTTACCATGTCTTTCAGGTACGAGGTTTGCATTTTGGCATCATCCAGTAATAACCCAGGATGCCATGCAAAGCGTGGCTTTTGCTCAACAAACAAACTTGAAATCGTTTGAGTGTGGGGAGCCAGCAGTGCCGCCGCACTAAGATTAAAGGGGCCAAGCCCGACACCTAAAACAGAGTAATGCCTTGTCATCACTGCATCCTTATTGCGCATAATGTGCGAAAAAATCGTTACGCTCACATTGCAACAGTGCGGCGCGCTTATGCGGGAAATCGAATTCTTTTTGTTTTTTCATGCCTACGCCACGACTAATACGTACCACACGCCAATTTGCCGCGTTCGGCTCTCCCATCACATTTAAGGTGCGAGGTTCGGCCAAAAAGCAGTAGTGGATGAGCGATTGCGCCCAAGTACTAAAAAACTGACGTCCCAAAAAGTGAGGATTGCCGACCAGCATATGGATACCACGATCGAAAGCATCGACATCGTAGTAAGGCCCGAGCCGGTCTTCGGCGACCCAATAAATTTCAAAGTAGCCGAAAGGCTGTCCATCAAACTCGCCAATCACGGGGATAAGGTGTGCGTCATGGTGCACCTTTTGCAGATATTGGCGATGAAAGTCGAGCGAGCCCTCTAATTCCCAAATCGGGGCAATATCCGGATGGTTATGCCATGCGTGAAAGCATGCAAGATCACGTTCTGTTTCTACCGGACGCAGCGTCAGGGTGCGTTTGAGGTGATAAAAGTAGCGACGATAGAACACACCTTGTGGCTTTTCAGGCCGCGTTGGGTGGGTTAAGCCGTTGTCTGCGGTTTGGTATCCCTCATTGGAGGGGGCCTGAGCTTGGTGCCAAATCGGGCAGTGCTGTTTAAACTGCGACAGCGTCAGTGGAGTGCCGGGGGAGACGACTGATTGCAGAGCGTGAGGGTAATCACTGGCATGCAGTGCTTGGCACTGATGCTGATAAAAGGCGTGTTCAACGGCCGACCACCAGAGTGATTCATCATTGCAATAGCGCGTGGTTAGTGTCGCGGTCTCATTGTCCGGTTGGTGCAGTACGAAGGTCGCTTTGGCTTGACCATGCTCCATCACGTCGATGAGGTGATAAGACGCGTCGAGCAAGTGGCTGCGAAGTCCCACGGTGCGATCAAGATTGACCGGTTTAAATACCCATGAGCCCAGTGCGTTATCACCATAAAATGGGTTATCGATATCGGTGTATATTTGGCTTGGGTCGGCCAGTGTCGCTTCGTTGTGATCGGCGAGAAAGGTGTTAAAGTTCCGTTTCCAGTGTAGGGTCGGCGAGTCGAGAAGATAGTCATACAGGCGGCTATCCACAGGGTGGCTCGCTCGCCACGTTGCGAAAGCTTGACGGCAGAGCTGCCACAAACGTTGCTCCGTGACACCGGTAGCTTCGCTGATCGTGGAAAGTGTATTGATTAGCGTATTACCAATCAGATAGTAACTCAGATATGGGTCAACCTTGTCGGCTGTGACGTAACAGCTGGGTAACCCTTCACTGAATGCATCGGGGAACAGCGTAGGGGCAGGGTCGGTGACCCAAATACCTTGGCAGTCTCTGTACATCATGGCGTTAGGCAAACCGTGCGCGGTACGCAGCAAGACGTTTTGCTGGTGGGCCAGTAACAAGATGCCATAATCGCTGCGTGCCAAACACAAGGGATACAGAATATGGTCCAAGAAGGCGGCTAACCAATGATGTGCGGCGTCGTGCTGTGTCCATTGATGATGTTGTGCGGCTTGCGCGATCAGTGCGCCAATTTGGCTGCCTTGCCCATGTGGCTGGTTGATACTGGCGAGCAGGTGGACATCTTGATCGGCTTGGTGGGCGAATATATTGTCGCGCAAGCTCACTACAGGCAGTGCTAAAGGCTCACCTTGCGCGGATAAAATGGTGCACCAGACTGGCTCTTCGATAAAGGTTGTCGTGGGGGCTCGCTGCTGCAGCGTTTGTCCGGGGGCTGCGTTGAGCATTTTACTTAGTAAGGTACCACGCTTGGCTTCGGTGGCGGTTAATAGCCGTACCGAGTTAGTGAGCTTGACAGGCAGAGAGACTTTTAACATCCACGGATGGTCGGGATGATAGATGGCGCGTGACGATGAGGTGGCCAGCCAGCCGCTACTGGTCAAGGCTAAATCAATCACGCTGTTTTTAAGTGCACATGCGTCATCACTGTCACGCCATGCTTGCGCTTGTAAAGGATGCATGGGCAAGGGAAGCCAGCCTTGCGGCAAATTGGCCGCATGGGTTAAGCCCACGCTATCGACAAACAAGGATTGCAAGGTGTCGAGTACATCATGGTTAACCCCTTCACCTGTCCATTGCCCCGGCGCAACCGCAAACCATTCAATCGCAAATGACTGCGCAAA
The DNA here is from genome assembly GCF_009377945.1 of Salinivibrio sp. VYel1. Taxonomy (NCBI): domain Bacteria; kingdom Pseudomonadati; phylum Pseudomonadota; class Gammaproteobacteria; order Vibrionales; family Vibrionaceae; genus Salinivibrio; species Salinivibrio sp. VYel1. The sequence continues at coordinate 433,947 of NZ_RSAM01000001.1, read as the reverse complement.
TTCGGGTAGATACGCTTCTTGCTGTTCAGGCGTCAGTGGTTCATTGCTCTTGGGGGCAGGGTGCATGCTATGTCCGCCGGTCAGAGACTGCTCCGATTCGATAAAACGCTGAGGCCAGCGGTCGGCGAACCTGTGTTGCCAATGTGCCTCTGCCCGTTGCACATAGGTGTCAGACTGGCTAACACGTGATGCAAAGCGGTCGAGACGCTCGCCACTGACCTTAGGCACTGATTGCGCGATACGGCAAACCGCATCGGCAAAGGTTGTAGGGATAGTTTCACCGTCGCTACCGCGCCACAGTATGTCACCTTGATAACGATGACGGCCGGTTGCTGAGGTGTAGGTGAGCGGTAACAATAATTCTCCCTGTTCACACGGGAAACAGGCGTGGTCAGGCTGACCTTTTATCACCCGCGTGTGTGGGTGCTCGACAAACAACGCATTGAAAAACGCATTTAAACTCAGGGGATGTGTCATGACAACTCCTTACAGACACGGGCATACTGGGCAATGTTGTGGTGCAACTATGGTTGAAACACATTGGGAGAAAAGGCGCCCAGCGAGGACTAGGCGCGAATGGTAATACGACTAGAACGTGGCGCTGTAGCTCAAGCTAAAGGTACGGCCAACGCCGGCGTAGTTGAATAGTTCGGCTAATCCAGAGCCATAGGTCTTTTGTGCTTTTTGACTCCAAATGGTTTGATACTGTTCGTCGAGTAAATTTTGGATACCAAAGTTGATTTGGCCGATTGGTAAAGTGTAGTAACCATTAAGGCCGACTAGTTCATAGCCTTCTAGTTGGTCTCCATCTTCATCAGACAGATCGCCAACGTGTTGGAGGTTGAGCTCGGTGCCCCAATCGAAGTTATCGTAGCCGACTGCCGCCATCGCGGTAGAAGGGCTCGCGTTTTCGATAGTGAGATCGTCCCAACTACCTTGGTCTTTCACTTCGCTTTGCACTAAGTGACCCTGTGCGCGGCTATACCAAGCATCAGTAAGGTAGTATTTAATCTGTCCTTCCAAACCATAAATACGCTTTTTATTGCTGTTTAATTCTAAATCAGCGCCATTGTACTTATAGGTTTTATCAGAGAGGGAGTAATACGCTGCAAGCTGCGCATTATAGTCTTGTTGCTGGGTACGCCAGCCAAGTTCAAAGGAGTTGGTTTTAGCGCCATCCAGTGGTGTATTGGATACACTCACATAGTTGCCGTCATGATTTCCGTTTGTATAATCTGCCTGACCATAAAATTTTCCCGGATCGGGCATATTGAAGCCTTGGCTGAAGTTAGCCCACACTTGTTGGTTGTCGGTCATGTCATACTTGAGTCCCGCATTCGCGAGCCAAATATCCTTGGCTGTGGTGCCACCGGGGATAGTATCCGCGCTGTTGAGTGCACCAACGAGTATTTTGGCTTGCTCTGCAAAACCGATAAAGTCATCGCCTTTATATTTGGTGTACTGATAGCGTAATCCGGCAAAGGCATTCAGCTTATCGTTGATGGCCCAATCCGCTTGCGCAAAAATGCCTGCGTTTTGGGTCGTAAAATCAGGGTAACGCCCAACATTGCCTAGATGCTTAAATGTGAGTCCGTTACTTTCTAGACTTGCAGCCTGCTCGTAGATCCGCTGAAATGCGTCAAACTTTTCTTGGCTAAGATCGATACCATAGTTTAATGTCAAACTATCTAACGACTTTTCCAATAATATCTTAGTTCCTATCACTTGATTACTTTGTTCAGACGCGCCTAAGTGGCTGAAATTAAGTTTTTTGATTGGAAACGGAAAGAATCCAAATGTTTCTTTACGATAATAAGCCTGCGCCAGTAAAGCATGGTTAAAGACATTAGCGTGACTATATTGAGCGTTTAGCATCATGCGCTCAGTAAAGGGTTGCTCATCCAGTTGGAGTCCATCTGAACGTTTAATTAGCGAGTCATCTAGTAATCCTGACAGTATCCCGGAGGAGCTAAGTTCCGGCCCGTAATCAATCCCATAATCCGTATCTTGCTGACTGTCATAGTATTGAGCAGTCAGAGAGAGGTGCTGTTGGTCATCAGGGCGATAATCGAGGCTACCCATCACATCAATGCTGTCATTGAATTGGGTATCAGTTTGGGTCACATCGGGCAGGATAGGATCGCCATTGCCGTCGTAGGCTGCACCTTTACCTTCATACGCGAAGGATAAGCGCCCTTGCAAGCTATCACTGCCGCCGGAGACCGCGACCGCGGCTTGCTTGGTGAGATCTTCGCTGTTGTTAAACCCAGTGGTGACGCCAGTCTGCACCTCGAGTTGCGCATCGCCCGCTTCACCGCGCTTGGTGATGATATTGATAATACCGCCGGTGGCGCCTGCGCCATAAATGGAAGTCGCGCCTGATAGTACCTCAACACGCGCAACATTAAAGGGGTCGATACTATCCAGTTGGCGGCTGATGGTTCGAGCAGCATTCAGAGCAACGCCATCAATCATGATTTGCGCGCTGCGGCCACGTAAATTCTGTGAGGCGTTGGTGCGTGCGTTGGTGCTGCCAAAGTCAAAGCTTGGGATCAGCTTCCCGAGCGCGCCTTTTAATGACTCACCGCCTTGAATTTCACGGGTTAACTCTTCATTGGTGATCACCCAGTTAGTGCTGGCGGAATCGGCGATGGTCGTTTGAATCTTACTACCGGTTACAATGATGGTTTCGGTATTGGCCGCAGAAGGGGCGGCATGGGCGAGATGAGCGCTGATCACTAACGCCAGCGGCGAGAGCGAAAAGCCGACTGCTTTTTTGGTGTTCATAATTATCCTTATTCGTCACAACGCTGCAGGGCATGATGAGGCTGCGTCCCTGCAGTACTTCTTCGTCACTACCTTAGTTCCAAAATCAAATGATAATGGATATCATTATGATTATTGATATTTACTCCTAATGTCAATACATTGATAACCGAATTGCCACATTTCACCTAAATTGGTGAAAAATAACGCATAAAGGACGTAAAAAATGCAGGGGAATTATTGGCAAGCGGCCAATCAGAAACTGCTCGCAAAAGCGATCAGTGAGCTTCATTTTGAAAATGCGATTACCGTTGACCACCTTGAAGAACATCGGTTTAGGTTGGCGTTGCCCGATGCAGAGTGGTGGTTTACGGGTACGATGAATGTTTGGGGAATGGTGATAGTAGACAGCGGCAGCGTGTCACGGGGCGACAATCACCATCCGGAGTTGATGACATTGGTGATGGACTTACAGCCTGTTATCGATATGGCGCCTTTGCATCTGGGCGGTTTTATCGAGGAGTATCAAGAAACACTCATGGCGGAACAACAGCATCTCGCGATGCTTAGCAGTCTGCCAGCCGATAAACTCGTGTCGTTATCAGAAACCGATCGCCAGCCTTACTTGGATGCTCATCCCAAGGCACTTGCCAATAAAGGGCGATTAGGGTGGGGCCAGCAAGATAGTCATCAGTATGCGCCTGAGTATGGCAACACATTTGCGTTGCACTATCTCGCCGTGCATCGAACGTGTGCTCGCTATGGTTTTAGTGATGGACTAGATCAGGCCTCTTTACTCACTGAGACCCTATCACCGGCCGCTTATGATGCACTCATGACGCGCTTAGCGGTCGATGAACGGGATGATTACCTGATAATGGCGGTGCATCCGTGGCAGATGCAGCGTTATATCTACAGCCAATATGCGTCTTTATTCGCTTCAGGTGACATCATTGACCTGGGTGCGAGTACAGAACAGTGGCGTCCACAGCAGTCGATTCGTACCTTGAGTCGGGCGGATGAACAAGGCAAGTATGACGTAAAAACAGCGTTAACCATTCTCAATACCTCCTGCTATCGCGGCGTACCGGGGAGTTTTATTGCGCATGGCCCAGTGCTGTCAAAATGGCTGTCAACCTGTGTACGTCAGGATGCGTTATTATCGCGTCTTGGTATGCATGTGCAGCAGGAAGTCGCCGGCGTGTACTGTCCGCAACCTTATCAAGCGCAAGTTGACAGCTGTTACAAATATCACGAAATGTTGGGATGCGTTTGGCGTGAACGTGCCGAAAGCCTGTTGCCGTCTCACCAGCGACCCATGAGTATGGCGACCTTAATGCAAGCGGGTGGTGATGGGGTCAGCTGTGTCGAAGCGCTGATTACGCGCACCAAGTTAACGCCTAGCGAATGGTTGCAGCGTTTGTTTGATCACGTTGTGGTACCCCTTTATCACTTATTGTGCCAATACGGAGTTGGGTTAGTTGCGCACGGACAAAACATTACCGTGGTACTTGAAGGCGATATCCCTGTGGGCTGCATGATCAAAGATTTTCATGGTGACTTACGCTTTGTCGATCAACCGTTTCCAGAGTTGGATGGCTTGGATAAAGCCGTGCGAGCGGCGATCAAACACTTACCGCCACACTATCTGGTGCATGACTTATACACAGGACACTTTGTCACCACACTGCGGTTTATTTCGCCGTGGTTTGTATCTCTTGGAATAAGCGAGGCTGCATTCTATCGTCAATTAGGTGATACCCTTCGTCGCTATCAACAAGCACACCCTGAGCTTGGTGAGCGATTTAGGTTGTTTGATGTGTTTAGTCAGACTAAAGAGAAGGTGTGTATCAACCGGGTTAGATTTAATATTGGCTACGACGATAGTAACGAGCGACCGTTACCGATGTTTGGTGAGCCTATTACTAACCCTCTCGCGCAATAAAGAAACCCGCCAGTTGGCGGGCTTCTTCGGGTCAATCAAGCCAAGCGATTACTTACCGCCCTTGCTTTGTTTAGTTAGCTCTTTGATAGTGCGGCTGATTTCACGGCGCTGCTTAGAAATTTCCGCATTTTTGATGATGTGATCATCAACGCGATCTTCGTAATCGCCTTTCATGTTTTTGATGATCTCCACGATCTCTTCATAGGACATCTCTGGCTGGATGTAGTCGAGCAAGTTTTCTAACAGCACCACCCGCTTTTGGTTGTCACGGATTTTCTTGTCGTTGTCCTGGATTTCGCGCTTCAGTTTGTTCTTTTGTCGTGAGTGCTTAACAATCTCGTATACGCTGGTCATAGTAGTCGCCTTCTATTTTTTGAAGTATGAAAAAATTAAACCACAAGCGCTGCGGCAAACCCAGTCTTTTTGCGCTTGAAGTGGGGAGTTTTTAAACACTTGAATGAAACAGGCGGGTGAAGAAAAGACATTGTGAGGCCAGTTTATCAACAACCTCATTAGCTGGCTAAACCGTCACCCTACCTTCTTCGCTGATTGATGGTGGCAACGATAACAGGTGAGCATTGACAGTGTCATGACACATATCAAGGCTCACCGATAGCGTGGTAATCACGCTCAGTAGTCGGTTGGGCTGCCCTCGAGCTTGACCGATGAACCGGATGTTTTCATCATCGCGCCGCGCAACATGGCTTGCACTAGCTCAGTGGCATCGAATTTCGTCAGTGCTTCGTGCGCCCCGACTTGTTTGGCACGGTCGACACTAATATCACTTGATAGCGAGGTGTGTAATATCAAGTAAGCTTCCGCCAGTTTATCGTCGCTGCGGATTTCAAAGGCTAGCTCATAGCCATCAATCCCAGGCATTTCGATATCGCTAACAATAATATCAAACGGCTTGCCGGCTGAGGCGGCATTTTTCATCATTTGCAGCGCTTCTAGGCCGTTATTGGTGACAAAGTAGGGGATGTTTATACTATCAAGCGCCTCTGATAATTGCCGTCTCGCCGTCAATGAGTCATCGACCAAGAGGATATTCATGGGTTTGAGTTTCTCACGATCGACGTCGGCTAAGATGGGGTGCAGCTTGTCAGGATCAGAGGGGAAAATGTGCTCCATAATGTATTCAACATCAAGCAGTTGCACCAACTTGTCGTCGATGTTCATCACGCCGGTAAGAAACGCGCGTGTTCCTAAGGTTTCCGGTGGCTCTGAAATAGAACGCCAATCGCACTCGCTGATCTTGTCGATTCCACGGACCAAAAAGCCCATCACCCGGCGCTGACAATCGGTCACGATAATGTAGCAAGACTCCCATTCTGACTTAGCCACGGGTTTGTAGCCAATCGCTTTTGCCATATCAATGACAGGGGTCGCGATGCCACGGAAGCTAGTGGTTCCGATCACCGTTGGGTGAGATCCCGGCAAATCCGTGAGCGGCTGAAAAGGAATGATTTCTCGTACCTTCAACGTGCCAATCGCGAAAGATTGGGTGGCGGTGAGGCGGAACATCAACATGCCTTGTGCTTGATTCGCTTTGCTCTTCATAGCATCACTCTGCGTGTTATCGTCAGTCTTCTGTTTAGGGTAACAGTGTTGTCTTTAAACACCTATTCTTACCCCAAGGATAGGGCTAACGGGTGAAAAGATAAAACTTTTGCCTGCTATTGTCTCACATTTGAAACTTATTGATAGTCTCATTTAAACGTGGTGTATACCACGCTTTTAGGCCACGGTTTTTGTTAAGATAGCGAAAGATATAGGCTAAGTGAGCCAGTCATTTAGACGTCACCTTCTGCAAAGAGGTTGCCTGTGGCTGTATCTTACCTAAAATAAGAAAGAACACGCTTTTTGTCTCGGTACTTGAAAGTCTCAGTGCAATGCGACACAAAAGCCCCAACATTGAGGCACGTTAGCAAGGATTTACGTGTCCGGATAAATGCGAATGAGCAGTAATACGACGGTTGAGTAGACTATGACCAATATTTTAGATTCGGTAGATTCGCGGACACGATTGGTGGGTGAAAACCGCCTCGAGCTTTTAATGTTTTACCTTGGCTCTACCCAACCTTTTGCCATCAACGTGTTTAAAGTACGTGAAGTCATTAAAGTGCCAAAGCTCAACCAAATGCCTGGCTCCCATCCGAACATCCGTGGCGTTGCCATGATTCGCGGCAAATCTATTCCGGTGATTGACCTACGTCAGTCTATCGGCATGGGCTCGATAGGCATGTCGGATGAATGTAACGTGATCGTGACTGAATATAACCGCACTATCCAAGCTTTCCTCGTTGGGCAGGTGATCAATATCAAAAACATGGGCTGGGATGAGATCATGGAGCCGCCCTCCAGCTCTGGGCGCAATAATTACTTAACGGCCATTACTCGCCAAGACTTTGATGGTCAAACGCGTTTAGTGGAAATTGTGGATGTGGAAAAAGTGCTGGCTGAGATCGTTGCGTATGAAGTTGGCGTTTCTGAAGATGTCCTCGACCCGCAACTGACCCCTTATATGACGGGGCAGCGAGTACTGGTTGTCGATGACTCATCCACGGCGCGCGCGCAGGTTAGTGAAACCTTGTCGCAGTTTGGCGTTGAGTGCATCATCAAGAAAAATGGTGCTGAAGCACTGAACTTGCTCAAGAGTTGGTGCGATGAAGGCAAAAACGTGAGTGACGAAATTTTGCTTATGATCACTGATGCGGAAATGCCGGAGATGGACGGTTATAAACTGACGCATGAAGTGCGCTCTGATAGTCGGATGAGTGATTTGTACATTGCACTGAACACCTCACTAAGCGGTAGCTTCAATGAGGCAATGGTTGAAAAAGTGGGCTGTAATCAGTTTATCTCTAAATTCCAGCCCGACCTTTTGGTCAATGTGGTGCAGGAGCGTTTGCGCCAAGTCGTGGCGAGTTAAACCGCCTAGACACCAGTGAAAACCAAAAGCGAGCCGTGGCTCGCTTTTTTTATTGAACATTGAGGGGGTGACGATGAAAACGGTATTTTTGATGCGCCACGCAAAATCGAGTTGGGATGATCCGAGCCTCGATGATCACGAACGTCCGCTCAATCCGAGAGGATTTCGGCAAGCGCCGCAAATGGCGGAGCGCTTGAATGCTTGGTTGCACCAGCCACAAACGATTGTGACCAGCACAGCGCAACGCGCGAAAGATACGGCAGTGCTGGTGGCACAAACGCTGACCGATAAGCCGCCCATTGTTTTAGAGGAAACGTTATACAGTGAGCATGCATCGGCAATCATTCATACCATCCAAGCACTCGAGTTAGAGCATGATGTGGCGATGATTATTGGCCACAACCCCGCACTAAACAATTATTTGCATGGCGTGGGAATGACTAAGGATAACTTGCCGACCTCAGGTGTGGCGGTGGTGCAGTATCCCGTCGAGCACTGGACAGAGATCGCGAATACGCATGCACAGCTTTGCTTTCTCGACTGGCCTAAGCGACTTCGAGGCTAGCGTCGTCTATGGAACAGGATGCTGTCATATGCATACTAGATATGGTGCGCTCTGAACTATATTTAGCGCTTGGATTGTAAAGTTATCTACTGTACCTGTGGATAACCCCGTTAATTTCTTTGTAGGCAATGGCGGCAGTACGCGCGAGTCGTGGAGAGCAACCCCAAGACGATCGATTGAGCAAAAAACAACCAGCTTGATTGACGCGATATGGCGGTTTTTCACTTGTGTTGCGGTAAATGTGCGATACTCGTAACACCTTGGTCGTACGCGTATTATGGGGGATCGGCTTGGTAGCAAATTTATTGGCGTTCACAGGAGAGCAGTCGTGATCACAGTAGACAAACATGAGGGCTTATCAGTCAGGGTGGCTGTGCTCAACGAGGAAGTCAGTGCCCAAGAGGTCGAGTTTTATCTCTTCGTCCCTGGTGAGCTTAAGTTTGGTAAGCATGTGCTTTCTGAAGATGAGTTTTACTACCGTGTCCTCGCCAATAGTCGAACGTATTTTACGTCTCGTTATCATCTGCCCTTGGTACATGCTCGCCTAGCCAGTCGTGACAAACTGCCAACCGAACAATATCGAGTGAGCTTGAGTCTCTATGCGTACCAGTATGCCTTATCGCTTGAAAAAGCGACGCACGATTTTTTTGAATCCGTTTCTGGGCTAGAGGATGAACAAGCGTTAGAGCAGTTAGAAGATACGATAGAGATGGCGGTGGAGATTTTACGGCGACTCCGGCGCTACAAACCGCAAAATACCAAGCTACTCAAGTATTACCATAATATAGACAACTATTTATCTTGGTTGACGGAGCAACGTTTTCTGTCGTTATTAGCCCATATGCCGCGTGGAAACGTCTACAAGGGGGTACGCCAGCAATTGATTGAATTGTGCCAAGCTGAAGAGGCACACCGCCTCGTTAACCGTTATAACTCGGATAAAGCACGGCGCGATCCCACTCGTATGGTCAATAAGATGCGCTTGGCGCGCCGCTTGATTGAGTTTCCCGTGACGATTCGCCAAGTGCCGCAGGCGCTAGGTAAAAACCTTAACAAACTGGCTAAAGCGTCCGCGACGGCGTTTGTGATGTTGTTTGTCACCACTGTTATTGTCCGTGCACGTCAATATTTAGGCGAAATCACCCTATCGTTCGTGTTGGCCATGGCGGGTGTGTATGCATTGCGAGAGATCTTTAAAGATGATTTACGTGACGCGTTGTGGCGCTGGATTCGTAAAGGACGTCCCAAGTGGCGAAAACGTTTTATTGACCCCACATCCAATCGACAAATAGGTCGGCAGTTAGAGTGGCTAGATTATATGGATTTTGCTGCCCTACCCGATGAAGTGAAGAAATTGCGTCGTGGCAAACTGCGTCAACGGGAAGAGGCGGTAGTGCGTCTTAAAGTGAAAACACAGTTAGAGACAACCCGTTTTTTGTCGGGTTATGACACCACTCGTGACGTGTGGAAATTTGATTTCCGCTCTTTTTCTCGCCTTATGGACCGTGGTAGTCAGCGCTTATATCGGCTTAATGAAGGCCAAGTACTCAAAGATTCGGTTGAAAAGCGGCATCAGTTTAACCTTATTAGTTGTCAGCGGTTAAAAGGGCAGCCGACGGTGTATCAGCGTTGGAAAATTACGGTTAACCGCTCAAAAGTGGTCGATATAGAAGAAGTGTTTGATTAATCACTCATCAATAACTTGTCTTTATGATTTAAGTGATCGATGCAGAAAGCATAAAAGTCGAGTGCGGATAGCGGCTTGGCGAAGAAGTAGCCTTGGAATTCGTCAACGCCCATCTGTTTTAGGCTGGTGAGTTGTTCTTGTGTTTCGACGCCTTCGGCTACCACACAAATACCGAGCTGATGGGCCATATGACAAATGGTGTCGACTAACACATGCTGGCGCGGTGTATTGGCCATGCCGGTGACAAATGAGCGATCAATTTTGACTTTATCAAAACTCAGGTGGCTGAGTACCGACATGGATGACCAACCCGTGCCGAAATCATCCAGCGCTATCCGAATACCGACGTCGCGCAGTTGATTCATCAGCAGATTGAAGCGACCAATATCGTCGATGGTCATCGTCTCTGTGATCTCAAAAATCAGTTGTTTACGTTGTTCTGGGTGATCAGCAAATACAGTGATCACATCGGCAATCAAGGACTCGTTGAAAAACGAGTCAGAAAGGTTAATCGCAATATCAATATGGTCATTAATGGTTTGCCATTCGGTGTTTAATGCCAGATAAACTTGACGCAAAAGCCAAGCACCGAGTGCCCGACCCAGACCAGATTCCTCGGCGATATTGATGATGACCGCTGGATTTATGGGGCCAAACTCAGCATGGTCCCAGCGAATCAGACACTCACAGCCAAGGCGTGTTGACGTCGCTGCCACCATGGGTTGGAACAAAACATAGAGTGTCTCTTGATAAGGATCGTCAAGGTGAGCTTTGAGCTCATCGCGTAATTGACGACGTTGCTTCGCTTCTTGCTCGTACTCCGCTTTAAAAATATCAACACTGTCTTGCGTCACAGGCGCTTGTTTGGCTCTCATCAGTGCAAGGTCTGCGTTGTTTAACAGTTGATTGGCAAACTGACGATGATTTCTGATGACGTTGTCATCCAAATCGAGGCTCTTTGCGACGCCAATAGCCACCGCTAATCGATGACCTGGGTAGACACTGTCGATCGCGCTTCGCAGCGCGTTGCACAAAGGCTGAGTAAAGAAGCTCAGCTGACGATTGTCGGTGTATGCGAGAACCGCAAACTCATTACTGCTGATCCGCGCGCAAGGATAACCGTAAGGCAAACACATGCTTTTTAATTCATTGGCCAACTGTGTTAGCGCGACATCGCCTTGTTCGTATCCCATCAGGTCATTGATGTCTTTAAAACGACGAACATCGATCAGCAATAAGGTATGTATTTGTTTTTTATGTGCTGCTTTGTAGAGATACTCCAAAAGGTAATTGCGATTGGGTAGGCCAGTGAGACTATCGTGCCATGCCATTTTTTGCTGTTTGCTACTATTGCGATAGAGGCGAAAGGCGAAAAAAATCAATAACGACATCAGTATAATGATGGCCGCGTACATGGTTTTTATTTGGTCTTGTAAAAATTCACGCTGTTCGATAGCTGCCGGCCCGGTAAAATTATTGACCATCAGATTTCGTACCTGAGGAAGCACAATATCCATTTCATGAAGAAGGCCAGAAAGTCGCTGTCGGTCACCGTTCAATACCGCTTGCTCATGTTGCTGAATTAAACGAAAAGCACGTTGTACCACGGGCTTAGCATCAAATGCTTGGCGCATGGGCGCAGCCTCTTGGCTGCTTAAAAACGTATCATAACGGCTCCATAGGATATCATAAGAGAGGACAAGAGATTGTTTGTCTGAGGCCGTGGCGAGGTACAAAGCGAGCTCATTACGAAACTCTAAGGTTTCGAGTTCCATTTGTGCTAAAGCCCATGCTGACAATTGGGTATGCAGTGCCTGTCGTGCGTAGGCATTATGAAACTGGTAAAGCGCTGAGGCCGCGAAGGCTAACGTGGTAAATGCAAAAATGATGAAACCGATAAGAGGGCGCTTTACCATACCAATATATTCCTTTACTGCTGTGTTTTGCCCAGCTGCTTGTGGTTGAGTCGGGAAGCTCGTGGAGTAGGCAAAAACCGTGGTTGAGCTAATAGGGCTGTTGTTATTCTTCTTCTAATATTTCGATATGGTTAACTTGCCATACCATACGACTGTGCAAAATCTCATTATCGTACTGATTAAATTCGGATAATGGGTAGATAACCCAAATCGGCCCTTTGTCGCGAATCGGCATCCATTCGCCATTTTTCTTAATGGCGAAAACAGGGTTGTACTTATTAATCTCGTCACTCGGTATTGTTGACCAATAATCATTGAGGGCGTGAACTTTCAATGCATGGCCTTGTTTGTCATACGTTTTCAGCAGTTTTTGTGCTGACACACCGAGAAAAACCTGCTGACCTTCCGTCCAAGGGGTTTCCGTTTCAATTGTGCGGTCAGCCAGCTGCATCAGCTCCTCACGAGTAAAGGATTGCTTGGCGACATCACCATAAATGGTCAAAATCGGTCTTGCTTCGACAGCATGACTGACCAGCATGAGACACAACAGCGCCAGCAAAATGAGTTGGTCGGTATAACGGCTTTTGCGGATAGTATATCTGGGATCGTACGTTGTCATGTCACACTCCTTATTATCTCCATCTTTTTAAAGCTAGTTTGTGATTGAACCTAACTCAAGACAGAGCGGTGACCGCCATGATATACGCTCCGAAGGAAAATGGGAAAGGGTCCATTTCTCCCGTAGTAACGGCGGGTGGATCGTGCAAATCGATCAGACACAGTCACGAGATTTATTGTTGAATTGAAAAAGAAAACTGCCCACGCATAGGGCTAGGGCAGTTTAGCAAAGCCCGATAAAAGGCATAAGCCGGTCGGGCGACAAGGGGCAAGCGAAGGAGTCTTGTCACTAAAAACATAGACGCTAGCTTGGCGGGTGTCTAATTATTTTTCGATAATTGGTGTGGCCTGTTTGTTTAAGTAGGCAATAATATCATCCGATTCGTACATCCAGCGCGCCTCACCGTTTGCCTGTTGGATACGCAAACAGGGTACTTTGATTCGCCCTCCCCCTTGTTCAAGCTCTTTTCTGGCATCCATGTTGCGCTTCGCGTCTTTGGTCTGAAGCGGTAAGCCGAGTTTTCGGCTTGCCTGGCGCACTTTTACACAAAAGGGGCAGGCCGCGAATTGATATAGAGTGACCTGCTGTGCCAATGTGTCCATCGCTTGCTTTTGTGCTGCGTTTAATTGAGGGGATTTGGGTTGGGTCAATGACTCAACAACCAGAATAATTTTACCTAGGATCCAACGAATAACGCCCATATAACCTCCATGCGTTGACAACGGCATAGAGTGTAACACGTGATACACGTTTGCCTATCTTGAGGTTAGATTGTCCCCTTATAGAAACAAAGCGTTTCTCTCTAAAAACAGGATGGCATTGTACCCGTTAACCTGCCTGTTAAACTATTGTTTCACTTACCTCATGATAAAAAGCAAACGATTACGAGAGTATTATGACACTGCAAGCCATTGACTTTACTGCGCCTGATGCAGAGCAGGCGTTTGTTAAATCCCTACGTGAAACAGGTTTTGGTGTATTAAAAAATCACCCATTACAGCAACAATGGGTCGCCGATATCTATCAGCAATGGGAAGGTTTTTTTAATACCGAAGACAAGCACCGCTTTACCTATAAGCCCGACACGCAAGACGGCTTTTTTCCCTCAAAAGTCGCAGAGACCGCGAAAGGCCATACCAAGCGTGATCTGAAAGAGTTCTTTCATTATTACCCGTGGGGACAGTGTCCAGACGCCTTGAGAGGCAATTTACAGTCTTATTACGAGCATGCCACGCATTTAGCGGAAACCTTGCTCTCGTGGGTTGAGCGCCAATCACCATCAGATATAAGTCAACACTTCTCGCAACCACTTTCTAGCATGATTAATGGTAGCCAACAGACCTTATTGCGTGTCTTACACTACCCGCCGTTAAAGGGTGATGAAGAGCTTGGGGCGATTCGAGCGGCTGCTCATGAAGATATTAATTTGCTGACAATATTGCCTGCTGCCAATGAGCCTGGCTTGCAAGTGAAAGCGAAAGATGGGAGCTGGTTAGATGTACCTTGTGATTTTGGTAATTTAATCGTCAATATTGGTGATATGCTTCAAGAAGCATCCGGCGGTTATTTCCCTTCTACCACTCACCGTGTCGTGAACCCGGAAGGTGCGGATAAAACCAAAGCGCGTATCTCGCTGCCGCTATTTTTGCACCCTAAGCCAGATGTTGTACTGTCTGAGCGCCATACGGCTAACAGCTATTTGATGGAACGCCTCCGTGAGCTTGGCGTGATCGAGTAACACACTTTTATGCTTGCCGAGGTCATGTTTGACGCTCGGCAAGTCATGTCTGTTTACGTTTCCCACCGTGTATGCGCTACCATTATCGCAGCGCGTCTTCGACACGTTGCGCGGTTTGTGCATCAACCCATTGATGCCAAACGGCAGGGTAGCGGCGAAGAAACTCGTCTGCGGCTATTTCACCGTCTGCCTGGTAGGTGTCCATCCAAGCCAGCATGTCACTCATTACTTGGTTATCGTATTCACGGCGGCTGATATAGTTAAATGCCGCGGGCGCTTGTTTGGCAAAGGATGCTGTGGTTAGCGAATGCACGGGAGAGGTGGGAAATGCGGTGACCTGGGGGGAACGGCAGTCCGCTTGGGTGATACATTGTTTGTAGTGCGCTAAATTGACATCGGCACCCAAATCGACTTTAACCATTTCATACTTTCCCATCACAGGGGTCGGCGCCCAATAATAACCAAACCAAGGTTTTTTTCGCTCATTGGCTCGTGCGATGGTACCGGCTAAGCCTGCCGCAGAGCCTGGGTCGACAATTTCAAAGCCGGCTTTGTCCAATTCAAGGGCGTTAAAAATGTGCTGGGCTGAGATTTGACATGTCCACCCCGCCGGGCAGCCCATAAATGCGGCTTTGTCAGGGTCTTCAGGGTGAGGGAACAGCTCTGGATGCGCTTTGATACCTTCAATGGTCGCTAACTCGGGGTGTTGATCGACCATGTATTTGGGTACCCAAAAGCCTTCGTTGCCACCTTGTGAGAATGCATCGCCTGCATACCTTAACCGTCCCTCTTGCACGCCTTTATCCAACATTGCTTTGTGTGAGTTTGTCCAAAACTCTGGGGCAATATCAGGCTCGCCTTTTTCTGTCATTGAGACGCCAGTAGGCATGGTGTCGCCTGGGACAAGAGAAGCATCACACCCATACCCATGGGCTAAGATAAATTGATCAACATGTGCCATGAGTGTGGCTGAGTTCCAATTCATATCCGCGATAGAGACCTTGCCACATGCCGCGTCATCGCTGGCTTGGGCAAGGGGGGAGTAGGCCAGTATTGAGCCTATCAGTAGCCGCTTTAGCGTCCCTTTCATGATGTGTCCTTGATAGATGAGTGCTTTATGTATCGAAAAAGTAACATGGGCGAATAGGGCGATCTATACTCAACGCAACCGATCTTAATAAAAATACTGAAATCCTTATTAGCGGACGACAACGAACGCCATTATGCCAAGAAAAGAGCAACTTAATGCGATAGAAAAAAACCAAGAAGCCATCGCTTTAGCTGTCACTCACGCGGTACTTAAGTTGGGGGTGGCAACCTTGGTGCGTGTTCACATTCAGACGCCTACTAAAGCTTTGTTCCGATTTAATGGGTTGTTGATTGGCAGTGATGGACAACGTTTTTGTTATCTGCAACTACCTAAACTGTCGAGCCAACAGAAAAAGCAGTACTTTGGGGCGGGTTATAGTTTACGTCTTCATGGTGTTTCTGCCGATGGATCGCTGATTCGATTTGGTGGAAAAGTACAAGGCTTGATGGAAGCTCACCATACCCTTTTATGTGTCGAGCTTGTTCGTGACGGTGCGAACGCCACGCCTTTGCGCCAAGACAAGCGTTTCAATGTCGAGCTCTCTGCAGCGTTAAATATAGACGGTAAAGCCAGCGTGCCCGTGACGATACACGATCTCTCTGTGGGCGGGTGCTTGTTTTCTTACCGTGCGATTGGCTTGCAGATTGATGAGGAGAAAAGTGCAGCGCTTAGCTTGACAGGTATCCCTGCCAGCCAAGCGTTGACAATGAGCGGCGTGATATTGAGTCACCGTCTTAAAGGTGAGCGTTATCATTGTGGGCTTAAATTCGACGACCGTTCTAAGTCACGAAGCGCGTGGTTAGTCACCAATTTAGACTACGATGGTGAGCAATATCGTCTGTCGATACCTCACAATGATGGCGAGCTGACCTCCAGCCTTTCTATCTAAGACTGAGGTAATGGTGTGACACGCAGTACACTGCCGTTTCTTCTATCGGTGAGGATGAGTAAACTGCCATCACGTGCTTGTATCACATCGCGAATGCGGCCAAACTGACCCTCTAACATTCGCTCTTCATGCCTGACTTGGCCGTTCTCCAGCTCTAGCCTTACTAGCAAGCCAAACTTTAACGACCCGAGCAGTAAATCCCCCTGCCACATCGGAAACTGCTGGCTGTTCACCATCGTCATGCCTGATGGTGCAATAGAGGGTTCCCAGTAATAGACAGGTTGGCGCATGCCAGGTTTGGATGTGCCTTCTCCGATCTGTGTGCCTAGCCCATAGTTAACGCCATGTGTAATGGTTGGCCAGCCATAGTTTTCACCGGCGAGGATTACGTTGAGTTCATCGCCACCTTGGGGGCCGTGCTCATGTGCCCAAATACGGGTGCCGTTGTTATCTAACGCGATACCTTGGATATTCCGGTGCCCGAAGCTAAAGACCTCCGATTGCTTACTCGGTGTTTGGACAAAAGGGTTTGACTCGGGCACGGTGCCGTCATGATGAAGGCGCACAAGAGTGCCAAGATGATCATCAGCGAATTGAGCGCGATCACGGTGTCCTCGGTCACCGAGGGTAATATACAAATACTCAGGCGTGACTAATAAACGACTGCCAAAATGGCGCCCGCCACCGCGCTTGGGAAGGGCTTTAAAGATAACGCGACTGTCAATCAGTACATCCTTAGACAGTGTGGCCACCATTACCTCAGTACCTGCCTGCCCTTGCTCGTCGACGGCGGCATAAGAGAGGTATAAACGCTGATTGGTCGCAAAATCAGGCGCCAAAGCAATATCTAATAGCCCCCCTTGCCCCTCTTGAAACACGTTTTTCGGGGTACCTAAAATGGAGACGACCAAGCCATTGGGGGTTAAGCGCTTCAGGTTACCGTTTCGCTCAGTGATGAGCAGATCACCATCCGGAAGTTCAGTGATCCCCCATGGGTGAGAAAAACCGGACTTCAGTGTTTCAACACGAAGGTTCACCGCCTCCGTGTTGATGGTTTTCGCGTGGGTCGCCCCTACAATGCCTAGGCAAAGAACCAACAGGCAGAGTCGATGCAACATATGCATTGTCAGCTCCTGTTAGTGCGTGCGTAGTTTTTGGTATAGACGGTCTTTGAGGTGCGCGCGCTGTCGTTTCATGGCGGTAAAAACATCGTCGCTGGTAGGGATTTGGTTCATCTCTAAACCACGAATATGATGATCGAGTTGATGGTAGCGTTGTGCATCGAGCTGAAACGCTGGATCATATTGTTTCAGGTGATGGATACGATCGCGGTGCTCTGGGAAATCAAAAACGAGTGCGTGGTTTTCTCCTTGCATAAAGCCTCCTATTATCGGCCTACCTTTAATAAGGTTAGGCCTGCTTACCGCGATTATCCAAACTTCATCGATGATAATCACGGTGATGTAGCAGGCGAGCTGTCTATGTGTTTGTCTTTTCCGGAAAAGAGACGCGTTGACCATCGGTCTTCAGAAGGCTAATGGTGCGTGGAGAGCCATCTTCATTCAGGGTGACCAATCCCACGGCGCTGGCATTGACGAGACGCTTCGGGCCTGGCGTATCAGGGTCGCGCCGGTCAATGCGCATACGCTTACGTTTCGTGAGCCAATTCAGTGGAGACAGTGGGCTGAATAAAACGCGATCGCACCACTCGCAAAAGCTGAGCAGTGGCTCGGGGAAGCGGTTTTTGAAACCACTGGCAGTTATTTGCCACAATCGCGGACTATGGGCGCGAAATCGGATTCGGATATCATAAGCAAACGAGTAATGCACATCCCCAGATAAAATCACATAATTGGTGGGTGTCCGTTGATGGCGAAAAATACTGAGTAGCGTATTGGCACTCCCTGGGTGTGCCATCCAGTTTTCCGCATCGACAACAGTTGGCGCGCCCAGCCAGGTCGCGACTCGTTGCAATACTTCAATAAACTTAATACCGAACATGGGGGCGGCAGAGACGATCACCGCGCTATCATGCCTTAACAGATCATGTTGAAAATCCATCAGCGCTTCCCAGTCCATCAGGCCCGACGGTTTATTCATTCGTGACTCGGATCGCCAGCGACGAGTGCGTGTATCTAACACAACGAGATGTGGCGTCGTTGGCACCGTGTAATGCCAGTGTTCAAAGCGTAGACATTGCTCCACCATGGCTTGATGCGTCTCTGTTTGTGTGTCCAGATCGCAAACACTCATGGGCTGATAGGCGCTTTGGCGGGCGGTAGTGATAAAGTCTTGGCTAAAGTTATCGGGCGCATTGCCCCAACCTTGGCACAACCAGTAAGCCATCAGACCATTGCCGATAATACGACGAGAAAAGGGATTGAGATACGCGGCGTGCTCCCAACCGACGGTGATATTCCAATCATCCGTGATGTCATGGTCATCAAAGATCATATAGGTTGATAGGTGTGCGAATAGTCGCTGCACGCCGATTAAACCGGAACGAAACACATTGAGTGCGAGTGTTTCTTGTTGATAGCGCTCGCGTTGACTGTCGGTCAGCTGACTGGGGGGATGAAGATGAGGTCCGTCTGTTAGCGCCCAAGAAACGGGCGCCCAAACCAGCAAATACATGGCGACGTGTTCTGCAAAGCTTATCAAGTGATTGGAGACGGTTTTGGATGTAAAAATAGGCAGTGGTTGACCAAACAGTCTCTCTAAACGGCCGCCCTTTTCCGCGCGCTGGCTAGGGAGGAGCTTGCCGCGTTGAACATAGCTGTCAGGGTGTGTATCCAAGGCACGGCAGTCGACAATGGGCGCGGCCTCGAAAAACTCATTTTTAAGACCTAATACGGCAATTAACCGGCGAATACGCTGCAGCATCGGCGTGGCGACGTCATCTGCGTAGATTTGATCCCCACTCATAATCAACATATTAGGCCAGTGTGTCATGGGGGTCGTGGCCAAGTGTTGGTCGAGAGTGACGAGGGCATCATCGCAGTGGTGGTGTGGGTGTCGGCATGAGCCATGCGCGATGTGGGTGGCTTTTGAGGGAATACAAAAAGAGGGAGCTTGCTCGTTGTCATACAAGATCTCCGGTTGGATGTCTGCCATTCCACTGTGGTTGATCTGTATGTCGTATGACAATGGGCTATCGACGGGAAACCCATGGGCTGACCGGAGATGATGAAGCACGACCCACGCGCGCTCGCCAATACGAAACCAATGCCCGGCTGACAATGGCATGGATGCTAATATCTGGTGGTGCTGATAAACGGACACGGTACCATCATCGGGCTTTTGTGTTAGCACTGACCATAAGGTCACTTCATGCTGTGTGGTACGTCTTAGCATGGGGCCGGCAATAAACAGTGGGAGTGCGTCTTTATCCAATGTCTCTGGGTCCTCGAAGTCAGCTACTGGGTTGTATATTTGCACTTTTACCTACGTCAGTGCAAAGACGATAGTTTAATCGTCTGATTTGTTGCCTTTTTAGCCATTCGAGCCGAGTGTGTGGGGATTTATTGAAAAAAGGGTTGCACCGAGATAATGGATTGCCTATCATCTCGCTCGTTGTCGCAAAAGACGATTCCCCCATAGTTCAGTTGGTAGAACGGCGGACTGTTAATCCGTATGTCACTGGTTCGAGTCCAGTTGGGGGAGCCAAATTGAAAAGAAGCGCTAGCCGAAAGGCTGGCGCTTTTTTGTTCGAATTCCCAAAGTGTTCTCGCGAATTTGAATAACCTTGGAATCTAGTCTGTCGTGCGGAGAGTCGTTTCAATCAAGGCTCTCAAATTTTTTTAACTGTTCCGCTGCGCGGAATATGTCACTGGGCTGGGCGCCCCCGTTGAGTCCAGTTGGGGGAGCCAAATTAAAAAGAAGCGCTAGCCGAAAGGCTGGCGCTTTTTTTGTTTGTGCGTATGAATAAAAACGCCACGCGTCAGAGCGTGGCGTTGGCCTCATTGATAGGTTGCCTTTATTCAGAGGCGATCAATTTTTGGTGATATACAGGTTACGTGTATACCTTAGCTTGTTGGGGTTATCGGTGTTATACCCGCCCACTTTCGGACTCTTAATCACGCTACGGGTATAGAAATACAATGGGATCGCTGGCATGTCTCGGGCGAAAATACGCTCTGCCTCTTGGTAGTACGCTTTTCGTTTCTCGGGCTCCGCGACCGTTAGAGCCTGATCAAGTGCCTTGTCATAATCTTCATTGCCCCAACTGGTTTTGTTCATACCATCACTACTGAAATAGCTCAGGAACGTGGACGCTTCGTTGTAATCACCTATCCAACCGTCGCGGGCGACATCAAAGTCTTTTTGTAAGACTTTTTGTAAGAAGGTTTTCCACTCTTGATTGGCCAAATTGACATTGACAGGAAGATGACGCTTCCACATAGACGTCACGGCTAACGCCAGTTTTTTGTGTGACTCCATGGTGTTATAGACCAGCTCAAATTCCAGTGGGTTATCTTGGGTATAGCCGGCTTCTGCCAGCAAGGCTTTGGCTTTTTGATAGCGCTCATCTTGGCTCATTTCCGCCCACTCGAGCTTAGGTGGCTCAAAATGGTTGATGGCTGGCGGTGTGGCGCTATATGCCGGAAGCTGGCCCTGACCGAGGATAATGTCGGTAATGATGTTTCTATCAATCGCATACGACAACGCCTTACGGACTCGCACATCGTCAAAGGGCGCTTTCTCTGTGTTAAACAAATAATAGTAAGTCGCCAGAGACGGCATAGTGATCAGTTCATTAGGGCGTTCCTTTTTAATCTGATCAAAGGCCTCGAGTGGAAAACTCGAAGTGATATCAATTTCACCTGTTCGGTAGCGGTTATATTCAGCGTTGACATCACTGGAAGCGACATACGAGGTTTTATCAATCACTGTTTCGTCGTTATTCCAGTAAAGTGGGTTGCGCGCCAAATCAATCCGTTCGTTGATGACCCAGTTGGTGAGATTGTAAGCGCCTGAGTTGACCATGTTATCTGGGCGGGTCCAGCTATCACCAAAAGCTTCCAATGCATGCTGTGGCACCGGATAGGTGGACGAGTGGGTGAGCATATTCGGGAAGTAGGGCGTGCGGCGCTCAAGGGTAAATTCTATCGTGTGATCGTCGATGGCTTTGACGCCAAGCTGCTCAGCGGATTTTTCACCGTCGGTGATCGCTTTGGCATTTTGGATATTGGCAGTCCCTAGGTACCAGGCATAAGGCGCGCCAGTGACTGGGTCAACCACACGCTGTAGCGTATACACTACATCGTCTGCGGTGATGGGCTCACCGTCAGACCATTTTGCTTTGCGAAGGTGGAATGTATAGGTGAGCCCGTCTTCGCTTACCTCCCAGTCTTTGGCCAGGCCAGGTACGACGTCGCCATTTGGATTGCGTACCATCAATCCTTCAAACAAATCCGAGATGATTTTATTGCTGGCGGTATCACTGGACTTGGTGGGGTCCAACGTGGGTACTTCCCCCGCGACACCCCAGATAAGCGTTTGGTTTTCGGCAAGGGTGACGTCATCAGGGACTTGCGCGGCAAACGCCGAGCTGCTCAATGCGAGTGCTAGCGCACTGGCTAATACCGTTGTTTTCATAATCCTTCCTTGGTTGAGTGTTTTGTTAATAAGTCATAACAATCAATAGATTAACGCTGATACCCGGGTAGGCCAATACGTGATGAAAGAAATGTGACATAGCTGGATAAGCCCACCGTAATTTGGCGTATCCGTTTCAGAAGGAAACATCACAAAAAGCTTATAACGAGGTGCAACCTGTTGCTTTTGTGATGCATTATTGGTCAAGTCTTGAGGTTTTTGGCTGATCTACCCGATTACTTGCTATGGAAAAAGGATTGTGCGAGCCTCGAAGGTGCAGCCGAGCAAGGAACTGCTTTATCGCGTGACAAGGAGAGCAAAATGAAAGTTTATGGGCATCCGCTATCGATTAATGTTCAGAAAGTGATGTGGCTAATCGATGAGTTAGATTTAAGTATCGCGCTAGAAGAAGTGGATATTCACCACAATCGGCACGATGCACAAGCGGTCGCACAGCGGTGTCCGATGCGCCAGGTGCCCGTGCTCGAAGATGGTCCCAATAGTGTTTGGGAGTCACACACTATATTGCGTTATCTCGTCGCGTGTTACGGCAATAAAATGTGGTATCCCGATTGTGCCTTTCAACGTTCCTGTTATGAGCGCTGGATGGACTGGTGTTTGTCTTCTTTCCAGCCAGTTATCAAAGCCGCTTTGTTTGCCTCTACCCCTGACGGTTCCGATGAGGGGCAAGCGAAGCAACGGGCGATGGAACAATGCCGCTATGAGTTAGAGAGAGTCAATGATGCACTCGACGACCAGCAGTATCTCACCTCAGATCGCATGACGTTGGCAGATATTGCCGTGGGAAGTTTAATCCATTGCCTTAGCCAGCAAAGCGACTGGGTGCTACCACCCAATGTTTCCCGTTGGCATCAACAATTGAGTGACCGACCCGGTTATCAACGCTGGGTGATGCAGGCAGCATCAACGCTGCCCACATAAGCGTTGGGTGGTTTTATAACGCTTGTAGAGGGCCGACAACACACAAGGCATTTTGATACCCAGGCTGTTGCTCAACGTGTTCAAGGTAGCGAAGAATATTGGCGTGCTTTTGAGCATCCAATTGCTTGCGCGCCGCTAGTAACGGAAAGCTCATCTGAATGTCGGCCGCTGTTAGCGTATCTCCACACAGCCAGGTGTGTTTGGCGAGATGTGAATCAATCATCGCAAAATGATCGCGAAGCTGAGGGGCGAGAAACTGTTCAGTGACGCCTTTCATCAGCTTTTTTGCCACGGGACGAATAAAGAATGGCATCGGTGATTCTGGGATCTTGCTAAAGATCAAAGACATCACCAACGGCGGCATCAGGGAGCCTTCCGCATAATGCATCCAATAGCGGTACAGGCCCTTTTCTTTATCCGTGTTGGGGGTTAGCGTGCCATCGCCGTACTTGTCGATAAGATATTCAATGATCGCCCCTGACTCGGCAATCACCACATCGCCGTCTTCGATGATGGGTGCTTTCCCTAAACTGTGTATCTTCTTCAGTTCGCGAGGCGCAAGTTTGGTTTTTGGATCACGTTGGTGACGTACCAGCTGATACGGAATCGCCAGCGACTCTAATAACCAGACAATCCGCTGCGATCGCGATTGCTCTAGATGATGTAAGATAATCATAGTGGACCGTTTTTTTGACTGTAATTTAAAAACTAGGCTCGGGATTAACGTACGGATTGACAACTAATTCGATCAACGCCGAGCGCGAGATCATTGATTTAAAGAAGGAAGCACTTGGCCTTCAATACGAAGATCGGGGCTGACTGACTGGATATTGGTACCGCGGATATAGAGATTTCCGCCTACGTAGATATCGTCAGGAATGCGCTCAATGGGTGAATTTGTCAGGTATAGATTTCCTTCCACAAACAAACGGCGCGGTAATTGCGTAAGCGGTGTGTTGACGAGGCTTAAATCACCCCGAACGACTAAATTAGGAGGAAGGCGGTTAATGGCGGTATTGGTGAGGTTGATATATCCCCCCACTTTCATTCTTGGGAGTTGTCTAATCGCTGTATTGGCGGCATTAAAGTAACCACCAACATCAAGCCCACGCGGGAGACGTACGATATCACTGGCCTCGATATCCAAGTAACCTTTGGTCTTAAAACCTGCCGGTAAAGCGGTAATCGGGGCAAAGCGAAGTTTCACATTGCCATAATTGTCGATATAGCCATGAAAGCGAAGATCTTGAACAAATTGGCTTGCCGGTTCATTCATGGCACGCGCTGGCTCAGCCACTATCATTGCTATTGGGAGTAAAAAAAGCCCGACAAAGAATGCTCTCATCGCCTCGCCGCCGCATGGGTGATCAATACTGGCTCTAATGTAGAGGGTTTTCCCTAAGATTCAAGCACCCGCCAGGGTTAATCATCGAAAATGTGGTTTGCTGCGTATCGCTTAACGCTTATTTGATAAATACCGAGGTGCCAGTGACCAATAGCCAGTACTCAACGTTGCGTCTTGTGTTAGGTGATCAACTCAACGCCAGCCACTCATGGTACAAAAAGACCGATGAAAATGTGCTGTATCTTGTTGCCGAGCTCAAGCAAGAAGCAACCTATGTCAAACATCATATCCAAAAGGTGTGCGCTTTCTTCGCTGCCATGGAAGCGTTTTCCCATGCCCTGAGTCAAGCGGGGCATCATGTTTGCTACCTAACCTTGGATGACACGCAAAATTACGAAAACTTACCGGCGTTAGTGGCTGATCTGTGCGAGCACTATCAGATCAAAACGTTTGAATATCAACGCCCGGACGAATACCGGCTAGACGAGCAATTAAAAGAGATGGCTTTACCCCAGCCTGTCACAGTGACATGCGTGGATACCGAGCACTTTTTACTGCCGTTCGATCAAATATCCAAGCAGTTCACTGCCAATAAACATCGCAAAATGGAGTATTTCTATCGCGATATGCGACGGCAGTTTGGCATTTTGATGGAGGGAGAATCTCCAGAGGGAGGGCGGTGGAACTTCGATCAAGACAATCGTAATAAACTCAAGAAAAGTGATTTAGCGGCTATTCCAACCCCCTTAATATTTAGCAATGATGTACGCGATATTTTGGCGCGTATTGAACGGCATCACGTGGCGACGATCGGAGAGCCTGCGCCAGACTTGCTCTGGCCTGTGACCCGTTCACAGGCTAAAACGTTGTTGGATCATTTTTGTCGTCACTGTCTGCCCCTGTTTGGTCAATTCCAAGACGCTATGACAGGGCAAAGCGAACACCAATGGAGCCTCTATCACAGCCGTCTATCCTTTGCGTTAAATGCCAAGCTATTGCATCCAATGCAGGTGATTGAAACGGCGATTAGCCACTTTCGAGCGGAGGAGGCGATTAACCTTGCTCAAATTGAAGGGTTTGTGCGTCAAATTCTAGGCTGGCGAGAGTATATACGCGGGGTATATTGGACAAACATGCCTGCCTACGCTAACAAGAACGCATTATCCGCGCAGCGGCCGCTTCCTCGTTTTTTTTGGA
Organism: Salinivibrio sp. VYel1; assembly: GCF_009377945.1. NCBI lineage: Bacteria > Pseudomonadati > Pseudomonadota > Gammaproteobacteria > Vibrionales > Vibrionaceae > Salinivibrio > Salinivibrio sp. VYel1. The sequence continues at coordinate 408,718 of NZ_RSAM01000001.1, read as the reverse complement.
CGGGCGATACCAAAATGCGTTGTGTCTCACAGGCGGTCACGCAATCCTTGCAGACCGCATACGCGCATCATATCCAACGCTTAATGGTGACGGGCAACTTTTGCCTATTGGCGGGCGTCGCGCCGGATGAGGTAGATGATTGGTATTTGTCGATTTATATCGACGCGATTGAGTGGGTTGAGATGCCTAACACCCGAGGGATGACCCAGTTTGCCGATAACGGGCTTGTGGCGACTAAGCCTTATGCCGCCAGTGGGGCCTATATTCATCGCATGAGTGATTATTGCGGTGATTGTCATTATTCGGTGAAGGACAAAACCGGCGAGAAAGCGTGCCCGCTCAACGCACTTTATTGGCATTTTATGCATCGGCATCGCGAGCGATTTGCGCATAACCCGCGTACAGCAATGCCTTATAGAAATTGGGACAAAATGGCGCCGACCCAGCGTGATGGCATCTTACGTCACGCAGAAGCGTTGCTCGATAACTTAGATGCTTTGTAGTCTGTTTATTCGGCGCGCTCACGTACGATGAACGCGCCGGACTCATGATCACTGGGTATTAGGAACGACTTGGATCTCGACGCGACGGTTCAAGGCGCGGTTAGAGGCGCTGTTGTTGGCGACGAGAGGACGCGTTTCACCAAAACCAGAGGTATAAAGGCGCGCATTGTCGATAGACTGGCTGGCAAGATAGCGTTTAACGCTCATCGCACGTCGTTCAGACAAGCCTTGGTTATACGACGCCGCGCCAGTGTTATCCGTATGCCCCTCGATGCTTAAAAAGGTTTTATCGTATTTACGCATGACGTTAGCAACGGCGTTCAGGGTCGGATAAAAGTCAGCGGCAATAGCGTCTTGGTCAAGCCCAAAGGTGATGTTTGACGGCATAATCAGGCGAATATTATCCCCTTCTCGAACGACCTGGATGCCAGAGCCAGCCAATTCCTCACGAAAAGCCTGCTCTTGTTTATCCATGTAGTTGCCGACCGCTGCGCCCCCAATGGCACCAATCGCGGCGCCAATAAATGCGCGCTTGTCTTTGTGGTTGGATGTTGACTTACCCGCGATAGCCCCAGTAATGGCACCAATGGCTGCGCCTTTTTGGGCGTTGGACATTGATTCACACCCGGTGAGCGCCAAAGATGCCGTCAATACTGCCACAGCGGTTAGTGTGTATTTTTTTCCCATGGTTTTCTCTCTGTTTACGCGTTAGCTTCCATAACCTATCGCACGTTAGACAGTGTTCTTCAAGAAAGTGTCAAAAAAATGAATGGTTGCTGCCGTTTTAAACGATATGGTGCGCGCCGATGACATAACTCTCAATTTTGCCTTTTTATCTCTGCATCCTGCCAAGCGAATTGCGCTGGATCAAAATGTGACGAACAAACCACGTGTTACAAAAAGGCTTCAAAGCAAAAAGGGAGCACCGTTTTCGTGCTAGCCCGATTATCCCTACAAAAGGAGCCAACGATTATGTCGAGCACTTTCTTTATCCCAGCCGTTAACCTGATGGGGGCCGGTTGCCTTGCAGAAGCGGCAGACGCGATTCAATCACATGGATTCAAAAAAGCGCTGATCGTGACAGATAAGGTGCTGAACGAAATTGGCGTGGTAAAACAAATTGCAGGCCTGCTTGATAGCCGACAGGTCGACAGTGTGGTCTATGATGGCACGCAGCCAAACCCGACCACCGAAAACGTGGCGCAAGGGCTGGCACTGTTACAAGAGAACCAGTGTGATTGCGTGATTTCACTCGGCGGTGGCTCCCCACACGATTGTGCAAAAGGGATTGCCTTGGTGGCCAGCAATGGCGGGCAAATTGGTGATTATGAGGGGGTTGATCAATCAGCTAAACCTCAGTTGCCGTTAATCGCAATCAATACCACGGCGGGAACCGCATCGGAAATGACGCGTTTTTGCATTATTACTGATGAGGCACGCCACATTAAAATGGCGATTGTCGATAAGCACACCACGCCTATTATTTCTGTCAACGACCCTGAGTTAATGTTGGCTAAGCCTGCGTCATTAACCGCGGCCACAGGTATGGATGCGCTCACTCACGCGATTGAAGCCTATGTGTCTACCGCGGCGACGCCGATTACGGATGCAGTGGCATTAAAGGCGATGACGTTAATTCAACAGCATCTGCGTACTGCTGTCGCTGATGGACAAAACATCGAAGCGCGCGAGCAAATGGCGTATGCCCAGTTCATGGCGGGCATGGCATTTAATAATGCGTCTTTGGGCTATGTCCACGCCATGGCGCACCAGCTTGGTGGCTTTTATGACTTGCCGCACGGCGTGTGCAATGCCGTATTGCTGCCTCATGTTCAGCGCTATAACGCGCAGGTTTGTGCTGAGCGTTTGCGTGATGTCGCCACTGCAATGGGCGTGGATACAGAGAATATGATGGCTGATGAGGGAGCGAAAGCCGCCATCCAAGCGATTCAGTCGCTTTCAACGGACGTAGGCATTCCTGCAGGCTTGAACGAATTAGGTGCCAAGCAAGAAGATATTGATGTGCTGACTGAAAATGCGTTGAAAGATGCGTGTGGTTTCACTAACCCGAAACAAGCAACACACGACGAAATCGCCAAGATTTTCATGGAAGCCATGTAACGTATCAAAGCGTATCGCCCCATTATAAAGCAGGCCTGATGATTCAGGCCTGCTTTCTTAGTTAGAGGTCAAGATTAATCAATGGTCCAGTCTCGATTAATCACTACGATCTTCCACTTCGGCAATCTGGTTTTGGCAGGCTTGCCCGCTCAAAACGGTTTGAATATTGGTTAACGTCGTCTCGGCGATATTGTGCAGTGCTTCTTTGGTCAAGAACGCTTGGTGGCCAGTGATCAGGACATTATGGCACGCTGAAAGGCGACGGAACACATCATCGACAATCACATCATTCGACTTATCTTGGAAAAATAATTCACGCTCATTATCGTAAACATCGAGTCCCAATGACCCGATCCGTCCTTGTTTGAGCGACTCAATCGCGGCAACCGAGTCGAGTAGCTCGCCCCGACTGGTATTAATCACCATCACGCCATCTTTCATTTGCGCAAAGGCGTCGGCGCTAAGCAAGTGGTAGTTATCCTGAGACATCGGGCAGTGCAGGGAAATAATGTCGCTTTGGGCATACAGTGTTTCTTTCGAGACATATTCAGCACCAAGCGCCATTGCTTCGGGGTTTTCATAGGGGTCGTGGCAGAGAATACGCATGCCTAGCCCATTAAGAATGCGCATGGTAGCAATACCGATTTTGCCCGTGCCGATGATCCCAGCTGTCTTACCATGGAAATTAAACCCAACTAAACCCTCCAGCTCAAAGTTAGCGTCTCGGGTGCGCTGGTATGCTTTATGGAAGCGGCGGTTGAGGCACATCATCATGCCAACCGTGTGTTCGGCGACCGATTCAGGCGAGTAAGCGGGGACTCGTACCACGGTGATGCCCAGCGATTTGGCGGCATCTAAATCGACGCGATCGTATCCCGCGCAGCGCAATGCAACTAAATAAACCCCTGAATCTGCGAGGATTTCTAAAACGGGCCGAGAAAGATCGTCGTTCACGAAAGCACAAATGGCTTGTGCGCCTTGCGCCATCTTGGCGGTTTTTTCAGTGAGTAAGAAATCATGGAACTCAAACGTATAATCAAACGCAGCATTCACATGGGAGAAGGCGGCCTTGTCATAAGATTTGGCGCTAAATACGGCAATGGTCGTCATTAACTAGCCTCCGAAGCTGTCGAGGAGGAAATGTGATATGTATCAATAACGTGATTTCCATCAAAAATAAACCCCCAAATAGCATGGAAATGGGGGCTAGAGAGAGACGCATCGCTGCCTTGACCGGCGCGATGCGTAGAGCGGGTCTTTTAGGTACGTTTGATTTGAGCAAAGTCGCTATTTATCAATCGCACCAGAGGGTTTGCTTCCCATATTTTTTCTTTAGTGGCTAGGCCAATGCCCAAGCCAATTAAAAAACCACCAATATGCGCTGCGTAGTCGACACCCATTGCACCGGAAAGTGCTCCCAAGAGGTTAAAACCAAGCCAAATAGCAAAGAACCAAGCGGCGGCGAGCTTGCGCTGATAAAAAAAGAACATGAATGTTAGGCTAGCATTGCGGAACCATACAAGGTAAATACCAAAGAGCCCCGCAATAGCCCCACTCGCCCCCAGTGCTGGGATAGCACTGCCTATATGAGCCACCATGCTGATCAGTGACGCGCCTAAACCGCAGAGCAAGTAAAGAATGAGATACTTTTTATGGCCGAGCACATCTTCTATATTATCTCCGACAACAAAAAGAAAGTACATATTGCCAGCGAGATGTATAGGACCACCGTGCAAAAATGTCGCAGTCAGTAACGTATATAGCTTTTCTCCATGGCTCACTTCGTTTGCAATCATTGCAAAGTTATCGAGGACATAATGCATACTGCTGTCATTCGCTGCATAGGTCAGAAAAATGAGAATGTTAATTGCGATTAATGACCAGTTTACCCATGGCTTGCTTTGAGGTTTGATGTTGTACTCAACAGGCATGGCCGTGAGCATTTGAAACAAATATGTTTTCCAACTAATTTTTTTGTTGAGATGATCGAGCGTCTCTTTTAGAACGGGACTTTTCTCTACTGCTTCTAGCTCTTCCTTGTCTATCCAGCTACCGTTACATTGTCGACATACATCAATCTCAACATGAAAGTTTTCCAGCAAGTGGTGGCGTGTCATATGCTCATTACATTCTGGGCAATCAAGTTCCGTATCAGCGATCCAATCGCCAAAACGCTCGCTGAAACATTCACCTATTGGCCCATCATTAACTTCTTCAATTAGACGATTGACTTCCATGTTCTCAAACCAGAGACCTCCGCATCCACGACATACGTCAATCGTTTCACCCTGATACTCGGTCGCAAGTAACTCTTGGTTTTGACATTTTGGGCAACTATTACGCTTGGTCATAATTACGTTTCCTTAAGTGAACCGATTTCTACACCTTTCTCACTGAGTTCCTTTTTCAATTGCTCAGCACTGCGTTTTAAATCGGGTAATGTTTGTTCGCGAAGCTTTTTAACCAGCTTTTTGAGCTGCTTACCTGCATAGTTGGCACCCAAGGCTCGCCGTTCGGCTCTATCCATTAAATTATCGGAGTGTGAATAAAATCGGCGAGCCTGAGTGATTAACGAACTGGGTGTTTCTAACGTTGTTGGGTTGTATTTCATCGTTTCCCAAACATAACGATCAAGAGGGGGGCGAAAATCTTTGATTTCTTGTAATGGACGACTACGAATTAGAAATTCATCGGCATAGGCCTCAATCGCATCAGCATTGTCGGTAAGCTCAGCATGAAGGGATTGGCGTAAATAATAGTTGTCCTCCATTTTACTGTATGCATCAAATGTTAATGCTTGCTCCAAGCCACTTTGGGCAGCCAAGTAGACGCCCACTATTGTTGATATGATCATAAATAGTTGGCTAAGCCAGAAACCTGTGTTTTTTAACTCTTGATTATCTAGTTTTTTTACTAACGGTGTTTTTTCCATTTGGGAACTTGACGTGCTTTCTTGCGACTGATCCGATGATCGTTCGTTAGCCATATTCATTGTCCTTCGGGTGGTGAGGCAGTAAAAGGTGGAAAATTAACCGCGCTATGATATGGATGTTGATATCGAATTTATAGGTATAATTAGACAGAATTTGAGGCTGAGTCGAAAAATATGGCTAATAGAGTAATTACTCTTCCTTTATATACAGTACTCATTGGGTATGAACGGAGCGCGTGAAGTCAGAACGTGGGTTAACCCGTGAGCAGAAATCCAAGTTTTATGGGCAAGCTCACAGCAGGACAACCGTTTTGTCTGTCAATAGCCTAAATGATGAGTGATTGATCCGGTTGGAAAATGTTGGCTCGCATCGATGTAATGAGAAAGCCGAACGTGTGTCCGGCTTTGCGAGTTGGGCTTCTCCCGATTGGTTAAAAACGCATCGTGGCATTAATGCGGATATCTCGGCCAGCGGCTGGCACACCGGCAGACAGATAAGGCGTGTAATACTGATCGGTAAGATTGACGATGGTTGCGTGAAGCACGAAATCATCGCTGGGTTTCCATTCTCCATACAGGTTTTGGAAGAAGTAAGCGTCGCTCTCCACATTTGCCGTATACAAAAAGGAGTTCTCTGGAAGACGGTCTTGCTCATCCCAGTATTGTCCTTGCCACCCGATTTGGACGGTATCCGTCAATTGGTGTCCAATCCCTAACTTGGCATTGAGTGGTGGGTTTTCATACCAGTATTCATCGTCGCCAGTGCTATCGCGCAACGAACCTTTGTGTTTACCTCGCACCATAGAGACAGACGCATCGGCAGACCACTTGCCGAGACGATATTGCAGTTGTGCGTCGAAACCATAGGTATAGCGCCCGTCCAAGTTGGTGTAATAGCCCTCTTTTTGCTTGGTTGCATTGACACCTCGGCGCTGGGCAACATCATGAATAATATCATTCCAGAATAATGTGACTTCGGAGGCGAGATGATCGCCTGCAGTTAACACATTTTGACGTTTATCAGACAAGCCCAACAGATACGCATTGATACGAGTGACGGAAAGGTCGCGACTTGAAGATGCCCGTTTTGAGGCCTTGGCATATTGCACCGTATATAACTCGTCAATGGTTGGCGCTTTCATTCCATAGGCATAAGCCGCTTTAAGCTGTGTTGATGCACTGACATCATAAGTCAATGCAACACGGGGCTCCCAGCCTTGGTGGCTGATAGCGCTGTAATCATGGCCGACTGATGGATCGTTGTAATCAGGCGCTGGGTTTGGCACACCTTGTGAACGAATATGGTTATAGCGCAGCGAGGCGGTGAATTCGAGATCTGGGGTAATAAAGTACTTATCTTGTACAAACACACTGGTGGTTTGTTGCGCGCCCGATGGTTCAAAGTTGGGTGTGTAGTAGCCGTTGTTTTTCGATGGCTTTTTACGATACGTATGGTTGTAGACGTGTGAGTCTCGGTCTTGATCTTGATACTGGGCCCCGATCATGACTTCGTGATCACCGAGGTAACTGGTATTGGTGATCTCGGCGAACCAACGCTCATAGGACAACCAAACTTGGTGGCCGTATTGGCCTGATGTGATGTAAGACTGATAGGTACTATCTGGGCGCTCCCAATAGCGATGGTTTTGTGAATGCGCGATCACGACACGGGTGTCGATATTGTCGTTAAACGGTTGATAGTGATAATTCAACGTACTGGTATATTCGCGATAGTGATTATCTACTGAGGTGGCGAATAATGCGGCTTCGTAGCTACCATATTTATTGATTTTGTAATCACTAATTGAAGGCATGGTGCCGCGACGATTCGCCCACGGCTTTCTCCCTTGGTCGTCATAGCGGGTGTGGCTGAGCATCATATTGTGCGCGTTTGACTGGTAGCGAATCTTACCCAGCAAACTGTGTTGACGGTAGCCAGAAAACGTAAAGACATCACCGTTGCCCAGTTCGATATCATCGGCATCACGTCGAGAGCCGTGCAACAGCACTGACCAACCAGCGTCAGAAGCACCATAAGTGGTCACACTGCGCTTCCATTGTTGGTTCACACTGTTGAAGCCGGCTTGAGCCATCGCGCCAATCGACGAATCAGGGTCAAGAAAGTCAGCCGCTTCTTTGGTTTCCATGATAAAGCTGCCACCAAAAGCCCCCACACTGGCACGCACATTATGATCGCCTCTTACTACGCGCACGGATCGTAGTAACTGAGGATCGATGAAAAAGCTACCATAGCGATACTGTTGAAAGCCGACGGGGGCACCATCGATCCGAACAGACAGTGCCGAGGGATGCGAAAAGCCCCACACATTGATACGTTCACTGCCTGGACGTGCGCCAGCGTCGAGTGAGACGCCAGGCATCTTCATTACCAATTCTCCGATATTATGCGCCTGTTCACGTTGGATATCGTCTAGCTCTAACGTCGACTTTCCGGGTGAGGTGAGGGTGATAGGGTGGTTTAATTGCTCACCTTGTATCTCGATAGTTTCAATGCGGCTAGAAGAGGAGTTTGTGGTCGCACTGGCGGTTTGGGCACTAACGGCAAAGGCTGCCAAAATGGAAAAACGTAGAGAGCGATATGGCATATTGATACTACTTCACTGACGTATAAAAGCGCGCACTATACGCCAGCTCTGGGTAACTATCAATGCTAATGAGATTTATTATCAGTTATGCATTGGTCATTTTTGTTGCCAAGCAGTATGATACTGGGAAATGCTCAATAGGATATGCACATGTTTACCGGAATTATTCAAGCGGTGGCACATATTGAAGTTTGCCGCGATCATCAAGGTATTCGAACATTCGATATTCGTTTCCCGGATGGTTTTTGTGAGGGGTTAGCGGTGGGAGCCAGCGTTGCTATCGATGGTGTGTGCTTGACAGTGACTACGCAGCTTGAGCAGACGCTGGTTCGCTTCGATGTGATGGTACAAAGTCTCGCGATTACGACGCTAAACAGCATCAAAGCTGGGGATACGGTGAATGCTGAACGTGCCGCGAAAGATGGCGCTGAAATTGGCGGACATCCGTTATCGGGACACGTCGATTGCCGTGCGACCTTATCCGATGTGCTGGTACAAGAAGAAAATTATCGTTTGCGCTTTTCGGTACAGCCTGAATGGATGCGCTATGTTTTTTCCAAAGGCTATATTGCCATCAATGGTGCGAGTTTGACCATCGCAGAGGTGAACAAAGACCAAGGCTGGTTTGATGTTTGGCTTATTCCTGAAACACGTCGAATGACAACGTTCGAGCGAAAGGCAGAAGGGGATCAAGTGAATATCGAAATCGAGCGCCAGACGCAAGTCATGGTCGACACGGTGCGCGAGACGCTCAATGAGCAATTGGGTCCTTTACTTCCCGTACTCGAATCGCTTGCGAAAGAGCAGGGGATTGATCTAGATACCATCGGTATCGCTAAGCAACCATAAATTAACAAATAGCAAACATTCTCTCCAGCCGGCTAATACCGCAACAGGCGGGGCGAGCGACGCCCCGCCTGCCTTCCAAGCTGCCCAAGCTCCACTTGCTCACTTTGTGCGCGAACTTGCTCAAATGATGATGTGGTTAACAAAAATGTCAGTATTGAGACATAAAATTATGCTCGAACGCTCATTTTTGTTGTGAGTTTGTTTTCGAGATGCTGTGATTATGCAAAATGATAGTGTGGTTTTGAACGTGTAACCCTACTAACAGTGACAAGGATAATCATATGAAAAAGGCATCGTCGACTCTATTAGGAGAGTGCGTGTCCGAGTTTATCGGCACGGGCTTACTCATTTTTTTTGGTGTGGGCTGCGTGGCCGCTTTAGTGCTCACCGGCGCTGACTTTGGTCAGTGGGAAATCAGTATTGTATGGGGCTTTGGTGTCGCCATCGCCATTTACTGTACCGCAGGGGTGTCCGGCGCGCACATTAACCCCGCGGTCACCATTGCACTCGCCGCGTTCCACGGCTTTGATAAGAGTAAAGTTGTTCCATACATCATTTCACAAATGCTTGGCGCGTTTGCCTCGGCTGCGCTCGTCTATAGCCTTTATAGTAACCTTTTTGTCGAGTTTGAGCTGGCAAACAACATGCTGCGCAGTAGCCCTGAGGCCTTGTCGACGGCGGGGATCTTCTCGACCTATGCGCATCCTGCCTTGTCGTTTACGGGCGCCATGGCGGTAGAGTTTGTGATCACTGCGGTACTGATGTTCGGTATTCTCGCACTGGGTGATGAAAACAATGGTGCGGCTCGTGGTCCAATGAATCCGCTGCTAATTGGTATTCTTATTGCCGTCATTGGTGGCTCTTTGGGTCCATTGACCGGGTTTGCGATGAATCCAGCGCGTGACTTTGGTCCGAAGCTGTTTGCTTACCTCGCTGGATGGGACTATGCCCTGACGGGCGCGCGTGATATCCCGTACTTCATTGTCCCTATTGTTGCCCCTATTTTGGGTGCCTGCTTTGGCGGTTGGCTGTATCCGAAAGCGATTGCCCCATATCTCCCCCAAGCAGGACATGGCTGTACGATCCCTAACCAATGTGACGACGATGAGCTGGCTGAAACGGAGACGCGAGAAGTCAACGCCTAACCTAGCACTGTGTCCAATGGCGCTCAGCATGAAATAAAGCAATGCGCGACATTGAGCAATGTGCAATAACACATGGCGCGAAATGTCGCGATACAGACTAAAATAAGAGAGATAGAAGGAAACCCTATTATGTCAGCGAACAAGTATATTGTTGCTCTCGACCAAGGCACCACCAGCTCACGTGCAGTGGTTATGGATCACGATGCCAATATCGTCGGTGTATCTCAGCGCGAATTTACGCAAATTTATCCGCAAGCAGGTTGGGTTGAGCACGATCCAATGGAAATTTATGCCACCCAAAGCTCAACGCTGGTGGAAGTGCTGGGCAAAACCGGCATTCGTAGCGATGAGATTGCTGGGATCGGGATTACTAACCAACGTGAAACCACGGTTGTGTGGAACAAAGAAACCGGTAAACCGGTTTACAATGCCATCGTGTGGCAATGCCGCCGTACTGCTGACATCTGTCATGACTTGCGCGAGCGTGGATTGGCGTCTTATGTGCGTGATAATACTGGGTTAGTCCTTGACCCTTACTTCTCTGGCACCAAGGTGAAATGGATCTTGGACAATGTAGAAGGTGCGCGCGAAGACGCAGAAGCCGGTAAACTGCTATTCGGTACTGTGGATACCTGGTTGGTATGGAAGATGACTCAAGGGCGTGTGCATGTGACTGATTATACTAACGCATCGCGCACCATGCTGTTCAATATCAATGATATGTGCTGGGATCAAAAAATGCTCGATGAGCTTGGGATCCCTGCTTCAATGCTCCCTGAAGTGCGCCGCTCTTCCGAAGTCTATGGACAAACGAACATCGGTGGTAAAGGCGGTACGCGTATTCCTATCGCGGGGATTGCGGGTGACCAACAAGCAGCCCTATTCGGACAAATGTGTGTTGAAGCCGGCCAAGCAAAAAACACCTATGGAACGGGCTGCTTTTTGCTGATGAACACCGGGCAAGAGAAGGTGACATCGAGCCATGGCTTGTTGACTACCATTGGTTGTGGCCCGCAGGGCGAACCATCCTATGCACTTGAGGGCGCAGTCTTTATGGGGGGTGCCTCGATTCAATGGCTCCGTGACGAGCTAAAAGTGTTGGAAGACGCCCATGACTCTGAATATTTTGCCACTAAAGTTGATACATCGAATGGCGTGTATGTTGTCCCGGCATTTACCGGTTTAGGGGCACCCTATTGGGATGCCTACGCTCGCGGTACCATTGTGGGGCTGACCCGTGGTGTGAACTCTAACCATATCATTCGCGCAACCCTAGAAAGCATTGCCTATCAAACGCGTGATGTATTGGATGCCATGCAGGCGGATTCAGGTATTAAGCTTGAAGCGTTACGTGTTGATGGCGGCGCCGTTGCCAATAACTTCTTGATGCAGTTCCAAGCCGATGTGCTCGACACCGACGTGCATCGTCCGGAAGTGACAGAAGTCACCGCGTTAGGCGCGGCGTACCTTGCGGGTATGGCGGTCGGTTTCTGGGATGGCCTGGATGAGCTAAAAGATAAAGCCAAACTGGACCGAAGCTTTGAACCGCATCGAGACGAAGAAAAACGCAATCGCCGCTATCGTGGTTGGAAGCGAGCAGTAAAATGCGCACAAGCGTGGGCTGAGCTGCATAATGAAGAAGAAGATGTGTAAGCCTGATATCACTCTTTTATAATGAAAGGCGCGTTTTCGCGCCTTTTTTCATATTGCCCTGTCGCCGGCCGATTGATCGTGTTCTTCTCTTTTACTGCGTTTTTTCTCCCCCTATAAAGGCATAGGACTACTCGCCAGACGGGTTTTTAGTTCACATGAACGCCTTTTTCTTAACACTTCTTCTACACTTGTCACAGTCAATAATAATTTTTCGAACATATATAGTGACCGAAAACGAAAGTTGATATACAGTTACACCCATCAGTTAATGTTCGTTCGCTCACATTTGAACAAGGTCGGCTAAAAATGACTACGCATAATTCTCATCAAGACGCACTTTTCGACATCCTCGTGGTTGGGGGCGGGATTAATGGTGCCGGTATCGCTGCTGATGCGGCGGGTCGTGGACTCAATGTGGGTCTGTACGATGCCAAAGATTTCGCATCGGCCACTTCTTCCGCGAGCTCGAAGCTTATTCATGGTGGATTGCGCTATCTCGAGCATTATGAGTTCCGTTTGGTCTCGGAAGCACTGGCCGAACGTGAGGTACTGATCAACAAGGCGCCCCATATTGCGTTTCCGATGCGTTTCCGTTTGCCGCATCGCTCGTATCTGCGCCCAGCCTGGATGATCCGTTGTGGATTATTTTTATATGACCACCTTGGTAAGCGCTCAACATTACCGAGCAGCCACAAGGTTGATTTGCGTAAAACTGGCTACATGAACAAAGACATGAAAGTCGGGTTTGAGTACTCAGATGCTTGGGTGGATGATGCGCGCTTAACCTTACTCAATGCGCAATATACGCGTGAAAAAGGGGGAGAGGTGCGCAATTACTGCCAAGTGGTCGCGGCAGAGCGTGAAAACACGATTTGGCGAGTGACGCTAGAGGACGCACATACCGGTGAGCGCTTTGAGCGCAAAGCCAAGGCATTGGTGAACGCGACTGGCCCTTGGGTGAAGCAATTCTACGATGACAGTCTCCACGAAAAATCGCCGCGTGGGATCAAAATGATCAAAGGCTCTCATATTGTTGTGCCACGTATTCATCAAGACCCACAAGCGTATATTCTGCAGAATAATGATGGCCGTATCGTCTTCGTGATCCCATATCTCGACAAGTTCTCATTGATTGGTACCACGGATGTGGAGCATAAAGCCGATCCCCGAGAAGCAAAAATTGACGAGGCTGAGATTGATTACTTAGTTGATGTCGTCAATCAGCACTTTACTCACCAAATTCAGCCACAGGATGTCGTTTGGAGCTACAGTGGCGTGCGACCATTGTGTGATGATGAATCGGACTCGCCACAGGCGATGACACGCGACTACACCATAGAGTTGGAGCAACAAGGCAATCAAGCGCCGTTGGTTTCCATCTTTGGCGGTAAGCTCACGACTTATCGTAAACTGGCGGAGTCTGCGATGCGCAAACTCGAGCCATTCTTTGACAAGATGGGTCAGCCTTGGACGGCTAACGGTGCGCTTCCCGGTGGTGATTTCAGCTGCACACGGGATGAGCTCGCCCTGTCGATTAAACAACGTTATCCGTGGTTAAGCCATAGTACGGCGCAGCGATTTGTCGATACCTACGGTACCCGCACACATCAACTGATGAGAGGTTGTCACAGTGAAGCGGATATGGGTCATCGGTTTGCTGATGGGGTTTACCAGGTGGAAATTAACTATCTGGTGCAATATGAGTTTGTTCAGCATGCGGAAGATGCCTTATGGCGTCGCACCAAATTAGGTTTGTATCTGACTGAAGAACAGGCTGATGCGATTAGCCAATACATCGAGCAGCAGCGCGTTAAAGTACACGCACTGCCATTAAGCGAGGCAAGCTAGCACTCGGCAAAGTGAGCCTGTGTCGCTAACACAATGGGATGACAAAAAAGAGCGCCGATGGTCGGCGCTCTTTTCGATCGACTGTTTTTTAACGCCTTTTGGCCGATAACGTGCTGCCGAGTGATGCGCTGATCACCATGCCAATCGCGAGCCATTGACGCAAGGCCAGTTGTTCATCGAGCACGAGTAGCCCAGCCATGGCGGCAACAGCAGGCTCTAAACTCATCATCACACTGAAGGTTTGTTTGGGCATGTTGCGTAACGCTATCATCTCCAGAGAATAAGGAATAGCACTGGAGACAAGGGCGACAGCGATCCCCAAGGGTATCAATTGCCATTGAAAAATCGCACCATCAGTCGCAATATAGCCCGCTGGTACGAGATAAAGGGCAGCAACGCTCATCCCCAGAGCAACCGTCCCGCCGCCTGGCGCTAAATTTCCAGCCTTTTGTCCAAATAGAATATAGCCAGCCCAGCAGCCGCCCGCCGCTAATGCGTAAGCCACCCCTTTTGGATCCAAGGCATCCACGCCTGACAAATCGGGTAGGAGGGTAATAACACCGCCAACGGCGAGCACGATCCAAAGACTGTCTCTGGCGCGACGAATAGAGATTAAAGCCACCAATAAAGGACCGGTAAACTCAAGTGCGACGGCAATCCCTAACGGAATAGTCTCGATAGACAAATAAAGCAGCATCATCATGCCACCAAGACAGCCACCATATACCGTTATCGCTCTCCAATGTCGCGCGCGTGGCCACTGACGCCAAGGGCGAAAGACGAGCCACAAAATGAGGGCAGAAAAGCCGACACGCAGGGCAGTGGTCCCAATAGGGCCCACCAGAGGGAAAAGCTGCTTGGCAAAGGATGCGCCAAATTGAATGGCGCACATGGCACCAAAAACACTCAATATCGCAACAAAAAGCGCACGAGCCTGCATAATCCCTCCTTTTCAGTAAAATAGAGCTATTACCTTAACATAGAGGCAAAAAAAAGCCGCTCCGATGAGAGCGGCAAAGATTTTGGAGCGAATTGTCTCAATCCTATCGTATTCGCTAGAATTTTTGTTTAGCTGAGTCGTAGGCATCTTTGAGAGACGTCAGTGCCTGTTCGGCGCCTTGTTTAATGTCGTCCCAAGCATCGTCACTGGCATGCTGCAGCTCATTAATGCGTGTTTTCGCTTGCTCTTTTCTTGCGCGCAAATGCTCAATTGACTCTCGGTACTCTGCTTTTGCATTTGCCGAAGCAACATTCGCTTTTTCTTCGAGTTTATCAATTTCTTGATTCCAGTCTTGCAAGCGATTATGTAACTTATCTATCATCTCTTGGCGTTGCATAATACCTCCTGTTAAAAGGGCCTAAGTCTACGTACAGGCGATTAATCAGTGGCGAAACGCAGTGGCGAAACGCCTTATTATTTAGGCATTGCCTTCGACGTCGAGTTCATCAATGACTCGTTCAACGTCCTGCGCGTTCTCTGCCATTAATACGGCAAGATCGCGCGCGGCATCACTTTTCACTTCGCCTGATAGGGTTGCGACGCCATCGTTAACGGATACATCAATATTGGTTCCACTAATATCGGGATTCAGCAACAAGCTTGTTTTAAGCGCCGCGCTGACTTTGGTGTCAACGACGGCTTGGCCTAGGTCGGCTGACTGGCTCGCAGGTTGCGACACAGTGAGCTCGTTTTTTATCTCACTCACGCCATCAATCTGACGAACTAAGCCACTGGCCAAGCTTTTATCAAGCTCGGTATCGACTTTCCCGGTTAGAATGACTACGCCTTGCTCAACATCTGTGTTGATATCAAAGTTATTGAGGTTAGTGTTCACCATCAGCATGGACTCGGCTTTGCCATCAATC
This sequence comes from Salinivibrio sp. VYel1, assembly GCF_009377945.1. NCBI lineage: Bacteria > Pseudomonadati > Pseudomonadota > Gammaproteobacteria > Vibrionales > Vibrionaceae > Salinivibrio > Salinivibrio sp. VYel1. The sequence continues at coordinate 393,195 of NZ_RSAM01000001.1, read as the reverse complement.
CAAGCGTCTTTGGCTTCATCTTGCCAGTCATTGGCGCTGCTCGCCGCAGAGACAGAAGAAGCGCCAAGCGCAAGCGCTAACCCTAATGATACAAATAAAGGATGAAATCGACCTTGCGGAGTCGTCTTCATTAAATCCTCCTTTTTCAATGAGTGTGAGCAACGTTGTGGCGCTGCTAAGCTCCCAAAAGCGAAATCTATGCCAATTCTTAAAAAATCTAAATATCAACAGCTTATCTAGTGGTTGATGATTTGATGGTTTTTCCTTTTAGGTAACTTTTTCCTAAGTGTTGGCAATTATTACTTAATAACTGGGGGTGGATATGGCAGTCTAGAACAAGAAAACGCTTGGAAGGAATGCGATGTATATGTCTTGCTTGTTCGCTTATTTACCTCAGTCGTCAGATGCCTCTTTGCGTCAGATGCTAAAGGTGGCGCTTAACGCGCGAGCGACGAACGTGGTGTGGTTTGATACGTTAGCCGCACTGTTAGAAGCGTGTCAGGTTGATGACCCTGACTGGGTCGTATTAGATGTTGACACCAAGGATGGCGATATCGATGAGCTGCTCGCCATCATGACGCGTATCACCCACACGCAATGGGTGTTATTGACTGATGGCGCGCCCTTTCCTGCTTGGAATCACCACGCCCAAGACATGGCTGCGACGGTATTTCGTCGTCCTATCGATAAGCAGGCCTTCCAGCATCTCGTTATTGATCAGATGCGCGGTGAGGATCGTGGGCAATCACAGGGTACCCCCGTTATTACTAGCCAGGCAGATCAATACGGTTATTTATTGGGCTCATCAAGCCCGATGCTGGCCCTGTACCGCCAGCTTCAAAGACTAGGTCCAACGAAAGCGAATGTGTTTATCATCGGTGAGAGTGGGGTGGGCAAGGAGCATGTCGCAAAAACACTCCATGGCTTGGGTCGACCGACTGGTATAGGCGGGATGGAGAGGCGAAGCCAAGGGGGGGATGCCCCTTTTATGGCAGTCAACTGTGGGGCGCTGAGCCCAGAACTGATCGAAAGTGAGTTGTTTGGTCATGTCAAAGGGGCGTTCACTGGCGCGCATCAGGATCACCAAGGGATTTTTTACCAAGCCGAAGGGGGAACGGTGTTTCTCGATGAAATAACGGAAATGCCCCAGTCGTTGCAAGTGAAATTATTGAGGGTGCTGGAGTCAGGGGAATACCGCCCAGTTGGTTCGACACGCAATCAAAAAGCGAATGTGCGTCTTTTGGCCGCCACCAATCGCGACGCGCAAGAGGCGATTCAGCAAGGCAAGCTTCGTGAGGATATTTATTATCGCTTGGCACACTTTGTGGTGACGGTGCCGCCATTAAGGGCACGAGGAGATGACATTCATGCACTGACCACGCATTTCCTCGCTGAATTGAATTTTAATCATCAGACAACCGTGAGCATTAGCGATAACGCGCTCGAGCACGTCCAGCACTACCACTGGCCAGGGAATGTACGTGAACTCAAACATGCTATTGAGCATGGCTTTCTATTGAGTAATGGGTGCATTGAAGTCACGGACCTACCCGCTAACGTGATGGCTGATGATCCGTCAACAGCGGTTGAGGCGCTTTCGCTGCCAGAGGGAATCAGACTTGATGAACTCGAAAAAGCAGCGATTTTACAAACACTCGCGCGCTGTCAAGGAAACCGTCAGCGTACGGCTAAGGCGCTTGGGATCAGCCCTAAAACCTTATACAACAAACTCCAGCAATATCATGCATTATCGTCTGATTGAGCGGCATCAGGAAGAGGCGGAGACAGGATCGCGAGTGATTGAGGCTGCGCGTCAATCGTCAGTTTTCGGTCGCGATAAAGCTCGCCGTCAATGACATAGTCAATGACTGATGTAGCACGTATCGAGACGCGTGTGACTTGTTGATAGTGAGTAAAGCGGCCTAATCGTGTTTCAAACAGGCTCGCGAATGCTAATTCCATGAGAGACAACGCGGTATCTGTTTTGGTAGAACTCGCGGTGAGCCAAGTGACATCGAGTTTGCCGTCGGCATAATTTGGTTGGCCTTGCCCTTGGGCTAATAAGGTTGTCATTGGTGCTGCATTGGCGACCACCATACTGGTTGTGCGGATCAACTGAGGCGCTTGGTGATCGAATTGAACGGTGAGATCGATGGCTTGATTTTGACTGGCAGCCCCGAGTAGACCCTGCAAATACGCCCACTGGCCTAATTGATTTTTCTGCTCCCGAGCGGCGTGGCGAATCATTTGTTGTTCAAAGCCAACGCCCACGACTAACAACGCCACTTTGCCGTTACAGCGTGCGGTGTCGATGGTTCGTGGCGTCCCATCTAAAATTACATCGCAAGCGGCATCAATATTTAAAAATTTGGTCTTTATCCCCCACAATGCATGGCATAAGGCGTTTGCGGTGCCAAGCGGTAATACGCCTAAAGGGATTGCGGTGTTAATCAGTGCTCGCGCAACGGCGTTCACAGTGCCGTCTCCACCGGCGGCGATCACCACATCAGCCTGTTGTGAAACAGCGCGGCAAGCGAGTTGATAACTACGACGATTATGGCGTGTCTGATGGACGACTAACCGATACCCGTCACCTAAATAGGCCTGAATATAGTCGCGGTGCTTACGCCATTTCTTTCCACCTGCAGCAGGGTTAGCAATGATCCAGGCAATGGGACGCGCCAACCGCAACGCACCGCTTTGCTGAAAACGCACTAAAGCGCGGCGCTGGCGTTGGTTCAAGTGTGCTTTGGGGCGTACCATTTTGATGTCACCAAGCACATCCTCGAGCGAATGGTGGGGAGAAAGTGCCCAAAGATAGGCGGCAACAACCATCACGGACCTCCCGCGTCCTAGTGCACAATGCACCACCACCTTGTGTCCCGCTTGTCGCTGTTGATGTAGCCATTGTAACGCGCGCATCAGTTGGCTACGCGAGGGATAGGCATGATCCAATACGGGCACCGAGAGATAGGCGACAGCCTGTGATTGTGTGAAACGGTCGACGCTCTCGAATTCAGCGGTAACATCTAATATTCCATCAATACCTTGCGCTTGCAGATCGGGGATGTCTTTGTAGGTCAGGCGGGCACCGACATAGAGCCCAGGGGCGACTTGCTGGACGGGCGGTGCAACATCGCGTTTTCTTGCCCAACGATTGTACAGGTGGGTAAAGGTAAAAAATGGCGCAAACACCCACTGGCTGATGCGAGGCAACTGCCCGGATTGGCGTTTGCGAAAAAGGCGAGGCTGATTGCGCCAATAAGCGATACTAACGGCGAAAAATGCTGCCGCACACCATGAGAAAAGTAAGGTAAGAAGTACGTTAGGTATCCACCAGCTGATCGTGAATAAACACGCGGCGACCAAGCTATAAAAGGGACCTATAAACACGCTTATTCACTCCTTTTTATTCAGCACAGACGCCATCGGTAAAACAATCCAGCTTTTACTATACGTTAGCCCTGCCCAATATCATAAAAAACGGCACGTCTAGCGTGCCGTTTTTGTATTATTATTTATCTTGATTTTGACGTTGGCGCCGGAATTTTTTCATTGCGCGACGTTGTTCAATGATCTTTCTCGCCTCACCGCCAACGTGCTGTTCACCACGTTCTCGTGCGAGACGGACTTGGTACTCTCGCTCTCGAAACGCTGCCTTTTGGGCGTCGGTGTGTTTGTCGATGCATTTGGGGCAAGAGACGCCTTGCTCATAGTGTTCGCTTTCCATGTCCGCTTGCGTGATGGGAAGGCGACAGGCATTACACATTGCGTAAGACCCTCGCTCCAAATCGTGATTAACGGCAACACGGCTGTCGAAGACATAACACTCTCCGTTCCACAAGCTTTCACTCTCAGGCACTTCTTCGAGGTACTTAAGGATCCCGCCTTCTAGGTGATACACCTCATCAAAGCCTTTCTCTTTCAAAAAAGCGGTCGATTTTTCACAGCGGATCCCGCCGGTACAAAACATGGCGACTTTTTTGTGCGTGCTAGGGTCAAGCTGCTGTTCAACATAGTCTGGGAATTCACGGAAGCTATCTGTATGCGGATTAACGGCTCGTTCAAAGGTACCAATCTCGATTTCGTAATCATTACGCGTATCGATCACTAACACATCTGGATCGCTGATTAATTGATTCCACTCTGTTGGTTTGACATAAGTGCCCACGCTTTGGCGCGGATCGATGCCTTCAACCCCCATGGTCACAATTTCTTTTTTGAGTTTTACCTTGGTGCGACTAAATGGCTGGCTGTCTTCGAACGACTCTTTATAGTCAATATCCGCTAGGCGTGGGTCATTTCTAAACCACGCAAACAGCGCATCCATATTTTCTCTTGTCGCTGCTACTGTGCCATTTATGCCTTCCTGGGCGAGAAGGAGCGTGCCGCCTATTTGGTTGGCTTCCATTACTTCAAGCAATGGTGCTTGCAAAGACTGGTAGTCGTCGAGTGTGACAAATTTATATAAGGCACAAATGACATATTTAGACATCTTGTTTCCTCTTGCTGGCTGGAGCGTAAATCCAGTGCATGGGTGGTGTATGTATACGTGAGCGCGGAGTATAGCGAATGCTACTGACGCAAAACACCGGATAAAAGTAAGGTTAAATATCGAGCGCTCTGATAGCGACGAAGGCGATGCACTCTACTTTGTGTTCAAATCAAATTGTATTGTTAGTTATTCAATAACGTCTGGTTTTTATGAGATCAACATCACGTATGAACGGAGTTTCTATCGCCTGAAAGCGTGTTTGGACTTAGTTTGAATAAGTTTTTAGTCACGCCAGAATGGTTTTATTGCTTTATGGTCTAATTATTTTGTTAGTTGGCGTGCATCGGCTAGACAGTGGTCTAGTAAGCAAAGTAATTAGCCAAGCATCAAGAAAGGATGCAAAACATGATTGAAGAATGGATTAACGCATTTGTCGGGTTTATCTGGGGTAAGCCGATGCTGATCTTATTGGTTGGTGGCGGGGTTTTCTTTACCCTTTATGGCAAACTCACGCCGTTTCGGTATATGGCACACAGTATCAAGCTGTTAACCGGTAAGGTGGACGATGGCAGTGGCCATGGTGATTTATCTCATCGCAAGGCGCTCGCCGCCGCTCTCTCCGGCACTTTGGGCCTTGGTAATATTGCCGGCGTGGCACTGGCGCTCAGCGCAGGTGGACCCGGTGCGGTGTTTTGGATGTGGTTAACGGCATTATTAGGAGTCTCAACCAAGTTTTATACCTGTACATTGGGGGTCATGTATCGTCACAAAGATGCGAACGGCAATGTCCACGGTGGCCCCATGTATACGGTTCGGCACGGTTTAGGGCCAAAATTTAAATGGTTAGCGGTGATGTTTGCCATTGCAGGCTTGATGGGATTTGTGCCGTCTTTCCAAATTAACCAGCTTGGTGCCGTGGTGCAAACTCAGCTATTTCCGGGGATCGCTTGGCTAGAGAGTAGTGCGTTCTCTTGGGCACTGGGCATTGTACTGGCGGTCTTCGTCGGTATGGTGATCTGGGGTGGTTTGCAGCGTGTGGCTGATGTTGCTGGTGCGCTAGTGCCTTTGATGGCGGGCAGCTATATGGTGATGGCGATCGCCGCCTTGGCACTTAATGCCGAGCGCGTGCCTGGCGTGTTTCAGTCGATTTTCGCCAGTGCTTTTTCACCGGATGCGATGTTCGGTGGCCTGATCAGTGTGATTATTGTGGGGGTGAGTCGTGGTGCTTTCTCTAATGAAGCCGGGATTGGCACCGAGGTCATGGCACACAGCGCGGCAAAAACCAATGAGCCAGTCCGAGAAGGATTGGTCGCTAGCCTAGGTCCTATCATTGATACCTTAATTGTCTGTAGTTGCACTGCGCTAGTGATCTTGGTGACCGGTGTGCTTGATCAAGCCGAGGGCATGCAAGGTGTTAGTCTGACCATGGCGGCATTCAAAGCGGCCTTTGGCGCGCCAGGAGCGTGGTTATTGGCGGCACAGGTGTTAGTTTTGTCTTTCACCACGGTATTTACATTTTGGTATTACGGCTATAAATGCTTTGTGTATCTATTTGGCGAGCAGGCGGGTCAGTATTATAAGTACCTATACTTATCGCTTGTGGTGCTGGGGGCGGTATTATCGCTGGATGTGGTGTTCTTATTCCTCATTGGGGCGTATGGGCTGATGGCAGTGCCCACCATGGTTTCAGCGCTGTTGCTGGCGCCTAAGGTAAACCAAGCGGCGAAAACGTATTTTGCCAGTCACCGTTACCGTGAAAGCCATCGCTCACAGGTAACCAACAGTTAATGGCTTGACTGACAACTTTGTTGTCACGCTAAAACGAACAAAGGCTGCCAATGTGCAGCCTTTGTTTTGTTCACTATGTTGGCCTTTATCGTTGATTAATCATCAAGTGGTGCGCCGAATACATAGGTATCAGCTAGGCTAACCATGCGACCGATTTCGGGTTTGGTGATGGTATCATTGGCGCCCAATTGCAGAGCCTTAGCGCGGTTATCCTCGCTCATGATCGACGAGAACATGATAATAGGCATGGTTTTATAGGTATCCATCTCTCTGAGGCGTTTGACTAAGTGCATACCGTCCATACGTGGCATCTCTACGTCTGACACAATCGCATCCACAAACTCATTGATCGACACACCTTCTTCTTTGGAAATGCGTTCGAATTCGGTGAGTTTGTCAAAGGCCTCGCCACCATCTTTGGCCGATATAATGTTAAAGCCAGCTGAGCGTAGCGTGTTCTCAATCAAGCTACGGATGAAGGCGGAATCGTCCACCACTAAAATCGTTTTTGCTTCGCGTTTTTTCGCGCTGGATTCGGAAATGTTGACGTTTCTGTCCTGAGTGACATCGTATTTTTCCATACTCAACTCAGGGTTAATATCGGCAATGATTTTCTCAAAATCCAGGATCATAATCAGGTTGTTGTCTTTGCGGACAACGGCGACCACACAATCTTGCTCGCCTGCTTCTAAAAATTGGCTCGGGGACTCAACCGCTTCCCAGGAAATACGATGGATACGACTAATACTGTCAATCAAAAACCCATTAGTCATGTTGTTAAAGTCGGTGACAATCACAAACTTATTGTCTTTCTCTGGACGCGTCGGGACGCCTAACCAGCCTGCGAGATCAATCAGTGGCGTTAGCTTGTCGCGTGACGAAAACACCCCAATCATGTGCGCTTGGGCGTTTGGATAGTCAGTGGTTTCCGGAACTTGGATAACTTCGCGAACCTTGGCAACGTTGATACCGTAATAGCAGGTTTTGGTACTGCCGTCAGGAAGTTGCTTGATTAAGTGAAACTCAATGATTTCTAGCTCATTCGTACCACTTTCCGTCAGTATTTCGTTTTTTGTTGGCTCGTCGTTCATGCCTACCACATTTCCTTTCGATATCAGCGAATCAAGCTGGCGTTAAACTGAGTTTGATCCAGTATAAGCCTGAGATCAACAAAGCGACAATCTTTACTCGATAATCGAGCTGCTTTTCTGTGGGCTATCGCGCTAAAAACTGATGAATAATAAGCATGAAGATACAAGGCTTTAACATGTCAAAGTCGAGATGGGGAGCGCATGCCTTGGTCGCTATTCCCAGTACAACGATGTAAAGCATACCAAGTTGCGTTGTTAGTAAGACTATGTCATCAATGAAGAAGTGGTGTATCGCGATCTTGTATCGGCAGAGGAGGCAAGGATGACAGAGTCAGGCTCACAGTGGTTGGAAACGGTTAAAGAGATGCGAGAGACATTCGACGCGCAAAAAGAACAGGTGTCTCAGTATCCTTTTTTAGAGTACAGCCATCGTCGCGACGCGCTTCTGCGCTTGCGTCAGGCCATCAAGCAAAAATCGTCTGCGTTACAACAAGCCCTTAGCGACGATTACGGCTACCGTGCGCCCGTTGATACTGAAATTGCCGACATCTTGCCTTTGCTGCACCAAATTGATTACACCCGTCGCCGATTAAAGCGATGGATGAAGCCGCAAAAACGGCGTCCTGGTATTACTCTGCTAGGCACCAAATTGGCCGTGCACCCTCAGCCAAAAGGCGTGGTTGGGATCATTGTGCCTTGGAACTTTCCGATTATGCTGGCAGTGAGTCCCCTGATTTGCGCGTTGGCAGCAGGCAATCGGGTAATGCTTAAGCTTTCGGAGTTCACGCCCAACACCAACCAGGTATTACGCGCGTTAATCGCTGAGGTGTTTAGCCCAAACGAAGTGGCCGTGGTTGAAGGTGAAGTTGAAGTGTCGCGCCGCTTTACCGAGTTAGAGTTCGACCATCTCTTTTTCACCGGCTCAACCCAGGTCGGACGTCAAGTCATGCTGGCGGCGGCCGATAATTTGACCCCGGTGACCCTCGAACTGGGGGGTAAATCGCCGGTGATCATTGATGATCAAATTGATATGGACGTGGCTGTCTCTCGGCTCATTTACGGGAAGTGCTTAAATGCTGGGCAGATATGTGTTGCCCCCGACTATGTGCTTTGCCCTGAACATCGGCAAGAAGCCTTTATACATGCCTATCAACGTGCATTTCGTGCTATGTATCCTCACTTTGAGGCCAATCAAGATTACAGCCAGATCGTTAATCAACCCCAAGCGATGCGGCTAGAAGAAACGCTCCAAGATGCGCTCGATAAGGGTGCGCGTCGCTGGTGTGCGCTCGACCAGCAAACCGTGCCAACTGCGGAAAAACGACGCTGGCCAACTCAGCTACTGACCCAAGTCACCGATGATATGCGGGTGATGCAAGAAGAGATTTTTGGCCCGCTCCTGCCTGTGGTTACCTATCAAGATATCTCTGAGGCATTGCGTTATATTCAGGCGCGCCCGCGACCGCTCGCTTTGTATTTGATGAGCAATGACGCTGAGATACGCGCGCAGGTCACCACGCAGCTTCACGCTGGCGGTATGGGGATTAATGAAACCTTGTTCCATGTCGCTGCCGAAGATGCGCCTTTTGGCGGCATTGGTGACTCCGGCATGGGGCATTACCACGGCATTGAAGGCTTTTATACTTTTAGCCACCGTAAAACCGTCCTCACCCGTGATAAATGGGACACCAGCTTTTTAGTCAAACCCCCGTACAACCGCTGGTACAAACGCTTAATGCGCTGGTGGTTAATGTGGTAATGACTCTTGATTGAATTGTGAATAAAGCCACAAAAGCTATCTAATGATGTTGCGCTTATTTTGATTCGAAACTACTAATTAAGTGATATCTTAATTAGTGAGGGTGGTCATGTCGTATCAAAATTCGAATCTAGAACGACGCCGATTTTTAAAACTACTGGCAGGCGCAGGCGCGATAAGCTTGATGCCGGCAAGCTTACCCTCACGCGCTCAGACGCGCGCCAAGGTCGTTATTGTCGGGAATGGCGCTGCCGGTATCTCGTTGGCTAATCGCCTTGTGCAACACCTTTCCGCTGATCAGATAGTATTAGTGGGTGCACGTCAGCGTCACCTGTATCAGCCTGGACAAACTTTGGTGGCATCTGGATTATGGAAAGCGTCTCAAGTCTTATCAACTACAGAGCAATGGCTGCCTCCCGGCATAACCTGGCATGAACAAAATGCCAGTGCGTTTTTACCTGAACAACAAAAAGTTGTACTTGAGAATGGAACGACGCTCAGCTATGACGTACTCGTTGTTGCCATGGGCACCCAACTTAATTACACCCACATTGAGGGAATGGATGAACGTCTTATCGGTCAGCATGGTATTGGTAGTGTTTATCCGGGGCCAGAAGGTGCACTGGCAACGGATACGGCGTTTAAACAGTTTATGAATAAAGGCGAGGGCAAAGCTATATTTACGCTTGCTGAAACTCCCATCAAGTGCGCAGGTGCGCCACTTAAAATGACCTTTACCTCTCTCGCCCGTCTTGAGCAAACTGGCCGGCGTCATGCATTTGATGTGAGCTTCGCCACGCCGTTTAAAGATCGATTGTTTTCGATTCCCGTTTATAACGACTTTGTCATGGCGCGCTTTGGTGACCAAGGGGTAGACATTGCTGATCAGAAAACGTTGATTGGCATCGATCCGACCAACAAAAAAGCACGCTTCTCACTCACCGCAACGGGAAAGACACTAGTCGAAGCGTATGATTATATCCACGTCGTGCCTCCAATGAGTGCGCCCGATGTGATCAAGCATAGTGATCTGGTTTGGAATCAAGGTCCTCATAAGGGCGAATGGATGGCGGCAGACCAATATACGCTACAACATCCCACTTTCCCCAATGTATTTGGCATTGGTGATGTGACCGGTATTCCGCTATCGAAAACGGCTGCAAGTGTAAAAAAACAAGTTCCCATCGTTGAGGCAAACCTCTTAAGTTATCTGAACGACAAGCCTTTAGAGGCTGAGTTCAATGGATATACCTCTTGCCCATTGATCACTGGGTTCGGCAAAGCGATTCTGGCTGAGTTCGGTTACGGTGGCAAATTACTCCCTTCTTTCCCGTTTATTAGTCCAACAGAAGAAACGTGGATGGCTTGGGTAATGAAAGAACAAATGTTGTTACCAGCCTATCAAGCGATGTTGGATGGAAAAATTTAATGGAGGCGGACATGACTCTTGACGCAATTTTTACCGTACTACTGTACTCAGCCGCTCCTTACTGGGGATGGTTATTATTTTTAGTGGGTTTGCCTGTAGTGTCGTTAGTGATTTTTCGTCGCTTTTCTTTGCGCAGCGCCAAGCGCGCTTTTGTGTTCAGTATTGTAGTCGGCCTTGTCTGTGCTCTATCAGCGCCACCGTTAACGGGCTCCTCACTTGCGATGCTTAATGGTGCCGCAGACTGGGTGATGTTAATCATGGTTGCGATAGGTGCGACACTATACACTACGATCTTAGCAGCGATCGTTTTGAAGCCACAATCAGCGTCGTTGTTCGACCAACGGGCATGATGATCGTATCGAGCGGTTCATCAACATATTGTCCAATTAAATCACTAAACTTTTCCGAAAAATTGATCTATATCTTTGGTTGTTACATAACTGTTAAAAGTGGTGCGAAGCAACCAAAGGAGCGACACAATGGCGTTTTCAGTACAACCCGATTCCATGTTGCCAGACATTGGCGATCATGAGCGCGCGATGGTTGAGCAAGAGGTAAAGCTCGCGGTCACCGATGCCAATGGCAAATCACTGGGGTATTTAGCGATGGTGCCAGATGCACAGCGCTTTATTACCTTAACCCAAGATAACGCAGAGGCGTTGAGTTTTATCAAAACCCCTTGCAGCGTCAATGCGGGTTATTATCAGTGGTCGTTTTTTTATGACGACATTGAGTATGGCCTGGACTGTTTAATTGAACCTGACAGAAACAAGTGTCGGCTATATGCCAATGATCATGCGGCAGCCGCGCCATCGTGGAAGCTTGTTGATGAAGGGGAGCGTGGCTCTTTGATGATGGCAGCCCCTATCTCAGCGATTGGGCCGGGCACGCGTATTGCTGTTACCTCTGATGAAGCCGACGTTCCGAATGTATTAGTTGGGGCGCTTGAAGGCGGCGTGTTGGTGCATGAGCAGCCAAGTTAATAGGTTGAACACCGAGTATCTTACCGGCCAGTGCTCTGTCACTGGCTTTTTTATGCCAATCAATCTCACTCTCTAACTGCATGTGTTAATTCACTTTCATTTTAGCTGTGAGCAGCATCAAAGAATTGTTCATCAATCATTTTTAGTAAAAAAGTGTTAAGTGCTCACGGATGGCCTACATAAACACTTTGTAAACAAAAAGTTAAAAGTGATGCTGCTGATGTAGTAGTAAATAATGCTGGTAGGTTGGACAAATAAAGCGATTTTCTCTGCGGAAAAAAGTGCTGTTGATGCATAGCTTTATAAACGTGCTTGTTGTTATTTGTAGGCAATTAATTTTTGATACGTTTAACCATTGTAAGGAATACAATATGTTAAAGCATGTACTTAGCTGCTGTATTGCATCAGCATTAGTCGCTGCATCGTCTGCAGCGCTCGCAAAACAGGAAGAGGGTAAACAAGCGATCTCTCAGCAGCAAACGCTAGCGCCACTCGTTGTCGCGTCAGACAAGCAGGGGATTGAAGACCAATACATTGTGGTATTCAAACAACCGATGACGCTCAGCGACGATCCACAAGCGCTACAAACCTTCACTCAGCAAACCGTTTCAAGCATGGTTAACCAACACGCGGTTAAAGTTGAGAAAGTGTTTGATCGCTCGCTGAGTGGCTTTGTAGCCAAATTGACGCCAGAGCAACTGCGCGCGTTGCGTATGGACGAGCAAGTGGACTTTATCGAGCAAGATAAGACGATTTCCTTGGACCCGGTAATCACCCCAAACGCCAACCAGAGTAATCCAGTTTGGGGGTTGGATCGCATTGACCAACGTAACCTGCCTTTGGATAACAATTACAGTACCAATTTTGATGGCACAGGTGTGACGGCGTACGTCATTGATACAGGTGTGACAACGTCACACGTAGAGTTTGGTGGTCGTGCTCGCTCTGGCTATGACTTTGTTGATAACGATAATGACGCGTCAGACTGTAACGGTCACGGCACCCATGTGGCCGGCACTATCGGTGGTAGCCAATATGGCGTCGCTAAAAATGTCGACATTGTTGGGGTGAGAGTGCTGAGCTGTAGTGGTTCGGGCTCAACGTCCGGTGTGATTGGCGGGGTTGATTGGGTGGCTGCCAATGCCAGTGGACCATCGGTGGCAAACATGAGCTTAGGTGGTGGTGTGTCTACAGCACTGGATCGTGCGGTTGCCAGTGCGGTGCAATCGGGTGTGAGCTTTATGCTGGCGGCTGGCAATTCCAATGCCGATGCGTGTAACAGCTCGCCGGCCCGTGAGCCAAGTGGCGTCACCGTGGGCTCAACAACAAGCAGCGATAGCCGATCAAGTTTCTCCAACTGGGGCAGCTGTCTTGATGTATTTGCACCAGGCTCGCAAATCAAATCTGCCTGGTATGACGGTGGTTATCGCACCATCAGTGGCACGTCAATGGCGACACCTCATGTTGCCGGTGTTGCGGCCTTGTATTTACAAGAAAACAATAGCCTATCGCCAGCACAAGTCGAGAGCTTAATTAGCAACCGTGCTAGCGTAAATAAAATCAGTGATCCTCGTGGTTCGGTTAACAAACTGCTCTATAGCCAAGCGGATAGCAGTTGTGAGCCTGATTGTGACCCAACGCCAGGGCCAAAAAATGAGCTCAAAAATGGCCAGCCAGTCACGGGTATTTCTGGGGCACAAGGTACGCAGCGATTCTTTTACGTTGATGTTGACGCGGGGCAACGTCTAACGGTCAATATCAGCGGGGGCTCAGGCGATGCAGATTTGTACGTACGCTATGGGGCGAAACCAACTTTAAATAGCTGGGACTGCCGTCCATACAACTACGGCAATAGTGAAGTGTGTACGGTACAAAGCACACAAAACGGTCGCTATCACGTGATGCTTAATGGTTACACTGCTTTTAACGGTGTCAGTGTGACAGCGCGATACTAATGCACTGTCGCTAAGGCGGTCGCGTTATGACCGAAACCGTTTTATGACCCAAGATGACGATAAAGCGCGGCACAAAGCCGCGCTTTTTAGTGGTATTGGCGCAAGCAATCGTATAGCAAGTTGATAAAGCCCTTTCGATCGACGGCCATTGCCACCTCGGTATTGGCGAGATTGCCCGTGACGTGATAGCGGTCGACGACCGTCATTCCAGTGGTTAACGTCCCTTGTGTCTCGACACCCACCCATAGTGATTCACACTCGAAGAGCTCAGGCATCACCAGCCACGCGATGGTGCAGGGATCGTGCAGCGGTGAGCCGTCTAGGCGCCACTTGGGATCGCGGTGATAGCGCATAAAGAAATCAAGCCAACCCGCAACTGTCTGTGCCACGGGATTATCGATGCCACGGATGGAAGCCACATCTTCATCTTTGACTAACGCTTGGTGGGTAACATCTAATCCAAACATGGTGATTGGGATCCCAGCGCGAAACACGCGATCAGCGGCTTCTGGGTCGACATAAATATTAAACTCGGCTGCTGGTGTCCAATTGCCCAAGGTCACACCGCCTCCCATCAGCACAATCTGCTTAATCCGGTTGGTTAAATCCGGGTAGGCGGCCAGGAGTAAAGCCACGTTGGTTAAAGGGCCAGTCGCGACCAAGGTAATAGGCTGGTCAGCGTCTTGAAGTACACTGGCCATTAGGTTAACGGCATTATCAGGATGGGCGTCCATCGTGGGCTCTGGCAGCGCAGGACCATCCAAGCCCGACTCACCGTGAACATTATCAGCAATAATGAGCTCACGGGTGAGTGGTTTATGTGCGCCACCCGCGATAGGGATGTGTGTTTGTTGCAACAAAGTCAAAATGCGTCTGGCGTTGTAAAGGGTTTTATCTGGGGTTTGATTTCCGGCACTGGTGGTGACTGCTTTGATATCAAGCTGGGGGAGTGCACAAGCCATCACCAGTGCAATGGCATCGTCATGGCCGGGATCGCAGTCGATAATAATGGGTTCACGCATAAGCTGGCCTATCGCGGAGTTGGAGAACACGTCGGTCAGCACAGGATAAACGCCTTGCTACTTGCAGCGTGTGATCGTCCTCGCTAATTGCTCACGCGATCGAAATGTAACAGGTGAATAATTTATCATCAAAAACTGAGAGATGAGTTGTTACACATTGTCAACATGTTGCGAACGAAAATGTGGTTGTTGCATTATTTTGCAAACAATTCAATCAATCTGTCTTTGCTTGGTAATTTGGAGGTTTATGTTGGAAGTTTAGGGTTTTAATAGAGTTATAAACTGCTTTTTAGATTTTAACCTAGATTATATGACAAGTATTTAACAAAACAATTAGGACATATATCTATTACATTTATGTGATACTTTAAGTTGAACTCGCTACTATGCAACCGCACAAAATATTATAACTAAGAGAGTTTGACGTGAACCAGACTATAGATATCTCCTCAAAAAGTGTATCGCACCGCTGGACCCAACATGATACCCATTGGGCACTCAGCTTGTTCGGTACAGCGGTGGGGGCCGGGATCCTGTTCCTTCCCATTAATCTCGGGATGGGGGGCTTTTGGCCACTCATGATTATGGCCGTACTGGCGTTTCCGATGACGTTTATGGCTCACCGAGGCTTAGCGCGCTTTGTGTTGTCGTCTCGCCACAAAGATGCCGATTTCACCGATGTGGTTGCCGAACACTTCGGCAGCCATGCAGGCCGTTTGATCTCCGTGCTGTATTTTCTTTCTATTTTCCCCATTTTGTTGATATATGGCGTTGGGCTGACTAATACAGTTGATAGCTTTTTGGTTAATCAACTCGGGTGGGCGTCGCCAAACCGTGTCATGCTGTCTGGTGTGCTAGTCGCAGGTATGATTGCGATCATGATGGGGGGCGAGCGCCTGATGCTGCGTGCATTTGCGGCGATGGTTTATCCGCTGGTTGCTATCTTGGCGTTTTTGTCTTTTTACCTAATACCATCATGGCAAGCACCGAACCTCGCTATGCCCGGGATGGGAGAACTGGGCATGAATCTATGGCTCGCCGTGCCAGTGGTGATTTTCTCGTTCAGCCATGCGGCGGCGATTTCTAGCTTTGCCAACATTCAGCGCCGTCACTATGGTGATGATGCCCAAGGCAAGTCAGAGCAAATTCTTAAACGCGCGGGCGTGATGTTAGTTACCTTTGTACTCCTGTTTGTTTTCTCGTGCGTGTTGACGCTCACCCCGGCACAAATGGCGGAAGCGAAGGCGCAAAATGTGTCTGTGCTCTCATACCTTGCTAATGTCACCCAAAATCCATTTATTGGCACCTTAGGGCCTTTGGTCGCCTTTATTGCTATCACATCATCGTTCTTGGGGCATTTCCTCGGTGCACGCGAAAGTCTGAACGGCCTGGTCACCAAACATAGCAAACTCACTTATAAAAAGGCCGATAAGCTCGGCGTGGTGGTGATGTTTTTTGCTATTTGGTGGTGTGCGGTGATTAACCCCAGTATCCTCGATATGATGGGCGCATTGTCTGGGCCTGTGATTGCGATGATCTTATTTATTATGCCAACGGTTGCGGCCTACAAAGTCAAAGCGCTGGCGCAGTATCGCGGCAAAGCGGGTACTTACTTTATCTTTGTGACAGGTATGCTGGCGATTTCAGCGTTGCTCTATAACTTGATAGGCTAGTGAACACCCTTATAACCTGTTAAAAGCGTCCAATGGGCGCTTTTAGGCCTCTAAGCGCAAATAAAAAACGTGAGCAAGGCCTCAATATGGTGAGTCGTTACTACTGAATTTTATGGAGAGTGACTGACAACCCTCCCTTAAACTCTCCCTCAATAATGTACTAAGAGACCACTAACAGTACTTGCTATTTTTCTTTTGTATCGCTAAAGTCTAAATATTAGTTTTTTCTTATGTAAAGGTCGCTATGCTGCCTAAACGATTTTTTCCTATTGTTGCGCCTTTTTTAATGTCAGTGTTAATGGTGACATTGATGACAGCGGTAATTACGGCTGTGAATACTGGGTTAAGTGATGGGTTTGTTTGGCGTTGGGTTGAGGCTTTTATCGTCGCTTGGCCGATCGCATTCACCATTATTTTTCTCTCGTCAAAGCACGTACAGCGTTTAGCGCAGTGGTTATGCAGTCGCGATTAAAGATCAATCGAACACATTGAGAACGGCGCAGTTCTTACCTTGCTTTTTAGCTTGATACATAGCTTTATCGGCATCAACAATTTCACTGTGAGGCATACCATTTGGGTAGTAAGCCACGCCCAAACTCACTGTGACGGGCATAGATGGATGATTAAATAGCGCAAGGCTTTGTCTTGATATCTCGTTGCACAGCAGTTTGCCTTGCGCCACGGCACGCTCAGCGGTAGAAAAATACTGCAGCACGGCAAACTCCTCTCCCCCGATCCTTGCCACCACGGCGTCATTGGGTAATAGACTCCGCGCTGTTTGAGCGACAAAGCAAAGCACTTCGTCGCCATGTGCGTGGCCGAACCCATCGTTAAAGGCTTTGAAGTCATCAATATCGAACACCATCAAGGTTATCCCCTTGACTTCGCGCATTTGGCTATATAGGCACTGATAGAAGTAACGTCGGTTGTGAAGATGAGTGAGAGAGTCAGTAATCGCTTGCGCTTGCAGTAAGTCATTGGCTGCTTGCAGCGCATACGTCTTCTGTTTAACCGTTCTTTTCAGTAAAAAGATATAGCTGATGCCCACTATCACACCCAAGGCGATTAGCGTTGGTAACAAATACGCGGGATAGACGGTCTCGACATCGTAATATACCCAGCGATTTAATAGCCGCCGCTTGGTTTCATCGTCGAGCCAAGCAAATTTATTATCAACTTGATTGAGTAATGCCGTCTTCCCTTTCGCAAAACCGGCATATAACATTTCTGTATAGAGGTGCCTGACGGGTATAAACAATTTTTGGTTAGTGGTGGTATAAAGGTGATAATTGGCGACTTGCAGATCGGCGACGAATGCTTGGATGTCTGCAGATAACGCTGCATCAAGCATGGCTTGGTTATTCGGGAAGAGCTGTAGCGTTACGTCTGGAAATTCGGTTCTCATAAACTCTTCTTCGTACCCGCCTTGCACAACACCGACTGCGTGGTCGGTGTCGCCCGCTAACACATAATCTGCCGATACGCCCGTGAGAGCTTGGCTGAAGAACACTTGCGTATCGATGCTAAAAAGTGGGGTGCCGAAATCCATAAACGCTAACCGTTCTGGTGAGCGAAGTAAGCCTGCGTGAACATCGGCTTGACCGCTTCGCACAGCATCAATCGATTGTTGCCAATCAGTTAGCACAAATTCAATTTGATAGCCGTTACGTTTGCCAAATTCTTTCCAAAAATCAATTAGGATCCCTTTTGGCTCTTGATTGCGGTCAAGATAGGAAAATGGTCGCCAAGCATGCGAGTTTGCCACTTTTAAAACAGGGCTTTGTGGCTTGGACTGTTGGTTTTGCTCAGCGTCAACACTCAGCGTGATGGTCAAGAGGACGCCAATGCTCAGAACCACAACGATGATACGAGTCACCACAGATAACACCCCAGAATGCCGCATAAACAACCCTTGAATCTGGCAATGGCTAGAAATGATGGCGCGCAATGCATGCGACCATTACTACCAGTATATGAACAAAACATTGGCAGCTGGGGATAAATGTCACTTTTTCCGCAAAACTGAGAGGGTAGTGCGTTCGTGATGATACACCCGATTGTGGCAATGCCAGCGGCATGAGGTGGCGCTCCGAGCGTTGCTAAGCTGGATGCGCCACATTGTTATCCGTTATTGTTGGGCACCGTGCTCAGCGAGCACGCGAGCGTTGACCGTTTGAAACGGATACGACGCAAGGGCGCCAAAACCAGGTATTGTCTTCGCCTTGATTTTGGTATGAAGCGGTGAAGACAGCCCGAGTAAAAAACGTGTCGTTGCCGCGTGACTTGGCGTGGCATCGCAAGCGGCGGCGAAGTGCTGGCACCATGATGATAATGCCTGCACATCGATCGCGGGTAATTCAGGGCGTGGGGGTAGCTGAGCAATATGTCCTTGGCATACCGAACAATGGCCACAAGTAGTTGGCGCCGCGTGATCGCCAAAGTAGTCGGCAAGGCGCTGGCTAATACAGGTTGAAGAGGCCAATAAAGCCAGTAATTGGTTGATGCGGGCCAGTTCGCTCTCTTCCTTTTTAGCAAAAAGGTTATGTAATTGTTCAGCCTGCGCTTGAACATCAATCTCATGGGGACTGACCGAAAAGACTTGCGTGGCCTGTTGGGTGGCAAGTGATATCCAACCTTGCTCGTGAAAATAGTCCAGTGCCGCTAACGCGCGCTTTCTCTCTGCTCCAAAGCGTTGCCACAGTTGTTGGAAATCCATCTTGTACCAGGTTTTAGCTTTGACCGCGCACGTAAATAGTTGGGCGACAAATTCGCGCCGCTCACCCTGAAATTTAGCCGTAATGGTTTCTGGTGACTCAACGGATTGGAACTTCACATCGGCAAAATAACTGTATTGGCTGGTGATTACACCGGCCATTTCTAAATAAACCAGCAAGGTTTTAAGCGGCAAAAGCCGTATATTATACGTCCGTGACAGACTGTGTAGCATGACTTCCCATGGTTGACCGGCTTGTTTTATTTCTTCCAGTAGCCCTTGGATCGCCGTTTTGTCTGGCGTATCGCCGTAGATAAAATTTTCCAGCACATTCAGGCTAGATTGGTTGGCGAGCACAGTGCACGTAGCGTTTTCTCCGTCTCGTCCGGCGCGGCCAATTTCTTGGCTATAGTTCTCAATCGATTTAGGCAAATCAAAATGGATGACACGACGAATATCCGCCTTATCGACGCCCATCCCAAAGGCGATGGTCGCGACAATACACGGCGCATGGCCCGACATAAATGCCTCTTGTATTGATACACGCGTATCGTGACTCATGCCGGCATGGTAAGCCGTCGCGGGGATATGCTGGGTTTGTAGCCACTCGGCCATATTCTCCGCCGTTTGCTGCTGGGTGACATAAATGACAGTTGGTAAGTGGGGAGCAGGCTGCAACTGCTCAACCAGCGCTTGCCGTTTTTGATCCTCTTCCACGGCGACCACATTCAGGTAAAGGTTGGAGCGATAAAACCCGGTTAATGTTGTGTTACTTGCTGGGATCGCGAATTTTTTTTGCATGTCCTCGACAACCGCGGGTGTCGCAGTCGCGGTGAGAAGCAATACCTGAGGAATATTTAATTGCTGTCGATAAGCGGGGAGTTTGAGATAATCGGGGCGAAAATTGTGGCCCCACTCAGAGATGCAGTGTGCTTCATCTACGACCAATAAGGAGATCGGGATGGGCGCAATAAATTGGCGAAAGCGTTCGTTGTTTAACCGTTCGACCGAAATCATCAGGACTTTGATGTCGCCGCGACGGATCTGCTCCATCACTTGTTTAGTTTGCTCGGGAGTCTGTGTGGAATCAATGGTAGCGGCGGCAATACCTTTACGGCGCATAAAGGCGATTTGATCATGCATTAATGCTAGCAAAGGTGAAATCACTAGGGTTAAGTGGGGCAGTTGCGTGGCTGGTAGTTGATAGCACAATGACTTACCCGCACCGGTAGGAAAAATCGCACAGGCCGACTCCCCTTGCATTATCTGAGAAATCACCGACTCTTGTCCTGCACGAAATGATGAAAACCCAAAAACGTGCTCAAGTGCCTTGGTCAACATACCGCCTCTCCCCGTTTTTAACCCAGCATCTTTTATAAATCGAGAAGAGACGGTATCGGTGACACGTTGGCGTTGCAAGCACAAGCGATGACGAGTGCGAGCGACTCCAGCATCTTTTTCAAGCGGAAAAGATGTCCTTGCTTGAGGTGACAGCCATTACAACGCCTTAACCAATGCAGCGATGTGATCCCAGTTGCGCGCGTCAATCAAATTGGCAGGGACCATCCAAGTGCCACCACATGCAAGCACCGAAGGCAATGCGAGATAATCGCTTACGTTCGCCTCACTCACGCCGCCAGTTGGCATGAAACTCACGGGATACACGGCAGATAATGCTTTTAACATTGCAATGCCGCCTGAAGCTTCGGCAGGAAAAAACTTCAACGTATCCAGCCCCAGTTCCATGGCTTGTTCGACTAAGCTGGGGTTGTTGATCCCGGGGATGATAGGAATGCCGCGTTGCTGGCAATGTTTCACTGTGGTTGGGTTAAGCCCAGGGCTGACAATAAAATCGGCGCCTGCGTCAATTGCGGCGTCGACTTGGGTTGTAGTGAGTACCGTGCCGGCACCAATCAGCATATCGGGATAGGCATCGCGCATGAGACGAATAGCACGGGCGGCCGCGTCAGTGCGAAAGGTAATTTCAGCGCACGGTAGGCCGTTATCGACCAAGGTTTTTGCTAGCGGCACAGCATCATCCGCATTATTAATCGCAATCACTGGCACGATGCGAATTGCCTTAAGGCGTTGATTCAGTTCAGTCATGGGGGTTCCCTTACAGTAAAACGCTTAATAGCGAAACAGTCACAAATACACTATTGAAACGGGTTCTCGCATAGCGTGAGGTAGCGACTCACATCACCCGATTGAACCGGGCAGGCGGACTTTGTCGATTTTTCTTTTTGTAGTTGCAGTCGCTGACAGTCTTGATGGTCCGATGAAAAGTTTATCCATACGCTGTCCATGGTCAAGGTATTGGAAAGGTAATAAACGTGCTTACGGTGATCAGCCACATTGGTCCAAATGGTGTAAGACGCTTTTTCAGTGTGATAAGGATTAAAATTGACAGGTACGGCGCACGTGGCTACGAGCGAGCGTGCTTGATAGACAGCTTCACGCCGGTTTTGCGCGGGCTGGCTAAAGGTTAAGTAATAGCTGGCTCGCTCAAAGCGTTGCGTAGCACTGTTGCCATCAGCTGCTTACTAATACCGAGCTGGCTAGCAGACTTCGCACTTAGCCCTCGACTTATCGTACCTTTTGGGAAACGATAGAAGTAGGTATTAATGGGTCAAAACCAGTCCATATTGCGCGCCGTGACAGGGTATTGTCGGTTGAGATTGTTAAATATGCGTGTGCACATATCATTGATACCTTTGTTATTAACATGTTAATAAATCCGAGCTATGATAGCTGATGTTAAAACATTGGCCTACACGAGAATGAACAATGGAAGTGAGTGAACTCAGCAGCAGTTCCGAGTTGCGTATCAAAGTGCTTAAAGGAATGAGCCTTGGTGTGGGTGGTTTAGCAGCCTTGGTGGCGATGGGTAATGTTGTTGTTAGTCAAAGCTATATTTATGCCTCTTTTTTGGTTTTGTATGCTTTTTACTCTTGGTATGTGTATCGACAAACCGCCAAAAACACCGTTTTTAGTGGCCACAAATATATCATGTCGGCTAGTTTGACGGCTTTGGTGGTTGTCGGTACTTTTCTCAAGCCAACAGACTATGGGGTGTTTATTTGGACGCTGTTTTTTCCGATTATTTACTATTTGTTACTGGGCTATAAAGCCGGTCTGGCAGCGACATTAGCGCTGTTTATTATCCAAATTGCTAATGTTGCTTTTCAGTTTTATGTCGAGCAGTACTTCGACATGTTGACTATGATGCTCAACTTTGCGTTTTGTTATTTCAGCATTGCCATTGTCGCTCATGCTTATGAGATTAACCGTGTATTGGCTGAAAACAAGTTAAGTAAACTAGCCACGTGTGATCCGCTAACTGGAGCCAATAACCGCCTCGCGTTGAAACATCGCTATCAGGTATTACAGAATCAGCAGGCTGCGTTTCATCTTTTGGTGCTCGATATTGATCACTTCAAAGCGGTTAATGACGAATATGGGCACGATGGCGGCGATGTCGTATTGCAATCGGTGGTGAATATCATGGTTGACGTCGCAGGGAGCGAAAACGTATTTCGTCAAGGCGGCGAGGAGTTCTGTATTCTCTTAGAGGATGTTTCGCACCAAAATGCACTGGCGGTGGCAGAGCGAGTCCGTGAGAGTATTGAGCAAACGCCCGTTGTTTACCAGCAGCGCGCTATTCCTGTGACGGTCAGTATCGGGGTCACCCAAAGCGAGGCATCAAAATGTGCCCAAGAAATCAACCGTCAAGCGGATGCGAATTTGTATGCGGCTAAAGCGGGTGGTCGTAATAAAGTGGTGGCGTGAAATGGTTAAGGAGCCACTTTGCCACGCAGGGCTTTAGTTTGGCTCTTACGTTTTTTAGCATCCACGCGGCGTCGTTGTGAGGCCTTGGTAGGTTTGGTGGGTTTACGTTTTTTCTGCTCTACCATCGCGCCTTTGATCAACGCCTGTAAGCGCTCTAGCGCGTCTTCTCGGTTTAGCTCTTGGGTGCGGTAGTTTTGCGCTTTTATGACTACGACGCCCTCTTTGGAGATGCGCGAATCAGACAGAGCCATTAATCGGGCTTTGTACGCATCAGGCAGTGACGAGGCTTGGATGTCAAAGCGCAGATGAATGGCGCTCGATACTTTGTTGACGTTTTGCCCGCCTTTCCCTGCGGCGCGAATAGCTGTGAGTTCAATCTCATTGTCGGGAATCGCCACCTTATTCGATAGAGTGAGCATTCAACCTCTCATGCATGAAGAAAGGGCGCAGTGTACACAGACTAAGGCCTGCGGCGCAAATAGACCGGCAGGCCAGAGTGGCTGAATCTGCGCGTTAGGGGAGATCAAACACCAGTGCTTGGCTGGTTTCGTTGCCCTTATTGCTAAAGGTGACATGATGGATATCTTCAATCTTTGCGCCATCGCCGGGAGCCAGAGATGTCGTTTCAACGTCGAGCGGGCCCGCGACTTGATGTATATAGGCATGGCGTCCTGCCTCCAAAAGCAAGGTAACCGATTCACTGGGCGGTAGAATCAGCTGTAGCAAACGCGCATCTTGTTTGATGCGTAAGGTGCCATTTTCTCCGGTTGGGGTCGCGATGACGGTAAAGCCAGCCTGCTTACCAAAATCTTTTTGCTGATAACCCGGCTCCCCGCCTTGCTCATTGGGCTCAATCCAAATTTGTAGAAAGCGCAAGGCTTGGGTTGATGAGGCATTATACTCGCTATGATAAATACCGCGCCCAGCCGACATCAGTTGGAACTCGCCAGCCGGTAGGGTTTGTCGGTTGCCTTGACTGTCTTTGTGCTCTATTTCCCCTTCCAGCACCAGACTGATGATTTCCATATCACGGTGTCCGTGGGTATCAAAGCCTGCGGCGGGCGAGACGATATCATCATTGATCACACGCAGTGCAGAGAAGCCCATATGATGAGGATCGTAATAGCTACCAAATGAAAAAGTATGGCGGCTTTGTAGCCAGCCAAAGTTGGCCTGACCGCGATCGCTGGCATGACGGACGGTAATCATAATGTTTCTCCTCACTGATTCGATGTTGAACAACGGTGACGCTGAACAATAGCTGCAGTGTAGAAACAAAAACGTCGTGCGAACACAGCGTATGATTGAGCATCTTGTTCTAAAAAGCTGAATGAATCTGGCTTAACACGCATCTGCGGGTTGAGGTTGGTTGTACCAAATGTGCGTCTGAATATGCGCGGGCTGACGCGCGAGAGTGCGGACAGAATGATTGAAAGTATGCAACGAACCAGCTTTAAGACTGCGCATTTTGCATGTTAATTTTTCTGGCCTTTTTACCAGAGGGTGAGCTTACCAACATTACCGAGGTGACACGCTTGTTTGATGTGTCGTGCAATCATATGGTGAAAGCCAAGCAAGCCTTTTTAGAGGAGTTAGATGCATGCACCATCGATGCGCTTATCAACGACAATCGCGAGTTAATGATCCTGCTCACTCGCCCCTAAATGTGCAAGGACAGCACTAAGTAGAGCTTATGGCTAATTCCGCTTTAACGCGCGCCGCCTCGACGCCATCTGCTTCAAGTCGCAACAGTAAAAATCTGACGGTTCTGTGGGAGCTGATTGCGTTTATTCGCCCTTACCGCTGGCAAGTGAGCGCGGCATTGCTGGCCTTAGTGTTTACCGCGTCATTGACGCTCTCTGTCGGACACGGCGTTCGCCTTTTGATCGACCAAGGCTTTGCACAGCAATCACTGGTTGAGCTGGGGAATGCGGTAAAGTTTATTTTGCTGATCACGGTATTGATCGCGATCGGCACCTTTTTCCGGTTCTATTTGGTGTCATCGGTGGGTGAAAGGGTCAGTGCCGATATTCGACAAGCGGTGTTTGATCATGTGATTGGCCTACATCCGAGCTATTTTGAAACCCACGGCAGTGGCGAAATCATGTCGCGGATCACCACAGATACCAGCTTGCTGCAAAACATCATCGGCTCCTCCTTCTCCATGGCGATGCGTAGTGCGTTGATGTGTGTGGGCGCCATCATCATGCTGTTTGCCACCAATATTAAACTGACCTTGATTGTGCTGGCCTCCGTGCCCTTTATTCTGGTGCCGATTTTGATTTATGGCCGTCGTGTGCGAGCGTTGTCGCGGCAAAGCCAAGATTCAATGGCGGACGTGGGCAGTTATGCCGGTGAAGCCATCACCAATATTAAAACCGTGCAAAGCTTCGCGGTAGAAGATCACGCCAAAGCCGCATTTGGTCAAGAGGTGGAACGCGCCTATCAGATCGGACGCGAGCGCGTCAAACAACGAGCCATTCTTATTTCCGGCGTGATCGTGATTGTGTTCAGCGCCATTACTGGCATGTTGTGGGTCGGCGGTCGCGATGTGATTCAAGGTACTATGTCAGCAGGGGATCTGGGTGCGTTTGTGTTTTTCGCCATCATGGTTGCCTCTTCGATGGCTACCTTGTCGGAAGTGATGGGGGAGTTGCAGCGTGCGGCAGGCGCGACGGAGCGCTTGGTGGAACTGTTGCACGTGCAAAGCCATATTCGCACTCCCGCCACCTCGCCGAGTGTCGATGCTCAATCATTAAGCAACGATATTCGTTTTGAAGCGGTACATTTTCATTATCCCACGCGTCCTCATCAAGCGGCGATTGATGCGTTGAACCTTGTGATTCAGCCCGGTGAAGTCGTCGCTTTAGTCGGACCGTCGGGGGCGGGAAAAACCACCGTATTTGAATTACTGCAACGCTTTTATGATCCGCAGTCAGGCGCGATTAGGCTGGGCGGGCAAGATATTCGTCGCTTATCCCCGCAAGCGTTGCGCCAACAAATGGCACTGGTGCCACAACAACCCGCTCTGTTTAGCGATGATGTAATAGGCAATATTCGCTACGGCAGGCCAGGCGCCAGTGAGCACGCCGTCAAAGCGGCGGCGATTCAAGCGCACGCCGATGGGTTTATTCAGCAATTACCGGACGGCTACAACAGCTTTTTGGGTGAGCGAGGCGTGCGGCTTTCGGGTGGGCAACGGCAGCGAATCGCGATTGCCCGCGCGATTCTCAAGGACCCGCGAATTTTATTGCTCGATGAAGCCACCAGCGCCCTTGATAGCGAAAGTGAGCATGCGGTTCAGCAAGGCTTGGCGGCTTTAATGCGTGACCGCACTACCTTGATTATCGCTCACCGCTTATCGACCATTCAGCATGCTGACCGCATTGTCGTGATGGATCAAGGCAAGCTTGTTGATGTAGGCAGCCATACCGACCTGCTGGCACGCTGCCCTCTGTACCAACGCTTGGTAAAACGGCAGTTTAGCCATGTCTCAAATGGCTAAGCGTTGTTTTCCAATTCTTTGATTTGTTTGTCAATCTTTTCTGCTTCTTCGGTGAGCAGTGAATAACCACGGATGTCGCCGTTGCGCTGCGCCTGAAAGGCTTGTTGTTGCTTAGCTTCGTACTGCTTTTTAAGCTTTTTAACCGGATTCGGCTTTAAAAATGAGAGCATGTCGCGTCCTTTGTTGATAACTGACATGCTCCATTACGGTGTAAGGGTAGACTTGGATGATAAGCGGCCTTTGTTTAGCGGCTCAAAGTGAGTGCGCGATAAAACCTTGTGCAGGAATGTCAGCGATTAATCATTAAAAAAGTCATCAATGATCGCTTGGTACTCTCCGGTGGCTTTCATGTCTGCTAACGCTTGATCAAATTGGTCGCGTAGAGCTGATAGCCCTTGCACTTCAGAAAAGGCAATGTAACTGGGGGTGTCCTCAATCGGGTGGGGGTTGATCTCGACAATACCCTTCATATTAAGCTGACTAATCAGTGCGCGTGCACCAAAATGGTTGCTGAGCCACAAGCGGGCGCGGCCACTTTCCAACATCCGAAGGCACTGTGGCGCGCGAGTTAGGCGGAAAACCTGATCGAATTGATTTTGCGCCAAGGCAGCATCCATCCGGCTGCCGTAACTGACTTGGTTGATCACGCAGACGGAGTAAGCGCCAAAATTGAACGATTGAATCGCATCTTCAGAGATACTGACATCGGGGCGATGAACAAAGCGGATCCCTTGTTGAAATAAAACCTGCTGAGAGTAATCGAGAAACGCTTCGCGCTCAGGTGTTTTGAAAATAGTGAATATACCATCCGCTAAGCCAGTTCGGACCTGATAGAGTGCTCGCGCCCATGGCAGTACTTCAATTTCTACCTCATAACCGAGCTTGGAAAAAGTTTGGCGGACAACTCGTACCGCCACACCGTCGAGGGCACCATCGGCGGTTTGAATGTAAGGGGGATATTCGAGCGTGACTAAACGCACAGTTGGCGTAGCCGCATGGACCATTCCGGCCATTCCCAACAGCAGTATCAACAACAGCACGCGTACAACAGGGCGTCGACATGAACTCAGCAAGGCTTAATCACTCTCAGTGAAAAGGTGTATTGCCTTAAGTTTAGCCAGCAAGCAGTAAGACGGGAGAAAATTTCGCTAAGACTGGCTGTTGCGAAGAACGACATTAGCCGACAAAACGGGGCAATAAAAAAGGCGAACCGAGCGGCTCGCCTTTCGTTTATCAAGTTAGTTTTTAACTTGGTTATCTGTGACTAGTGGATTACTCATCCATATAGTTTTCAATGCTAGGGCAAGAACAAATCAAGTTACGGTCGCCGTAGACATTATCGACACGGTTGACCGATGGCCAGTATTTGCTTGCCTTGTTATGGGCGGATGGGAAGCAAGCCAGCTCACGGGAATAGGTGTGAGACCACTCGTCTGCCATCAGATCCGCTTGGGTGTGAGGCGCGTTGACCAATGGGTTGTCTTCCAGCGTCCACTCACCGTCTTGCACCTTGGCAATTTCCTCGCGGATGGCAATCATGGCATCACAGAAGCGATCCAACTCTTCTTGGCTTTCACTTTCGGTCGGTTCAACCATCAGAGTACCCGCGACCGGGAATGACATGGTCGGCGCGTGGAAGCCATAATCCATCAAGCGTTTGGCGATGTCTTCTTCGCTGATGCCGGATGCCTCTTTGAGTGGGCGAATGTCGATAATACATTCGTGCGCAATGCGTCCGTTTTTACCGCGATAAAGCACGGGGTAGTAGGGACGCAAACGCTCCATCACATAGTTGGCACTGAGAATTGCTAACTCGGTCGCGCGCGTTAGGCCTTGTTCACCCATCATGGCAATGTACGCCCATGAAATAGGGAGAATCGAGGCACTGCCCATTGGTGCGGCCGACACGGCAAATTCGTCACCTTGCTCCACATGACCGGGGAGGAAAGGCGCAAGGTGCGATTTCACGCCAATTGGCCCCATGCCCGGGCCGCCACCACCGTGGGGAATACAGAAGGTTTTGTGCAGGTTGAGGTGCGAAACGTCTGAGCCAATGTAGCCCGGTGTGGTCAGCCCCACTTGCGCATTCATGTTGGCGCCATCCAAGTAAACTTGGCCGCCAGCCTCGTGTACCAGCTCGCACACTTGCTGCACGGTTTCTTCGTACACACCATGTGTCGATGGATAGGTGATCATAATGCATGAGAGCGCATCGCGATGTTTGTCGATTTTAGCTTTCAGATCGTCAATGTCGATGTTGCCGTCATCATCGCAGCCAACTACGACCACTTTCATTGAGACCATGGCCGCGGAAGCAGGGTTGGTACCGTGGGCAGAGCTTGGGATCAAGCACACGTTGCGGTGACTGTCGCCACGGCTTTCATGGTAGCGCTGAATCGCGATTAAGCCCGCATACTCCCCTTGCGCACCTGAGTTCGGCTGCATGGAGATCTCATCGTAGCCGGTGATTTCACACAGCATGTCACGCAGTGATTTACCCAGTGTTTGATAGCCTTTGGCTTGCGCCAGCGGCACAAATGGGTGTAGGGCACCAAATTCTGGCCAGGTGACGGGGATCATCTCGGCCGCGGCATTCAGCTTCATGGTACAGCTGCCCAATGGGATCATACCGTGGGTAAGGGAGAAGTCTTTGTTTTCCAACGCCTTCATATACCGCATCAGCTTGGTTTCACTGTGATAGCGGTTAAAGACGGGGTGCGTTAGGTATGCACTGGTGCGGCGGCATGCGGCAGGGATCGCGGCAAATTCGTTGGCTTCAATATCGCTCGCCACGCTTTCTGCATTGCCTTGACCGGTGAGCGCGGTAAGCAATTGGTTGACTTCTGCCAGCGTGCTCGCTTCATCGAAACTCACGCCGAGTTGGCCATTTAATTTACGCAAGTTAAAGCCGGCATCCTGTGCTTTTTGATACAAGGGGTCGGTTTGCTCGCCCGTGTTGAGCGTGACGGTATCAAAGAAGCTGTCGTGGGCAAGGCTCAACCCAGCCGCTTGTACCGATTTGGCGAACAGTGCGGTGAGATGATGCACTCGGCGGGCAATTTTCTTCAAGCCTTCAGGGCCGTGATACACCGCGTAAAAAGCGGCCATGTTGGCCAGCAAGGCTTGGGCGGTACAAATATTGGAAGTCGCTTTTTCACGGCGAATGTGTTGCTCGCGCGTTTGCATCGCCATGCGCAGGGCTTGGTTGCCTTTGCTATCGACCGATACGCCAATCACGCGGCCGGGCATGGTGCGCTTGAGCTTGTCGCGTGTCGCCATGAAGGCGGCATGTGGGCCACCGTAACCCATGGGCACACCAAAGCGTTGTGCCGACCCAATCACTACATCCGCGCCCATTTCACCCGGCGCTTTGAGCACAGTGAGTGAAAGCAGATCGGTGGCGACCGCAACCAGCGTCTTCTTGCTTTGTGCGTCTGCAATCAGCGTGCTGAGATCGCGCACTTCACCGGTGGTGCCCGGATACTGGAGCAGGGCACCGAATACGTCGTGCTGATTCAGCTGGTCCGCATGATCAACAATGATGTCATAGCCGAGGAAATTGGCGCGCGTTTTAATCACGTCCAGCGTTTGTGGATGCACATCGCTGGCAACAAAAAACGCGTTGCCTTTGTGCTTGCCGCCACGCTTACACAGGGTCATGGCTTCCGCCGCGGCAGTAGCTTCGTCGAGCAGCGACGCGTTGGCCAAATCCATTCCCGTTAAGTCCATCACCATTTGCTGGAAGTTCAGCAACGATTCGAGTCGGCCTTGCGAGATCTCGGGCTGATAGGGCGTATAAGCGGTATACCAGCCAGGATTTTCCAGCACATTGCGTAAAATAGGCGGTGGGGTATGCGTGTGGTAGTAGCCTTGGCCGATCAGGCTGCGCTTAATGGTATTTTGCGCGGCAATGTCGCTCAGTTCCGCCAACATCTGGGTTTCGCTTTTGGGGGCGCTGAGGTTTAGCGGCTGTGGCAAGCGGATATCGGCAGGGACAGTTTCTTCAATCACATGCTCGAGGCTGGTGGCATTGATCGCCGCCAGCATCGCGCTTTGTTGCTGAGTATCTGGGCCGTTGTGGCGAGCGATAAAGTCATTATCGGCCACCAGGCTATCGAGTAAACGAGTATGCGTCATGATAGTCGTCCTGAATTAGTCGTCGATGGCGGCGGTGTATGCGTCCGCGTCCATTAGATGATCCAAATTGGTGTCGTCAGCGAGTTTAATTTTGGCAATCCAGCCTCCTTCAAAAGGCGCTTCGTTAACTAGCTCTGGGCTATCTTCAAGATCCTCATTGACGGCAATGACTTCGCCATCGACCGGGGCATAGATATCAGACGCTGCCTTCACCGACTCCACCAATGAGAAGCCTTCACCTTTTTCAGTACTGTCGCCAACCTCGGGCAGATCGACAAACACGACATCGCCCAGCAGGCCTTGGGCATGATCGGTGATCCCCATGGTCACCGTGCCATCGCCGTTGTCTTTGACCCACTCATGGCTTTCAGAAAACTTTAGTGTCGCGTCCATTTGTTACTCTCCTGCGTTTAATGCGAGCTGCTCAGTCGTTGAGCGATTTACAATGTAAAGTGAGGCGGTCTGTGGATGACGATACCGCCTCCTGTGTCTTAATAACGTACGTGTCAATGGTATTGGCTAAGTCGTTGCAAGACTGTTTATGGCTTCGCGCCGCCATTTATTGGCGATATAGCGGGAAGCGCGCGCACAGCTGTTGCACCTCTTTACGAATGCGTGCCTCGATATCGGCATTGCCCTCTGGCGCTTCGACTAAGGCATCCAGCACATCACCAATCCATTCTCCGATTTGGCGGAACTCCTCAGTGCCGAAGCCACGGCTAGTGCCGGCCGGTGTGCCAAGGCGAACGCCTGAAGTGATCATGGGTTTTTCGGTATCGAAAGGGATGCCGTTCTTGTTACAGGTGATGCCAGCGCGTTCTAACGCTTGCTCCGCTTGGTTGCCTTTTAGGCCTTTTGGACGTAGATCGACGAGCATCAGATGGGTATCGGTGCCGCCTGTAACAATGTCGCAGCCACGTGTTTGTAGAACCTCGGCCAGGACTTTGGCGTTAGCAACCACTTGATCAATATACAATTTAAACTCAGGCTCCAGCGCCTCACCAAATGCCACCGCTTTGGCGGCAATCACATGCATCAGTGGTCCCCCTTGCAAGCCGGGGAATACCGCTGAATTGATCTTTTTGTTGATGTCTTCGTGATTGGTGAGGATCATCCCGCCGCGTGGCCCACGTAAGGTTTTGTGGGTAGTGGTGGTGACCACATGTGCATGGGGCAGTGGCGAAGGGTGGGTGCCGGTGGCCACTAGGCCAGCAATGTGTGCCATGTCGACCATTAAATAGGCACCCACTTCATCGGCAATCGCGCGGAAACGGGCAAAATCAATCGGACGCGGGATCGCACTGCCACCAGCGATGATCATCTTAGGTTGATGCTCACGAGCCAGCACCGCGACTTCATCGTAATCAATTTCTAGACTGTCTTTGCTCACGCCGTACTGCACAGCATTAAACCATTTACCGGATAGAGCTGGGCGCGCGCCGTGAGTGAGGTGGCCGCCAGCATCGAGTGACATACCTAAAATGGTGTCACCGGGTTGCAGTAGGGCCAGCATGACGGCGCCGTTGGCTTGTGCGCCCGAATGCGGCTGTACGTTGACATACTCACAGCTAAACAGCTGTTTGGCGCGGGTTTGGGCGATGGCTTCGACTTCATCAACGTGCTCGCAGCCGCCATAGTAGCGGCGGCCCGGATAGCCTTCTGCGTATTTATTGGTTAAGCAGGTGCCTTGCGCTTGCATCACGGCTTGCGAGACGATGTTCTCCGAGGCGATCAGTTCAATTTGTTGTTGCTGACGTTTGTGTTCGGCCTGCACTGCCGACATCACAGCACCATCGGATTCCGATAAGTTAGTGGAGAAAAACTGCTCCAATTCTACATTCGGGTAGCTCGGTTTCATTGCGCTTTCCTTATTGGCGATGGTGGCTAACAGGCCACGACGTTAATCGGGATCACATTGGTGGCTAGGCCACCCTGTGAGGTTTCTTTATATTTACTCATCATGTCGAGCCCGGTCTCATGCATGGTTTTGATCACGCTATCAAGCGAGACGTGGTGCTCGCCGTCGCCACCCATGGCTAATCGGGTAGCGTTAATGGCTTTGACGGCGCCCATGGTATTGCGTTCTATACAGGGAACTTGCACCAAGCCATCGATGGGATCACAAGTGAGACCTAGGTTATGTTCCATACCAATCTCTGCGGCGTTCTCAATTTGTTGATTACTCGCTCCCATCGCCGCGGCTAAGCCGCCAGCTGCCATGGAGCACGCCACGCCAATTTCTCCCTGACAACCGACCTCTGCGGCGGAAATAGAGGCATTGGTCTTGTACAAAGAGCCAATAGCCGCAGAGGTGGCCATAAAGGTACGGATCCCGGCTGGGTTATTGGGCGACACAAATTTGTCGTAATACGCAAGCACGGCAGGGATCACGCCTGCCGCACCATTGGTTGGGGCGGTGACCACACGACCACCGGCGGCATTCTCTTCGTTGACCGCCATGGCAAATAGGTTGACCCAATCATTGGTATCTGTGGGTAAGCCATGGGCTTGTTTATCGTGAATGGCGTCGTACATGCCTTTGGCACGTCGCTTAATGTTTAAACCACCCGGCAACACGCCACCTTGTTTAATGCCTCTATCGATGCACTCACGCATCACTTGCCAGATATGATCCAGTCCCTGGTTAACCGTGTCACGTGTGGCGCTACTATCGTGATATCGCGCGCGTGCCACTTCGTTAGTAAACATCAGCTCACTGATGGACATGCCCGTTTTTGCACATTGGTCAAGCAACTCCGCCGCACTATTAAACGGGTGAGGAGGGACAAAATCTGTTGCCAATGCATCGGTTTCGCCTTCTTCCACCACAAAGCCGCCGCCGACAGAGAAATAGGTCTTGCTGGCCAAACAGTCACCGGCTTTATCGTATGCACTGACTGTCATCCCGTTGGGGTGCGCGGGCAGTACTTGCTCATAGTGAAAGGCAATATCTGCCTGCCAATTGAATGGGATGTAGTGGCGTCCAGCAAAGGGGAGTTCGCCGCCGTTTTTGACCAGCTTGGTCATGGTATCGATTTCATCTGACTCTATGGTCGCGGGCATTTCGCCCATCAATCCCATCACACAGGCGACATCGGTGGCATGGCCTTTCCCGGTGAGCGCGAGTGAGCCGTATAAGTCCACTTTGACACGTTCGATGTCGGTCACTGAGAGCGTTTGTGCCGCGTATTGCGTAAAGCGTGCACAGGCCACCATCGGGCCTACGGTGTGGGAACTTGAAGGCCCGACACCGACTTTGAACAGGTCAAACATGCTGTGACTCATGGCCTGTCTCCTCAATCAGTAAGGTACGTTTTTGTCATTATTCATGCTGTCTTACATCGAAGATGTCGACATTGCTTCACGTTGCACTCAACAGTCGCGATCGATGAATACGCGCACTGTTGATTTAAACATTTTGTTAACGTACCTAAGCGTTCACTTTTCCGCAAAATAAATTTCCAATAAGAAACCTATGTTGTGATCCTAGAGACAAAACCTTCTCTTTTTAAACCATTGCATAACTGCGCAAACGTTTGCCTTTTTATCTTAAGCGAGGGTAAATTGCAAATCAATGTCGGTGAATGCTCGGGGGTTACTCGTCGTTCATTGAATAACGGGTAAATAAACAAGTGTGTAATGCTTTGTTTTTACGAGAAATAAAGTGAGGGGCTCAGTTTGGGGTGAGCGTGATAGGTTGCGTGCTTTCACCAATTCGCTGGTTGCGTCACGTTTATGATACCGGTATTTTCCGATAGGAAACTTTTTTGTTAAAAGTGTTAAAGCGTCAAACATAGCGGGACAACCGATAGAGGCGAAAGCAGGTGACAACAAACCAATCAACACAGGATGTGTACCCGTCGATGCAGGTTGAACGATCGCAACGTGAGGGTGAAACGCGCGAGCCCATTGCGCCATTGCGGCTGGGCCCGCGCTTAAAAGCAGTCAGGGTAGGACTTGGGCTTACGCTTGAAGAGGCAAGCCAACGGACTGGGTTGGCTCGCTCGACATTGTCCAAAATTGAAAATGAGCAGATATCCCCAACCTTCCAAGCGATGCAGAAGCTCGCGCACGGCTTGGATATCGATATTCCGCAACTGTTTGCTCCGCCAAAAAAACGGCAAGCAACAGGCCGGCGAGACGTGACGCTAGCGGGTCAGGGAAAAGCGCATCCTACCGGTACCTACGAACATGAGCTGTTGGCGACGCAGCTTAGCAACAAAAAAATGATGCCGTTTAAATCGCGGGTCAGAGCGCGCGCGTTTGAAGACTATAGCGACTGGATCCGCCATGACGGCGAAGAATTTTTATTGGTGCTGGAAGGTAGCATCCAATTTTTTTCCGAATTTTACGA
Source organism: Salinivibrio sp. VYel1 (assembly GCF_009377945.1). Lineage (NCBI taxonomy): Bacteria > Pseudomonadati > Pseudomonadota > Gammaproteobacteria > Vibrionales > Vibrionaceae > Salinivibrio > Salinivibrio sp. VYel1. The sequence goes on along the minus strand of NZ_RSAM01000001.1, from coordinate 358,502 downwards.
AGCGATCATCCTCAATGAGGGCGACAGTGTTTATTACGACGCTACCATGGGGCACATGTTGGCCTCCGTCAGTGATGCCGATGCACTGATCTTATGGGTGACCGCTTCCTAACCAACGACACAAATACATCGCTTAACGTGGGCAAGAGGCCCGCCGGCGCAATATGGAGTGAACAATGGCAGAGTTACTGACGACCCCGTTACACGGCTTGCATCTTGATATGGGTGCAAAAATGGTTCCATTCGCTGGTTATGATATGCCAGTGCAATATACGTTGGGCGTGCGCAAAGAGCACCTCCATTGTCGTGAGCATGCGGGCTTGTTTGATGTGTCCCACATGGGACAAATTCGTCTTCATGGCACGGATGCGGCGAAAGCATTAGAGGGATTAGTCCCGGTTGATGTACTGGATTTACCAGAAGGAAAGCAGCGCTATGCACTGTTCACTAACGAGCAAGGTGGCATTTTAGATGATCTGATGATTGCCAACTTAGGCGATCACCTTTTCTTAGTCGTGAATGCCGCCTGCAAAGCGCAGGATATTCAGCACCTGCGCGATAACTTGACAGGAGATGTGTCGGTCGAGGTCCTAGAAGATCGTGCTTTGCTGGCTCTACAAGGCCCCAAAGCGGCGCAAGTACTGGCGACATTCAACCCAACCGTAAACGATATGGTGTTTATGGACATTCAACCGGTTGAGATTAATGGCATTCACTGCGTGGTGAGCCGCTCAGGTTACACTGGCGAAGATGGGTTCGAAATTTCTGTCCCGGCTGAACATGCAGAAGCTCTTGCCAAAGCACTGTTAGCTTACGACGAGGTAGAATGGATTGGCTTGGGTGCGCGTGATTCGCTGCGTCTTGAATGCGGATTGTGTTTATATGGGCATGATCTTGATACCACCACTACGCCGGTTGAAGCAACATTGATCTGGGCAATCAGTAAAGTGCGTCGCGCCGATGGTGAGCGTGCGGGTGGCTTCCCCGGTGAGGCGAAAATCCTTGAACAAATCGCTACCAAAGCGGTGAGCCGCAAGCGCATTGGGCTGGTGGGCCAAAGTAAAGCCCCTGTCCGTGAAGGCAGCAAACTGTTTGATGCAGACGACAATGAAATCGGCGTGGTGACCAGCGGCACCTTTGGCCCCACCAAAGGGATGCCCGTGGCGATGGGTTATCTCCCGCCTGAGTTTATTGCCCCCGGCACCGAGGTCTACGCGGAAGTGCGTGGCAAAAAACTGCCCATGACGGTCGAAAAAATGCCTTTTGTGCCGCAGCGGTATTATCGCGGTTAAGCCCTCCCTGAACGCATACGACGACGAGAAAAACGCAGCCAGAGATGGCTGCGTTTTTGTTGCAGGTCACGTCCACTTTTTAGGTGGTTGCGATCCCTACGCCTCACTTAGTTGCTCAACCGCCTCTAGTGCTTGAGAGCCGTAAATCAATGACGGGCCGCCACCCATCACGATCGCGACGTTAATGGTCTCTACGCATTCTTGTTTGGTTGCGCCATGTTTGAGAGCGGCGGCCACGTGGGCACCAATACAGCCGTCGCAGCGTGCGGCAATACCAATCCCTAGTGCAATTAACTCTTTGGTTTTTACGTCAAGATCGCCCTCAGCCATTGCCGCCCGGTGCAGCTGTCCGAATGCGGACAGGGTATCACTACTGTGTGTTTTGAATTGTTTATTAAGCGCCAGTTGTTGCTGATTGATTTCCTGATAGTTCTTCTTTGTCATAATGCCTCTCTTTTAATTTAGATTTATCTAATTTAAAGGGTTTTGCGTGTTGATGCAATCTGTGTCTGCCGAGTCTCTACATTTGTCTAAAAAAGCAATCAGCTCGACGCTGTGTCGTGGGAAAAGTGAGGGGAAATAGGTTATTTATTAGATTGTCATTAATAGTTGTTCTAATTTAAAACAACACATTCAACCTTTTTACCAACATGCTCCTATGTGCTGTCACTGACGGAGGTCAGTATGAGTATTAAAAAACGATTACTCGTTGTCGTCCTGACAGGCGTTATCCTGCCCACCCTCATTATCGCTATTGTGTCACTCTATCAGTTTCGAACGAGTACATTACAAAGCTATGAGCAGAGCTCATACAAAGAAATGCAGCACATAGGCAATGCGTTTAAATTCTACTTAGAAGGGCTGGCGGCAAACGCCAAAATGCTGGGTAATAGCGACGCGCTTAAACGCTTGGATAGCTCAGTCACCAAATATATGGGCCCGACGAAAACCATGACCTCTGAGCAAAACAGCCCCGTCGAAGCACGGGCGTATGGTTTGTTGGAATCCATGGGGGACTCACGAGAGGATTTCGCCTATGTGTTTCTTGGGCTGAGCGATGGTGGGTACATTCAATGGCCACAAGGAGAGTTGGGGGATTATGACCCACGCCAGCGCCCTTGGTACCAAACGGGTCAGGGAAGTGGCAACAACCCAGTGCGTGTGCCGGCGTATCAAGATGTAAACACTGGCGCACCTCTGCTCGATTATGTGATGGAGTTTCAGGCGCAAGACGGCTTGCGTGGTGTGATTGGTGTTGATGTTACGCTAGAAGCGCTGACAAATATGTTAGGCGACGTCACCCTCGGTGAGTCGGGCTATATTGTGTTGGTGGAAGACACGGGCACAGTGCTTGCGGATCCGAACAATCCAGACAATAACTTTGAGCCTGCCCGGAGTGTCGAAAGTGTATACAGCGGTGGGAATTTTAGTGAATCACTTACCGCCGTCTCCTTTGCTGGCAAAGACTACTTTGTCAACCAGTACAAAGCACCGGAGAGTGGTTGGCGACTGATTGGTATTGTGCCGCAGCAAGAGGTACTCGGCCAAGTAACGCAATTGCAAACGGTGATCCTGTCCATCAGTCTGATCCTCGTGCTTGCATTCGGTGTGCTTGGCTACTTTATGATCCACCGTATATCGGCATCCATCATTGCGGTCAGCGACGGGCTGAGCGATGCCGCGAGTGGCGATGGCGATCTGACCAAACGTTTACCGGTGCGTGGCGAGGATGAGCTGGGCAAAACGGCGGGCGCGTTTAATCAGTTTGTGGATGTGATTCAAGAGCTGATCATCGGTATAAAGGACAGATCGACCAAGCTGTCGTCTCATGCCGATCAAACCACCCAATTTGCGGAGCAGCTGGATGGTGCCAGTCATCAGCAGCGCTCAGGGCTAGAGCAAATTGCCACCGCGTTCCACCAAATGGTGGCCACGGCCAATGAGGTATCGCACAACTGTAATCAAACGGCGGACTCCGCCCAGCAGTGCCAGTCAGAAGTGGACCGAGGCATGGCATTGATGAATAACACGCGTGCCGCGGTGCAAGAAATGGCCACCACGCTCAACGAAGCAGATAGTGCGATGGCGGAGCTCACCAAAGAGAACGACAATATCACCGCCATGTTAGATACCATTCGAGGTATTGCCGAGCAAACCAATTTGCTTGCGCTTAATGCGGCGATTGAGTCAGCACGCGCTGGGGAGCATGGACGAGGCTTTGCGGTGGTCGCAGACGAGGTGCGGGTGCTATCGCAAAAAACCACCAAATCAACCGAAGAGATCGATGAACTGTTGCAGGCCTTAACCCAACGCACCAACCAGCTCTCTGAAAAGCTGCAAGGCAGTGTTGAGCATTCACAAACCACCACTGAAGCGACGGAAGAGGCCTTGAGTGTCTTTGACACCATCCAAAGTTTGGTAGGACAAATTCACGACATGGCGGCACAAATTGCCACGGCGACAGAAGAGCAACACTCGGTATCGGAAGATATTAATCAGAATGTGACCAGTGTTTTGGAAGGTGCCAACAGTGCAGCATCAACGGCAGAGCAAACCAATGCAACAGCCGCCGAGCTGCGTATGGTGGCCTCAGAGCTATCAGAGTTAGTTAATCGCTTTAAAACGGAAAAGGACAGTTAATCGCAGCGGGTGAAAACCGAGTGACGGCATAAAGCGGCGAGCCAAGTGCTCGTCGTTTTTTATAGGCGTGATTTGGCCGCTATGCGACCTCGACAAACCCCATCAGGCCGGTTTTCATGTGCTCAATAACATGGCAATGGTACATCCATCGGCCCGGATTATCGGCCACAAACGCTGCCTTGGCGTGGCCATTTTTACCCAACAGCACGGTGTCAGTGTGGAATGGCGTGACCGGTTTGCCATCCATTTCCAGCACAGTAAAGGTGTGACCGTGCAGGTGAATAGGGTGATGGTATTGCGTGACGTTTTTTAAATCGAAGATATAGGTCTTTCCGCGTTCCAGTTTGGCGATCGGCTCAGGAATATTACCTTTACTCATTCCTTCCCAAGCGCGTTTATTCATCAGCCAAAATTCGTGTTTCCCTTTGCCTTGTTTATCAGCCGGTGTGATCGCCCCTGCCCACTCAAACACAAAGTGGCGGGTTTCGGCGTTGGCTAAATCGATCGGCGTGACGGGATTGAGCGGCAAAGCGGGCAATGGCTTTTCTTCTAGATGAGAAGGTGTCGAGGTAAAGCTGGCGAGTAAGAAAGGAAAGTCACCTTTCATATGCATCACCTCGATTTTTTCGCCAGCGTTTGGTGCAATCAGGCCAATATCTAGCCGCATCCCTGGGGCTATCTTGTGCTCCTCTAGTCGGCGTGGTGTGGCAATCGGGTTACCATCGATGGCGATTATCCAGGCTTCTGCGCCGCGCACTTGAATCGGATAGGTGAGCGTATTGTCCACATTGGCTAAGCGCAGCCGTGTGGTCGCCTTTTCTTGCAGTGTGTATTCAGGGTGATGAATACCATTCACGGTGCCCCATTCACCGGGTGTCCCCATGCGCGCGCTGTAGCGTGGAATGGCGAGATCTTTCCAATGGCCTTGTCGGTCGAGATGCCAGTGCTTAAGTGTCAGAGTGTGCTCCTCATCGAACACGACAGGCGTGGCTTCCTCGACCACAATCGCGCCGACCAGCCCTTTACCCAACTGCACGACAGAGTTCATATGCGGGTGGTACCAAAAGGTGCCGGCATCAGGTGGGGTAAAACGATAGGTAAAGGTTTCACCGGGCTGAATAGGCGCTTGGGATAAGAAAGGAACACCGTCCATTTCAATGGGGATACGTAACCCATGCCAGTGAATGGTGGTGGGTTCGTTGAGGTTATTGGTAAAGTGAATCGTCACTGGCTCGCCTTGGCGGCAGCGGAGCGTGGGCGCTGGGATGTTGCCATTAAAGGCGAGGACGTCGGTCTGATGACCGGGAACCAACGCGGCCTGACTGGGCTCGGCGCTGAGATGGTATTCCCATTGCTCGTTTTCTCGGAACGCTGAGACTAATGAGCAAGCGGGTAGGGTGGAAAGAGCTGCCACCGCTGCGGTTGTTTGTAAGAATTGACGCCGGGAGAGGCCACGTGCGTTCAGCGATTCACCATTCATTCTTTACACCTATTCAACGCGGTAATTGCGCGACAGTATACCTTGAAAGTTGATAGCTGAGAAAGATTATCAATTGTGATTGTGAGGGAGTTAAAACAGCGAGTGCTAAGACTCGCTGAGTCGTCATCTTATTGACGGTGGAAGGCTTCTAATCCAGGTGCTTGATTGATAGGTGGTAAACACTCGAACCCGGGTTTAGCGATGTAATACCCTTGAAAGAAGTCGACGCCCAAGCCAACCAGGCACTGAAGCTCGCCTTCTGTTTCAACGCCTTCGGCAATAATTTGACGATGTAGCTCATGACACATAGCCACACTGTGGCGAGCAATGGCTTGCTTGGTGACGTCAGTGTCAATATTCCGTACCAATGCCATATCCAGTTTCACCATATGGGTGTCAATTTTGGCCAGCGCTGTTAGGCCGGAATAGCCAGCACCAAAGTCGTCGATTGCGGTCAAAAAACCTTGCGAGCGGTAATAGCGAATAATGCGTTGAATATGGCTGTAATCCAACACTTCTTCACCTTCCGTGAACTCAAACAGAATCCGATCAAGTGGGAAGTTATAGTCGTTCGCCGCTTTAAGGGTGGTACGAATACAACGCTCTGGCTCGTAAACCGCATTGGGCATGAAATTAATGCTGAGATAACAAGGGATACCCAGCTCAGCGGCCAGCTTCACTGCCTTGATGCGACAGGTTTGGTCAAACTTATACTGATTATCTGCATTGACATGTTGGAACACACTGCCTGCACCACTGCCATCTATCCCCCTAGCTAGTGCTTCATAGGCATAAATGGAACCGGTAGAAAGCTGAATTATCGGTTGGAATGCCATGGTAAATTCGAATGTGAGCGGCTGCGCATCCCTGCAGGCCTCACATTGTGTTGGAGATGCTGTCATAGAGGAAAAGTTGTTTAGTATGTGCTTGTAAAAAGGTTAATGGAGTTCTGGTCAGAATGCGAATGAGATGACAAAAATTATGGGGTTTGCACGGTTTAAGGTGAATGCCTTGTGATGCCGACTCGACATAAACAGACAAGACTTGGTTTTAATATGCCAAAACGGTCTCTTTTTCATCATAAGTTGGCACTGGATATGCTTAATATTTAATCGGCAACGTTGGGAGTGTCATTATGATGGCGGAGAACGCGGTCATATAGGCGTGCCGAAAATGGATTTCCCGATATTTGCTACAAAATAGCCAGAATTGGTTTATACCTTAATAAGGTGGCTTTACAACCAACCCTAAGAGACGCCGGTTCAAGGTAGCTGGCCAGTGACAGAGGATGAACGTCATGCTTGCTGAAAAACGGGATGAAATAGACAACCCCCTGATTTGGCCAATACTCAGTATTCTAGAATCAACGCGACAAAGCTGGAAAGTGCACCACCTACTCGGTGAGCTGCAAAAAGACACCATGATGGCCCAGCTCGATGCTGACCCCCACCTTGATTTATTCAAACGCAATTTCTTGATAATGAATGCCTTGTATCAACTACAAGAAATGTTGTTGCCACAGCAATGGTTGCAGGTTGAGTCAATGGATATCCAGCTGCAATGGCGGGTTGGTAACAGTGGCTTTGTGGCCAAAGAAATTGATTATCAGGATCCATTGCGTGATTACTACATGGACTGGAATAACTATGACGCCAGCCAAGATGACGTGAAAGAGCTGCTGTCGTCGTTTTGGAAGCACTATCAGCGTCATATTGGCAATGAGGCGCCGGGCGAGGCCATGTTGGAGCGCAATAAGGCGTTAAAAGTGTTGGGGTTGGATGAGAATGCCAGTGAGCATGAAATCCGTCGTCAGTGGCGTAAAATGGCACTGAAGTGGCATCCAGATCGGCCCGAGGGAGATGCAACCACCTTCCGAGAGATGTGCGAGGCTTGGCAAAGTTTGCGCTTATAAACAGTGTTCAGCAAGCAACAACAGGGTGTGAGATAACACCCTGTTGCTTGAACCACTGAAACGCATGGTGTTTTCGTGTGATATTTACGCGTTATTGAGCCCGCGGCTGCGCAATTCAAAAATCAGCTTTTCGGCACTGCATTCAAACTGTAGCTTGATGTGCGCGCGATGGCCGTCGAGCTGTTGCGGATCAAAGTCATGCTTAACGGCAGGATTAATACTTTCTGCAAGGGTTAGGTATTGCTCGAAGCGTGCTTGCACCGCGTCGTTGCTGTCGCCGTGAATGGTCACTTCTGCCACTTCGTCGCCCTCAGAAATGATGTAACCTATTTCAGCGCTGACACCACATGCATCACAGGTGTCGGTTTGATTCTCTTTCATGGTCTTTCCCTACGTTAAAAGCAGCAGGCATAAAAAGTGTGCGAGTGGCCTGCTGTAAGTCGATACGACGATCTTTAGCAAAGTCTTGGTTGTGGCACATTGAGGCAGGTCAGGTTTTACGATGTTTGTAGCACGGCTTATCGATATCAGCCAGGTATGGAGAAAAACATCACCCACTATGCGCGTCTATGCCAATAGTGGGTGAGTGTTATCAGGCGATGAGAGAAAGGATCAGTCCCAGTCTTCTTCCCATTGCACTAAGGTGCCTTTTGGCCAGTGAGTACCGATATCATGATACTCTTGCTCCAGCTTGTGGCGGCGAATTTTCAGCGTCGGCGTGAGTTTGCCGTTTTCAATACTCCAAGGTTCTTTAATCATCAATACGCCTTTGATTTGCTGGTGTGACTCCAGCTCCCCATTGATGGTATCAATCACCTTCTTCACCCGGCGCTCATAACGCGCGCGGTCAAAATGTGGAAAATGGTGTGGCAGCGCGAGCAGAATAGGCGCTGGCATGCCTGAACCGATCACACAGAGCATCTCGGCATTAGAGAGCTCGAACAAACGCTTTTCAATCGGCACGGGCGCGACAAACTTACCTTTGGCGGTTTTAAAGGTGTCGTTTTTGCGACCCGAAATACTGAGATATCCCTCGTTGTCGAGTTCACCGAGATCGCCGGTATGCAACCAGCCATCTACCAAGGTTTCTGCGGTGGCTGCTTCGTTTTTGTAATAGCCGCTAAAAAGCCCCTGACTTTTGACTAAGATCTCCTGATCGTCAGCAATCTTGATTTCAACGCCGGGACCTGCATTGCCTACAGTACCGATTTTGTCTGCTCTAAACGGATAATTGAGGGTGCTGTAGGCATAGCTTTCAGTCATGCCCCATGCTTCGGTAATGTGCAACCCAAGTTTTTCATACCATTGCAGCAGGGCAGGAGCGACAGGCGCCGAGCCACAGCCCAACACGCGCGCCTGATCCAACCCCAGATTTTTCGCGATTTTGCTTTTAATCAGGCTATTGACCAAGGGGATGCGAAGGAGGAGGTTGAGTTTGCCGTCCGGCAGCTTTTCTTGAATACGTTGCTGGAACAGCGTCCAAAGCCGAGGAACAGAAATGAACAAGGTGGGGCGATGCATTTTGACATCTTCGATAAAGGTATCGAGCGATTCAGGGAAAGCGGTAGGGATCCCGCCCATAATTGCTGACCCCATGATGTAAACCCGCTCGGTAATATGCGCCAGTGGGAGATAAGAGAACAAACGGTCATCAGGCTCAATGCCAATATGGTCAATCAAACGCTGAGCGGACCAGCAGTAGCCGCCATAACTTAAAATCGCCCCCTTAGGTAAGCCCGACGTGCCCGAGGTATACACCAAGGACATCACATCACTGTCTTGATGCACAGGGCGCTCATCTGATGCCTCATGGTTGGCGATCAAATCATGCCACTCGTAATGGCAGCTAATCGTGGGATAAGGAAAGGCAATGGTCTTTAAGCCTGGCATGTTTTCCAGTGAGGCGCTCAGGGCTTTACTGTCATCAAGCTTGCCTACAAACATGGCTTTCGATTCGCTGTGGGTCACCACATGATCAATGGTGTCTGTCCCGGCTGTGGGAAATATCGGCACGCTGATATAGCTGCCCATCATCATCGCTAAATCGGCAATAAACCATTCTGCGCAGTTTTTGGAGATGAGCGCGACTTTATCGCCGGGTTTCAGTCCCATATCACGCAGTGCGGTAACCATGCGCAATGCTTGGTCGGCCACATCAGCAAAGGTGTAGTCATGGAAGCGGCGGCCGTGAATTTGGCGCAGAAAAACATGGCTTGGACGTTCATCGGCCCACCGCAGGATCTGATCGTTCGGTTTGATATGTGACATTGGACTTCCTCATTGTCGCAACGTAAGACTACGTTTAAACGTTATAATAATGTTAATTTAGTGATCAGGGGCGAGGAGAAGCAAGATAATCATTTAAACACGTGTTCAAATTATGACTGACGGCACTATTTGCAGTGATTTGCTTCGGATTTTTCAGTTTTTTCATATTCTTCTCAATAAGGTTTTTGGAAGTTTGATCCGCTTCAGCGTCTTGGTAAAGCGTTAGTGTCAGGCTGAGTGAGCCAGTCTGTACTATTTTAAAAGGGGCGGGACTTTTTCGTGAGTTAGCCTGACCGCGAGCCGAGTGGCGCGCGTGTCATCACAGCGCCAATGACGGCGATTGACGGGGAGAACAGATTACGCATGCCAAAACGCAGTAAAGCCCAAACACAGCAAACCATTGAGACTATCTTGGCAGAGGCGAAGCGGCAGCTGTTGGCGCTTGGTTATGAAGGAATGTCTTATACCACGCTCAGTGAAGCGACAGGCGTATCGCGCACCGGGATCAGCCACCACTTTCCCCGCAAGCAAGATTTTATGGTCGCATTAGAGCCTTTTTTGGTGGAGAGCCTGCGTACGCCCCTCGATACTCGCAGTACCATCAATGCGTTTATGAAAAGCTGGATGCAGGCGATGCATGCCGAGGGTGAGTTTAAATCAACGCTAAAGCTTTGTTTTTATGTGTTAATTAGCGGCAAAGCCGATCATGGTGCCGCATTCAGATGTTTAAAAACGCTGCAGCAAGAGTGTGAACAGCAGATGCAAACCGATTTAACGGTCGCCTTTTCGCAACTGTTAGGGGCCAGTGTGTTGCTGTGCCGTCAGCGAGCTGACGCGAAATCCTAATGTCATCGCCTTTTAACCCGGGTTATGGTGCGAGAGATGACCTTCCGTTGACAGACAGTCCCTGCGTTTTTTGGTATAGTTGTCATGCTTTCTAAGCAACACATGTATTTGGAGATAACCATGAACAATACCGACCATCCTCCGAGTCTTAACGGAGAAAAATAGCGACTGTTGGTATTGCTACATTTCATTGTGACCGACTGTCGTTGATAGTTGGCCCCGCCTGCTTTGTTTTTCTCCTCTCGCTGTTATACATCACTCTGCCCTGCTGGGCACTATGTTGTTGATGGTCGTTACCTGCTGCCAATCGGGAGATTCGCCATGACGGTAATGAACAACGCTTTTACTGAACCGACCACTTTTTCAAGGTCAGAAATCGTGGCTGCTCGCAATGCCTTTTTGCAATATGAGCTCAACAAGCAAGTTGAATTGCTCACGGTCATGCCCCATGAGGAGTGTATGGCTGTGCTGGGTCACTGCTCAGTGGCGCATGTCCACCAGCTGCTTGAGCGGTTATATGCGCAAGGCCACCAACGTCTAGCTCATCAATATGCTCTCAGCCTAGGGGTGACGGGTCCACATCGCAGTCTACTCGAGGGCGTGGGGACTTGGATCCGCCGGAGACGTGCCCTGGTTACTTATTTTTCATTAGTGTTGGCTGTCGCTGCCGTGAGCTATTTATCGGTTTTTGTTTTTGTCTAGTCCGTGCGCACTTAGCTTGATCTTACGCAGTAAATTGTTGCGCAAGTATGCTATCACTATAACGACAGTTGAATTGTTCAAAAATATTTTAATAATGGGGTGACGGCCGTGAGCCGTTATCCTAATTCTGCCAATAAGGTAACCCTATGAGTGATGCACTGGTACTCGTTATTAATTCAGGTAGCTCGTCGTTAAAGTTTGCATTAATGGATGCGCAAACTGGCGATGCGGTGATTTCCGGCGCTGGAGAATGCTTTGGGCGCGATGACGCGCGGATGAGCTGGAAAGTCGACGGTGAAAAAACCGAGAAAACCTTAAGTGCAGGACGCAACCACCACCAAGAGGCCATGGATATCATTGTGGGCCTTATCGAAAGCAACCAGTTGAGTGACAAACTGCAGGCCGTTGGCCACCGAGTGGTACACGGCGGTGAAACCTTCAGCCAAGCCACCTTGATAGACGATGCCGTACTGGCACAAATTGATGCACTAAAAGCCTTGGCGCCATTGCATAATCCCGCGCATGTAGTGGGCATCAAAGCGGCACGCAAAGCCTTCCCAAGCTTGCCGCAAGTCGCGGTTTTCGATACTGCATTCCATCAAACCATGCCGGAAAAAGCGTATCACTACGCGATCTCGCGTCAGCTCTATAATGATTATGGCATTCGCCGTTACGGCTTCCACGGCACCAGCCATTATTATGTGAGCCGTGAAGCCGCTAAATGGCTTAACCAAGCACCTGAGCAAACCAACGTAATTACCGTACACCTTGGCAACGGTGCCTCTTTGTGTGCGGTGAAAGATGGCCAAAGTGTCGATACCAGCATGGGTTTCACGCCATTGGCGGGATTGATGATGGGCACACGCTGTGGCGATATCGACCCATCCATTTTAGAGTTTCTCTCCAAAAAAGGCCTGAGTACCGATGAGATCCATCATGAATTGCTCGACAAAGCAGGCTTATTGGGTGTTTCGGAATTGACGAACGATTGTCGAGGCTTGGTCGAGGCGGCAGAGCAGGGTCACAAAGGTGCACAATTGGCGTTAGAAATGTTCGCGTATCGCGTAGCAAAATACATCGCAAGTTACATGGTGCCTTTATCTCGCCTGGATGCGATTGTTTTCACAGGCGGAATTGGCGAGAACTCACTGCCAGTGCGTGAGATGATTCTCAAAGAGCTGGCCATTTTCGACTATCAAGCGGACGCCGATGCCAACGCCGCCGCGCGTTTTGGTGCCGCAGGACAAATCACCACCCAAGCGTCACCGCTAGCATTGGTGATCCCAACCAACGAAGAGCTGGTGATCGCACAACAAGCTATGGCAATGGCCTGATTGTCGTATCTTCCACTGTCTATGAAGCGAGCCTGTGGCTCGCTTTTTTTATGCCTAAAAATCAAGCTATATCAAGCCTTATGTGATCCGTCATAAGGCTTTTTGTATATAATGGTAGACAAAGTGCATCGGTTTTTGATTTGATGCTCGAAAGATAAAAAAAGATTGGTTAGGTATGAAATGGTATAACGTGATTAAGGCTTACTTACTGGAAGCCATGATTCTCGGAGGCGCGTTCGCGCTAGGCGTGTGGCTAACCCTTTCAGGCTATTTGCTTCATTAGTGTTGGTATGGGTTCCTAAGCCTTGCGCGACTTAGGAACTGAACTGTTTTAGCCCCGCTTGATCCCATGCCAATACACAGGCCAATGATGTGGTTCACCGAGGTTATTGATCACCGCCGCAATATGAGCAAGCGCGATCACATCTTGGCGGTGGCCGAGTCGTTATTTAATCAGTTTGGTTACACCGCGGTGGGCGTCGACAAAATCCGTGATGAAGCCGCGGTCTCAAAGACCTCTATGTACCGCCATTTTGGCGCTAAATCGGCCTTGATTGAGGCTGTGCTGCAAGCGCGTCATACAAGATTTGAGCAGGGATTGCAGCAGGCTATTGATGCGCATCAGGATAAAGACGCCCAATTGGCGGCGCTCCTCGATTGGCATCTGGCGTGGTTTAAACAAGACGACTTTAAAGGCTGTATGTTTATGCACGCAATTGGCGAGTTTAAGAGCAGTACAGACAGCCAAATTGTAGAGATTGCTAAAGCGCACAAAGACAAAATTTACGGCTTAATTGAACAGGTTGTTGGCTCAAAGGCCACTGCTGATGCGGTGATGACGCTGTTGGAAGGGCTAATCGTAAGGGCTGAATTTGATGTACTCCCCGACCGTGAGTTATGTCTTGCCATGTTACGAAGCTTAATAAGACCCTAGGAATAAATCTAAAAGTGACAACGTCACTAACAAGCGCATAGACGATACGCCGGAGCTCTTCTAATCTCTAAAGGGATGTGGACTCTTGGAGTGGTAATGTGAAAAACGGATGGATCTTTGTCGTTTGTTGGTTACCGTTGTGTGTCATGGCAAATACACTAACGATTGCTTATCGTGATGCCAGTGACTCTGTTTCTTTGGCTACTAAAGCGATTGTAGAGCATGCATTCACTGCCATTGATGAGCGTATTGTACTGACATGGATGGAAATGCCACTCGCACGGTCCGAAAACGCCCTAGCCAAAGGGATTATCGATGCGGATTTTGGCCGGACACGACTGGCCTATCAGAATATTCCTGAAGCGGTTTATCCGAAAGAACCTCTGATGTCATTGGACTATTATTTATTTGGATACACGCACGTGTTAGAGCCAGAAGACTACCAGTATGTCGTGGGAGTTATTGGTGATCAGGTTACTGTTGAAATTGCAAAACGCTATCAGTGGCAGCTTGTTAGTGCTAGAACAGAACGCGCTGCACTGAATATGGTTAATAGCCACCGGGTTCAAGCGATGATAGGTTATGGTGGCATTAAAAGTATCCTGGATAAAGAGCAGTTTACTGAGGTTCGTATGGGAGAAAAACCGGTTGATTCTGTCTCGGTTTTTCTCGTCTTACATCAACGTCATCGGCAATTAATCGAACCTCTGAATGCCGTATTAAAAGAAATGAGAGATAGTGGCACGATCACCGCTCTACTCGAAAAACACGGCATCCCTCATTGAGATGCATTTTCTATCCGAAGTTTCTGCTCGCGTACTTTACGACGCAATAGCTCCGTATAAATTGGTTGTCCACCAAGCAACTGTGCGACCAAGGTGGCACCGAGGGTGGTGATGATTAACGGCAAAATCAGATAATAGTTGTTGGTCATTTCAATCACCAACAAAATACCGGTAATCGGCGCACGCACGGTTGCGGCGAACAGAGCGCCCATGCCCGCAATCGCAAACATACCCGGCTCTATTCCCATATCAGGGTACATATTGGCAACTACTAACCCATACACTGTGCCTAACAAGGTCCCTAGCGCCAGCATGGGCGCAAAAATGCCCCCAGGCGCACCCGAGCTAAAGCAAATCACTGTCAGTAATGTGCGTGCCATAAAGATAAACAGCAGGGCACTGATTGAATAATTGAGGGTGACGAAATCTGGCACTAAATTAATGCCACCATGGGTCAGCTCAGGCGCATAGATAAGTAGCAAGCCAAAAAAGCCGCCTAACGTGGCACCCACTAACCAGATCCGTTTTTGGCTTTTCTGATAAAAGCGTTGAAAAAAATCCTGAAAGCGCATAATCAGAAAATTAAACAGTACGCCAAATACCCCAAAACAGCAGCCCAGAACGAGAAAGAACCACAGCGAAATAAGTGGCGGCGTTTCGTATTGTGGTAATACAATTACCGCCTCTTGGCCATTGATATAGCGAAAGACGATATCGGCCATAATCGCAGCAATGATCACCGCTTTAATTGAAATTAAGGTATAGCGAAATTGTGGTCGCATTTCCTCAACCACAAACATGATAGCCGCCAATGGAGCATTAAAAGCCGCCGCCAGCCCCGCTGCAGCACCGGAGGCGAGCAAGGTTTGGTTACTGTTCCTGTCTTTGATGCGGCAGGTATCGGTGACCATTCGGCCAATATTGGCACCAATTTGCACGCTTGGGCCTTCGCGACCGAGAATCATGCCAGAGCCTAACGCGCCTAAACCACCAAAAAACTTCACTGGAATAACTCGCCACCATCGTGAGGGACGGATGCCTTCCATCGCGCCCTCAACCTCTGGGATCCCCGAGCCTGCCGCTTCAGGAGCAAAACGATGAACAAGCCAATAGCCGAGTAAGGCGAGCCCCGCGCTAATAAGAAACGCGAGTACACCCAATGGAATCATCGAGTTGATGTTACTGTCTAACCATTCGGTTCTGGATTGAGACAGTGAGTGGATGGCGAGCTCGAAAAGGGTGACCACCACGCCGCCCAAAAAGCCAATGACTACCGCGAGTAAAAGGATAGAAACGGGCGTTTTATCGCGAGACCATAATTTATCAAAGAAAACACTAGATTTGTAAAAAATGGCTCTCTTCTTGCCTGTTTTACTTACAATTTTCATCTGTGTGAACGCAAAGTTTGAAAAGAAAAGTGACGATGTACGGTGGCACAACTTCCTACGCTAACATCGTGCTGGGAACGTCCTGTTCCCTGAGAGAACGCATTTATACTACGCCAATTAACGCAACATGCAAGCGCTTGACGGATGCCTAATTGTCCAGTGATAAAGACAAAATCCGTGGGAGTAAGCGATACATTAACGAGACAGCCGTAAGCGAACATTTTTATACGTTTAACCGGTGTGCACCGTATTAACAGTCAGCGTATCAGCTTTGTCAGCGCCAATAATTGATTTGAATTAGATCACAGTTTGTTGCAGTGAAAATGTCCGCAGACGCTACATCAGATTGGTAACCGTGATGCGGCCATGCCAAAGCAGCAAAGGCATGGCCATCGTCATTAGGTAAGCGGAGCGTCATTAACCATTGAGGGCGGCTAGGTTATCGCCGATATCGATTAAGCAATCCAAAATACGCTCGCCATCGACGCCAATGCCGTTGTGTTCGTACTCGTTGGTCATCCACGCTTGGCTGTTGGCAACCTTCGCCAAGGTTTGGCGGGAGTAATCAAACTCAACAAACATGTCATCCACATAGGTGGCACAGGCGAGCGGTACCGTGTTGTGCTTGAGCACCTCGAGATCATAAAGCGCCGGCCAATCCGATTTGTCTGCCAACAACATCGCGGCCTCTCTGAGTGGTTTGAGCGTGGCAAGTTGATCAAACATCCACGGATAGACCATTTCGCCGGTAAACCGGAACGGTTGATCGGGCTGATAGTGGAACTGCGGGAACTGATCGCGTACTCGATGGGCTGACCACTGCGACGCCTGCTGCTGGCAGTAAATCGATTCATGCAAAATAGCGTAGAAAGGGTTGGTTAAATACCCTTGTTCTGCCTGCATCGCATCAAGGAATGGATAGCTCAGCACACGCTCGCCATTCACCTCAATAAAGGCTCGTTCCAATAAATAATAAAGCGGCAGCCCCGCATGACCACGGCCGAGATTTAGGCCAATGGTCTGGAACTGCTCCACCGTAAACGGCTGACCGTTTGGCAGCGTCACCGCATTGTTTTGCAAATACTGGGCAATCTCGTGACAGCGGGCTTGTGCATCGGGGAACTGAGCGAAAAACTGCTGGTTCTTATCTTCCACGCGCTGATAGGTTTTTTGATACACAGCATCGGCGTGCCCCTCGAGCGGCGGGATACCGCCGGTGACAAAGGCGCGTGATAGCGATTGTGGAAAGAACGACAAATAGGAGAGGGCACAGAACCCACCAAAGCTTTGTCCGAGGATCGCCCATTGCTTGATGCCTAACGCCTCGCGTAAACACTCGGCGTCTTTCACGATGCTATCGGCACGAAAATGGCTCAGATAGTCCGCTTGCTCAGCGGCAGTGAGATGGGCAAGCGTTTGGTGATTCACCGGCGAGCTTAACCCTGTGCCGCGCTGGTCGAGCAACAACACGCGGTAATCGTCTAATGCCCGTTTTAACCAACCGCTCGCGCCATTAGGGCGAGGCGATTCCATGCCAGGTCCACCTTGAAAATACACTAGCCAGGGTAACGCTTGCTCATTTTTACGCGTATCGACGATTTCGCGGGCGAAAATCGAGAGAGAGGGGCTGTTAGCGTCATTATGATCCAGCGGCACATCAATATGATGGCTGCGATAACGGAGATGGCGATCCCACAGATCTTGCATGGTAATTCCTTTACAAACAAAAAGATGACGCGAGATAGATTACCAGAGATGGTGGTAAGCAGCGAGCGCGTTTCATCCAAGCAACCTGCTATGTTTTTGTGATGCTCGTCACCTTTCTATTTACTTAGCCTGCTAACTATTTTATAGTGTCTGCCTGGTATTACTTAGCCTGCTAAGTATTTTCACGATGGAAGGAAAACTCGATGACATCGCCCAATCCCGAACACATGTCTATCGCTGAGCACTTAGGGCGCACGGCGCGATTATGGCGCCGTGTGGCGAATTCAGAGCTTGAGCCTCTGGGGCTGAGCTATCCACGTTGGAGTGCGCTTTGGATGTTGCGCCGATTGGGGGATGGCATCAGCCAAAGTGAATTGGCACAGGCGCTGGAAATTGAACTGGGCTCTTTGATGCGCACGTTGAAGCATTTAGAAGCGCAGGGGCTGATCACACGGCGCTGCTCGCCCGAGGACAAGCGCACCCGTACGGTGCATGTCACCGACAGTGGTAGTGACTTAATGTCACGCATCGAAGCGCGGGTATTGCGGGTGCGCAAGCATTTGCTCTCTGGTATTGCGGCTGAAGATTTTGACGCCTTGGAGCGGGTGTTGGTCACCATTAATCAAAATGCAATGGACTATACCGCCACCACCGAAGACGACTGCGGCACAGAAGAATAGGTAATAGAGGTAAGAAGTACGAATGACACCGGATGAAAAATTTGCACGTTGGGTAAAAGTGGCCGCCCTCAGTTTTGTTTTGATTTTTGGCTACTTTTTGGTCGCCGATAACTTGATGCCGCTGACGCCTCACGCGATGGTCACGCGCACGGTGACTAAAGTGGCCCCGCAAGTCAGTGGGCCGGTCAGTGCGCTGGCGGTAGAAAACAACCAACGGGTTCACCAAGGCGATATTCTGTTTCGGATTGAAAGTGCGCCTTATCGCATTGCGGTCGACCAAGCCAAACTCGCCCTTGCCCAGGCAAGACAGACTAACGCCCAATTGGATGCTTCACTGATGGCCGCGCGGCAAGATGTCTCAGCATTGGCATCGGTCTTGGCACAAAAAGCGCGTGAAGCAAAACGCTTAAAAGCTTTGTTCGCTAAAAATGGTGTCTCGCAGCAGCAACGTGATGATGCGATCAGTGCGGCTAATACCGCCCGCGCCAAATGGGAAGCCGCGAAAGCGCGCGTTAGTGCCCTTCAAATTCAACGTGGCGGTGACGGTGCCAGCAATATCGCCGAACAAGTGGCGCTGAGTAAACTAAAAAAAGCCCAGCTTAACCAATCCTACACCACTGTTAGAGCCAGCCATGATGGGGTGGTAACCAACTTGCAGCTGGATGTAGGGGCTTATGCCAGTGCGGGTAAACCGCTGATGGCCTTGGTGTCTGAACGCGCCGATGTGATTGCCGACTTTCGCGAAAAAAGCGTACGTGATGTGCACACCGGCACGCCAGTGAATGTCACTTTTGATAGCGAGCCGGGCAAACTTTACGCGGGACACGTGAGCAGTGTCGATGCTGGGGTCAGTGCCGGACAAATCGACGCCAATGGTCAACTGGCCTCACCGTCTAACTCCAACCGTTGGGTGCGTGATGCGCAGCGAATGCGCCTGCACATTCAGCTCGACGAATGGCCTGGCCACTCGTTGCCAACCGGAGCTCGCGCCACGGTACAGTTAATGCCAGAAAGCGTGGTGACGCAGTGGCTGGCCCGTGCGCAAGTCCGCTTTTTGAGTATGCTGCATTACATTTACTAAGGGGAGCTGATGATGAGGTTATGGCATCACCCCTTAAGTGATAACGATGTGCGCCAGTGCGCGCGCATTGCCACCGGTGCCACGCTCGGATTTGCGGTGTGTAAGTTTTTCGGTTTTAGCTTCGGGGTGTTTTTTACTGTCACGCCGATGTTGTTGCTTGGACTTGTACCCGTGATTAACGGTCGTGCTGCGCGGCAATTGCTCGCCTCCGCGGTGATCAGTGGGATAGAAGTCGGGCTGCTAGGCGGATTGTTTGGCGCGCACCCTGGATTAATGACGCCGCTGGTGTTCTTGCTCTTCACCTATAAGTTTGCCTGTATGTCTAAAGGGCGCTTCTTTCTTTTTGGCGCCAACAGTGTGTTAAGCTTGAGCATTATGCTGCACTTTGCCAGCTATCCCGATTTACCGATTAACACCTTAATCTTCGGTAACCTGGTCGCCAATGTGTTATCGGTCGCGGTGGCGTATCTAGTGACTTGGTTAATTCCCGATGTGACGCCGCGTCAGCCGCCTGCTGCACCGGCAGTGGGGAAACAATCACACCGGATGCGACACGAAGCGCTGATGGGCGCAACCTTGGCCACGGTCTCGTTTTTCATCTTCCAGTTGTTTGACTTGCGCGATTCAATTTCAGCACAAGCCACCACTGTGTTGTTGCTGTTTCCGATGCACTGGAATGGCTCGCTCAGCTATGCACGAAAACGGGCGATAGGCACAGTGCTCGGCGTCGCCTACGGCATTGGCTGCCAAGTAATATTATATGATTGGTTTAACGTGCTGATTTTAGTAATCCCGCTGCTATGGATAGGCACCATGCTGTTTGCCAACGCCCACTTAAAGGAGGCCGGTGGCTCAGGTGTGGGGTTTGGTGCCATGGCTACGCTTGGGATCTTATTCGGGCAATACTTAAGTCCCAACCAAGACTTTATGTATGATGCCTTATACAGAGTGAGTAGTAACCTGGTAGCGATTGTGCTCACCTTGATGTTGTGTTTTATGGTGCACAAGCTGCTTAATTGCTTTTCCGCGACTCGGTTTGGTGCCGCGTAAGCGTATGAACTACTGAATATCTTCCTCGCTTTAGTCAATTGATAATGATTATTTTTGCGGTAAATGTCTCATCCTAATTTGACTTTTGCGAGGTATCGCTTGTTTCTCCTCCGACCTGTCGCTATGCTCCATGGCTGTTATGATGCACAGATAGGAAGTCAGCGAAGTGAAAAAACTCATCCTGATCGTGGTATGCGCCATGTTTGCCGTTGCGGCGATTGCCAGTATCACCGCAACCACCTTTATCTCGCATGACGAGATAGACAACATTATTCTCAAGCGTTCGCAAGCACAGGCTGAGCTCCTGGCCGATCGTGCTGAATACATTTTAGAAAACTCTTCTACTCCCACCGCCGATTTACAAGACATGGTGTCGGATCTCAAAGGTCGCGACGACATCAGCTATGCGGTAATGATTGATAAAAACATCAAAGCCATTGCCCACAGCGACACCCAAAAGCTTGGCAAGGTGTATAGCGATAACTATACCGTCGCCGGTGCTGGCCAAGGCCAACCGCAGCATTCTCGCTGGTATGCCGATGTGCAAGAGGTGTGGGTATACGACATTATGATGCCGGTTTATGTCGATGGCCGCCTGTGGGGCGCGTTTGATGTTGGCATCCCGATTACGGAGGTCGATGCCGCTGCTAATGGTATCGCCATTGCCCAGCTCACCGCGATTGGCTTGATTTTTATTGGTTGTACCCTGGTGCTGGTATGGCTATTAGGCCGTTTATTCGCGCCACTCAAAGGCCTAGAGCATGCGCTGGCGGATATCTCCAAAGGTGATGGCGACCTTACCGTACGCTTGCCAGTGACCGGCAACAACGAAATTACCCGTATATCGGTGGCGTTTAATACCTTTGTGGAAAAAATCGACCAAATCATTGCCAATGTGGTGGAAACCGGTGAAGAGCTGGGGCGCTCGGCCGAATCGCTGCGTGATAAAGCGGCGCACTCGCTGAAACGTGGTGAGTCGCAAAGCGAACAAGCCTTGCTGGTGGTCACCTCGATGAATGAGATGATCGCTACCATCAACGAGATCTCACAAAGTGCTTCGAATGCGGCAGATTCGGCCTCGTCGGCGAACAGTGAAACCGAAGCCGGTAAGCAAACCTTGGCCGAAGCAACCGCGACGATTAACCAGCTCGACACCGAGATGGATAATATGTCGACGGTGATCACCTCACTGGCCGAGCGCACACAATCCATTGTGTCGATTCTGGATGTGATCCGGGGGATCTCCGAGCAAACGAACCTGCTTGCCCTAAACGCAGCCATTGAGGCAGCACGCGCGGGCGAAGCGGGACGTGGCTTTGCGGTGGTGGCTGACGAAGTGCGCAGTTTGGCGACCAAAACCTCGCAATCAACCGAAGAAATTCAATCAACCATCGATCAGCTTCAGCAAGAGGCGAAAAATGCGGTTGATGCCATGGATACCAGCAAAGCGCTGACCACCGAGGGCAACCGTGCTACTGAGCAAGCACTGACTGCACTCGAAAGCATTGCCACGCAAGTCAGCACCATCTTGGACATGAACACCCATGTGGCGACGGCGACCGAAGAGCAATCGAGCGTGGCGAATGAAATCAACGTCAATATGGATACGGTCAACCAAGCGGCGCAAGCAGGGCTGGATGATAGCCACAGCCTTGAGGCGAGCAGCCAAGATTTGGCCGGTTTGGCGCGTACCTTGGATCACCATGTCGGCGCATTTAAAATCTCGGCAATTAAACCTGCCGAGAGCGCATTGCGGGCGGCGCGCGACTAATTGAGCGTTTACCCCGAGCAACCTCTATCGCCAGCCTTGTGCTGGCGATTTTTTTGCCAGCTCGCGCATCACACTGAGCCCGAATCAGGCAGTTAAATGCCTGTTCGTAGCTGCTGGGCGGGTAAGTGCTCGGCCAGAAATGCCAACCAAGCTGATACCTTGGGCTGTAACTGCCGCCCGCTCGGATACAGCGCCCAAATGCCTTCATCTTCTACCCGATAATCGGTTAACACTTCCTCCAACTCGCCGCTTGCCAACGCGGATTGCACGTAATAATGCGGCAGTTGAGCCAGCCCTAATCCGTGCTTGGCGGCATTGAGTAATGCCACGCCTGAATTGCAGCGCAATCGGCCTGATACCGTTAACGTGCGCACTTTGCCGCCGCTTTGGTAATGCCAATGCTCGTTCGATCCCACTAAGCAGCTGTGGTGACTCAGTGCACTGGGCGACTCGGGGCGGCCATTTAAGGCCAAATAGCCTGGGCTGGCGCAGATGGTTAATTGGCGCGATCCCAGCCTTTTCGCCTTGAGGCTCGAATCCGGCAAATGACCAATACGAATCGCCACATCGGTGCTGGTATCTGTCATATCCACTCGCCGATTAGTCAGATGTAAATCCACCGCCACTTGCGGATAGGTCACCATAAATGGCGCGAGCAGCGGGGCGATATATTGCTCACCAAAGTTAACCGGCGCGGTGACGCGAATAGGCCCGGCAGGTAATGACTGAGCTTGAGTAATGGTTTGTTCGGCATCCATCAACGCGGCCATCAGCGGTCGGCAGCGTTGATAGTAGAGTTCGCCCTCATCGGTTAACGACACCTTCCGCGTAGTACGATGAAATAGCTTCACCCCTAAATACGCCTCGAGCGCAGCCACCCGACGACTCACTGACACCACCGTCGTGTCGAGTTTATTGGCCGCTTGCGTGAAGCTGCCATGCTCGGCGACCGATAAAAATTCGTTAAGTCCTTCCCAGTGGGGCGCCATTGCTGTCTATCCTGTCTCTATACACACATATACATTATTTCGTGAGTGAAATAATAATTTTCAAATTTGCGGGATTATAACTAAATCTAACTTGGTTAGCATAGTCAGGTATGCAATTAACAAGAACAGAAAGGAACCTCCAATGGCACTAACCATCCAGCCAGGACAAACACATATCAAATCCAAAGCCGCGGTTGCCTGGGGACCCGGTCAACCACTGAAAATGGAAGAGGTCGATGTTGAACTGCCCAAGCCGGGTGAGGTGTTGGTCAGAATCGTCGCTACCGGCGTGTGCCATACCGATGCGTTCACCTTATCGGGCGACGATCCTGAAGGCGTCTTCCCCTCGATTCTCGGCCACGAAGGCGGCGGGATCGTCGAAATGGTCGGCGAGGGCGTCACCAGCGTGGACGTGGGCGACCATGTGATCCCGCTTTACACCGCCGAATGTGGTGAGTGTAAATTCTGCCGCTCGGGTAAAACCAATCTGTGTGGCGCGGTACGTGAAACCCAAGGCAAAGGCCTGATGCCAGACGGCACGTCGCGCTTTTCTATCAACGGCGAGACCATTTTCCACTACATGGGCTGCTCGACCTTCTCGGAATACACCGTACTGCCAGAGATCTCATTAGCGAAAGTGAGCAAAGCCGCACCGCTCGAAGAAGTTTGCTTGCTCGGCTGTGGCGTGACCACCGGCATGGGCGCGGTGATGAATACCGCCAAAGTAGAAAAAGGCGACACGGTGGCGATTTTTGGTTTGGGTGGCATTGGCCTGTCAGCCATCATCGGCGCACGTATGGCCGGCGCGAGCCGCATCATTGGCATTGATATTAATGAGAGCAAGTTCACCCTTGCCAAGCAGCTGGGTGCCACCGATGTGATTAACCCGCAAGATTACGATCAGCCAATCCAGCAAGTGATTGTGGAGATGACTGACGGCGGCGTCGATTACTCGTTCGAATGTATCGGCAATGTGGATGTGATGCGCCAAGCGCTCGAGTGCTGCCACAAAGGCTGGGGCGAGTCAGTGATCATTGGGGTTGCCGGCGCAGGCCAAGAGATTTCGACCCGTCCGTTCCAGCTAGTGACAGGGCGCGTCTGGAAAGGCTCGGCGTTTGGTGGCGTTAAAGGCCGCTCGGAGCTGCCCGGCATTGTCGAGCGCTACCTCGATGGTGAGTTTGGCCTGCAAGAATTTATCAGCTACACCATGGGCCTTGATGACGTGAACCGTGCCTTTGAACTGATGCACGAAGGCAAAAGCATCCGCAGCGTGATCCACATGGACCAATAACAGGACGGCCGCCGTGGCAACGCGGCGGTAAAATAACCATGCAACTAGAAAAAATAAGCGAAAACAAAGTCGCAGGCGGTTGGCACCAACGTTGGCAGCATGACTCTAAAGCCACCAACGGCAAAATGACCTTTGCGATCTTTCTGCCAGAGAAAGCGAAAGAACAACCTGTGCCGGTGCTTTATTGGCTCTCGGGCCTGACCTGCACTGACGAAAACTTTATGCAAAAGGCCGGCGCGTTTAAACAAGCCTCCACCTTGGGGATGGCGATTGTGGCGCCGGACACCAGCCCGCGCGGCGAGGGCGTGGCCGATGCCAATCAATACGATCTCGGCCAAGGGGCGGGGTTTTATGTCAATGCCACCCAAGCGCCATGGCAGTCGCACTACCAGATGTACGACTACGTTGCCCACGAACTGCCGGAGCTGATTGAATCGCACTTTGCGGTCAACAACCAGCGCGCGATTGCCGGACACAGCATGGGCGGCCACGGCGCGCTAGTGATTGGTTTGCGTAACCCATCACGTTATAGCAGCATTTCCGCGTTCAGCCCGATTTGTCATCCCACCGAATGCCCGTGGGGCAAACAGGCCTTTAGCGCCTATTTAGGTGATGACGAACAAACATGGCAAGCCTACGATGCCACCGCGTTACTCGCCCAAGGCCCCACCGCCATGCCGATGCTGGTGGACCAAGGCGACAAAGACGGCTTTTTGGCCGAGCAGCTTAACCCGCAAGCCCTGAAACAAGCGGCCGAGAAACACAACTCCCCGCTCACCTTGCGCATGCAACCCGGCTACGACCACAGCTACTTTTTCATCAGTACTTTTATTGATGAACACCTCGCCTTCCACGCGACCCGTTTTGCGCGGTAAGGCACAGAAAAAACGTCGAGACCCAAGCGGCCACCCAGGCCGCTTTTTTTGTACCCATTTCACAAAACATGGCTTGGCTAACACTTTGGACAATAGCGCACGAAAACCAACACAGCGCTTGATACACTAATCCACAAATTAGCCAATAAATGGCGTGTTAGGTGCCGACAACTGATCGGCGGTAGCGTGTGGCTAAGCACTGGATGCTTAACCAGCTTATCGGCTAGATACAGGCAAAAGCGTGCACGTTTATCCGTGACAGGTTCACACTATCTCGGAATGGGCGATAAAAATAATCGATTATTCATATGATTACAGTTCAATGCTCGGGGATAGTGTGAATGCCCGAGTAGGGATAGACGGCATGCACACTTTCACGGAAGAGCAGTATCCACTAGAGGTGAGAAATTCTAATAATAACAGTCTATTAGGTAGAAAAGAGTGCGTATAACGGTTTTGGGAAATCGTGCGTGCGCACTAATACAATGTTAATTTGCACAAGGAGTCATCGTGACATTTTCAGACATGTTAAATGACAACGTTACCCTTCTGAAAAAGAACGGTGATTGTGTAGAGGGCATCAAAGCCAGTGTTCAGTCGAAGAAGATCTTCATAAATCGCTCTGATATTCTGATCGAAACCGGTGATCTTATTCAGCGGCAAATGTCGAACGGCGGTGAGGAGACCTACGAGGTTATCGACCCTGGGTTCCATGAAAGTTTCGGTAGCATTGAAGCGCATTACCAAATGACCCACCGGAAACTTGGCCTGCCAGAAGCAAAGGCGGCAGTTCAGAACATCACGTATCACATCTCCGGGCCAAATGCCCGAGTCAACAATCACTCGACTGATAACTCAGTTAACACCGTCAATATTAATCCTGATGTCGCTGAGCATATCTCTATGTTGCGGCATGAGGTGAAGCGCCTTTTACCTGATAATGAGCAGCAACCCGCTCTTGAGGTGGTTGATGCCATTGAGGGTCAGTTCGAATCAAGCTCACCTAGCAAGGTTGTCGTGAAAACGCTCCTGGGTGCTTTGCCGAGTGCTGGTAGCATTGCTTCAATAGGCTCATTCCTTCTCTCGGCATTGGGCGGCTGAAGTGCAAATTAACAAGTCGCTGTAGTACGCGGCCGATGGCCGCCGGATGCCCTTTTCATTGCGGCTTCGCCTCCATTACAAGGGCGCCGCTAAGCTCAGCGTTAATATTAATTTGAGAAACAATAATGAATGCTTGGTTAGATAAAGCGATAAAAGTTAAAGATGATATAAAGGGGGTTATTTCATATACCCTTCCTCTAAAGTTGGTGTTAGGGCTGCTTGTTACTGCTGTCGGAAGTGCGAGTGTTCTCGGACTTTTGAGCGAGTTTGCAGTTTACAATTATGCTCTTGTAAAAGGTTTTAGAGTTCCGGTTGAAGGTATTCCATATCTAAGACCGACAGTGACTCTAATTAGCCTGTGTTTGTTGATTTTTGCAGCATTAGGATTTTTACTTGTCTATTCTTTTGCTAAATCTACCGCAATGTACATGTCTGCTCCCGAGCAAGGGCTAAAGTTTTTGGCAAAGAAACTTAAAATTAGTGAAAATCGAGTCTCTGCTCTGTCACTAACCGAGGATATGAGAAACAGTAGTAAGAGAAAAGTTCTATTATTATCCACGCTTGCAGCTTTAGGCGTCGTGGCTCTACTGACGTTATTAGTGAACTATACTCCCATATCTAACAGTGATAAATATGTTGCAATGGGTTTAGGGAACTTTGACTTTAAATGGCAAATAGCTATCTTTGTGGCTGCATTTATCACGTATCTATCTGCTTTTAGACCTAGATATATAAAGCATATGGCAATAGTTAGCTCACTTTTAAGTGTTCTCTTGTTAATAGGTTTTTTATTTAATGGGAATTTGTACTCTGGCTTTTTGAATGTTATAGGTTTTGGTGGTGAGCGAGATATTACCATAATAAGTAAAGACAAAGAGGAAACATTGTCTGGGAAGTTACTAATTCAAAGTAATGATTACTACTTTGTACTGATTAGTAGTAGCGATGTAGTTGAGTTTCCTTTATCTAAGGTTGACCGTGTCTTATACCCACAGTCTGAGAACTTTTGGCATCGGGTTAAAAATTAACCTAACAAATAAGAATAAGTGTCGCGCAGCCGACACTTTATTTGGGTGTTGAACAAGCCCGTTGCTTTATTAAGTAAATAGCTCGAATGCGCATAGGTAGGCGCTGCGTCTGGCACTTTTTTCAGCGCGAGCACTACCAAGAGGTGAGTGTTCTATGATCATGCTCCGCATTAACAGAAAAATAGTGTTTGGTGAGATCAACGCTACAAAATAATTGAGTAGACACTGTTACCTCCTGTATTAAAGCGCACCTAAGTATAGCAGATCTTAAATAGGGAGAATCCATGTCATTCGTTAGCAATATAAAAGAGGGTTATGATGATCGTTGTAGATATTCGCGATAATAAATTATTCGGTAATGAGGCAGGGGAGGACGAAGATTTAGATGTTCTTAACTCTTACTATATTGATAATGATGAATTCTATGATTTCTTTGATTCGGAGAGTAGATTGAGCGTTGTAAGTGCTAGAAAAGGTATGGGTAAGTCAGCTTTACTTTCTCGTCTTGAGTACAAACTAAAAAACCATGATGAATACGATGAACCAATGGTAATAAGAGTTACGGGAAACGAATTGCTAGGCTTAGGTGATTTCTCTTCAAAAGATCAAGCATATCTAGAAAATTATTGGAAAAGAATTATTTGTAAGAAAGTAATCATAGAGATCGGAAGTCAGATAGGTTTTGCGTTGTCAAGCGATGAGATTGCAATGGTAGAAAGCTCTGAGCTAGATGGCTTGAAAAGCAAAAACTTTATTGGTGGGCTATTGGCAAGAGTTAAAGGGAAAATACCTTTTATTAATGCGGAACTAAAAGAAAACATCCCGGAAAATTTAGAAAGCCTTCTTTCTAATTATCAAGATAAAAATGAAAACTCTAAGGTTTGGATTCTGATCGATGACATAGATTCTAAGTATGTTGATACAGAAGATTATCAGGCGAGAGTGGGTTCTTTTTTTAGTGCAATACGTTCATTGGCATTCAATACCAAAAACCTCAATATACGTTCAACAGTTAGAACGGATGTATGGTTAAATTTGCGACACTTGGAAGATCTTGATAAATGGGAACAATATATAATTGAGATTGTTTGGACTAACAGGCATATGAGAGATATGTTAGCTAATAAGATTCTGTCTTATATTAAAAGAAATTATCCACAATCTAGTGAAGCTAAACTTTCTTATTTAAGTGATTATAATCGAATTTTTAAAATTGTATTTGATACACCAATTGAATGGAAAGGAAGAACAGACGCTTCAATTTGGGAGGCTATAGCTGCATTTTCCAATAAACGCCCAAGGTGGATGGGACAACTATGTCGTATGTCTGCCATTCAATGTAAGCGCTCAAGCTCAAGAAATCGTAAAATTAAGTTCCGTCACATTGATGAAATCCTAGAAAGCTTCGGGAAAAATCGTAAGCATGATTTAATCAAGGAACATAAACATCAGTTCTCTGAACTTGATGCATTGATTGATTGTTTTCGGGCGAGGAGTAAAGAGTATACTTATCATGAACTTAATGACGTGATTGAAACTCACTATATTCGAGGTCGGGATAGTAGTGAAATTCCGAAAGTAGATGGTATTAAATATAAATCTACAGAAGACCTAGGTGCGTTCATTTATAAGCTGGGGCTGATTTCTCATAAGCAAGATTCTAGAACATTTACACATTATTGTGATAATCCTGATTTATTCAAAACAATTGAAAATAGAGATAATAAACTTGTTTGGGCTATACATCTTTCATATAGAAAGTTCTTAAATATTCGCTAGTTACAATGGTAACAAGATATTGGGCTCCCGCTGGACTCGTTCCCTCGCAGGAGCGTGGGAACGAGTTATCAAAATAGTGCCCGTGAGAGGCAGCACTCCAACCCCAACCACTGAACCAAACCGAACCTCGATCGTACTAGGTATCGTTATGTTTAAGTGATGCAGTATCTAACGGGGTGAGTGTGAATCAAATCAATCCAGCCAAGTTACGCAATAGCAAGTGGACGGCGGTCAAACCCATTAATCGCGAGAAGCACTTTGTAGTCTCTGACGTTGAGTATGATGAAGACGGTGTGGTGGTGTTGTGCGTGCTCGAGTCGGTGCTGTCGAAAAAAGAATATCCGATTGACTGGCGTGAGCTCAAAAGTGACGAGAAGTGGCGTCAAGGGTGGAAGTGATAACGCAAGGGAGGAGGCTATCCTCCCTTTTTTGATCTGTTTTTGACCCGTTTTTGAAACGGCGCGTGTGGCGCTTGTTATTTCAGGTGGAAAATTTGCTCTGTTTCTAGCGATGTCATCGCGCGTATCTGACGCCAAATGTAGTAAAAGATGCCGAACATCATCAACATGCTAGGGATAGCAATCATCGGGTAGCTGTATAGCGTCATTTTGCCTAGCTCTTCATTAAACGCGGACGTGCCGGCAGGGCTGGTCACAATCCACGTGGCAAGGAAGTAGTTCATCGCCGATGAGAACACAAAGGTGCTGGCGAACAGGTAGTTTGACCACATCAAGCAGCGCTCAAAGGCGTCGGATTGTCCTTTTTCTTTTAGGCGCTGATTAATCAACGAGAGGTTGAGCACGGTGTCATTCAGAATTAACTTCTGCATCAGTGGGTAGCGGGTAAAGGTTGACCCTAACACCGCCAAGCCGATAAGGCCGGGGATCAGCGCCTCTTTTAAGGCTAACCAACGGGTATCGAGCTCGAGTAGGCCAATCCCGCCTGTCAGTAACACGCTGATAAAGCCCAGCGCTGCGATAAAATTGAATTTCTGGTTACGGACCAGATCCATCCCGCCGTAAGCGAGAGGAAAGGCCAAAGCGACGACCAGTGCCGTGGCTGTACCTAGGTATTCATCGCCGCTCAACTTCATCAGGATGATCGAGGGGATGAAAACGTTGAACAGGATTTCAAACAGGGGACTCGGCTTTTTCGCGGTGGTATTGCTCATAATCTGTGACTAACTCTACGTGATATCGGTTGTCATTATACTCTGCCAAGCAGTGTTCATCGACCCGCGATCGATGTAAAGCGCAAAAGCGCACCGTTGTGTAACTATGTGTGAAATCAACTCATTGCTTGTTCGAGGCGCTAATCACTATTTGTTGAGACGATGTACGCTTCAGATCTTGATGTGTAGAGCCCCTACCGCACGGCATAGATCAGCAAACAGGTATAGCTGATATAGCACACAAACAGTAATCCCCCTTCGGCGCGGTTGATTTCACGTGTCTTGCCAAAGCGTATTGCGACCAGCAGCAAGAGCACGGTGGCGGCGAGCATCACCATCCAATCTCGCCAGAAGACCGCTTCGGTGATGTCGCGAATCGGCTCGATGGCGCCAGCAATACCAATCACGGCAAGGGAATTAAAAATGTTGGAGCCGACCACGTTGCCCACGGCAATATCGTGCTCTCCTTTGCGGGCGGCGATAATTGAGGCGGCCAACTCGGGCAGGGAGGTGCCTAATGCGACTATGGTTAAACCAATAATCAGATCGCTGATGCCCAGCTGTTGGGCGATCTCAACGGCACCCCATACCAAGATGCGCGAGCTGACAATTAACAGTGCCAGCCCAATCGTTAGCCACATCAGTGCTTTTTTTAGCGACAGGGTTTGCTGGTTGAGTTCGGCATTCATGTCGGTGGCGAGGGTATCGTTTTTAGTACGTACGCCAGACCACACTGACCAGCCGATCAGCAGTAAAAAGCCTGTGATAAGCAGTAAAGCTTCGTAGGCGCTGATCGTGAAGTCCCATAGCATTGCCCCGATAATGAGAGTGATGGCTAAAAGAATGGGTAGCTCTTTGCGCACAATGGTGGAATGCACTGCAATAGGCGCGATGAGGGCGGTCACCCCGAGAATTAAGGTGATATTGACGATGTTCGAGCCTAGCGCATTGCCCAGTGCTAACGCAGGATTGCCATCGACTGCAGCCATCGCTGAGACCACCATTTCAGGCGCTGATGTACCAAACCCTACCACCAGCATGCCAATGAGTAGCGGCGGTATACCGGCATAATGGGCGCTCACAGCCGCGCCTTCTACAAACCTATCTGCACTCCACACCAAAAGCGCAAATCCAGCAATAATCGCCAGTATTGCAAGCAGCATATCGTCACCCTAGTTGAAATAAGAAGCGTGCTTAATCATCACCAATAATATCATGGCGATGATTAAACACAGAAGATTCAAACTCTTAATGCTAGTTGATGGGCGTTAACTGTGCCAGTCAGATGTGGTGTAGTATGGTCAACGCCACTTCCCTGATGTATCACCTAACACTGGCGTTTTTCAACGCATACCAATCCATCTCTTTTGGCAAAGGCGTGTCGTGGCGATCGCGTGTCAGCGCTAAAAAGGTCGCATCAATAGCGCTGAAGTAACGGCTGGTCATCGTCCATCGCCCGCCGGCGATAAAGAACTCCAGCGAGCTGGTGTCGGCGAGGACTTGTAGTGGTAAATCTTCTAGCGGCTCGGGCAAGTGAATACAGCGACGGGTATCGCCTTCTGTGGCGAGGCTTGCGCTTCTATCCAGTGTTAGGGTGCGGCTCTCACCGTCAATGATGAGTGCACAACCGGATGGTTTGCCGGAGGATGCTGGCGTCATCATGCCGCTGCGGCTGTGAAAGTATAGCGTGTAGTGGCCGCTGGTCGGAATGGGCAGCGTGGTGTTGAGCTCAAACTGCTTGGTGCCTAAATCCACGGTGGTTGAATGGCACTCAGGGTTAATCACCAAAAGTTGCTGAGGGCCTCTTAAGCTTTGCAGCGCGGCGGCTGGGCGCTGATAAATTTGCCCATTTTCCCAGCGTAACTCACGTGGACAGGTTAACTGATGCAACCAGCCCGCACTTAAACTGGGTTGTTCAACTTCGTCTGGCAGGCCCATCCAAGCGATAAGCATGCGCTTATTGTCAGGGGTCTGCGCCGTCTGCGGGGCGTAAAAATCAAACCCATGATCCAGCACTTGCCAGTTATCAAGCCTGATGCCGTCCGCTTCTAGCGTGGCTTTGGCGTAACCATTGTGGTGAGGAACTTGATGATCGGGCGTTGGTGATGGGCTGCCTTGTGGGCAGAGAATACAGAGCCATTGATCGCTTAATTGGAACAGATCTGGGCATTCCCACATATAACCATGCTCGCCTAAGCTATCACCGCTTAGTCCGTCATAGTGCCACGTAAGACCATCAGCAGACGAATACTGCGCCAGGCGGCCTATTTTATCTTCACGTTGCGCGCCCAACAGCATCCGATAGTGTTGGCCGTCATGGATGACTTTGGGATCGCGAATATGCTCGGTCACGCCTGCTGGTGGGGCATCAATCACCGGGCCGAACTTTTCAAAATGAATGCCATCGCTTGACCGCGCCACACATTGGGTCGTTTGGCGCAAACGCTCGGGGCCAATGCGGGTATTGCCGGTGTAATACAGCCAAAGGGCGTTGTTCATCACCATGGCGTGGCCTGAAAATACCCCATGGCTGTCATACCAATCACTGGGGGTGAGGCCGAGCGGCGCGGTATGCCATTGCACCCCATCAGGGCTGATTAAATGCACCCAGAATTTATCTTTGTGCTCACAGGCAAAGGGATACCACTGATAAAAAAGGTGATAGTGACCTTGAAAGTAAATAAAACCATTGGGGTCATTCAGCAGCCCTTGGGGAGGGCTGATATGCCATCCGGGGCGATGGAAATCTGTCTTTTGGCTGGGTGAATAGAAGGGCGCGGCTTGTTCACGCAGGTTGTGATCGATCACGCGTCCCAGTGCCGTTAGCGCCCCCTGACTGACGGGTTGATCGAGGGTGATCTGGCGTAGTGAATGGTCAATCGTACTGATTGGCAGCACGTCTTGGTTCACGCGTTCAAGCTCGATGAGCTCAATGATCACCTTGTCTTGATGGCGCAATGCTCGTCGCACGTTATCGGCGCCACCACATGCGTCAACCAGGCCTGTTGGGGTTATTTCCATCTATCCGTACCAATTTTATTTTCGGGAACGTTCCAAAAATAGCGAATAAGACGGCGGTGGCGCAAGTAAAATTTCTCTGTATTGGGTTAACGGTCGCTGTGTTAAGGGCAGGTGGCGCGGCTGATATAGTTAAAGCCCATCACCAATTTGGACACATGACTTTGCCCGGTTTCCAGTAATTCGAGCAGCATTTTGGCACCACTTTCTCCTGCTGCATCAAAGGCATAGTCAAACGTGGATAAGCTTGGCGATACCACTTGGGCAAGTTCATCATCGCCCACTCCCATCAGCTTCACGGTGTGCCCAGGGGTGATCCCTTGTGCTTGCAAAGCTTGGATAGCGCCAATCGCGATACGGTCGGTGGCACAAAATACGCCGTCAAGATCAGGATATTGCTCTAACATAGCGGTCATGGCGACATAGCCCGATTGAATCGAGAATTGACCTTGGTAATGGAACAAGGGTACCGTTTGGGTCAACGTGGTCAATGCGCTCTCAAAGCCTTGATAACGTTGCTGATCAACGGCAATATCTTCCGCTTGTACCCCCAGAAAGCCCACCTGTCGGCAGCCAGCATTAATAAGCTGCTCGCCAGCACAAAAGCCCACCCGATAATCATCATGGATCACGCTGGGAATGTTATAGGGTGAGCCGTCTTGACCAATTACCACCACCGGCGCACTCGAGCGCTTAATGGCGTGCACCAAGTCGGGGTTGAGCGTGGAGGCAAACAGCAGTATCCCTTCTACGCGTTTTTGGTTGAACAAATCGAGGTAGTAGCAAATACGCTGATCGTCTTGGCGCGTGTTGGCCAATAGCACGTTTTTGCCTTTTTTATCAAAGACATGGCTAAGCCCATCAACGCTGGCTGACATCGCATTCGACGATACTCGCGGTACAATCACCCCGATGAGGTTGGTTTTGTTGGATTTCAAATCCTTAGCGATTTGATTGACCACATAGCCGCATTGCTCAATGGCGCGGTTAACTTTTTCAATGGTGGCGGGCTTTACGCCATATTCCTGGTTAATCACGCGTGAAACGGTTGATTTAGAAACACCCGCTAAACGGGCGACATCATTCAAGCTAGCCATGGGTTCTCCTTTGCTGGGAGTAGCATGATCGTTCCATTTACGGATCCTTTGCAAACATAGCGCCTTAAATGCCCCCTATTTAGTGATATTCATCACGTTTAAGGTGAGAGGTACGCGGCGGTTTACCGATCGATCTCACAGCGATTAGCCCTCATACTTGATGCTTTACAGGATTCAGCACATCATTTTCGGGATCGTTCCCGAAAATGTGGAGCGTGTGACGCCACACGAAAATAAAAGTGACGGTGGCAAAGACGGTGAGAGCGTGCAGGGGAAGTAGCCATGAACTACCAAAAAATAGCACAACAACTACTCGATAAACTGGGTGGAAAAGAAAACATCGCGGCGGCGGCACACTGTGCCACGCGGCTAAGACTCGCACTCCATGATGATAACTTGGCGGATTTAAGCGCGATTGAATCGATTGAAGGTGTGAAAGGCCAATTTCAAGTCAGTGGTCAGTTACAGATCATTTTTGGCTCGGGCATTGTCAATAATGTTTATGCCGAATTCAGCAAATTAACGGGCCAGTCAGACATGTCGTCGAAAGACGTGGCGGCGGCTGGCGCTGAAAAACAAAATTGGCTACAACGCGCGGTGAAAGGGCTGTCAGATATTTTTGTTCCCATTATTCCAGCCATCGTCGCCGGTGGTTTGCTGATGGGGATTTTTAATATCCTGACGGCGCCGGGTTTGATTATTGATGGCAAGTCTTTAATTGAGGCTTACCCACAAATGGGCGACTTGGCCAATATGATCAATACCTTCGCTAATGCGCCATTTGTGTTCTTGCCGGTACTGCTGGCGTTTTCTGCCAGTAAAAAGTTTGGCGCCAACCCCTTTTTGGGTGCGGCACTCGGGATGTTAATGGTCCACCCTGATCTGCTCAATGGCTGGGGCTTTGGTGGTGCGGCGGTGTCCGGCGATATTCCAGTATGGGAAATCTTTGGTTTTGAGATTGAAAAAGTCGGTTATCAAGGCTCGGTACTGCCTGTGCTGGTTGCCACTTATATTCTCGCCCAAGTCGAGCAAGGGCTACGTCGTATTATTCCCTCGGTGCTGGATAACTTGCTGACGCCTCTACTGGCGATTTTTATCACCGGGCTGATCACCTTTACTCTGGTGGGTCCATTTACCCGTGATCTCGGCTTCTTGCTCGGCGATGGTCTCAACTGGGTGTATGAATCAGCAGGGATGATTGGTGGTGCATTGTTTGGGTTTGTGTATGCGCCGTTTGTGATCACCGGGATGCACCACAGCTTTATCGCAATTGAAACCCAACTGTTGGCAGACATTGCGGTCACTGGCGGTACCTTCATCTTCCCGATTGCCGCGATGTCAAATGTGGCGCAAGGGGCAGCCTGTTTGGCGTTCGGGCTAAAAACCGCGGATGTGAAAGCGAAAGGAATTGCGATGCCGGCGGGTATCACGGCACTGCTTGGCATCACTGAGCCGGCGATGTTTGGTATTAACCTTAAATACCGTTATCCGTTTATCGGGGCTTTGGTAGGCGCAGCCTGTGCAGGCGCGTTCATCACCTTCTTTAAAGTGAAAGCGCAAGCGCTGGGTGCCGCGGGGCTGCCAGGGATCATTTCGATTCGCCCTGACGGAGTGGTGCCGTATATCATCGGAATGGCCATTGCTTTTGTCGTGGCGTTTGCGGTGACCTATGTACTGGGTACCCGTAAAAAATATGCGCAAACGGCGGCGGCCTAATCGAGCATTGAACGAGGAGCAAGCGTGATGAGTAAGGTATGGGTCACTGGCGATGCGGTAGTGGATTTGATCCCTGACGGTGAACGCCACTACCTAAAATGTCCGGGCGGTGCGCCCGCCAATGTGGCCGTGGCGATTAGCCGGCTGGGGGAGAAAACGGGCTTTATTGGTCGAGTGGGCGACGATCCATTGGGACGTTTTATGCAAACCACGTTGGCCGATGAAGGCGTAGACATTGCGTTTATGCATCGCGATAACGCGCAACGCACCTCAACCGTGTTGGTCGAGTTAGATGAGGCGGGTGAGCGCAGCTTTACGTTTATGGTCAAACCCAGTGCCGATCAGTTTGTGCAGCCCGATGACTTCCCTGTGTTTGAAAAGGGGCAGTGGTTACATGCTTGCTCCATTGCGTTAGCTAACGAACCCTCGCGATCGGCCACGCTCGGCGCCATGCAAGCGTGTCGTGACCAGGGTGGGTTTGTCAGCTTTGACCCTAACTTGCGTGATGATTTGTGGCAAAGCGAGGCGCAGATGCTAGAGACCGTGAGGCAAGCCTTGCCGCTGGCGGATGTGGTCAAAGTGTCTGATGATGAGCTTGCTTTACTGACTGCGCCGTTAGTGACAGGCTCCGAGCCCGGCGAGAGCCGTTCTATCAAATCCGCGCTTGAAGTGCTCGTCTCGCACGTACCGAGTGTGTCCCTGTGGGTGGTCACGCTAGGCAGTGACGGTGCACAAGTTGCGTTCAACCGAGCGCTTTGGCAGGTGGCGGCAACACCCGCCAAGGTCGTGGATACCACTGGCGCTGGTGATGCGTTTATGGGCGGCTTGTTGGCTGCCCTAGCCAAGTTGCCCAACTGGCAGTCGCCAGAGGCGGTGACTGAGGCAGTGCGTCAAGGCAACCGCTGTGGCGCACTGGCCACGACCGCCAAAGGTGCTATGACCGCATTGCCCACGGCGTTGCAGTTGGCTGGACAATGATATTCCATTTACCAGCCATCTTCATGAAGACGACGAGGCACGTTCGGGGGCCGTCAGTGGAATCGTCACAATGAAGCGACTGCCCTGTTGCGGTTTGCTTTTTACCTGAATACGGCCACCGAGCACACT
Source organism: Salinivibrio sp. VYel1 (assembly GCF_009377945.1). Lineage (NCBI taxonomy): Bacteria > Pseudomonadati > Pseudomonadota > Gammaproteobacteria > Vibrionales > Vibrionaceae > Salinivibrio > Salinivibrio sp. VYel1. The sequence goes on along the minus strand of NZ_RSAM01000001.1, from coordinate 321,460 downwards.
CGTGATGAGGTTGAAGGTAATATGTAAGCCAAGGCCAGATCCGCCCTGACCGAGGTGGGTGGTATAAAAGGGATCAAAAATGTGTTTTTGCACGTCTGGCGTCATGCCCACGCCGTTATCTTGGACGGTAATATGTACCTGATCGTGTGAATCCTGACTCGCATGGATTTGAATATGGCCTTGATCTTGCGTGGTAAATGCATGTACTAACGCATTGTTAATTAAGTTGATCAGCGTTTGGGTGAGGGCTCCAGGGTAGCTATTGAGCTTAATCGCCTCAGGAATATCTACGTCAAGGTGGTGAGGCGTTCGCTGCAGTGTCGGACGCAAAGACAGAAGCACTTCGTTGATAAGATGATGGAGGTCAAACTCGCGCTGGTGGTCGTTGGTTTGATCCACGGCCAGTTGTTTAAATGCACGGATTAATTCGGAGGCACGTGACATGTTACGTTCAACAATCCGTGTCCCATCTTCAACATGGGTGAGAAATTGGTCTAAATCGTCACGTGTGATCGGCTTTTCGAGTTGTTGGACAAAATCTTGCTTCATCGACAAGATGGAGGTTGAAGACATCAGTGCGTTGCCGATGGGGGTATTCAGCTCGTGTGCGATGCCTGCGACCAGGGAGCCGAGTGAGGACAGTTTTTCATTCTGAACTAATTCATCTTGGAGTGTTTCTAAACGCAATAGCAGTGCCTTTAGTTTATCACCATAATCGTTGACGGCATGGCGTAATTCCCCGACTTCATTCAGGTTCCCCACGTCGAGTGCTTGGGTGGTTTCACCATCGATCAACTCTCGGATCTGATGGGTGGTTTGTCGAATTTTATCCAGTAAATTGCGGGCGGTGATCGTCGCGATGACACCGACAACGAGCAGCAAGCCACCAATCGCTATCATTAAAAACAACCCCATGTTGTCAGCGGCGGCGGTCATTTTGCTTTTAGGGATGGCGAGGCCAATCACCCAGTCGGCTTCAGGGTAGCGAATCAAATGGACATATGCGGCTTCGTTGAGGATGCCGTCATTTTCTACCGTGATTAGCTTGCTGGTGCTGAGTGTTTGGGTTGCCTTGAACGCCGATTGCAACCAAGGCAATTGCACTTGCAGTTCGTCTCGCGTCCATAGTGTGTTCCTGTAGGGTTGAAAGGTGACGGCTGATTGCGGAAAGCTGATCGCTTTGCTGTCTGCGTCGAAGGCGAAGACATAGCCACCGTTTTCTTTGCCATACTGGGACAAAATATCTGAGATGCCGGCGAGCCTCATATCGACGGTGGCGACACCCACAAAGCGCTTATCATCTTTCATTGGCACGGTGCAGGTGATCATCGGCTCTTTGGTAAAAGGGTCAATATAGGCGTTGGACCAACTGCAATGATCGGCGGGGGTTGTTTTGCCCGCTACGTACCAACTTTCATTGTGATACCCCTCCCCGTCTGGATGGTTGTAATCGTCGTAGTACTCCATGGTCGCGCCTGCTCGGCCCCAGAAAAAACTTCGCCGCGCCACCCCTTGTGTAAATGTGCCGGGCTCGGGCCAGATACCACCGCCGGCAATCGCTGGATCGCCATGATTATTGAGGATCTCGGGAAAGGTGGTGCGGAACAGAGCTTCATCTTTGGGGAGTGTGGTCCCCGCTAACGCCATGGTGCTGGTTAACAGTTCAATTTGGCCGAGTTTGGCGTCGAGTAAATCGAGCAGGGCGTGTTGATTGATGCTGATCCGCTCTTGTCGCTGCTCAATAAGCTCGGGTTTTACCTTCCATTCCACCACCGCAAAAATCGTCAGTAATGCCATAATCAGAACAAACGCAAAACCGAGGTTGATCTGATGACGAATCATGGGTGCGACTTTGGCCATTTTGAATACATCCTCTTTCTTAGCTGAAACAGGTGTGGAGCGGTTGCGTCCTGCGGTCAGCCTTGCCAAATTTCGATGAAGCTAGTCAATCATCCCCATTAGTGTAGTTGGCACTGAGTGTTTCTTCTGCATCAAAAAGGGGAGTGGAACGGAAAAGCGAACGTCACTCATAAAAAACCCCCTTAGCTATCCATCGCTAAGGGGGAGGCAGGGTTTTCGGTATGACGAAATAAAGCGCGGATACTTTATTTAATATTGACGACCATCTTGCCGAAGTTGCGGCCTTCGAGTACATCAATCAGTGCTTGAGGCGCTTGCTCAAAGCCATCCACCGCGTGTTCACGGTAATGGATTTGGCCTTCACCGACCCATTTGGCTATGTCGTGAGCGAACTCGGGATAACGGTGCGCGTAGTCATCAAAAATGATGAAACCTTTTACGGTTAGGCGCTTAACCAAGATGGTTCCCATCAACTGCGAAAGGCGGTCTGGGCCTTCTGGCAGGGCGGTGTTGTTGTATTGAGATACCAAGCCACACACGGGAACACGTGCCCCTGTGTTAAGTAGTGGCATCACCGCATCAAATACCTTGCCGCCGACGTTTTCAAAGTACACATCAATGCCTTGCGGGCAGGCTTCGGCAAGCTGCTCGGCAAAGTTATCGGCTTTGTGATCGATACAGGCGTCAACACTGAGGTGTTCACGAGCGTATTGGCATTTGTCTTCACCACCGGCAATCGCTACCACGCGGCAGCCTTTCAGCTTACCGATTTGTGCGACGGTCGCGCCAACGGGGCCGGTTGCGGCTGCGACCACCAAGGTATCGCCCTCTTTGGGTTGGCCGATATCTAATAAGCCCATGTAGGCGGTGAAGCCGGGCATCCCCAAGATCCCAAGCGCGTATGAAACCGGCGCGAGATCAGGGTTGAGTTTAAGCAGAGTATCGCCATCGACGACAGAATGGGTTTCCCAGCCTTTATAAGCCAGTACCCAATCGCCGGCTTGGTAATCGGCATGGTTGGACTCTAGCACTTTACCCACGGTGGCACCGACCATTAGGCCATCAATGGCTACGGGTTCAGCGTATGATTTAGCATCACTCATCCGGCCGCGCATGTATGGGTCAATCGATAGGTGATGGTTTTCAATCAGGACGTCATTGTTGCCTAGTGCGGGAATGGCGACTTCTTCTAAGCGAAAGTTCTCGGCAGTGGGTGCGCCAACTGGGCGTGATGCGAGAACAAAACGTTGATTGGTTAATGCTGACATTAGTTCCTCCCTTGATGTTGGGAAAAGAGGCGGCTGCTTCAGCGCGCCTCACAATAGCAATGAAATAAACCGGCGATTAAAGCGCGGCTTGCAGCACGCGGCGGCAAACATCTGGCGTCACATCGCCATGTTCGCCGAGCTGGGTCATACCGTGTTGAGTCAGGCTTTCAATCAAGGGCTCAATCGCGGTTTCATCCAAATCGTAATCGCTCATGCGCGTTTTCACGTTCATGCGTTCGAAAAAGTCGCGCGTTTTCTCAATCGCTTGCTGCGCTTTTTCTGCTTCGCTGCCTTGGTCAATATGCCAAACGCGCTCTGCAAATTGTGCGAGCTTGGCCTGTTTTTGCTCAAACTTCTCATTGAGCATCGCAGGCAGTACTACCGCAAGGGTTTGTGCGTGGTCTAAGCCATGTTGGGCTGTAAGCTCGTGACCCAGCATATGGGTTGACCAATCTTGCGGCACACCCACGCCAATCAAGCCGTTAAGCGCTAAGGTGGCTGTCCACATCAGACTCGCACGCACGTTGTAGTCTTCTGGTGTCTCCAATGCCTGTGGGCCGAGCTCGACGAGGGTTTGTAGCAGGCCTTCAGCAAAGCGGTCTTGCACCGGCGCATTGGCAGGATAGGTGAGGTATTGTTCCACCACGTGAACAAACGCATCGACCGCACCGTTCCCCACTTGGCGAATCGGTAGGGTGTAGGTTTTCACCGGATCCAACACTGAGAACTGCGGGAACACCAGCTCGCTCATAAACGGCAGTTTCGCTTGCATTGACTCACGGGTCACCACTGAGCCTTTGTTCATCTCAGAGCCGGTAGCAGGCAAAGTGAGCACGGAGCCAAATGGCAGCGCTGCTTCCACTTTTCCGCCCATGCTGGTGAGGATGTCCCATGCGTCACCGTCATATTTCGCGGCCGCGGCAACGAATTTGGTGCCATCGATCACTGAGCCACCGCCCACGGCGAGAAGGTAGTCATAACCTTCAGCGCCGACTTTCTCGACTGCCTTCATCAAGGTCTCATAGCGCGGGTTGGGTTCAATGCCACCAAATAGGCCAAATTGACGTTGCCCTAGCGCTTGTTCGACTTCATCCAAGGTGCCTGTTTTTCGTGCACTTTGGCCACCGAATAACACGAGTACTTTGGCATCAGCCGGGATGAGCCGATCCAGCTCGGCAATCTTACCTTCGCCAAAAACGATACGTGTGGGATTGTAGAACTCAAAGTTGTTCATTGCCCATCCTTCCTTTTATTGTGCTTGATGGTATCAAGCGTTTGTTTAAATTAGACCGGTCGTCTAGTGAGTGCCGGTTAAAAACCCGCCAAAGCGGGTTTAGAGTAGATGGTGGCTGTGCGCTAACAACGAGTGCCGTCGCGAGCGCCACGCATCGGAGATTAATTTGTTGTTTAAGCGATGCTTGGTACAGCAAAGCGCCGTTAATCGATCAGCCCGAGCTTTTCTTCGGTGATGGTCATCGCTTGTGCAAGATGACTGTCGTTACGATGTAGTTTGGTTAATAAGCTGGCGCCCAGCCACAACTGATACAAGGTCGTGGCAGTGGTAAGCGCGGTTTTTTCATCAAACATATCGCTATCTTGGGCGAGGGTACTCGCCAAGCAGCTAATCAGCTGATCGGTGCCATCCCGCAGTGCCAGCCGCATTGGCTCGGATAAATCAGCCACTTCTGCACTCAGCTTGACGACCAAACACGTTTGCACCGGATCCAAACTACAATATTGTGCTTGCCAGCGACTGAAGTAGCTGTGTACACGTACAATGGGAGAGAGCGTGCTATCTGACAGTAAGCGGTTTACATCGGCAATGTAGCAAGCAAAATAGTGGTCTAACACGGCTTGGCCGAATTGTTCTTTCGACGCAAAGTAGTGGTAAAAAGACCCCTTGGGCACGCCGGCTTGTTTTAGTATCGCGCTAAGGCCGACGCCGCTAAAGCCAAATTGCGCCATCACGCTCACGCCCGTTTCCAACAAGTGTTGGTGGGTCGCGTTGTGAGTGCTGGTTTCTTGGGTGCTGCTCGATTTCATGTGGGGTAGCATAATCAAAATTAGACCGGTCGTCTAGTGGTGCGAGAATTTTTTATGTTGGCGTGGTTCGGTGGCATAAATCAGGCCGGTATGCTGTGCGAAATCCCAGTTTGTGTCAGATTTATTACTCTGTTCACAACTTGAACGGCACACCATGGCACAGTGGCAAAAGTGTGCTTTACTGAAAATGTCAGCTGAGCTGACACACAATTTGGTAGATGATTAGCGCGCAGTGACGCGCCACATAATGCGTTAAGTCCCCGTTAATGTCAGGCGCCCATGACGACACCTTGTTAGCCGCCAGCCAGGCAATTAACACAAGACCATGCGGTGAGGACGCTCAACGTAGTGAGCACACGGGGCAATGTAAGAAACATGTTCATTGACCAACAACCAACAAGGAATGCGTCTTGAAGCCGCTCAATAGAGCGGCTTTCTCTTTTGTGGGCCTTGCGCCTGACCTACCTGACATATTGAATACGTATTTAGCACCTTGAGCTGGCTGTTTTCTCGCCTTATCGCTGCTTGACAGTGATCGAATTTGCTTTCCGAAACGAAATAATATAAGACTATGAATTGGCGCCGCATTCGGCGCTTGGCATCAATATCGTTCATTAATCTGATTGAGAGGTGTTCGATGAACAACAAAAGCAGACGTTTGTGGTATTACTACAAAACAAAGTCGAATAAGACCCGCCCAGTTAAAGCGGCTGGGTCAGCGTAATCAAGCGTTAGTCAGGCAACCGATGGGTTGCCTTTTGTCGTTCTAAGCGATTGAAAAAATCACTAAGCTATTGTGCATTGTCGAATTTTTCATCTAATCTTATCAGTAAAGCTTTAACAAGCGCATTGACCCAAAGAGGGGCGCGGGAGGGACGATGAATGTACTATCTTTCCAGCATGTCAATGAATTGATTAATGAAACGATCACGCTCATTGATGGAACGGATACGGAATACGCAATGACGCTGGCGCGTGTCGACACCCATCCTGGCCACGGTGATGAGGTGGGTGGGCACGCGGTAGAAAACTTCAGCCTAGTATTGAAAGGGCCGGAAGACACCCGCTTTCCGCAAGGCAATTACCTGCTTACCCATCCAGCGCTTGGCGAGCAGATCCTACATATGCTCCCCGTCGGGGACGCCACCTATACCATTAACATCAACACACAAGCCTAACCTTTCTGTGGTCGCTCACTGTTGCCCATTGGGGCCTCGTAATAGTTAGCGGCCAACACTGATTAAATAACCGCCAGTCAATGAGTTACTTTCGCCTTTTCATAGATTAGTCACGGAAATTGAGTAGAATAAGGCCGCTAAGCTAGCAGTAGGGAGGTCATATGTTTGCCTGGCTGAGTGGCTTATTTGAAAAAGAACAGCTGCAATCGTTTGTCTGGGTGAGAGACATTATGGCGAGCAACCCCAAAGGGAGCTACGCCAAGTATAAAAAGTATTACGATCGCCACGTTGGTCGCATTCTTAAGGGTTATCACAAAGACTTTCTCCGCTTTGAGAAATTCGCCGCCCGTAATTACAAATACAGCGACCAATCGATTTTTATGGCGATAAAGGTTGCTAACTATGCCTATCAGCTTGGACAGCTGAAAGTGGCCGCTTGCATAACGGCGGCAGTGATTTCGGCGTGTAATCGTGCAAAAACAGGCGAGTCACAGGTTCACCCTAAACTGTATCGCGCCACCGTGCTGCTGCATAAAAAAGTGCTCGAAACGGGTAAGGCGAATAAGACAGAGAAACCGAAGACACCAGCGTGACGACACGGTGTTGGGTAAATTTTGCCCACTTAACAAAAATGTCATATTCCTGTTCAGCCCCCGCCATGGCTGAATAGGTGATACTTGTCACGTTTTTCCCTTCTTTGACTGTAACAATTTGTTCTGGTCATTCATTCGCCACACTGATAGAGTCCCCTCCCTCACACACCTTGTGAGCGAACTAATGCTTAAATCTACACAAAATAATGACCGTCTTGTAGCCGTGTTTACTATCGGCTTTGTTGCTGTCTTCCTTGCCTTTGCCTTGTTTGACCTGAAACACTTCTCTTCTGTTATCCAGTCTCTATTTTCTGAGTCTGCCAACCTTTTTGGTTACTGGTGGCAGTGGTTGATGGTGATCAATTTTGTACTGGCGCTTGCGATTGGCGGCAGTAAATTTGGTAAATTAAAACTTGGCGCCACGGATACTGTCTCAATGAGTCGTTTCCGTTGGGTTGCGATGATCATGTGCACCCTGCTTGCGGGTGGTGGTGTTTTCTGGTCAGCCGCGGAACCTATTTATCACTTCATGACGCCGCCGCCGGCGTTGGGTGACATGGAAGCGGGTGTGATGGAAACCGTCGCCCCTGCCCTGAGCCAAAGCTTTTTCCACTGGGGCTTTTTAGCCTGGGCAGTATTAGGCACCTTGGCAACCATCGTACTTATGTATGCCCACCATCAAGCGGGTGTGCGCCTGCGCCCTCGTGCGTTGCTGTATCCGCTACTCGGTGACAAGCTGGAAAACCACTGGTTAGGCTCTGTGATTGATGCCTGCTCTATCATTGCCGTGGCGGCCGGTACCATCGGTCCGATTGGCTTTTTGGCCACCCAGCTTGGCTACAGCCTAGAAAGCTTTGTGGGTATCGAAAACACCATGCCAATGCAGATGCTGATTCTGGCTGCCGTCGTGGCGATTTACTCGATCTCTGCATTTACGGGGATGGATAAAGGCCTACAATGGCTGAGCCGCATGAATGTGATTGGTGCAGCCGTATTGTTGGGCGTGGTGATTGTGCTGGGTCCAACTGGCTTTATTTTCGAACAGTTTGGCTCAGGCTTTAGCTACTACCTCAACAATATGCATACGCTAGCACTGAATACCGATAACGGTAGCTGGAATGCATGGTGGACCTGGTTCTTCTGGGGTTGGTTTATTGGCTTTGCGCCGATGATGGCGATCTTTATCGCTCGTATCTCGAAAGGCCGTTCGATTCGTGAGCTGATCGTCGCCGTGGCTATTTGTGCACCGATTGCCACTAACTTCTGGTTCTCAGTACTGGGTGGTACGGGTATCTTTTATGAGTTGCAATCGCCTGGCAGCATTTCTGGCCCAATGGCGGATGCGGGTTTGCCTGCTATCTTGATTGCGTCCTTGTCACAGCTGCCTTACAGCGTGGTTCTGATCCCAGCCTTTATGCTGCTGACCACCACCTTCGTGGCGACCACGGGTGACTCGATGGCTTACTCGATTGCGATGGCCGTATCAGGTGACAACCAGCCAACGCGCCGTCATCGTCTGTTCTGGGCGATTGTGATGGGTGTGGTTGCCGGTGTGCTTCTGCTTGCCGGCGATGGTGGCTTGAATGCGCTTCAGTCGTTTATCGTGATCACCGCCGTGCCTGTGTCTTTCTTGATTGCCTTTACCTTTATCACCGGTCCGATTGCGGTGATGCGGATGCAGCAAGAGAAAGAAGCGAACTTAGCATTACAGCCGGCGACCGCCAGCTAGTAAGACCAGAGTTTGTTAATGAGAAAAGCGCCGAGTTGTCGGCGCTTTTTTTTGCTTATTGGATAGGAATCATCGCGCTATTTGGGTTGCCATTGTCCACTGGTGACGAGTTTATCCATCACCTTATCGACGGCGACTTGCGCTTTAGCGACGATTTCATCCACTTCGTTGGGGGTGACCACCAAGGGTGGGGCAAAACCAAGAATATCGCCATGTGGCATCGCACGCGCAATCAGACCTTGCTCCATACAGGCTGCGGCCACTTGTGGGCCCACTTTAAGGCTAGGGTCAAAGTGGCTGCGGTTGGCACGATCAGGCGAAAACTCGAGAGCATGGAGCAAACCCACTCCGCGGCTATCGCCAATCAGTGGGTGATTGGCAAACGCGGCTTTCATCTTCATTTGCAAATATTCCCCCGTGGTCGCGGCGTTCTGAGTCAGATTCTCGCGCTCGATGATATCGAGGTTACACAGTGCGGCTGCCGCGCCCAGTGGGTGGCCAGAGTAGGTGTAACCATGGCCAATCGCGCCCCACGCATCGGTGCCGTCTTCCAGCACATCCCATACCTTGTGACCGATCATCACCCCAGAGAGAGGTTGGTAGGCAGAGGTTAATCCTTTGGCAACGGTAATCAGATCAGGCTTCATGTCGTAGTAAATAGAGCCAAAATCACTCCCGATACGGCCAAAGCCACATACCACTTCGTCGGCGATCAACAAGACATCATACTTATCCAGCACTTTGCGAATCGCCGCCCAGTAACCTTCGGGGGGCGGTACGATGCCACCGGTGCCGAGTACAGGTTCGGCAATCATCGCTGCGACCGTGTCGGGTCCTTCCGCGAGGATCATTTTCTCCAGTTCATCGGCACAGTGTTGCGCGAATTCAGGCTCGGTCATGCCGCTGTCTTCACGACGATAATAGTAGGGAGCCATGGTGTGTTTGATGCGCTCAATGGGCAGATCAAAATGCGCATGGAACAGTGGTAACCCCGTGAGTGATCCTGATGCTACGCTGGAGCCGTGATAACCCCGATCTCGTGAGATGATTTTCTTCTTCTCAGGTTTACCACGCGCATTGTTGTAGTACCAAACAATTTTAAGCTGTGACTCATTGGCATCACTGCCTGACATGCCGTAATAGACTTTGCTCATGCCGGGGGCCATGTTGATCAGGCGCTCCGATAAGGTCACGAGCGCTTCGTTGGTGTGGCCCACATAAGTGTGATAATAGGCGAGCTTTTTCGCTTGCTCATAAATGGCGTCGGCCATTTCTTCACGGCCATAGCCGATATTGACGCAGTAGAGCCCAGCGAAGCCATCAATCAGCTCGACCCCTTCGGAATCGGTGATGCGAATACCTTTGCCTGTCTCAATCACTCGGCCTGGCATCTCGCCGTGCGCATACTGCTTCAAGTGGGTTGAAGCATGGAAGACGGTGTTTCTGTCTTTTTCCAACAAGGCTTTTGTTTCTGGACGCATGATCAGTCTCCTTATCCGTCAGCAAACCTGAATTAGCTGCCGCTCACCGTGGGCAAGCCACCTAAACAGTAGTATTTGATTTCACTAAATTCGTCGATGCCATAGCGGCTTCCTTCACGGCCCAAGCCCGACTGTTTGACGCCACCAAATGGAATAGGGTGACCGGTCATTTTCACTGAGTTGACACTGACCATGCCGACCTCAAGGCCGCGCAGACAGCGCCAAATATCTCGAATATCATTGCCATAGACATACGCCGAGAGTCCGTACTCGGTATCGTTACCCATGGCAATTGCCTCATCTAGATTGTCATAGGCAATCACGCCCGCCACAGGACAAAAATTCTCTTCTTGATACACCAGCATATCGGGCGTCACCTTGGTGATAAGCGTAGGGGCAAAGAAGTTTTCGCCTAGGTTGGGGTTGAGTTTTCCGCCCATCACGGTCGCGCCTTTGGCAATGGCGTCATCGACAATGGCTTGGGCTTTATCCACGGCACGAGACGAAATCAATGGGCCGATATCTGTGCTGGGCAGCAAACCATTACCCACTTCAAGTTCATCCATAAACGCGGCGAAGGCATCGACAAAGGCTTGATGTTTGTCGCGCGGGACTAAAATTTTGTTGGCGGCCAAACAATCTTGTCCCGATGTTTGAAACTTGGCATCGATGGCCGCGCGCGCCGCTTGTTGAATATCCATGTCTGGCAGCACAATAAAGGGCGCATTGCCGCCAAGCTCCATGGCGCACTTTTTCACGGTTTGGGCACTTTGCTCGAGCAATAAGCGGCCCACACGCGTTGAGCCTGTAAAGCTTAGCGCTTTGACTTTGTCACTTTGACAAAGCTGGGTCGAGACCATGGGTGCGTCACCCATAATCACGTTAAACACCCCTGCAGGGATCCCAGCACGTTCCGCGAGCTCGGCCAACGCTAGTGCAGAAAAGGGCGTTTCTTCTGCGGGCTTGACGATCACGCTACAGCCAATCGCGAGCGCTGCTGCTGCCTTGCGGGTGATCATCGCGTTAGGGAAATTCCATGGAGTGATCAAGGCTGCCACCCCAATGGGCTCACGTAGTGTCGCCAGATGGGCGTTGGGAATGTGGCTAGGCATGGTGTCGCCATACACGCGTTTCGCTTCTTCGGCAAACCATTGAATGAACGAGGCCCCGTACGCCACTTCCCCCTCGGCGTCGCGCAACGTTTTGCCTTGCTCGATCACCATTAGATGCGCGAGATCGTGTTGGTTTTCCATGATTAAGTCGTGCCATTTCATCAACAGCTTGGCGCGCGTTTCGGCGGACTCGGCACGCCACAAATGGAAAGCAGTCTCGGCGTCATCAATGGTTTGATTGATTTGCGCAGCATTGAGTGATGCGGTGTAGCCGAGCACTTCGCCCGTTGCCGGGTTGAGCACGGGTGTATCTGAATCGCCATTGACCCATTTACCATTGGCATAGGCAAGTTGGCGAAATAGACGCTGATCGTCCAGGTACGCGAGAACGTCTGAACTGGCTTTGCCGGCTACATCATGACGCAATGCATTGGCTGCGCTGCCAGTGTGGTTAAGATCGCGTGATTGGAATACGGTCATACTCCCTCCTGATTCAAAATCGCCACGCTGCCTATCAGCGTTTGCCTACTGTTACTGTATGCAATGAACAAAAAAGAGGTTTTTTGTTAAGAAGGGGGATTAACGAATTTTTTTCTGAAACCGCGCAATGACAGAAGAAAATTTTCTGGTGTCGATAAAAAGGTCGGATTGGCGTGATAAAACCATGAGAGGTAAGCGGTTAAGCAATGAATCAGGCGCACGAAAATACCGTGCGCCTTGCCGCTATTATTGGCTAACATCCAGTGTGACACCACTGAACGCGCGATAGCCACGAATACCAATAAACACCTCGTCGCCGGCGTTGACATCCACCTGACAGCTCTCACTGTTGCCACTGGTGTACGGACGACATTGGTACTGGTTTTGGTCTGGTTTGGTGCCTTTTTGTACATACAAGTCGGCATCGCCCGTGCCACCATACATGCGCACGGTGGCGCTACCTGTTTGTGGCGCGGTATAAGCGAAGTATTGCCAGCTGCTGCGTTGGCCGCTTAGCTCGGTGCGTGGAAAGTCGTTAACACTACCCACGGTAAAGGCTTTGTTTACCGAGTCAGTCAGCCCTTGGTCATCGGTGACGGTCAGTGTCACGGAATAGGTGCCAGCGCTGCCATATTCATGTGACGCTGTCACGCCAGTCGCTTGATAGCCATCACCAAAGTCCCATTGATAACTGACGATGCTGCCATCGCTGTCATTGGCGCCATTGGCGTCAAACTTACAGCTCAGTGCTGTGCATTGGCCTGTAAAGACGGCATTCGGCGCGCCTCCCGATTGATGATCGCCTTGCGGAGGGACATTATCAAACTCACCGGCCACTTGTGGCCAAATCTTGTCAATGCGTACCCCTTGGTTTTCACAGCCGCCAAAGTGGTGAAGCGCTATCACATTGTGGCTTTCTTTTGCGAGTACGGGTGAGCCCGATGAGCCGCCGGTGGTATCACAAAAATAGCCTGTATCCGTGTTGCTGCCTCGACCATTCGTGATGGCGACGTCAATCTGGCATATTCCACCACTGTTTTGGTCGCTTTCAATCGAGAGTTCTTTCGGGTTACCTGCGCCGTGTTGCGGAATAAAAATGGTTTCGCCACGTTGAGGTTGGCGCACATCAAGTCCCATATAACCGAACTGCGCCACTTTGGCGAAGTTGTTTACGCTAAATAGGGTGTAATCGAGGGTGTAATCGGTGTTGAGTAGTTGCGCGCCAGTGACTTTTACCACATCAGTAATTTGACCACTGCCACAGGTGGGGCGCTGATAATTAAACCACACTTCGGTATTAGCAAGCTCGGTCTGGCTTTCGACACAGTGATTGTTGGTGAACATGTGATTGTCTGGCCCTACACGCCAGCCGGTGCATAAGCCACTACCATTCATTAATAAGCGCGCCACTGGGCGACTGCGCTCATATTCTTCTGGGTGACTGTCCTGCCAGCAAGCGACGTCTTTGCGCTCATTGATACCACAGGTTGAGAGTTGACCTACCTCTTGCTCGGCGATGATTTCATCACTGGGATCGCCCGCTTTATAGGTATCGATACGCAAGGCATGTTTTGATTGCCATTGTGTGCCAGCGGGGAGGGTGAGCGTGACTCTTGCGGTGTCGCCATGCACTGACATGGCAGAAAACTGATTCACACCGTCTTCGCCGTTTTCTGCGTTGAAGGTTCGCTGACCATTGGCTTGCATGGTGTAACGATATTGCTCTTGACCATCTTCACTGCTCACCGTGACATAGGCCCCTTCTGGTAAAGAAAATTGTGAAAAATGCACCTTAATAAAAGCCGCGTCAGTCTGATGTACCGTGATGGTTTTTTGGTAAGGGCTTGTGAGTGAAAATGCCTGGAAATTTGGCGGTGGTGTAAGGTCGGCATCCAGTGCAAACTGACTGGCGATTTGGATTGGGCTGAGCGGGGTGTCACCCATGCTCGCCAGTGCCGATGATGAACAAAGTGTTATTGCTGCGAGAGTTGTACAAACTAAGAACGGTCGTTTCATGATTTCCTCTATCTTCCGTGAGTGTCAATGTGCAAACGTCACAGTGATAGAGGCTAGTGAAGGTTTTATTGATAGGTGAATTTGTTTGTCTGTAATGTTGGACAAATCATGCCGTGATGTAACAGGAAGAGATATGTTGCTAAAAAGTTAATGGGTCATGCGTCAATGTCATTGAGTACTAGCAAACAAGGACAAGCAATGATTAGCCATTGGCAGCAACATCTGGTGTTTCAAGTGGTAAGGTGAGGGCTGGTCGCTTCACCTGTTTGGTGACGATATAGGTGTAGTACTGTTTGATGCCAAGGTCATCGGTCAACCAGCTATCAATCAGACGCTGATAATAGTCGATATCAGTGACACCAAGACGAACGATATAGTCTATCCCACCGCCCGTCGCCCAACACTCTTTGACATCGTCGCAGTGCTGCATGGCACGTTCGAAACGTTGAAAGCTGTCAACATCATGCTGGCCAAGGGTGATCTCGACCAGCACAGTGTTAAGTTTTACCACCGCATCTGGATTGATACGTGCGCCATAGCCCTCGATGATACCTGCTTGCTCGAGCCGTTTTACCCGCTCCCAGCAGGGGCTTACAGACAGGTTGATCGCCTGTGCGAGGTTAGATTTGGTAATACGGCCATCTTGCTGCAAGATCTGTAAGATTTTGATATCAAATTTATCCAGCTTCATGGCCCCTCCGCTAAACAGGTTCGGCAATCACCGCAAAGGTATCGCCGATATAAATCCGTCCGAGGTGACGTTTGGCCAGTAAAATACCGTCGCGCTCGGCATAGTAGGGGATGGGTTCAGTCCCTGTACGCTCAATATTATGCACTTTGCCAATTAAATCACCCTGTTTGATGGTATCGCCTAAGTGCACAGAGAACTCAATAATCCCTGCGTGTTCACTTTGCACATAGCAGTGTTTGTCGGGTAGCTCGAGCTTGACGGGCGCGGCCGGTGGATGGCGATAATCGTCTTGTAGAATGCCCGAAAACACTAAAAAGTTGTGAATACCGCGCTGAGTAATGGCGATAGAGTCAGGTGTACTGGTGCCACCGCCACCGAGCTCTGTGGTGACAAAAATCTTACCTTGTTGCTCTACCGCCGTGTCGTACATGCTGGTGGCATCCATTTCAGTGGTTTGCACTTGATAGGGGGCACCAAACAGGCGAGCCCCTTCGGCACAGGCGTCGGCTTGCTGAAGGTTCTCTAAGCGGTGGGACGCCGCATAGGGAATAAGATCTAAGGTTTTACCGCCTGAGTGAATGTCTAAAGCGGTATCGCACTGTGGGATTAAATATCGGGTGAAGTAATCGGCAATTTGTTCGGTGACACTGCCGGTTGGTGAACCAGGAAAAGCGCGGTTCATGTTGCCTTGATCCCAAGGGGAAGTGCGTGTACCTGCGGTCACCGCGGGCGCGTTCATCATTGGTAAGATGATCACACGGCCTTTGATGTCTTTTGGCATCAGTTGATGACAGCTATTGAGTAACGCTGTGATGCCCTCGTATTCATCCCCATGGTTGCCGCCCGTCAGCAGGGCCGTTTTCCCCTCGCCGTTTTTAACCACAGTGATCGGAATGGTGACACAGCCCCATGCGGATTGGTCGTGTGAGTGAGGCAGTTTAAGAAAGCCATGCTGTACACCATCGGCATGAAAATCGACGGTGGCTTCAATTGCGGTGGGTTCCATAACCTCTCCTTGTGATCTGTTGTGACGCTCAATCCGGCGGAAACGGGTAAAGTTTAATCTTTAAATCATCACCTTATGAGTGTAGCTAAAATCAATAATCAGGCTGAACAGAAAAGGGCACAAGTAGGGTACCCCGTTTCTGACTCGTTATACCAAGCTAATGTTTGACAAACAATTGGCGCGGTAGATCGCACAAAGTTTGCGCACCATCGCGGGTGATCACAATGCTTTCTGTGGTTTCGATGCCCCAGTCTTTCATCCACAGCCCTGGCATAAAGTGAAAGGTCATTCCCTCACGCAATAGGGTTTGATCACTGGGGCGCAAGCTCATGGTGCGCTCGCCCCAATCGGGTGGGTAGCTTAATCCTATCGGATAACCACAGCGCGCGCCTTCTCGATCAAACCCATAGCGTAACAAGGCATCGTTGAGTGCGTTGGCAATGTCTCCGCATGTGTTGCCAGGCTTGGCGACCGCGAGACCTGCTTCGAGACCGGCCTGTAAAGCCTCATCAGCACGCAAGAATTCATAGCCCGGCTCTCCTAAGAAGATAGTGCGAGAGAGTGGGCAGTGATAGCGGCGATGCACCCCGGCGATTTCGAAAAAGGTCCCTTCTCCCCGTTTAAACGGACGATCATCCCACGTTAAGTGAGGCGCTGCCGCATCACCGCCCGAGGGTAACATAGGCACGATCGCGGCATAATCCCCAAAGTGACCATCGTGGCCGACCACCGCGTGTTTATTGATTTCGGCCACCAGTAGGTGCTTGGGTAAGCCGGGCTCGATCATCTCAAAGGCGACGCGGTGCATGTTCTCCACGATGCGGGCGGCCGTATGCATGTAGGTGAGCTCTTGATCGGATTTGACCGCGCGACACCAGTTAACCAGCCCAGTCGTATCGACCAGCGTTGCCATCGGTAGATTTTCTTTGAGCGACTCAAAGGCGGTGGCACTGAAATAGTAGTTGTCTTTCTCGACGCCGATGCGGCCACGATCCCAATAACGTTCTGCCAGGACGTAATTGCAAAGGTACTCCATGGGGTGGAGCGGTGGATTCATCACATAATGGTCAGGATAGTAGGTGATGCACTCAGCGCTCATATAAACAGTACGCAGCGCGCCATTCGCGTCCTGGACACGTCCGAACCACAAAGGGTCACCCGTTGCGCCAATCACTACGCACTGAGGCACATAGAAAGACCAGCCATCGTAACCGGTAAGCCACGCCATGTTGGAGGGGTCGTGCACCAATAAGGTGTCGATTTCATGTTCTTCCATGGCATAGCGAACCTTGGCTAAACGGGCGCTGTATTCTTCGTGAGAGAACTTCAATACAACGTCGCTCATACGCGTGACTCCTGTTCAATACCACGACTGTGGCGCTGATAAACGTACTACTGACCGGTAATCAAACTTGGATCAAGTATGATTACCGGTACAGAAAGGTGCCGTTTTTCGGTCTTGTTATCGAACAAACGGAGGAAGCGCGAGTGTTGCGCGGTCCTGTCTAGGCGACTCTACTGTCTGGTGCGGCTGTTGCTCAGTGAGCCCATTCGGCCTGCTCACCGGATAAGATTTTGTTTCGCCTCTATTTAAGAGTTAAACCATGGAGTGAAAACCCGTCAAGTTTTATTAGCAACAAATTTGTCACTAAACTGCCAATCTGTGCAGACAGGCAAGTGTTGGCGTGAAGCGGGAAAGCGTGGGAAGGGGATACGAAATACGCGAAAAGAGCCTAGTGCTGGTTTATGGGGCAAGCGCTAGGCTCTTATCAAGTAAGATTATATTGGTAGATTACTGCTTTTTCAGGTGATACATCTCAGCAAGGTCGCCTTCGATGGTTTCGCCATTCATGTCTTGCATGATCACCTGGTTTTCCGCCACAAAGAAGTGGTTAGGGCTGTCAGTCAGCCCTTCAAGGATGACGACACTGCCTGTTTCATCCCACTTGAAGGTGCCCGATTCTTTAAGTGCTTCTCCCTCTTTGCCCAGATAGGTTTTGGTGAGTGAATACGTGTTGTCTGGGTTCAGTGTTAGTGTGGTATCAATACCTTCACAGTCGGCGCAGGGCACCACACCTTGATACGTACCGTTCCAGTCTAGTGATGTTTTTGCATTATGATGATCAACCATTTCAGAAACGGTGTTTTCTGCGCTATCGATGGCGTTTTCTGCACTATCCATCGCTTGCTCTGTGCCTTCTTTCACTGCATTTTGGGCGTCGTCTAAGCTAGATTCGACTTGCGATTGCGCCTCTTGTGGTTCGTTGGTTTGCTGTTCACAGCCAACCAGTGCGACAACCAGTGCCAGTGGTGCGAGTAAATAGGTTTTTTTCATGTTTACCTCGTTTAATCAATGTTTAAAGGCTAAATCGTTGCTGGGGACCAGCGATGAATGACTTCATGATAGGCGTTTGCTGCGCTTAGGTGTCATTATTGCGCTAGCATTAGGTCAGAGTTAGACAATAAACGTAAAAAAACCGTCAACTGATGAGAGTGATCTAAGCGACCACCTTTTACGTTAACACTCATGTCTTGTTAGTCTACTCAATGAAAACCAAGCAAATACTACCCAAACGCGTGACAATAAGGAGCGATGATGCAACAACACAAAATTTTGATGGTGCTGACATCTCACGATGCCATGGGCGATACGGGACACAAGACAGGCTTTTGGCTTGAAGAGTTCACCACCCCTTATTACGCGTTTAAAGATGCTGGAGCGAGCATTGTAGTTGCCAGCCCGGAAGGTGGCGCGGCACCGATTGATCCGAACAGCGAAGCGGAAGATGCGCAATCGGAATCCACACGCCGGTTTGATGGCGATGCGGAGTTGCAAGATATGGTTAATAACACCGTCAAGCTGAGCGATGTGAATGCGTATGAGTATGACGCGATTTTCTATCCCGGAGGACACGGTCCATTGTGGGACTTGGCGGAAGATCCGACATCTCGTCAGCTGATTGAGACCTTCTATTATCAGGGCAAACCGGTTGGTGCGGTATGCCACGGCCCGGCAGTGTTCCGCCATACGCGTTCAGATCGCGACGAGCCACTAGTGAAAGGGAAACGGGTCACCGGTTTTACCAATGGCGAAGAAGCCGCCGTTGGCTTGACCGAGGTGGTGCCGTTCTTGGTTGAGGATATGCTCAAAGAAAACGGCGGTCTTTATGAGAAAGCGGATGACTTTACCTCGTATGTGGTTACTGATGGCAACTTAGTGACAGGGCAAAACCCGGTGTCGTCTGAAGCCTGCGTCAATGCGGTGTTGGCATTGCTAAAGTAAGTCATATGATAGTCTCTCGATGAAAGCGCCTTCGGGCGCTTTTTTTGTATCGGACGAGATTAAGTGGGGTGTATTTTATCCAATGGATTCGTGTAGATTAAAAACGACACGGATGGAAGAGCACGCCGCATGAAAATACTCATCATTGAAGATGACCACGATCTCAGCTTAGCGATGTCAGAATATTTAGAGCTGCATAATATCGACTGTGATTTTGCCTATAACGGCGAAACGGGGATCCAGCTTGCCAGCCAGCAGACGTTTGATTGTGTGATACTCGACAATATGCTGCCCAAAACACAGGGTACGGCGGTTTGTCGTGAGCTGCGCGAGCAGGGTATCGATACCCCGGTGTTAATGCTGACTGCGTGCGGCGCGGACACCGACCAGCTTGAGGGCTTTCGCGCCGGCGTGGATGATTATGTGGTCAAACCTTGCACCATGCCGTTGTTGCTCGCACGTTTACAGGCCTTGCATCGGCGTCATCAACCGGTACGAGAGTGTATTACCATTGCTGATCTGACGATTTACCCCAAAGAGCATATCGCGTCGCGCGGTGATACGCCGCTTAAGTTGACCCCTATCGGTTGGAACATTCTGTTGCTACTCGCGCGCCGCTCACCCACTGTGGTGTCCAAAAGCGATATTGAGGAGGCGATTTGGGCCAGCGATGATGTGCGCCAAGGAACCATTAACGTGCACCTTCACCATTTGCGTAAAGTGGTTGATAAGCCCTTTGCTAAAACGCTGATCCACACCCATGTCGGTATTGGTTTGTCCCTTTCTGAGGCCGCGCCGGTATGAGCCAAAGCCCTGTTCGAAGCCTTGCCGCACAATCACGCCGCCAGCTTGTGTTCATGGCGGTGGCGATCTTTATCGGGTTGTTGGCACTTGTCACCGTGTTTAGCTTTTATCAAATCAGTCAGGCAGGCAAAAACTACATGCGGCTCGATGCTATCAAACTCGAGCAGAAGCTGGCCGCCGATCCTAACTATCCATTGCCCCAAAGCAACACTGTTAGTGCGTATCGAGATTGGCAGGCTATCCCGACATCGGTGCGTGATTTATTCTCTTCAGAGCCGATACAGCCCGATGATCCAATTGAAATACAGCGCATCAATGACAGTGGAGCGCGTGAGTATGGCTACTTGTTGTACTCCGATCAGCACCTATCCCAAGGCCTATACTTGGTCGAGTTTGAAGCGGCAGAAAAAATCGAAGCATTAGCCGCCATGATTGTCGAGCGCTCTTTGGCCGATGCCAGCGTGTTAATTACCGCTTTTATGCTGGTGCTTGTCACCGTGATTGGGCTTTTGTTTAACAATGCATTGAAGCCACTCAAAGAGTTGGTGGCATGGTCGGCGCGGGTAAAAACACACCCTGATCAAGCTATCGATGTGCGCTTTTCGGTACGTGAGGTTAACCAAATCGCCGACCACTTGATGGCCTCGCTGCAACAGGTTCGTGAACATAACCAACGGGAGCAACAGTTTTTAAAGCATGCCAGCCATGAACTGCGTACGCCGTTGGCGATTATGCAAGCATCCTTGGATACTTTGTCACTGCGCATCGATGACAAGGATGCCAGTTATCCGGCCTTGCAGCGTGCCTCGCGTGCCAACGCCAATATGATGGCACTGTCTGAATCACTGCTTTGGCTGGCACGGCAACATCCAGATAAGGTTCGCCAATCAAAGGTCGACCTTGGCTCGCTCTGCGCAACCCTGGTGGATGAGCTGGCGTATCTTGCTGCGCATAAGCCAGTGACTGTCCATATCGATAATCACAGTGATCCTATTTCCATTGAGAGGGATTTGTTTCGTATTGCGAGTACCAACCTGATTCGCAATGCGCTCACCTACAGTGCGCCCGGCGCGATTGAGATTAAGATCACCAACGGGCAGTTTTCGATTGCCAACTCTATTGATTCAGACGTGGACGAGAATCAGATCGGATTTGGTCTAGGCCTACAGCTTGTTGAGCGCATTGCCGGACAGCTCAACTGGCATTTTGAATTTCAGTGCGACGCTCAGATGGCGAAGGCGGTTATCAATTGGGAAGCCGCGCACAAAATGACGGGAGAGTCTTAAGGTTTTCTTAATACCGGTTGTTTCAAGATAAGGGCGAACTCTCAGTTACTATTTCGCCATTATGGAGAATCGCCGGTGAACCCATTTGTCACACTTATCTGTCTCGTTTTGATCTTGGTGCCCTTAGCCGGGCATGCGCAAACCGACAGTATGTCCGCGGATAATTATCTGACTGTCGGCCTAGCCGGCTATACCGAGCCGTCGATATATCTCGGTGGTGAAGATGACCAAGACATTGAGCTGGTGGTTGAGGCGCAATGGGAGGGGATTTTTTATCGCAACGATACCCTAGGTGTGTATCTCGCCGAGGGCGACAGCTGGTATGTGTCGGCGGGCGTGGGCGACGATGTGTTTGGCGATCACGCCCGCGGTGACAGCAAAACCCTCAAAGATATGAAAAGTCTCGATACGGTGTATACCGCTAATCTAACCACCGGCTGGATAACGTCGGTGGGCTATTTTGAGCTCGGCTACCATCATGATATCTCGGATAATCATAACAGTGGCGCGGTGGTGGGCCGCTATGGCGCGCCGATGGAACAAGGCCAGTGGGTGCTTGATCCTCAAGTGTCACTGACTTGTGTGGGTCGCGCGGTAAGTCGTTATTATGTCGGTGTGTCAGCCCAAGACACCAAAGCTGGCCGACCCACTTATCAACCTGATCAAACCTGCATGCTTCAATCCGACCTCAATCTCTATTACAGGCTTGGCCGCGCGCATCATCTGTTGTTGGGGGTGGGCTATCGCCACTATGGCGATGAAGTATCAGACAGCCCGATTGTTGATAGAGACGATTTGTGGTCGTTCAATACCGGCTATTTATACACCTTTTAGCGGTAATTGGGTGGAGGGAGAAAGGGTATGAAGTGGCTAAAGCGAGGTTTGATAGCGCTGGTGCTGATGGGCACGTTTTTGGTGATAGCCATGGATGACCCAAACGCGGGGCTAAAGCGTCAAGCCATTCACTTTAACACAGGCGATAATCAGCTCACGGGTGAGTTAATTTTACCTTTAGGTTCTGAGAGCCCGAATCAGTGTGTGGTGTTTGTGCATGGCTCTGGTGACGTGCCGACCGATGCGTTTGGTTATTACCTCCCATTCTGGCGAGTGTTAGCGGCGAATGGGTGGTGTGCGTTGTCTTGGGATAAGCCGGGAGTGGGAGAGTCGAGCGGGGATTGGCGGTCGCAATCGATGCAAGATCGGGCCGATGAAGTCGCGGCGGCGATTCGCTATTTGCGCCAAACCTTGGGGCTAAAGGATGGCAAGCTGGGGTTGATGGGCTATAGTCAAGCTGGTTGGGTGATCCCTAAGGTGGCGCACCAAGTCGAAAACATCGATTTTCTGATCAGTGTCGGTGGAGCAGTCAACTGGATGGCGCAATCCGAGTATTCTGGACATCAACGGCGATTAGCCGCCGGATACAGTGAATCAGCGATTGCGGAAGAGCAAGCTGCCGAGGCGACAGTGGATGCCTTGATCCAGTCCGGCGCGTCGTATCAACAGTACCTCAACCACGTAAAACAGGATGAGAAAGCGCCCATGAGCGAGGCCTTTTGGCAATTTGTACAACGTAATTGGGCCTCGGATGTGACTGCTGATTTAATCGATCTCGACGTGCCCATGTTAGCGTTGTTTGGTGCGCGGGATGCTTATGTCGATTCAGATAAAACCGCTTCTACGTATCACCAGCTGCTTGCTAAAGCGCCGCTGCCTTTTTATCACGTGCGTGTGTTTGAACAGGCCGACCACAGCCTACTGCGCACCGATAATATCGCCAATGCACACAGTGAGCGTCACCGCTGGTTAACACTGGCACGGATTTGGTGGCAAGGGGGGGCAGCGTTTGCAGATGGTGTGATGCCATGCTTAACGTCTTGGCTAGCGCAGTTTAAGAGCGGGCGGCCAACACAGACTAATATCTGCGCGCCTGAGCAGCCAAGCGATGTAAAGCCAGTACTAAATGCGGATATGACGCAGGGGTAACGTTTCAATTTGCGGTGAATTGGGGTTTAATGCAGGCATTGACGCTAACGTTAAGAGAACCAGCATGCAAATATGGGTAGACGCGGACGCTTGTCCGGTCGCGATGCGCGAGATGATAGTGCGCGCGGCACACCGAACGCACATTCAAGCCACCTTTATTGCCAACCAGTTTATCCGTTTACCGCCGTCGCCTTACGCCAGTTCACGTCAGGTAGAAAAGGGCTTTGATGTGGCGGACAACCAAATTGTTGCCGAGGCAGAGGCGGGCGATTTGGTGATCACCCAAGACATTCCGCTCGCGGATGAAGTGATTGAAAAGGGCGTGACGGTGATTAACACCCGCGGCGAATTGCTGACCAAAGAAAACATCCGCGCCCGGCTTAATATCCGTGATTTTATGGAAACCATGCGCAGTAGCGGTGTGCACACAGGTGGGCCTGCTCCGCTTGGTCCGCAGCAAAAACAAGCCTTTGCCAATCAGCTTGATAAATGGCTGGTTAAAGCCCAGCGTTATCATGCTGCGCGAGCAAAATCGTCTGATTAAGTCTGCGCGCTTTTTCTCTCACTAAATAGCTCGCCTTACTCAATTTTTTCTGCTGACTAAATAGCAACCGGTGCCCACTCGCGATTGGCGAAGTGGGCAATCAGCGCATCCAGCAGCGCACGGACCGCTGGTGGCTGGTTGCGACGTGACGGGTACAAGGCGTAGATATCCATCGCTTTGGGCTGCCAGTCGGGTAGCACCACCTCTAGCTGACCTCGCGCAATGGCACTATGAGCCAGATACACCGGCTGCATGCTCACGCCCATGCCCTGAATGGCAGCACTGAGTAAGGTAGTTGCCTCGTTAGCTGAGAGCTTACCTTGCACTTCAACCGCGGCGTGTTCCTCGCGTTTGTCTAAATGCCAAATCGGTCGATCAAACTGCTTGTAACTGAGACAGCTATGCGCGGTGAGATCTTCCGGTGAACGGATCGGTGCATGGGCCGCCAAATAATCCGGTGCCGCTACCAAAACGGAATCACACGCGGCGATCGGGCGACCAATTAGGGAAGGGTCGGGGTTAGACGCAATACGGATGGCTATATCAATCCGTTCTGCAATTAAATCGACGGCCTTATCTTGCACCTCAATATCTACGTCTACCCCGGGATGAGCGGCCATAAAAGGCTTTACCGCAGGGATCAGTTGCGCGAATCCAAACGACATACTGGTGGCCACCCGCACTTTGCCAGTCAAGCCCGCATCTTGTTGCCATTGCTGTGTCAGGGCATTGGCTTGCTCAACCCATTGTTCCAGTTGTGGCAAGCTGTGCTCGCCGGCGGAGGTTAACGATACTTTGCGCGTGGTGCGCTGTAATAACCGCACGCCTAACCAGTCTTCTAGCGCTTCGACATGGCGAGTCACCATCGGGCGAGACATCTCGAGACGCTCGGCAGTGGCGGTAAAGCTTTGCGTTAGGGCGACATCTACCATGACTCTTGCCGCAGTAAGTTTATCCATGAGTGTGCTCCGAGGTTGGCTATAAACAATATCGATCGTGTAATGCATGGCGACGACGCATCAATATGATCGAAATATGAAACAATGATGCAAATTATTAGCTATATATCCGAACAAGTCGAGCCCGTAAACTGCACAGCATCTCAACACCGAATGCAAACCCACGGAGCACGATAATGAAATTGATAAAAACCCTAGCCGCCTCTTTATTACTGACCGGCAGCGCAATGGCAGCCAATAACCCTGAACCCTTGAACTTGGACGTATATAACGCGGATGGTAACAGCTTCCACGTAAACTCAACCTTGGTGTATGGCGAAACCGAAGCCATGGTGGTTGATACGGGCTTTACTAAAGCAGATGCGCTTCGCATTGCCGCTAAGGTGCTGGACTCTGGGAAAGAGCTAACCACTATCTTTATTAGCCAAGCCGACCCAGATTACTATTTTGGTGCGGAAGTGCTGCACGGCATGTTCCCTGACGCAAACGTGATCACCACACCGGCAGTACGCGCCACCATTGCAGAAAAACTGGATGGAAAAATGGCATTTTGGGGCCCAAAAATGGGTGACAATGCGCCGCAAAATCCCGTGGTACCTGCTGCTTATACCCGTACGTCATTGACACTGGACGGTCGTAAAATTGAAATTCGCGGCGCGAAAGGCGAGTTGGCACATCGTCCGTATCTTTGGATCCCAGCCAACAAGGCGATCCTGGGTAACGTCGCTGTATATGGCAATGTTCACCTTTGGATGGCAGACGCACAATCTGACCAAGCGCGTGAAGGTTGGGCCGCACAACTAGAAGAAATGGCAGCACTGAAGCCTAAAGTCGTGATCCCAGGACACATGACCGCGGGCACGGCACTGAACGCTGACACCATTACTTTTGCCCAGCAGTATTTGCAAGACTTTGCCGAGGCGAAAGCAAACAGTAAAGACAGTGCTGAGCTGATTAAAACCATGCAAGCGAAATATCCGAAAGCGGGTTTGCCGATGGCTTTGGAAATTGGTGCCAAAGTACATATGGGAGAGATGGAATGGTAAACGTCCACTATATTTTTGACCCAATGTGTGGCTGGTGCTTTGGCGCCGCCACCTTGATTGAAAGCCTGAGCAACACCCCTGAGATTAACTTGCAGCTTCATCCAGGTGGCATGCGAGAGCGTGCGCCGATTGAAGACAGTTTTCGTCAACACATCTTGGCGGCGGATCAGACCATTGCCGATCAAACCGGACAGACATTTGGTCAAACCTATCTTGACCGCGTGGCAAGCGACCAGCCAGTAATTTTGGATTCCTTTGTTACCGCGCAAGCCATCCTCGCTGCCCAGCAGCTTGATGGTCAGGGTGCAGAGATGCTGAAACGCATCCAGCGTGGCCATTATCAGCAAGGTCGCTCCGTCTATGAAGCTGACACGCTCGCAGAGCTTGCCAGTGAGATGGGGATAGAGGCAGGGGCTTGGCAACAGGCGATGAATCGCGCCGAAAATGACGTGATGCCTGCGGTGAATCAAACCCGTCAATTGATGGCAGCGCATGGCTTACGCGGTTTTCCATCCATGCTGGTGGAGCAAAACGGTCAATGGCAAGCCATCACAGTGAGCCAATACTATCGCCGCCCAGATGCATGGCAGGCGCTCTGGCAAACACTGACTCAGGCATAAAGCAAACAAAACCGGCGAGCATGAGGCTCGCCGGTTTTTGTCGCGATCATTATTTGCACATTATCACTTGGGCGCAGTCAGTGGTATCGGCTTTTTGGGCTCAAAGCCTTCGATGATGCGACGTTCCAGTGGATGCCCGAGACGTGCCTCAATCATGCGCAAGTTTTTGGTGTTATCTTTTGAGACCAATGAAATCGCTTCGCCTTGAGCACTGGCGCGACCGGTACGGCCAATTCGGTGGACGTACTCGTCGGCCGGAAAGGGTAGATCGTAATTGACCACGCGCTCAAGCGACTCAATATCAATGCCACGCGCAGCGACACCGGTGGCAATTAAAAATTGGATGTCACCGCTTTTAAAGTTTTCCAGCAGTTGGGTCCGCACGGCTTGGCTGCGTCCACTGTGAAACGCTTCGGCGGCAATGCCCCGTTTTTCCAACTGAGTGGCGAGCTTGGCGGCGCCGTGCTTGGTTTCGATAAAAATCAGTGCCTGCTCCCAGCCATTTTCTTTGATTAAGTGACTCAGTAGGGCGGATTTCTTATCTTTATCGATTGGAATGCACCATTGGGTGATGTTGTCTTTCGAGGCATCTCGTGCGGCAATGCTGATTTCTTTGCCTTCATCGCCAATGGTCGCTTTGGCCAGATCGCGCACTTTATTAGAGAGCGTGGCCGAAAACAGTAAGCACTGCGTGCTTGCCGGCAAGCGGTCAAGAATATTCTGAATGGCATCAATAAAGCCCATATCGAGCATGCGATCCGCTTCGTCGAGAACCAGCACTTCCACTTCATCTAAATAGACGGCACGTTGGCTGAGTAAATCCCGTAGGCGTCCCGGGGTGGCGACCAAAATATCGACGCCGTCGATCAAGGCTTGCTTTTGTGCCTGCTCGTCCATGCCGCCAACCATCGCCAAGGTCTTCAGCTCAGTAAACTGGCTGTCTTGACGTGCGCTCTCAGCTACTTGCAGCGCGAGCTCACGAGTGGGAGCGATGACGAGTGCGCGAGCGCGCTTTTTACGTCCTGCTTCACCGGCAGATAATTTATCGATGATAGGCCAGATAAAACTCGAGGTTTTCCCCGTGCCCGTTTGTGCCGCGGCAATCAGATCATGCCCTTGCTGGATAAGCGGAATGGCTTTCGTTTGGATCGATGTTGGCGTGGTAAAGCCGCGTTGGACAATGGCTTGGCAAAGAGGGTCGCTTAAACCCAGTTTTTTAAATGGCATAACAGACTCAACAAACAAGAAGCGTGTGTCCGCGTTCCCGCTCAGACACACTGAATGGCGTGGAGTCTAGCACGAACCTTACAGTAGCACGACGCAAAATCTGTTGGTGTTCTAGGAACAGTTTGTTCTAGGCCGCGTACTTTCTGAGCTCATGAGGATATACCCGCATACCATTGAGCGTGTTTTCATAAACAGCTTGCTCGCGGAGGTAAGACCAGGCATGGGCCTCTGTCCCTGTTTGTGCGGCCAAACGGTCAATAACCGCATCAATATGTCGACCCGCATAATCTTTATGAGGGGTAAAAAGTTCCTTAATTGCAGATAACATAGCACGCTCCTTGTGTGTAACTAAATTACATTTTAGTGTTTATTTATCATAGTTTATCTTTTAAACGTGATCAATGTTAAATCATATGTCGATATTAAATGACATTTTTGTAATTAATTTTCATCGGTGTGGTCTTCTTCAACGGCTTCGATCTCTTCTTCTATTTCCACACCGCGATAAGGCTCACCTTCTTCATCATGTAGTTGATGATCATAGGCCGCTTGTAGGCCAGTGTCCTCAATCACGTCTTCGTCCCACTCTTGTTCGAGCTGACGAGGGTAGAGTGGAGAGATAATGGCAACCACAATGCTGGCGGAGGCAAATACCGAAAAAGCGCCAGCATAACCCATGTTTTCAATCAATAAACCTAATACCGGAGAGCCAACCGCTTGGCCGAGTGATACCGCCATAAAAGGCAAAACAGGTCCGAGGGATAAGCGCCCGGGGAGAAGTCGGATTCCGGTCATTAGGTACAAGCCGGTTAAACTCATGTAGGCAAGACCAAACACCAGAGCAGAAAACACCGCTATTCCGCTGTTTTCCGGACTGGCGGCAATAAGTGCCATACTTGCGGCGAGCATCATTAGCATTAGTGAATGGGTAATTGGGGGATTGTTGCGATCTGCAAGATCTGCGGCTATTGCTCCGCCTAAACCTGCAATGCCAACGGCAACCCATAGCCAAGCGGTTGTATCAGTAGGAAGCGCGCCAAGCGTAATAACCAAATCCGGTGCGAAAATCCAGTACGCGGCAGAGACAAATCCCATCGCGAATGCAAACAACGATAAACGGAACAGCCGCGCCCATTGTAATCGGCTGATCGGTGGCGCAGGGGCTGCATCTGTGGGTGTGACAGGCGAGACAGACGGTAACATACGCCATGCGGCCAATACGCCAAGTGAAGCAATTATGGCAAAAGACAAATAAGCAGTGCGCCAAGCCGATTCGAGCATTAGCACTACAGGTACAGCAACGACTACACCAATGCTGGTACCCGCATTCATCACTGAACTGACTCTACCGTGCAGGGCGCGATTGACGATCGCCTGCATAGCCGCGGTGAGGGCGGGCATCATCAAGCCGGTGCAAATGCCGCAAGCAAACACACCGACAGCTAGTGAGACACTGTTAGTCGATTGACTGATGACGGCTAGACCCAGAGCGCCAAACAAGCCAGAAACAATTGCAGTGATTCTTGCGCCAATGCGATCGGCAATCAGCGGCGCAAAACCAGTTGCGATCACAAAGCTAATCAACGGCAGGGCACTAATCACACCTATCTGCGAGGGGCTCAGTGCTAAGTCATCGCGGATCGGTGGGACGAACAGACCGAATGCAAAGCGGGCTAATCCATAGCTTATGGCGATAAGTGCCGCGCCGAGTACCGCAAACTTGCTGCTAGATGGATAGGTCATGGGCCTCCTCATTCTTTGGCTTTGCCAGCTTGAATGTTGCACCGGTTGGTGATGAGAAAATTGTTGTGGTTAATATCGGTTACGTCCAGCCTTTTGATTTGACAACATGGATCTTGGTTACTCAATAACCACAATAACCTTTCTTTTTGTAGCACGTTAAATTGGTTTGAGTTTGTTTGATATCAATAGTGGTGCTCTTCTGTGTGCTAGGGTAGCAATATTCATTTTGCCCTATGGAGCGCTTTACCATGCTACTGAATGTCACCGACAAACAAAAAGAGGATAAGATTCCACCGGTGCTCCGATTGGGCTTTAGGCCCTTCTTCCTCTTTGGTGCTCTGTACTCATGTCTGGTTATTATTATATGGAGTGGGCTTTACACGCATCCTGGAATGGTTTCACTGACCGTTCCCTCCCTTTGGTGGCATGCCCACGAGATGCTGTTTGGGTTTTCGATGGCCATTGTCGGTGGGTTCTTAATGACGGCGGTGCAAAACTGGACGGGTGTGCCGGGTACCCGAGGGCTGAAGCTTTTCGCCATTTTTTCATTATGGCTGTTGGCGCGGTTGAGCTTCTGGGTGGATGTCCCAATTTGGTCGAGCCTAGTACTTGATACCCTGTTTATGGCCTGCGTGGCATGGTCGTTGGGTTATCGCGTGGTAGTGACTAAGCGTCAGCGCAATTATCTGTTTATTCCTATTTTAGCGGTGGCGGCTTTGCTTAACGCATTGTCTTACGGCGTAATGCTAGGGGAAGTCTCACTACCTATTAATCAAGTTTGGCACAGTACCTTGTTGTGGTTCATGCTGCTTATTAGCGTCATGGGTGGCCGCGTGATCCCGTTTTTCACGGAGAAAAAGTTGGGTATACAGGTGTCCAGCCCACCTGTGTGGCTAGAGCGAGCGATTATCGCTCTGTTTGTGCTACTGATTGGCGTCACCTTGGTGTCCGGTACTGATAACATGGTCGCGCGTGGGTTGCTGCTTACAGCGGGTATTGCGCAATGTGTTCGGCTCTACCGCTGGCAAGGTTGGAGAGCGTACCAGGTACCAATGCTGTTCTCGTTGCACGTATTCTATCTCTTTTTACCACTTGGCTTGTTATTAAAAGCCTTGGTGATTAACCCCTGGGCATCAAATCTTATCTGGCACTTATTCGCGATAGGTGCGCTCGGTGGCGTTGTCTTGGCCATGATTGTGCGAGTCACGCTCGGCCATACTGGGCGCAATGTCTATCAAGGTCCCACTGTTTCTTGGCTCTTTTATGCCTTACTCATTTCAGCCCTCGTCCGTGTATTTGGCATGTGGTTTTGGCCCGTTTATACCCTAGAGCTTGTTTCTGCGTCTGCACTGCTTTGGGCGATCAGCTATGGCTGGTTTGCGGTGCGATTTGGCCCTATGTTGAGTCAAGCACGCGCAGATGGCGCGGCGGGGTAATGTATGACGCTTTACCGGACTGTGTTGGATTGATGCTAGGTAGTCTAACGCCTAATCATTGATGAGATGGCTGATAGAGATGGAAGGCGTTTATCAATTAGTAGGTTGTTTATTGTCGTTTTTTCTAGCGAACAACTAACATTAGACCTAATATGCAGTTACACACTTTAAAAGCGCTGTCTCATTTTTAATAATGGATTGAAAGAGGCCGGTTTTATTGCCGCCTCCTTCACTCTGCGTCACGGTGGGCGTGAGGTAGGGTGTTGCAAAAAGGTTGAATGGACGTCATCGCACGGGAACCACAATGAAAAAAACGAACTACTACGCTCTGAAGCTGGCGTTTATCTATTTCTTTTTTGCGACTTTGTGGATCTTATTCTCCGATCGCGTAGTGACTGCCTTATCAACGAATCTAGAGATGCATGAATTAGCACAAGCATTTAAAGGGCATTTCTTTGTGGTGGTGACATCGATTATGCTCTGGAACCTGGCAAGAAGGAATCACCTAGCGTTAGAGCGAGCGAGTGACATTGATAGTGTCACAGGGTTGCACAGCCCTTCAGTGTTTATGCGTCATGTGGATACCTTGCTTGCCCTACAGGAGCAACAAACCTCGTATGTTTTGGTGATTATCGACATTGATGGGTTTACATCACTCACCAATAAACTCGGGTTTGAACGTACTAATCATCTGCTGTCTGACATGGCTCATGCCATTGAGGTATCAACGCTACTCGATAAACTTACGTCGCGCGTCCACGCAGACCGCTTTGCCTGCCTTATAGCGTTAGGCGGTGCCAGCGATATGGAACTATATATTGATAGGTTGCACCGTGAGTGTCATCGTCATTTGCAACGATACGATCAAAAAGCCACTTGCTCGATAGGGGTGGCGTTATTTGGGCCAGATGGTGACGATGCCGCCACCTTGATGACGGCGGCTACGCGCGCCCTGAATGATGCCAAAAAGCGCAAAGGGGCGATAACGTATCATGATATTCATTTAACTGAGCAAGCTCAAAAGCGTAGGCAGCTCGTTTCCGCACTCAGGGTTGCGATCAATAACAAAGAGATTGAGGTTGTCTTTCAGCCGCAATATCGCTTGGCATCAGGCGAGCTAACCGGCTTAGAAGTATTGGCGAGATGGACCCATGAAACCTATGGTGTGGTGCCACCGAGTACGTTTATCAGGCTTGCCGAAGAGCAGGGTTTTTGCGAAGACCTAACGGCGCTCGTACTCGAAAAAGCTGCCAAGCAGTTACATGATAGCGGTCTGTTGGGAGCTGTCATTCAGCGTGTGTCGGTTAATATTTCTGCGGTTGAGTTTAATAGCGAAAGTGCAATCCGGCGTATTGATGACTACTTGCAATTGAATCCAGAATTCGCGCGTTACCTGTGCCTAGAAATAACCGAAACCGCGGCACTTGATGATATTCTTGAGTGCGCACGAGTGGTTGATACACTCAAACGCCATGGCGTGGCCTTCTCCATTGATGATTTTGGTGTGGGATATACCTCTTTAGGGATGTTTAACCGAATCAACGTCGATGAGATCAAGATTGACCGCAGTTTCATCCAATCGATGGAAACCGACAGTCGTGCCAAAGCGATCACTGCAGG
This sequence comes from Salinivibrio sp. VYel1, assembly GCF_009377945.1. NCBI lineage: Bacteria > Pseudomonadati > Pseudomonadota > Gammaproteobacteria > Vibrionales > Vibrionaceae > Salinivibrio > Salinivibrio sp. VYel1. The sequence continues at coordinate 289,452 of NZ_RSAM01000001.1, read as the reverse complement.
TATTATTGATATTGCCAAACGACTTGACATAAACGTGGTGGCTGAAGGCGTGGAAACAGCCACTCAACTTGCACTATTGAAAGGCTTCGACTGTGAGCATGCACAAGGATATTATCTTGGTTATCCTGCTCCTCTCACGCAACTAACCGTGGCGCTATCGGTTTAGTGTATAGCTTCGCATACAGTGAATAGCACTTTTACTCCGCCTCTCTTTTTATTCTCACTCTGTCCTGAGTTCTTCGAATAATCTTTAACAAAAATTCTTAGCCTATGTGATCAAAACCACAATGGAACGCTTTATGTAACCGGTTTCTGTGATCCTTGTCTTCAACTTTGAAACCGGTTACTGAAACCGATTTCTTTATTGAGTACTTTAGGGTCATCTGTTAACTATCCAGAGTGTCAAGAGGTATCAAAATGGTAAAAATTCTTCTTTGTTGTGCGGCGGGCATGTCAACCAGCATGGTGGTTAAGAAAATGGAACAGGCGGCCCAGAATCAAGGCATAGCGGCAGATATTCAAGCTGTTGGTTTGGATGAATTTGAAAATATGCTTCCGAAATTCGATATCTGCTTGCTGGGGCCACAAGTAAAGTATAAAGAAGCAGACTTCTCGGCAAGTGCAGCTAAACAAGACAAAAAAGTTAAAGTGATTAACACCATGGATTACGGAATGATGAATGGTGAAAAAATCCTCAACGATACATTAGTAGAGCTAGGTTAGGGGGTCGCAATGACGACATTAACGGATAATGTATTCGGATTTATTGAGAACAGAGTGACACCTATTGCCGGTAAAGCGGCGTCACAGCGTCATATTATGGCGATGAGAGATGGGTTCATCTCTGCGATGCCATTTATGATCGTAGGCTCATTTCTACTCATATTTGCGTTCCCGCCTTTTGCTGCAGATTCAGACTGGGCTATTGCACAAATGTGGTTGCAGCTTGCTGAGCAATATCAAGGGCAACTACTCACGCCATTTAACATGACAATGGGCATCATGTCTGTCTATATCACTGCTGCCATCTCTTATAACTTGGCACAAAGTTACAGCATGGAACCATTTATGCCAGCGATGCTGTCATTGATGTCCTTCCTATTGGTATCTGCGCCACTGACTAAAGGAGGACTGCCCGCCGGATATCTCGGAGGTACGGGCATTTTCACGGCAATTCTGGTTTCTCTTTACAGCACAGAGCTGATGTACTTTCTCCAACGGAAAAACATAGGGATCAAAATGCCGGACCAAGTACCTGGAAAAATCAAACAATCTTTTGATCTGTTGATTCCCATACTCTTGGTTGTACTGACCATATATCCTCTCAACTTATATGTTGAAAGTCAGACTGGCATGATCATCCCTGAAGCTATCATGACAGCGTTTAAACCTTTGGTCAGTGCTGCTGATTCGTTGCCGGCTATTCTTTTGGCCGTGCTACTTACACACGTGTTGTGGTTTGCAGGTATCCATGGTGCCGCTATTGTCGGCGGTATGTTGCAAGCTTTTTGGCTCACTAATCTGTCCGCTAATCAAACTGCGCTTGCTGCTGGTGCCCAAATTCCTCACGTGTTTGTGGAGGGTTTTTGGAGCTTCTTTATCGTGCTAGGGGGCTCTGGTGCGACATTAGGTCTGGTGTTTTTGTTTATGCGTAGTCGTGCCGCTCACCTAAAAACGATAGGGAAAATCAGTGTTGTACCCTCGCTATTCAATATCAATGAGCCAGTGATATTCGGTACTCCTTTGATTATGAACCCTACCTTTTTTATCCCATTTATTACAGCCCCACTAGTTAACGCTACGATTGCGTACTTTTGTGTCAAAACGGGGATTGTCGGTGCTGTGATTTCAGTGGTGCCTTGGACTGCACCTGCTCCGATTGGCGCGGCATGGGCAGCAGGTTGGGCAATTAGCTCTTCTTTATTGGTTGTTGTCCTCATGTTTGTGGCGACCGCCATTTATTACCCATTTTTTAAAGTGTATGAAAAACAGCTTTTAGTACAAGAAGCCCAAGGGGAGGAAAACTAATGACATTACCAGCAGATTTTGACCAAGAATCAACGGTGATGGAGCTCATCATCAATGCAGGCTCAGCAAAGTCTTTCGCAATGGAGGCGTTGAGAGCCGCGAAAGCGAGTGACTGGAACGCGGTTGACGAATACCTGTCTCAGTCGTCTGTCGCTTCGAAGCAAGCACATGATGTGCAGACTCAGCTGATTGGGCTCGATCAGGGCGAAGGAAAGGTGCCCGTGAATCTGGTGATGGTGCATGCCCAGGATCATATTATGACCAGCATGTTAGCCAGAGAACTGGTTGAAGAATTAATTGCTATTCACCGCAAACTGGATTCTGTGTAATTAATGTTACAATACTGAAAATCCGAAAGTTTGTAGTTTCGAGGGTATACCCCCTCTCACCTTTAGAGGTACGAATGGCCACAATTAAAGATGTTTGCAAGGCTGCCGGTGTATCTAAGGCAACAGTGTCCCGTGTCATTAATAAGACTGGACAGGTCAAAGAGAGCACCCGAGTGAAAGTTGAGGCAGCTATTGAACAATTGAACTATCGGCCCAGTAGCTTGGCACAAACATTAGCTGCAAGTAGCGGTAATAGTATTGGCCTAGTGCTATCAGACTTTGATGGTAGCTACTTTGGTAGTTTACTTAAGCAAGCATCTGCCAGTGCGACTAGGATGGGTAAGCAACTGATTATTGCTGATGGGAAAAATCAAGCTGAGTTTGAATTACAAGCAGTGAGCTCCCTGGTTGAACAGAAGTGTGATGTGATTGTGCTTTACAGCCGTCAGTTGACGACGCAACAACTTGTCGAGCTTAATCATGAAATATCCACGCCTTTGATTCACGTTGGGCAAGAGCTCCCAGAATCAGCAGGTTATTCAATTGCATTTGATCAAAAGCGCGCGATAGAATCTGCGGCGACCCACCTTATGAGCATTGGTCATCGACACATTGCGTATTTTGGGCCTTGTCCAACAACAAGAACGACCCAAGTTCGGTTAGAGGCTTTTAAAGCGATTACTGAGAAGCAGCCATTTTCTGTGGAAACACAGCATTTGGTGTGTGGCTTTGATGTAAAAGCAGCCTATGAACAAGCGCTGGAACAAATTCCCAAAAATTGGCGTTTCAGTGCCATTGTCGCAGCGAGTGATGATATTGCTATTGGTATTCTACGTGCCTGTCGAGAGAAAGGCGTTGATGTACCTTCAGATGTATCAATCGTGAGTATCGACAATGAAAAAATGACTGAGTTTGTTGTACCACAGCTTACGACAGTTGATATTCCTATCGAACGTATTACGGAAAGAGCGATGGAAGTTGCCCAACAACTTATCGAGGATCAAGTAACTATAAAACCAGAGATTGTTGTGGGTGATTTATTTGTGCGCGATTCGACTAAGCCTCTAGTATAAAAAGATTTTTTTATGAAATTTGCACATGATTTTCTTTTTGGTGCCGCGACGGCTTCTTATCAAATAGAGGGAGCAAAAGATGTCGACGGCAAAGGGCCAACTAACTGGGATGAGTTTGTAAAAATCCCGGGAAAAACCTTTGAAGGAACAACGGGTGAAGTAGCGATTGATCACTACCATCGTTACAAGGAAGATATTAAGTTAATGGCTGAAATGGGACTTGAGTCTTACCGTTTCTCTATTTCTTGGGCAAGAATTATTCCTGATGGTGTAGGTGCTATAAACCCTAAAGGTATTGAGTTTTATAATAATATCATTGATGAGTGTTTAAAATATGGAATAGTTCCTTTTGTAACCCTGTATCACTGGGATCTTCCTCTCTCTTTGGAAAAAGATGGGGGGTGGTTAAATAGAAAAACAATCGATGCTTTTTTGAATTATGCAAATGTTTGCTTTGAGAGCTTTGGAGATCGTGTCAAACATTTCATTACATTCAATGAAACTGTTATTTTTTGTGGGCACGGGTATCTTGCAGGTGCACATCCTCCGGGTATTCATAATGCGCCAGAAAAGTATTTTCAAGCGACGCATCATGTCTTTACTGCGCATGCTAAAGCTGTAATCGCGTATAAAAAGCGTAAACAATATGGAGAAATAGGCTTGAGCCATGTCTTCACACCCGCGTTTTCAGTTGATAATAGTGAAGATAACCTATTTGCAGCTATGCATGCTAATCAGTTTAATCTTAATTGGTTTTATGATCCTATTTTGAAGGGAGAGTATCCAGACTATGTGATGGCATGGCTAGAAACCCAAGGAATTCAACCCAAAATAACGGAAGATGATAGAGAAAGTTTAATAATTTCTGCACCGCTCAATGACTTTATTGGATTAAACTACTATCAGCCTATGCGAGTAGAAAGAATACATACGCCAGGCGATGTTGTTGAGCCGACGCGAGAGAACGCGACAGGAGCTCCAGGTAATCCGAGTTTTGACGGAGTGTATCGAACAGTTGCTATGGATGATAAGCGATATACAAAATGGGGGTGGGAAATATCACCTGATGGCTTTGTGAGTGGCCTACAGCTACTCAAAGAATACTATGGTGATGTTAGAATATATATTACTGAAAATGGTTTAGGGGATGAGGACCCTATTATAGAGGGGGAGGTCTGTGATATCCCGAGGATTCATTTTATTAATGATCACCTAGTGGCTGTTAAAAAAGCGATAGAGATCGGCGTAAATGTCAAAGGTTATTACGCATGGTCGGCAATTGATTTATTGAGCTGGCTCAATGGATTTAAAAAGCAATACGGATTTATCTATGTTGACCATGCTAATGGTTTAGCCAGGAAAAAGAAGGCATCGTACTATTGGTACAAAAAAGTAATAGAAACACGAGGCAGTAATCTTAAGAGCTAGTGCTTTGTCGCTAATCCGGCGGTAGTCCAAACGCGGGTGATTGAGCCCGCGTTTTTTTATCATAAGTTTGCGAATAGATCTGTGTATCTTCGGCTATATTAGCTTTACCTTTTTATACCATTAAATATCATACACCAAGCTATCTTTCGCCAAAAATGGCCAATTAAGGCGTTGTGGCTCCATGTCAGTGCCGTTGAAAAAATATCCGCGGTGCGGCATCGCATACACGGTATCGCCCTTTTGATACGCTGCGGCTTGCCACGCATGATGAGTTAAGGTGGCTTCCCATAGTTGTTCACTTTCCCAGCCTTGTGGGGCGAGTGATACCCGCACCTCGGCACCGACCGGATTGATAGAGACCACACGCATGGGCAGCGAGAGTTGGCTATTGGGTTTATCGGCAAGGGTTAACTCATGGCTGCGGACATATAAACTGCCGGACTGTTGGGTGTGCGTGTTTAGTGTGGGTTGGATAAAGGCATTGCCATTTTGCCAGACACCTTGTTGATAGTGGCCGGAAAAAACATTCACGTTTCCTAAAAAATCAAACACAAAGCGGCTTTTTGGCGCAGCATACAGATCGACTGGGCTATCGACTTGCTCAATTTGCCCATTACTCATCACCACCACGCGATCCGATAGCTCGAGTGCTTCGTCTTGATCATGAGTGACAAACACACTGGTGAATGCCATTTCATCGTGCAGTCGGCGTAACCATTGGCGCAACTCTTTGCGCACTTGGGCATCTAATGCCCCAAACGGCTCATCAAGCAATAAGATTTCCGGCTGTGTCGCTAACGCTCGCGCCAGCGCGATACGTTGCTTTTGCCCGCCTGATAATTGTTCGGGATACCGCTGGCCCAGGTGGCCCAACTGCACGACCTCAAGCAGTTGATTAACCCTTTGTGTCACCGTGGCCGGTGAAGGACGCTCGCGACGCGGCATCACTTGCAAGCCAAAGGCGATGTTCTCTGCCACCGTCATGTGTTTAAACAAGGCATAGTTTTGAAAAACAAACCCGACACGGCGATCTCGCACGTGAACGCGGGTGACATCGCGCTCTCCAAACAGGATCTGGCCGCTGTCACTGCTTTCTAATCCGGCAATAATGCGCAATAAAGTGGTTTTCCCGGATCCTGAGGGGCCAAGCAGCCCCATCATTTCACCTTGCTCAATGGTGAGTGATAACGGCGATAACGCTTGGAATTGGCCAAAGTGTTTGGTGATATCGTTCAGTTGAATGCGCATGGCTTACGGCTCACTCTGGTTCGTTTGTTAGGTTAAGTGGGCAGGCGTTGAAGCACTGCTTTCATCCATCGGCGCGGTACTGGCGTGCACACGATGCTGACGCCATTCCACCAAAGCTTTTAGCGCCAAGGTGGCGAGAGCCATAAAGGCAAGTAATGACGCACAGGCGAACGCCGCTTGGGTTTGGTAGTCCTCATAGAGCAGCTGTACCTGCAAAGGCAGGGTATTGGTTTGACCGCGAATGCTGCCTGACACCACAGCGACCGCCCCAAACTCGCCGATGGCGCGCGCATTAGTCAAAATGACCCCGTAGATGAGGGCCCACTTAATATTGGGCAAGGTGACGCGGCGAAAAAGCTGCCACCATGATGCGCCTAACACCACCGCCGCTTCTTCCTCTGCTTGTCCTTGCTGTTGCATGAGCGGGATCAGCTCGCGGGCGACAAAAGGGCAGGTAACAAAAATAGTGACCAACACAATGCCGGGTAGGGCAAACATCACTTGAAGATCATGCTCAAATAGCCACGCGCCCAGCCAGCCGTTACTGCCATATAGCAGCAAATAGAGTAAGCCTGCGACCACGGGCGACACGGCAAACGGGATATCAATCAAGGTGGTGATCAGTTTTCGCCCCGGAAATTGGAAGCGGGTGACCGCCCATGCCAACATCACGCCAAATACGAGGTTGATGGGCACCGTAAGAACGGCCACCAACAATGTAAGGCCAATCGCGTGGCGGGTATCGGGTGCGAGTAAATGCTGAAAATAACTTGTGATGCCATCGGCGAAGGCAATGGAAAAGATGCTTACCAGTGGCACAACCAACACCAGGGCCACGAGAAGCAGCATAAGCGCGATTAAACTGCGCCTGATCCATGGGGTATCACCGATTCTCACCGTGTTTCTACTCATAAGGTGTCCTTATCGCCCGTGAATGCGCTTTAAGTAGCGACCTTGCCAAAGGTTAATGGCAAATAACAATGACAGGGATGCCATCAAGATCACCGAGGCAATGGCGCTAGCCGCTGGAAAATCAAACTCTTGCAAGCGAACAAAGATCATCAGCGACGTGATCTCGCTGACGTAGGGCATATTGCCAGCAATAAAAATCACCGCGCCGAACTCGCCTAAGCTGCGGGTAAACGATAAGGCCACACCGACTAACAACGCTGGCTTGATGGTCGGTAGAATAATCCGCCAAAATACTGCAGCGTCGCTCGCCCCGAGCACAGTACCGGCCTCTTCTTCCTCTTGGGAAATTTCCTCCAACACGGGTTGGACGGTACGCACCACAAACGGCAAGCTGGTAAACATCATGGCAATCACGATCCCAAGCGGCGTGTAAGCAACTTGGATACCGAGGTTAGCAAGCATACTGCCTATCCAGCCGTTATCGGCGTACAGGGTGGCGAGCGTGACACCGGCAACGGCGGTGGGCAGGGCAAACGGCAAATCAACCAGCGCATCGACCAAGCGTTTGCCCGCAAAGTCGTATCGCACCAGCACCCACGCAAAGAGTAGGCCAATCACACCGTTTAATAATGAGGCAATCAGCGCCGCACCGGCCGTGACTTTATAACTGGCGACAATCCGTGGGTCAGTGATGGCAAACCAGTATTCTTGCCATGTCATTTGGCTGGTCTGCATGATAAGGCCGCTGGCCGGTAACAGCAGGATTAAGCTGATGAACAGCAAAGACACGCCCAAACTGATGCCAAACCCGGGCAGCACGCGCTGCTGACGTGCTGCCCAAGGTGTGGATTGGCGTTGATACGATAGCGATGGCATAGCGTCTCAATACCTAGAAAACATTAACGGCGTTGTAGTTGGTCGAGTTTTCCGCCACTGGCAAAGTGCGTTTTCATGGCCTCGTCCCAACCCCCTGCGATGGCTTCTACGGTCAGCAGTTCGACTTCAGGGAAACGATCGGCATTGTCTTTGACCACGTCAGGGTGATGGACGCGGTAGTTAAAATCGGCCAGTAAGCGTTGTGCTTTTTCGCTGTAAAGGTAAGACAAATACTCGGTCGCCAGCTTGGTAGTGCCGTTGCGTTTGGCGTTGCGCTCGACCACGGCGACGGGGAACTCGGCCAAAATCGAGGTTTTAGGCACCACAATATCGTATTTATCACTGCCATATTGCTGGCGGATATTATTGACCTCTGATTCAAAGGTGACCAGCACATCGCCAATTCCGCGTTCAACAAACGAGGTGGTTGCGCCGCGGCCGCCGGTATCAAACACCGCCACATTGGCGAGAAGCTGTTTCAAAAATTGGTCTTGCTGCTCGGTGTTATCTTTGCCGAATGCCTTTTGTGCATAACCGAGTGCGGCAAGGTAGGTATAACGGGCGTTACCGGAGGTTTTTGGGTTTGGAAAGACAGAGGCTACGTCGTCCTTGGCTAAATCATCCCAATTTTCAATGTTCTTTGGGTTGCCCTTGCGCACCAAAAACGCGGTGGTGGAGTAGTACGGCGAGCTACTGTTGGGGAAATTCTCTTTCCAGTTTTTATCGATCAACTTGCCGCGATCGTACAATACCTGCACATCAGTGACTTGGTTGAAGGTGACCACATCCGCTTGCAGCCCTTGCATGATGGCGCGCGCCTGCGCCGAGGAGCCACCGTGCGACTGCTTAATGGTCACCGACTCTCCGGTTTTTTCTTGCCAGTGCGCTGCAAACAGTGGATTGTAATCAGCAAAAAGCTCACGTGCGATATCGTAAGATGAATTCAAGAGGGTTTGCTCGGCGGCAGATACCGGTGCCGCGCTGGTGGCAAGCAAGGCCGAAAGAGCCAGAGTTTTGAATACCTTCATTGTTAAATCCTTGATGGCCGTTTGTTGCTGTTATCAGCAAAGAAAGTTGGGATAGGTCACAGAATAAAAGCAATTGAAGGGAATAAAAAACAGTTTAAATATAACCATTTTGTATATGTTAGTGAAAAAATGTCTGCGTGTCGTATCAAGCCTCCTTGTAGGATGTGGCGGTAGACAGTGTCTTACGCGGTGTTGAGAGCATCCATCAGGCAGGCAATTCATGAAACATGAAGAGGTAAACAACGTGGCTGATTTCCCCACGCTTGAAGACTATGTGGGTCAGACCCCTTTGGTGCGCTTGCAGCGGTTAGCCGCAGAGACAGGCAGCACTGTTTTAGTTAAACTCGAGGGCAATAATCCGGCCGGTTCGGTGAAAGACAGACCCGCACTCAATATGATCGTGCAGGCAGAAGCGCGGGGTGATATCCAACCCGGCGATACCTTGATTGAAGCGACCAGTGGCAACACAGGGATCGCGCTGGCGATGGCGGCGGCGATTAAAGGTTATCGACTGATTTTAATCATGCCTGAAAACGCCACACAGGAGCGCAAAGATGCCATGCGAGCCTATGGCAGTGAGTTGATCCTCGTCTCTCAAGCCGCGGGGATGGAGGGCGCTCGCGATTTAGCTTTATCCATGCAAACACAGGGCAAGGGCAAAGTGTTGGATCAGTTCAATAACCCGGATAACTGGCGGGCGCATTTAACGGGTACGGGGCCAGAAATTTGGCAACAAAGCCAGCAACAAATCACCCACTTTATTGCCAGCATGGGCACCACAGGTACCATTGTGGGAACCTCAAAGTATCTAAAAACGCAAAATTCTGCGATTAAAACCATTGGTTTACAGCCTACCGAGGGGAGCGCGATCCCTGGTATTCGGCGCTGGCCGGCTGAGTATTTACCGGGTATCTATACCGATGAAAATATTGATGAGGTGATAGATATTTCTGAGCAAGAGGCGAAAGAGACCGCGCGTGCCCTCGCCAGAGAAGAGGGTATTTGTGCAGGTGTTAGCTCGGGTGGTGCCGTGTTTGCTGCCCTGCAAGTCGCCAAAGCCGAACCCGGCTCTGTGGTGGTAGCCATTGTTTGCGATCGCGGCGATCGGTATTTGTCGTCGGGGTTGTTTTCTTCGTAATAGTCAGTCGGCATCTCATTCAATAGTATGAGCGCAATGGATGGCGCAATAAGCATTACACCATTCATTGATACAGTGGCTGCTTTGTTGGACGGTTTGGCAAACTAAGCATACAAAAAATAATTATTCATCCTATTGTTTAGTATAGTTTTTATTATTTACTTACATAATTGACACCTATCATGCTTGTTCATTAAAAAGTCTGACTGGTGTAACCATGGTGATTCGCTATGCTTTTTGGTATGGCGCGAATAGACGTCATTTAACATGTTCTCAAGCGCTCATGTGGATTGGCTAGCCACAGCAGATGAGAAGCGCAAGGAGCAAAAATATGGGCCTAGAGGTAATAGGGAGCCACCATGATGTTTAATCAAACAAAACGCTTGCTTGCCGACAGTGAGAAAAATAGAGAGTATCTAGAGATAGAGCTAGATGCGATTAACGAAAGTGTTGCCACCATTACATTCTCGACAGATGGAACTGTCCTTAATTGCAACCAGTTGCTGTTGGATATTATCGGTTATGAGTCTGAAGAGGTTGTCGGGCAACATCACTCTGCGGTCTGTTTTCCTGAAACCTCGCAGTCTCAAGAATATCGAGATTTTTGGGCGCGGCTCGGTCAGGGTGAAAGACAAAAGGGAGTTGTCCGGCGCCGACATAAAAACGGTAACGAAATTTGGATGGATGCGACCTATTTTCCGGTTAAAGATAAGTCCGGAAAAGTGATTAAAGTCCGCAAAATCGCGTCGGACGTGACGCGGATCCACCAAGAAAAAGCCAAAAAAGAGGCGTTGTTTGTGGCGCTCGACCGTTCCATGGCGGCCATCATTTTTACCCCCCAAGGCAACATTATCCATGCTAACGACAACTTTTTAGCCACAGTGGGATATGAATTAGATGAAATCACGGGGCAACATCATCGCATGTTTTGCGACGCCGATTTTTATGAGAAAAACCCGGATTTCTGGGCAGAGCTAGAAAGTGGACAATTTAAAAGCGGGCAGTATCAACGTCGTGATAAATTTGGCAACGAAATCTGGTTAGAGGCCACCTATAATCCAATATTCGGTGATAGTGGGCGTGTTGAGAAAGTGGTGAAATTTGCTTCAAATATAACCACTAGCGTGCAGAAAAGCCATGCAGTTTCACAAGCTGCTGAACTCGCTCATCACTCTTCAGCCGCGACACTTCAACATGTTGAGGGTGGTAGTGCCTTGCTCAAAGAGGCCGTTGACATTACGAGCCATGTCACAGAAAAAATGCAATCCACGGCAGAGCAGCTCCATCAACTGACTGAGCATGCACAGAGCATTGAAGAGATTGTCACCACCATCAATCAAATTGCCGAACAAACCAACTTACTTGCCCTGAATGCGGCGATTGAAGCAGCACGAGCCGGCGAAATGGGTAGAGGGTTTGCCGTGGTTGCTGACGAGGTGAGAAGTTTAGCCAAACGCACCAGTGAATCGACAACGCAAATCGCAAATGTTGTCGATGAAAATAGAAAATTGACTCAGGGAGTGAGTGAGTCGATGGAAGAAGTCGTCGCAGAATCCGAACAGAGCCGAGAAAAGATTACGTCAGCGGAAGCCGTGATGCGTGATATTTATGCTGGTGCTGAGGAAGTCTCAGATACGGTTCAACGCCTCGCCAATTAGTATGGAAGAATAGCGCCCTACCAAAAGTAGATAATTAGGGCGCATAATCCCTTGCTAGATCTTTAAGCGTTTAATGGGGAGGATGCAGGTGGCCGCTGAAGGTAGGCGACAAAACGAATACTAACGAGCATGCTAACCATAAATAAAGCAATTGGGAGCGACCCTGAGCCAATGGCCGTGATTGCTGGGCCTGGACAAAGTCCAGCGAGTCCCCAGCCGGCGCCAAAGAGTAATGCGCCGCCGACGAGCTTTTTGTCAATCTTTCGCGTTTTAGGCAGGAAAAATTGATCGGCCATTAAGGGTTTTTTCTGCCGACGCACGGCCAAAAAGTAGCCGGGAACAAAAACCAGCAGCGCACCGCCCATCACAAATGCAAGGCTGGGGTCCCACTGGCCGAATACATCTAGAAAGCCAATCACCTTAGACGGGTTGGTCATGCCTGACACCATCATACCCACACCGAAGATAAAGCCTGAGAGTAGAGCAACAAGGCGGAACATAAGCGATAAACGTCCTTAAAGGTGTAAACGAACAAAAACAGTGACAAAGGCAGCACTCATAAAAGTAAGCGTTGCCACAATAGACCGTTTCGACAAGCGACCCATACCACAAATACCATGACCGCTGGTACAGCCGTTTCCGAGCGTTGTTCCTGCCCCGACCAATAATCCTGCGAGTACGGCAACCATAGGTGTTAATCCCGGTGTAAGGCTTGTGTAGTCGGGCAATTCGAAGCCAATGAATGGCATCAAGATACCAGCACTGACCATCCCCAGCAAAAACAACCCTCGCCATTGTGCCTCACGACCGCGTGATGACAACGCGCCTGACACTATACCGCTGATCCCCGCAATGCGACCATTCAAAGCTAATAGTGCCAGACAGGCTGTGCCCACAAGCATGCCACCAACTAAGGCTTCCCATGGAATTTGAAACGTCATGATTTTCCTTTCAGTGAGTCAAAACAGGTTACGATTAAATCAGACACGCAGCATACTGAGGTTTTAATATAAGTCAATACTAATTTAGTTTTTGAGTAAATAAATGGCGCGAGTGTTGGCTCTTGGGCTTCTCGACGTTCTAGCTCTCTATGTCATTCAACAAGGTGGCCAGTTCATCGATGCTTTTCACTGTGCTCTCTACTAATTCACTGATTTGTTTACTCGACTGATGAGAGCTTTGGGCTAACTGACGAACCTCATCGGCGACCACGGCAAAACCACGCCCAACCTCACCCGCGCGAGCAGCCTCTATGGCGGCGTTGAGTGCGAGTAAGTTAGTGCGCTCTGAAATGTTGTTGATGGTATCAATGATTTTCATGACCTCTTGGCTGGACTGAGAGACGGACTGCATTGATGTTTGTGTTTTTGCGACGGTTTTACGCGCGTACTGATATCGATACCGAACATGACATAATTGAGTATGTTGCCGGATAAATCTTTAAGTACACAGATTCTCGCATCAATCGCCAGTTGGTCATGTTGATCATCAAACTCGATCAACGCCGAAGCATGCCCTTGTTTATCAATCGCTTCTTTTAATTCGTGAGTAATTTGATGATAAATAGAACGTGAGGCCTCCTCACATGACTTGTCAATCTGCCCCAGCGCCTCTTCAAATAAGGGGTTCACGGAATCAAGCTTGCCAGTAGCGTCAATCTCCATAATGACGAGCGCGCCGCCAATAGCATCCAGTTTGCGGGTGAAATCTAAATAGGTTTGCTTGACTTGCGTAATATTGGCTTGTACGGATATAAAATGGGTTAGTTGGTTTTGATTATCCCAAACGGGGTTTATCGATAAGGAGATCCAGTAGGGCTCTCCATTTTTATTATAATTCAATATTCCATCATAAAAGGGCTCATAACGAGCTAAATGATTGCGGATATCTTGTATGGTTTGGGGATCAGTATCTTGTCCTTGCAAAACATGCCCAGGCTTTTTCCCTTCCATTTCATTAAATGTATAGCCTGACATATCTTCGAAGCCGCGATTAACGTATACCACTTCACCTTTCGGGTTCGTCACCACTCGGTTTCGTTAGCGACCATGGACAGTAATCGCATTTCTTCTCGTCGTTGTACGGCATTAGTGACATCTTTTACGAATGCGGTATAGAGTGTCCGATTATCAAGACGCACCTTGGACAGTGAGAGTTGTCCCCAGAGACGATGGCCGTCTTTGTGTTCAATCTCAACTTCTCGACTGGTGCCAACAATTTTGTCTTCGCCGGTTTTGCGATTCTTATCGATATACGCATCATGGTTGGATTGAATTTCTAACGTCCGACGATACGATCCTCCCCGCCCTCTCTGTGTCGGTTAACATAACTATCATGATCAGCTTGCAGTTCGGTAGGGATCAGCATTGCCACGTTTTTACCTAGTACCTCGTTCGCGGCGTATCCCCATATATCCTCTGCGGCTTGATTAAAAAAGGTGATGTTATTGTGATGATCAATCGTGACAACGGCGATAATGGCTTGCTCAAATGCTTGTAAGTGAGTGTTAGAGCGACCTAGCATAGTTATCCTCTTGCTCAAAAAGGGAAATGAGACTCATTGGAGTGATGTCGCGACATCATGTACGATTTAATGACTAAAAGCCTTACAACTAATCATGACAATAGTTAAGGTATAAACAAGGTAGGGCAGATTTGCCAATAAACAAAAGCACGAGCGGGTGCTCGTGCTTTTTGACAGGGAGTATCTGAATGGTTAGGCGGTGGCGAATTTGTAGGTGCGATAGCCACCAATCAAGTTGCGGGCTTTAAAGCCATTGTTGACTAACTGGCGGTAGGCGACGTTGCCACGTAAACCGACTTGACAGTAAATCAAGATTTCTTTGTCTTTTGGCAGCTCATTAATGCGTCCGCGCAGCTCGTCGACCGGAATATGCACATCGCCTTCAATGTACTGGCCGTTTTCGCGCTCTGGCGCATTGCGCACATCTAGCAGTACTTGATCATCACGTAGTGTATCTAACTCGTGGTAATGAATTGCTTTTGCGTCACCCTTAATCAGGTTTGTCGCTACAAACGCCGCTTGGTTGATCACATCTTTGGCACTGCCGTAAGGTGGCGCGTAAGTCAACTCTAAGTGTTGAAGCTGCTCGACTGTCATACCAGCACGCTGCGCGACCGCCATGACATCAATGCGTTTATCAATGCCATCTTTGCCTACCGCTTGTGCGCCTAGAATAGCGCCCGTGTCGGGTGCAAATAACATTTTAAACGAGACAATTTCTGCGCCCGGGTAGTAACCCGCATGACTGGCAGCGTGAACATAGACTTTTTGATAATCAATGTTGGCCTGTTTAAGCTGCTTCTCATTTTGGCCCACCGAGGCAACGGCCAGATCGAAAATCTTACAGATGGCGGTGCCTTGTGTGCCAAGATAATGCTCAGTGCTTCCTAGCATGTTGTCAGCGGCCATCCGCCCTTGACGGTTCGCCGGACCTGCCAGTGGCACTAACGTCGGTTTATGGGTCACAAAGTCGATTTCTTCCACTGCATCACCGACTGCGTAAATATCGGGGTCTTGGGTCTGCATGGTGCTGTTGACCACAATGCCGCCTTTTTCACCAATGGCAAGCCCCGCCTGTTGCGCCAGCGTGACTTCAGGCTTAACGCCAACCGCCATGATCAACAATTCAGTATGCAGCGTGTCACCATTATTTAGCGTGAGGTTCAGTGAACCTTCTAGGTGTTGCGGCTCACTCGGCTCGCCGGCATCATCACTGGCGACATGCGTGGTGGGAATAAACTCGGCGGACTCCAGCGCTGTGCCTAGGCGTAAATCCACTCCTTGATCGCGAATGCTCTGGTGGGCAAAGCCGGCCATTTCGCGATCAACTGGCGTCATGACCTGATCGGCCATCTCCAATAGGGTGGTTTTAATCCCGCGTTGATGCAGCGCTTCCATCATCTCAAGGCCAATAAAGCCCCCGCCAACGACAGTCGCATGGCTGGGGTTATTCATATCAATGGTATGCAAAATCGCATCCATATCTGGGATATTGCGGAGCGAGTGGGTCAACGGGTTATCTAAGCCAGGAATGGGCGGCATGATGGGGGCCGCACCTGGGCTTAACAGTAATTTGTCGTAGCTTTCTTGATAATTGCTACCATCGGCACGAGTGACGGTAACAGTTTTGTCCTCGCGATTAATCGCAGTGACCGTACTGTTGATGCGCACGTCTACATTAAAACGGGCGCGAAAACTGTCTGGGGTTTGCAGCAAGAGTTTACTGCGATCGGTAATATCTCCGCCGATATGATAAGGCAAACCACAATTAGCGAACGAGACGTACGGGCCACGTTCGAACATGATAATTTCGGCTTGTTCACTTAAGCGACGGGCGCGAGCGGCGGCAGAGGCGCCACCAGCGACGCCGCCAATAATTACGATTTTGGTCATTATGACTCCATCAAGCGTTGCTTAGTCCAAGTTTTTTCAGGAAAAAGGCAGCCGGACAAATCCCTGTAAACGCACTTTGGATCAGGTTTACGCCAATGAAGACGGTTAGCCAAATAAATTGGCTGTGAACTGTGAGGGTAAGCACGACAGAAAGTAGCACCATCATGCCAGCGGTTACACGTACGCCATTATCAATTGTCATAGCAAGACTCCTTTGCATCCTCTATACGATTCCCCGACAGACCGAACCGCTTTGGCTCGAACGCCTTCAGTGTTTGTCGGCACTGGGATCACTCTAGAAGTTACATTTAGAAAAGTCTAATAATATTTAAACTAAATTAGAATTGACTAAATAAAATGCCGCGCTAAGCTATGAGTATTGGCGAGAGAGGAGTAGGCGATGGCAGAGTCAAGCGTGCGGTTTGAGGCAGAAAGCATACCTGACATGGACATTGTTGCCATGCGTGAGCAAGCGTCTTTGGTGGCGACCATGTTGAAAGTGATGGCCCATCCTGAGCGATTAATTGTGCTGTGCCAGCTTTTGGCCGGAGAGCGCTCCGTGGGGCAATTGCTGCAAGGGTCGTCGCTCAGTCAGTCGGCGTTCTCTCAGCATCTTAGCGTGTTAAAGCGGCATCAACTGGTTAAGGTGCGCAAGTCATCCCAGCAGGTGTTTTATCAGCTCAATGACCCCCATGTCGCGGCGATTATCGCCACCTTGCAGCGGCTCTATTGTGCCTGATGTGTCTGAATCTGAGAGATCAGCACACATTCATTGCCCGTCGATGCGCTAAGTTAATTAACATTCAGCCATTTTACTTATCGTTTTCTTGTCGTTACTGACATCAGCCAAAGGATCGAATATGCGAGATGCCCAGCCACAAGGTCAGCTGATCACCCGAGTAATGAATAGCTTCTTCCCGCCCATCCTCATCGTGCTCGCACTGCTGGTCGGGGCGGCGGCGCTGTGGCTTACACCCAAAGAAGAAGATCCGCAAATCGTGGTACCAATGGCAGATGTGGTGGTACAAGCGCCCGGTTTGAGTGCGCCACAAGTGGCAAAGCAGGTGACGCAGCCGCTCGAGAAAAAACTCAGTCAAATTGATGGGGTGGAGTATGTTTATTCCACCACCCAAGCAGGCTCCGCGTTGGTCACGGTGCGCTTTTACGTGGGTGAAGATCGCGAGGCAGCCTTGGTGAAGCTTTATAACAAGCTGTACGCCAATCAAGATGCGATCCCAGCTGCTGTGAGCGAATGGGCAATCAAGCCGGTGGAAATTGATGATGTGCCGATTGTGATTGCGGCGCTGCGTAGCGACAAACCGGACCAGCTCGACCATTATGCGCTTCGACGCATTGCCGAGCAGGCTACCTTGGATCTTAAAGCCCTTCCCGAAACCAATGCGGTGAAGGTAGTGGGCGGGGTGCCGCGGCAGGTATTGGTCACGCTTGATCCTGCGACTATGGCTAGCTATCAGATCAGCGTGTCTGATCTGACTAATGCCTTTTCGCTAAGCCATCAAAAGCGCGATGTCGGGGATATTCAGCATCAGGGTGAGCGCTATGTATTAAAAACCGGCCAGTGGTATCAAAGCCTTGAGGAGATACGTCATTTAGTGGTGGCGGTGGTGAATGGCAAACCTGTGTACCTGCAGGATGTGGCCGAATTATCCGACGGTGCGCAAGAGTCCACCACAGATACCTGGATCCAATCGACCGATGATAGCCAGCCGCATCCAGCGGTGTTTCTCTCGGTGGCGAAGCAAAAAGGCTCGAACGCGGTGAGTGTGGCCGAGGATGTCACCGCCACGCTCAATCATCTGGTCGCCACGCAATTTCCTGAGGGCGTGAGCGTTGAGGTTATTCGCAATTACGGTCAAACCGCCGATGCCAAAGTAAAAAACTTGGTGTCCAGCCTCGGTATTGCGGTGCTCACCGTGGTGGTCTTTGTTGGTTTGTTCTTAAACTGGCGCAGTGCCTTAGTGGTAGCGATTGCGATCCCAATCAGTTATGGCGCGGCATTAGGGCTGGATTTAGCCTTTGGCTATTCGATTAACCGTGTCACCCTGTTTGCATTAATTTTGGCGTTGGGGCTGATTGTTGATGATCCGATTGCCAGTATCGACAACATTGAACGGCACCTGACTCATGATAATAAGCCGCGTGGACGCACGATTGTGCTGGCGATGTTGGAAATCAAACGCGCATTGATCATGTCGACGGTGGCGATTGTGATTGTATTTACCCCGATGTTTTTTATCACCGGCATGATGGGGCCGTATATGGCGCCCCTTGCATTCAATGTGCCGGTCAGTGTGGTGATCAGTACCTTGGTAGCGTTTTTAGTCACCCCTTGGCTTGCCAAAAAAATTGTCCGCGCTTCCAATAAAGGTGATGACTATCGCATAGAGACCACGCCGCTGTACCGTGCCTACCGACGCGTGTTGCTGCCATTGCTCGAGAGTAATCGTCGCGCCAAAGCGTTTTTATGGCTAGTGGGCGTGTTGTTCGTCATCGCCGCCTTGCTGCCTGCTTTGCGCCTCGTGCCACTCAAACTCTTGCCGTATGACAATAAAAACGAGTTTCAGGTGGTACTGGATTTGCCGGAAACCGCCAATCATGTTGATACCTCCAACGTGCTGCGAGAGATGAACCGTTATCTACACACGCAAGCCGAGGTGGTGTCGGTATCCGGCTTTGCCGGGATCGCCTCACCGATGGATTTTAATGGCATGGTGCGCCATTACTTTACTCGTCATGCGCCTTACCAAGGTGAACTGCGGGTAGTGCTGGTGGATAAGCACCGGCGTACGTTGCAATCACATGGCTTGGTGACACGCATGCGTGATGAGTTAGAAGCCATTGCAGCAAAATATGATGCCGAGGTGCAATTAGTGGAAATGCCACCAGGGCCGCCAGTGCTGGCAACCATTGTCGCGGAAGTGTATGGCTCACCAAGCACGCCGTATTCAACCCTGCAAGCGCAAGCTACGCAGGTGGCCGAGCGATTAAAGCGTGAAGCCTTGGTGTCAGAAGTGAGCACCAGTGTTCAAGGGCCTCTATCGAGCTGGCAGTTTGTCGTAGACCAAGAAAAAGCCGCCTTGTCAGGTGTTGCGGTGGCCGATATTAACCAAGCGCTCAGGGCCGCGAACCAAGGGGTTACACTGGCCCATTTGGCCGACGCCGATGAAATGGATCCTTTGCCCGTGAGGCTGCAACTTGCGCCAGATGCCCGTGATCAGCTTGATGCGCTGCTCGCCCTGCACGTACGCGGTCGGGCTGGAGTGGCTAAACAATCGGTTCAAGGTGCCTTGGTGGATGCGCCGCAGCCGCTGGTCGCGTTGAGTGAACTCGGCCATTTTGAGCGGCAACCGGTTGATCAGCCTATTTATCATAAGAATTTACGCCCCGTCGTGTATGTGTATGCCGAACCCACTGGAAGGGTACCGGGCGAGGTAGTCGCCGATATGATGGCTGATTTTAATCAACCTGAGTCGGACAGTACTCGCCCGCTATCAGCGCGTAGTTATCTAGATAATGGCGCGGGTGATGGTTGGCAAGTTGATGAGGGTATCGAGGTGGTATGGAGTGGTGAAGGAGAGTGGAAGATCACCATTGATGTCTTCCGTGATCTGGGGATTGCCTATGGTGCGGCACTGCTGGGCGTCTTTATAGTGATGCTGATACAAACCGGGCTACCGGCGGTGTCAGGCATTATTATGCTTGCAATTCCACTGACCGTGATTGGCATCATGCCAGGCTTTTGGTTGCTCAATGGTTTGAGCGGTCAGATCAGCGGCTATCCAAATCCGGCGCTGTTCACCGCCACCGCGATGATTGGCATGATTGCACTGGCGGGGATTGTGGTACGCAACTCACTGGTATTGATTGAGTTTATTCAACAGTCACTCGCTCAAGGTATGGCGCTGAGCGAAGCCTTAGTACAAGCGGGCGCGGTGCGAATGCGGCCTATTCTGCTCACCGCCGGCACCACCTTATTGGGGAATGTGATTATCACCCTCGACCCTATTTTCAATGGCTTAGCGTGGGCAATTATTTTCGGTATTGCTGCGTCTACCGTGTTTACCTTGCTGGTTGTGCCTGTGGTGTACAACCTTGCGTATCAACATCACCCGACCCATGGCTTATCAGTAGAAGGAGAGGATGCATGAAGGCAAAAAAAGGCTTACTCGCACTGGTGCTAGGCACTGGGTTATTAACCCTGTTTTTGGTGATGGCTGGGGTGTTTACCTCGAATGTCGCGCCCGTCTCAACACCGACTGAGAGACCGAATGATGTTGAGACGCTGACGCTTAAAGCGGTCGAGCAGCCACAAACCCGCATTTTTTCCGGCCAGTTGGAGGCAAGACAGACGGCAACCTTAGCGGCGCGAATGACCGCAACCGTTGCGGAAGTGCTGGTTGATGTCGGCGACCGCGTTGAGCAAGGGGATGTGTTGCTGCGTTTGGATAATGCCGATCTCAGTGCCAAAGTCCGCCAAGTTCAACAAGCCTTGGCCTCGGCGCAATCGCAATTGAATACCGCGCGCAGTGACTACCGCCGCATGGAGACCTTGTTGGCGAAAAAGCTGGTGCCACAATCTCAATTCGATGAGGCGGAGAATCGCTTAAAAACGGCGCAGTCTGAATACCGTCGTGCCCTTGCTGCGGTGGATGAGGCTGAAACCCAATTTGGCTTTAGTCTGGTGCGAGCGCCGTTTTCAGGGTTGATCACGGATAAAATCATCAACCAAGGGGATACGGCGACACCGGGCGCGGCGCTGCTATCTCTGTATAATCCTGAAAGCATTGAAGCGACGGTCAATGTGGCGGAATCTGCGTTACCCTTTGTCGACATCGGTCAATCGTTGACGGTTACGCTCCCGACCTATGATAAAACCCTGACGGGCGTGGTGCGCACCGTGACACCGGCCGCCGATGCCACGTCACGCAGTTATCGTGTTGCCGTGACACTGCCAAACACGGAGGCGAGTGATACTTTGCTACCAGGAATGTTTGCAAAAGTGACCGTGTCACAAAAAGCCGAGCCAGTACTTTATCTACCGAGCAATGTGTATTATCAAATTGGACAACTTAACTATGTGAAGGTGCTCGATGCGGGTGAGGTGAGCACACGGCTGGTATCGCTCACACAGCAAGGACGCGTACGTAAGGGGTTAAAGCCTGGCGAAGTAGTTATATTGAATCCGTAAAAAATAAGTGATTCAGGTCGCGTTCTCGCAGATATCATCAATACTTAAGGTGAGTTTTCCTAAAAGGAGTTCACTATGAAAATAGCGACACTTTCTGCAACGGCAATCGCCGCGACAGTACTCACTGGCTCCCTACTATCCGGGCCAGCCCTCGCTTTAGAAACATCATCACTCAAAGCCTGTGGGGACGGTGCTGGTTGGCCACCATATACCTTTGAAAAAGGCGGACAAGTGCAAGGGTATGATGTTGACGTCCTTGACGCGATACTCGGCAAAGAAGGGATTGATGTTTCGGTCGAAATGCCTCCTTGGAAACGTTGTGTACTGCAGACGAAAGCGGGCAATTATGATATTGCGCTTAGTGCCTCCTACAGTGAAGAGCGGAACAAAGACTTTATTCTCAGCGAGTATTACTACACACTGCAGCCGAGCTACATCTATTCGACAAATCAGCACCCTAATGGCTTGAATATAAGCTCAGTGGACGATTTAAACGGCCTAAGAATGTGTGGTCTGCTTGGCTATAACTATACCGGCTTTGGTGTTGACGACAGTAAAGTCAGAAAATCAGCAAAAAGCTTTGATCAATTAGTGCAAAAAACAGAAGTAGGCCGCTGTGATGTCTTCTTGGCGCGTTATGAAATATTGGCGGGGTTTAAAGTGGCTAAAGGCACTGATTATCTCGCCGGTGGAATGCAAGCTGAACCTATTCCGGGAAACAGTGGTGATAAGTTCCATATGATGATCTCGCGTGAACATCCAGAAGCCATGGAAATAAAAGCCACGCTTGATGCCGGGTTTGAGTCAATGCGTAACGCCGGTGAATTACAGTCTATTCTCGATACTTATATTAAATAAATGTTTATCAACAATAAAAAAGAGGTGATGCGTCACCTCTTTTTTATTGTTGATAAACATTGTAGTAGAAAGACCAACAGACAGTCGTTTTAATAGTTGGGTGTAAACCCAGTCTATAGCACGAAAAAATGGTTTGCGCTCTCTTTCGATCAACCGATGGCGTTAATGGATAGCCCAGATGTGTTTTTCTCTGATTTTGCTTTGTACATATCTTGATCTGCCGAGGCCATCAGCTCATCTAAATCACGAGGGGACCGATGATTAAAGAGGGCACAGCCAATACTGAGCGATGGGTAGATATGATAGCGTTGCCATCGACATGCGGAGGCCTCGACCGTTTCTTTTAGGCTTTTTAGCACTTTGTTGACATCGCTAGGGTGTACATCTCGCAATACAACAATAAACTCGTCACCGCCCATTCTTGCGATCAAGTCTGATGAGCGGGTGCTTTGGTTTAGCGCTGAGGCTACATGGCTAAGCAATGCATCGCCAGCTTCATGACCGTATGCGTCATTAACCTTCTTAAAATCATTTAAGTCGATATTGAGCAGCGTAAAGGACTCTTTTTTCTCTTGTGTGAGTGAATCAAGTTTTTCGATCGCGAACCGCCGGTTAGGAAGTTGGGTTAACTCGTCGACGAGTGCTTGTTTTTTCGCGATAAGAAAACTGCGATAGAAAAGTAATATCAGGCCATAAATAACGATAAATATGCCCGCGCTGATCACGTAAATCATGATACCTAGGCGCACGATTTCGGGCGAGCGTTTAAGTGTGTATTCGACGGCGAGAGACCATTCGCCGCTAGGTAAAGAAATCGGGACTGTAAAGTCGGCATTGACAGCTGTCGATTGGGAGCCATAAAAGTAAGCCAGTGTTTCACTGTTTTTGATGGCTACATTGGCGCCACTGAGATCGTATAATCCGACTTCACCGAGCATCTTGATATGGTCAATGACAACACTGACTCCTCCCCAGTAGTTCGACGTATCTGTCGGGGAGGAGAAGATAGGAAACCGTGCAATGATCGCTTGACCACCTTGAACGAGGTTAACGGGTCCGGCGATGTAAACGTCGCCAAGATTTCGCGCTTTTAATACCGCACGGTACTGGTCTGGACGAGAGCGAAAGTCTAATCCGATGGCAGCTTGGTTCCCTTCGAGAGGATACACATGACTGATAATATTATCGGGCGCTAAACCCACATTGCGGACATAATCTGCCTTGTCTAGGAGTTTTTGCGCCACACTGTCCCAATTGGCCATGGCGAATTCCGGATCAATGGTGACCACGGTCGCTAAGCTATCAGCGACATAGGTATCGTGATATATCGCCGCCTCAATCCGGGACCGTATCAAGGAGGCTTTACGATTAATGTCCTCTTGCT
Organism: Salinivibrio sp. VYel1; assembly: GCF_009377945.1. Lineage (NCBI taxonomy): Bacteria > Pseudomonadati > Pseudomonadota > Gammaproteobacteria > Vibrionales > Vibrionaceae > Salinivibrio > Salinivibrio sp. VYel1. The sequence continues at coordinate 265,867 of NZ_RSAM01000001.1, read as the reverse complement.
CTTCTTGGATGACTCGGTTGACGATAGTGTCGCCAATGAGAGCCGTCATGCCTAATGCAGCACCTAGGTACGCGAGCGTGAAAAGGATAAACCAAGTTTTAAGGCGGCGAGGTAAAACCATATTGCTCCAAGCTAAAAAAGGGGAAAAGAACCATTCTCTTCCCCTTAAGCAGATTCAATATTTCTGTATGCGATCAGTTTATGCCATATTTTTTCAGGATTTTTTCAAATGTACCATCTGCTTTTATCGTATTAAGCCCTTTATTGTAGGCATTGATAAACATCTGGCTATCGGGGTTGGCTTTGCCACTCGTGACATGTAAAGGGTTGGTTGAGAGCGCCTGGTCAGTAAAGGCAAACTGGTTACTATCAAGCCCCTCTTCCTGCATCACTGATTGGGCGACGAACTTGTCTTCCAAGGTCAGGTCAATACGGTCGGCGAGCAGCTTTTTCAAATTGGTTGCTAGGTTATTGACAACAGGTTTATCAAAATGCGTCGCCTCCAAAAACGCATCACCGTAGCCGTAATCGCGCACAATACCAACCACTTTTCCCTGTAAGTCATTTAAACTCGAGAACTGAAAAACGTCATCTGCACGTTTAATAAACGTTAGCTGATTGCTCATATAAGGGTTGCTGTAACGTAGGAACTCAGTGCGAGCTTCCGTGTGCCAAGTGGCGGGAAGCAAGTCGATATTCCCTTTGCTGACAGCATCGAGGGCGCGAGCCCATGGCATGTTTTTAAACTCGACTTCATAGCCTTGGGTGGCCATCGCAGCTTTGACAAGCTCGACAGAAATCCCCGGTCGATCGGGATCTGTGGTCACAAAGGGTGGCCACGGGTCTTGGGCCGCTGTCAGTGTTCTTGCCATCGCACTAGGCACCAGTAATAATATTGTCAAGATAACGGTAAACAGCTTTTTCATGTTCTCTCCTTGTTATTCCTTTGATTACGTTTTAAATTTCCCCATTTGTGCTTTGATGTCTTCACTTAGGGTAAGCACTTTGTCGGTGCGTGCTGCGTTTTCTTGTGCACCTTCAGTCACGTAATTGGTTGCTTCTGAAGCTTCATTGATTGCTTGACTCACTTCATCAATGGCTTGACGTTGCTCATCAGTGGCTTGCGAAATTTGTCCGCTACGCTCGGAAATATCCGTGATGGTCTCGCGCACCTGACTCACTGACTCTTGTGACTCTGAAACACGACCTGCTGTGCTCTCCAAAATACTACCAATGCGATTGATTTCTTTTTCTACCGACTCAGTCGCTTCACTCAACGACTTGATGTTGGATTGAATTTGCTCGGTGGATTCACTGGTTTTGACTGACAGACTGCGTACTTCGTCAGCCACCACCGCAAAGCCTCGGCCTTGCTCACCAGCGCGCGCCGCCTCAATCGCAGCGTTCAGCGCCAAGAGGTTGGTTTGTTCAGAGATATCATTGATGACGTTTACGACATCTGAGATTTTCTCACCTTCCTCAAGCAGTTTATGCATTTCAGCATTCACGTTCTCCATCTCTGAACGCATGTTGATGATTTCAGACGCGGAGCTCTCAATGGTGCCGTACACTTGGTTAACCAGATCCGTGGCACCCGCCGCACGGGTAGCCGCATCGTTCGCCGTATCCGCAACGGTAGCAATGGATTGATTCATCTGCGTAGCGGCGGCAGCAACGGTAGAGAGGCTTTGTTTCTGTTGCTCCAAGCGTTCCGCGTTCGTGCGCGCCATTTGCCCACTCTCTGCCGAAACCTCAGCGAGATTGATAGAAGCTTGGGTCACTTCATTGACAATTTCACGCAACGAAGCGGTGAAGTGGTTAATATGCTCGGTGATCTGGGCGAATTCTTTGTATTTCGGTGCTGGTATAACGGTAGAGAGATCGCCATCACCACTGGCGAGATCTCTGACGCGCCCAGTTAAATCGTTGAGCGGTTTAACGACGGTGGCAGTTAATGCCAAAATCAGGAACACAATCATCACAAGGTCGAGCACTAGCAGCTCAATGAGGCTTCGGGTGAGGGTCTCGGATAACTCCGCCTCGAGCCTGTCGGTGTTATAGAATACCTGAAGTGTCCCTACCTTGTTAGTTTCACCATACTCGGTAAATGAAAGCTCACTTTCTTCGTTGGGCATGGACTCGTACATCGACTTTTCGCCGTCGCCGATGTCTTTGGGCTGGCGTTGCCCCTCTTCATTGGGTGGCCCGAGGCGCAGAAAGACGATTGCCGATCCCTGATTATCGAGCACCCGAACGGCTTTGATATCGGGGGCTTTCAACTCGGCGGAAATCGACAGCTTGGCCGCTTCCAAATCGAAGTCCCAAATGGCTTTGGGCAAACTGAGATTCATACGATTGGTGGCATTTTCCACTGTGGTTTCAAGCGCGCTATTCAGTTCCTGTTTGGTATTTTGATAATCAATATAACTTGATATCCCTAATACCACAGAAACAGCAATAACCACTTGAGTGACAAATATTGCTTTTAGACTCTTAAACATAGCGCTACTCTTCCATTTACATTGTCATGCGACCTGACTGCGGCCACTTTCCCCTCGAGTGTTCATTATTCACCCAGGTGTTCTTTCATTACCTGTTCAATATTGATTTTCTTTAGTCCTTGATTGACGATGTCGCGCCATTTTTGCCCTTCGGCATTATCGGCAAACGCAATATAGAGTTTTTTATCAACCAATAGCTTTTTGTTCATTTGTAAATTGTCTTTAACGGCACTGAGAGCAGAGTCATTCTCTTTGAGATAGTCCAGCACATTGGCATCCACGACGGCTAGCGGGATACGTTCACGTCCTACTTTTTGTAAATTTTGTGTGTCACTGGTGACCGCAGACGACTTTAGTGTGCCATTCGCAATGCGCTCATCTAGTTCTGGTGTGTTGACATAGCCACGCACCACACCAATGGTATGTTGAGTAAGATCATCAAGGGTTGACCACTCGATAGGCCTATTGACGTTTTCAACGAACCCGAGCGGGCCTGTGCCTATGGGGTCAGAGAAGATCAGTTCGTCTGTTTCGTAGTGATATTCTGGGAAATAGCCAGCGTACTGCGCATCATTCTTGACCAAATACACGGTGCGCGACCACGGGTAAAATTCGACGTTAAGTTCGTGACCCATGGCTTGTACGGCCGCACGCACCACCGCAACGGATGCGCCCTGATTAGGCAAATTTTTGCCAGAATAAGGCGGCCATTCGAGCGATGGCATGGTGAGAGTATCGGCTCGAGCTGGTGTTACTAGAAGAAGGGCCGAGAAAACGATGGCGAACAGATGCTTGAACATAATGACTCCAATTTATCCATGATTATCTTAAGCGTAGACGAGATAAAAATAGATGGGTGTTGTGATCTAGATGACTTGAAGCATTTCTAGAGTTTTACCGTAATAATGTGATGAAAATTAAGACTTTTGTGGTTTTTACAGACTGTTTATCAGCCATTGTGGAAGGAAAAAAGTGTTAGGGATTATTTGAGTGTCTATATATCTAGTAAAAAGTAGTTTTTGCCCAGACAAAAAGCCGCTGTTTGAAACAGCGGCTTGTCAGGGAGTGATTAATCACGCTCAAGGCTAACGTTAGCGTAGCTACGGTAGCCACGCACCATTACATGGTACTCGGTACCTTCTTGTGCACTAATACGACAGGTTTCATCGTTGCGATAGTTGTACGGGCGACAGTCCCAGCTATCAGTCGTGGGTTTGCTGCCTGCTTTTACATAAAGGTCGGCATCACCCGTGCCACCGCTCATTACCACATTGACGTTGCGGCTGCTATCAACTGTGAACGTAAAGAAGGTTTCACTGCCGCTACCACCACTTAGACCGGTAACCGGCTGGTTGGGCTGAAGCACGTTTCCACCGTTGTCACCACAACTTGCATCGACGCCTACGGTATTAAATGCATCGATAACGTCTTGCCCATTGTAAGCTAGGTCTTGCGTGGCTTTCACTACGCCGCACGCACCTTGGTCAAATGTGCTGCTGGCGGTCCAGTACAGTTGGTTCGCGGTGGTGAATACTTCAAAGCCTTTGCGAACATCCCAGTTTGCTTTGTTAGCGAGGAGGTAGAAAGCACGGTTATATACGCCGCTTGAATAGTGCACATTCATGCCATCACGGTACTGGCTGGCGTCATCAATTGATTTGCCATCGCGTGAAGGTTGATCAAAATAGCGCAGACCACCAGTGCCTTTAAAGATGTCGGCACCGACCACCCAATCGACTTCATCATGCATGTAGTATTCTGCCGCTTCACCGGCAATATCAGAAAACGCCTCATTGATCCCGCCCGACATGTCTGCATAGATGAGACCAGAGTTTTGCTCAGTAAAGCCGTGGCTGACCTCGTGGGCACTCACGTTGATATCGACCAGTGGGTAGAACGTTGATTTGCCATCCCCGAATGTCATTGAGCTACCATTCCAGAATGCATTCTCATAGTCGTTGCCGTAGTGGACGCGCATAGTGAGCTGGAAAGTCAGAGGTGCGGTGTTCATCCAATCTTGGTACATGTCAAAAACAACGTTACCGAAATAGTGCGCATCGTTCAGTGCAGAGTAAGCGCCGTTAACATATCTTTCGTCGTTGTAGTTACTGCTATCTGTACACGGGTAGGTGAAGGCAGTGCTGCCTGTGGTACCGTTCTCTAAATCGACCGTTTTCACTTTGTCGTTTTCTAACGTACACGTGGTGCCGGTTTTGTCGATAGGGAAGCCATCATAGTCCGTGCCATAAATATATTGGCCCGTTTTTTCGTTCCCACCAGGGCCTGTTCCAACGGCAGTCGCATGATTAATACCATCCCAGTGCTTCAAGATCTCACCAGTGTCGGCATCAATCATATAAAAAGGACGGCTTGGGTCGTCACCAGCGATAAAGAAATCAACGATGTAGACGAGCTGCGCATTCTGCTCATCATCCAGCTTGACCACCAAGCGAGTGTTCTCGTTTTCAAATGGGGCAGAGGTAATGGTTTGTTGGCTCTGCGTGAAAGCAGCCTTCGCGGTTTCTAAGGCCGCTTGGCTATTGAGCGCGGGTGAGATAGAGGTGATATCGTTCGCGACACCTTGTGCCATGGTACCGTAGACGTCGCTACGTTGACCTTGTTTTTCTGTCGCGACGACAGCCGTGTCAATAACGGGCACACCTTGATAGGTTTGCTGGTAACGCACTTTGACTTTGCCGTTTGGCAAGGTGATACGCTTCACTTCTTTGAACCCTAGTGGGTTGGCTTGTGAACCTGATGGCGCGTAAACACCTGCAGGTTGGTTTAAGACCTGACTTAGCATTGCATCATCAGTGACGTTAATCAGTTCTGCACTCAGTGCCGGTGTGCTGGCGACAACGCTAGAGGCGATAAGCCATGTCAATTTAGAGAGTTTCATTTTATTGCCCTAATTGTTGTTGAAAGATTCCTTTCTTCCCAACTGCACAATAGGAAGACGAACATGTCGGTTCGCATCTTTAACGTGGCCTATCAATAGAATCATTTACAAGCTCGTTACAATTAACCGTGTAAACAATAAATTACGCTATCGGCGTGTTTCAAACGTCAATAAGGTAGAAAACGCATGGTGACTAGTTTATCTGACAGTTGCGCTGGTTAATTATTAATTGATGACCATAATTCTTTACAGCATAAATGACTGTTCATTTATGAGATATTTACCGCAATATTGATGAATATCCATGTCTATGAAAACGTGAACCATGCTCACACTGTGACTGGTATGGTGCCGAGGTGAAGCGGGCTGGTGGGTTGAAATAGCGCCAGCGCTTTTGGCCAAAAGAGACGCTTTAGCCATCAGCGCTCACCGGCCATCCGCTGGCCGGTGACAAACGCGTTAGGTTTTATGGCGCACGGCGTTGACCTGTACCTTGCGGTTTGGCCATAGGCGCTGGGTCTTTAGGCCAAAATAGGCTAGAGGGATGCTGCTTGATTTGTGTCAGCACCGCGGTTCTCACCGACTTCATATCCAACTCACAGTTACGCGAGCGCAGCGCAACGAATAATGCGAGACCAAAGCTGACCCACAGGTTAATAAAGCCAATCATCAACACAAAAAACAGACTGGATAAAACAGAAAACCACGACGTGTAATCGCTCATATGTGCGTATGCCGCGTGAGCAGATGAGAACGCCACGTGGCGAATATCAAGCGGAACATCAATAAGGTAGCCGACGTAGCTTGTCATGCCTAAAAGCACACCAAAAATAAAGTTACCGCCTAATGCACCATAATTTTGATGGATGTAAAGTGCTATCCGCTCTCGTCGTTGTAGCGAGATTGCGCGGAATAATGGATGGCCGATTAAGCGATCTTTGAGCTCAATGTAGTCCGCCCGATTATCAAGAATGCCGGTAATAATACCCGACAAAAACAGCCAGACCCCGGCAATAGCGGCGTAAAGCCAGGCTAAACCATTGATAGGATGAATGGCTGAGGTTTGATAGGCCGCTTGCTCACTGCTGAGTAGCGGGCTGTGGTAAAAGTGGCTAAACACCAGGCTCACCAGCACACTCACGGTAATTGCGGCGGTAATGTTTCCCCATACCGCAAACCATTGAGAGCGGTTTACATTAATCAGCAGGCGCGCGAGTTTTTTGCTGCGCGTACGCCCCATTTTGTTCTTTTCTACGTGCGCGGCAAAGTTTGCAGCTGTCATCGCCGGCTGTTTGGTGGCAATGGTAAAGTGTAAAATATGCACCAGCATAAAGCCGACGCCGTAGTTTAGGCTGACCAATAGCGCATTATTAAGTGGCGCAAGCTGCAGGCTTTCGATATACATCTTTACCCACGCTAGTAGCGAAATAATCACCCCAGCACCACAGGCCCCGCGCAGGATTTTAAAATAATCCTTTTTGGTCTTGGCAATGTAGTGCTCGCCGTGATTGCTTTTGTTTTGGGTGACACTTTGCGCAAAGGTGCGAGTGCTTTTGCGGTAAATCGCGCGCACACTGTTGCGTTCTGTCACCGAAATAAGCAATTGCCGCCAGAGGTTGAATACACAGCGCGCCTTCTGATGCGGGTGACGAAAATCAAGAATTTGGATCAACAGCACCATGCGATTTAATGTTTGATCCAAGCGCTCAAGCATACGTGAAGCGTGCGCGGAGAAGCCCATTTGGTTGATACCACGGGCTCGGATCCGCTTCACCTGCTGCTGGCATTGCTCAATCATCACCCAAAAATGTGCCCTGTCTTTGGGATCCAACGTCTCGTATCTAATCGCATTAACGAGTTGATGGGTTTCACGCTGTAGCGCGATGAAGGGGGAATCGACCTCACTCAAACGGCGATCGATCCGAAGTAGCTCGGGATCAAGTTCCTCGGCGGCGATCCAGATAGACAGCATTTCTAGCGAATAACACAACTCGCTTTTTATATAAGCTCCGGTTGAGCGGATGGCTTCCGGGGCGGCGTTTTTGACGAGTAGACGGTATAGCTTAAACCAGCACTTATGAGAGATGGCCTTTACCCACGCTTTATCTTCACCACCGACAAAGTAACTGAGCAGATCATTGATGTCGTTGCAGCGTTTAGGCGGCGGGTTCACTTTGTTATAAAGTCGACGAAAAATGTCAGTCACAAGGCCGTTTTTAGAGAAAATCCCCAGCTGCACAAACGCCGGCGATAGCTTTATTTTCTTGGCCTCATTGCACACGCTATTGGCAAAGAGCGCGGCTTGAGAGGGGGAGTTGGCTAACGCTAAGACAAGCTGCTCAAGACGCAACTCTGCTAACTCGGGCGCACCCTCACGCAGGTAGGTAAAGAATACATCAAGGCGCTCTGTGTCAGTGGCACAGAGGGAGAAACCGTCTATCACTTTAAAGGCCGGTGTAATCGCAGGCATAAATCAATTTTCTTATCAGTCGATAGTCAACGCGCGCGTAGTCTACAAGAGGGAATGTATAGGGGGAAGAAAAAGTGTGTTTAGATCACATCTGCAATGCGTTGACTTGGCGACGGCAAGCATGGATTTTCTTGCTACACTGCCTGGCCCCAGCTTGGTGAACAGCCAAAATAAGTTGCGGCCATACTCCACATAGACACTGTGTGATAAATCTCCCATCGCACAACTGGCGACCTCACCCTTCTAGAATGGGGCACGTAGTACGCGGCGATTACAGGTTGTTGTGGGTGACGGAATTAAATGCCTTCAGCGCTTTTTGCCGATCCAGCCATTGCCCCACAAAATCTGCCTTCGCTAACATTTTGGACAATTAAGCACGAAAAAATCAGCATGGCTTTGATAAGCTAGCCTGACAACGTTGACGAAAAGGTGTGTTAGGTACCGAGAACTGATCGTCGGTAGCGTGGAAAATACTAGCTGGATAACCAGCTTATCCGTGGAAGCACGCCATTTGAGTGCACGCTTTGTCGTCGTTCATTCACACTATCTCAGAACACCAAAGAGAAAAGTAATTCTAATCAATAGATTAGGCAAGTAGGCGTGGTGATAATGTGAACGTGCCACCAGAGATAGGCGGCATGCACACTTTCTCGGCAAAGAGATAGACCCTGAAAGCAATAAATGTTAGTTATAACAGTTAGTTAGGTAAGAATAGCCGCGTATAACGATTTTGGGAAATCGAGTGCGCGTGCTAATACAATGTTACGCGTCAAAGGGAACACCGCATGTGCTTCCATAGAAAAGAATATAAGTATCTCAAAGATGGTCGCCTTGAAGATGTGCTGGCATTGATTCAAGTCTTGGCTCTCGATAAGGATTCACATCGGAGCGAGGAAGGTGTGAAATCCGAGCTTCCAGCGCTCCCAAACTCGGCAGACAGTTGGCTTCAACTAGCCAAAGAGCATCAGGAATTCTTTCGAGTTGTTGAAGGACGAAAGTATCCAATATCATTGGTAACTCGCCATGTATCGAATGAAAGTGGGGAAAAGCGGCCACCACTATCTCCCGAGCATACCCAGGCGCTACTAAATTCGGCGATAGAACTACATGATAGGCAAATTCGGCGCAGTCAAAGATGGACGGTGCTTATACCAATATGGGTGGCAGTTATTGGTGGTGCAATTGCTATCATCAAGGTTTTAGCTGAGAGTGGCAGCGCGTAACAAGTGTAGGCTGTAGGACAAATTACTCGCTGCGCTCGCAATTTGCCGCAGCTACAGGCGTTATGTATAAATGGAGTAAATATTGAGATTCACAAATATCCGGTTATTCGAAAACCGAATGGCTAGTAGTGGGGTTACTGTTGCATTCTTCAACTTTCAGTACCATGACTGCCTAATTGAAACAGCATACTCTGCAGCGCAGAGAAAATTTCTTTTTGCTTTTGTTGATCACAATATTGGATTCACTTGCTCGCTTAATGGTGAAAACGCTAGTGCTTTCATTAATCATAGAGCGGCCGTGGATCAGCTAATGAAGTGTCGTAATCACCATAGCTATGATCCGAAGCACTTCTATGAGCTTCTGAACGAGCATTTGCCTTATGCTAAGTTTTCCAAAATTAGCCTCACTGAGTACAAGCGTACCGCCCAGAAGGCTGTCTCAAACTTTGAAGATCGAATTTTCTTCAATCATTGGCGAAACTCGAACATGACTGACAAGCAGAGGGATAAAACAATAGAGCTCATGGGGCATGAGGTGTTGAGGTTCTGTCGCGAAAATCACCTAATCCCTGTTTTCTATCCCTATCCCACTGAGAGAACTTTGGCAGCATTCGAAGATTTTCGAGACGACCATCAGCAGTTTGGGTTGCAGCAATAATACATAACCAATGCGTCAACGGGACCGCTTTGTTCCGCTGCGCTCCACAAAACGGCCCGTTACGCCGGCGTTATAAATCAGAAATAAACAATTCATAACCAATTGATTATGTTGAATTATTAGGGATGAATAATGGATCAGCTACATAATAGCTTAACTATTTTTCATTTCTTTAAAGAGAAATTTGAAAGAGATCAGTTTTTAGTAGAGTTTTCTGTAGAAAAAACAAAAAAATATGGGAAGCGATGTAAGGAAATAGCTCACTTCAACGAAGATCTAAAACAAACCTTATTCTTAAAGCAAATTATTGATGTTTGCGCCTTTTTAGATGGGTTTAATTTATTTAAATCTTTGGGAAGAAATAATGAAAGAGTTAGCCGAGTTTGCAAGCAGGTTAAGCCTGCTTTGAAAAGAATTGACGAAGTTAAAGGGTTAAGAGCTTATAGGAATGCACTTGTTGCCCATAACTTTCGGATTGCTAGCAATAAGGAAGATGTTGTTCTATTGAGTGATTATAGTAAAAACCCAGATTATCCTAACTCGATAGCAGAGGTTTTTTTTCTGAGTGCAATATGTTCTACGATAATTGAAGCCGTTAGCACAGAGTTTAATAACGAGTTTCACGAAGCATTAAAGAACTACAATGATTGCCTTGAAGATGATCGTAGTGAGCCTCTACGAGGAGTAAAGACAATAAGACAAGCATACGATGAAGTCGAGAAACTTCGTCTAAGGATACAGTTAGAGCCTAAGTTTATAGAGCATGAATTTACGGAGTTCAATATGGCTCTGGATGCAATAAATTGGGATGTAATTCCGAGTGAGTTTGAGCTATCAGAAGAGAAAACAAATAAATTTTGGTGTGAAGTTTTAGGTTTATACTTACAAATGAGAGGCTATGAAAACATAAAAATTATAAAAGGCTCAAAGGGACGTCATACCAATCATTGGTTAGAGCTTTATGGCTATACAATTACTGTCACAAATGGACTCGATGCATTTAAATCACCAAAGATTCGAGAAATTCACGAGTTAATAACTAACTTGGAACTTTGTAACGAAGAAAACTCTAGTCAGCCAATTAAACTTGTCTATAAAGAGATCATGAAAGTGGTGACACCATAAGCTACTTACTTGTTCGAAATCCAGTTAGAGCTATGCTATATCTTCTTTATAACAAATAAAAATAAGTGTCGCGCAGCCGATACTTATTTGGGTGTTGAACAAGCCCGTTGCTTTATTAAGTAAATAGCTCGAATGCGCATAGGTAGGCGCTGCGTCTGGCACTTTTTTAGCGCGAGCGCAGCCAAGAAGTGAGAAGAAAAGACCTTATTTCAATACGTTAGGTTAACGATGTGGCTGTTGTCGGTTTGTTCTCCTGTGTTTGAGTGAACGCCATTCTCCCTATTCTGTTCGCCTTGCGCCCGCGACGAATTATCTATACGTTAACTTTGAAATCGGTCAACCTTTTCTATGCCGTTATATGGCAATTTAAACCAAATCTATCGGTTGGCCAGAGGTATAAAGTGAGCACTAAATTTTGTGATAAATGTGGGCAAGAAACTGAGCATAAAGAAACCATAAAGCAAAAGCCTTCGAAATATGGGAAGAGTAAAAAAGAACAATTTAAGGCCTTTCTCGACGGTCTCTTTGGTGGTGTTGCCAGTCCTGTTGGTGCATCATTGGACTTAATCGATCGATACGAAGTTTGTACAAGGTGCGGGCATAAAACCTTAAAAAATCAGGGTGACGAATTTCAATAGTAATTAAAAAAAAGGCCACGTAATGGATAAACATATTGTCGCGTTAGGCGGTGGTGGTTGGATGATGGGAGAACAACAAAGCGAATTAGATCAATATGCGCTCCGTTTAACTGAGAAAAGTGATCCGAAAGTTTGCTATATTCCCACTGCCACTGGGGATGCTGAGGAAGCAATCGATCGTTTTTATCAGTCTAAACTCAGTCGCCGCTTAAGTCATTTTCCATTATTTAAACCCAACCTAGACTGGCGAACACATCTGCAAGAGCAAGATGTTATTTATGTCGGCGGTGGTAATACACGTTCTATGTTCGCAGTATGGAAAGCGTGGGGAATAGATAGAATACTTCAAGATTGCTATGAAAGTGGCATCATATTGTGTGGCATGAGTGCGGGCGCAATATGTTGGTTCGACTACGGGATCACAGATAACGATCCTGAGAAGTATTCCGTTATCGAGGGGCTTGGTTTTGTGCAAGGCTTAGCATCAGCACACTTTACGGAGAGTGACGCGAAAGCTGAGCTGTTTTCTCAGTTTGCTAGCCATCACGTAAACATGCCTTGCTACGGGATCAGTGATTATTCAGCACTACATTTCGTTAATGGTCGGCACCATAAGACGATTACCAGTCAAACAGGGGCAAAGATTACCGTCAAGAATCTTGATTAGACCAAGTGTTTTTCCGGCTCCCACATGGAAGCCGCCATTTTTATTGTGTGAGCTAAAACACATTTTCCCGTCACCGATGAGCCAAAATGATTGGAACCCTATTAGTATGGCGAACTGGTTAATAATTGAATAAATGAATTTATTATCAATAGCTTAAACATGGAAATTCTCCCAGAAATCGAAGTGTCGAACGCGCAGCATGAGGGTATTCAAGCGCTTAGAAACAAGGCATTTCCTGACCATCAAGTTGCCCGTTCTTACTATAAGCAGCTTCTCCACATGCGGGCATTGCAGTACCAAGATAATCAACTGATTGGCTATATGGGGTTGGATTATAGGGCAGTGAATGTCGGTGGCGACGTATACAAAGTGTTAGGGGTGAGTGATTTTTGCATCGACAGCGCTTGGCAAAGAAAAGGGATAGGCTCGAGTATGCTGTCGCAACTGGCTGACTATGCCAAAGATAAAGACGTTGATTTCATTGTTCTTATCTCTGAGGTGCACGATTTTTATGTGGCTAATGGCTTTCAGCTTGTCGAGTCATATGCCTCTTGGCTACGCATCCATGAACATACCAACTATGGCGTAGCGGTCGAGTATGTCGATGAATTGTATGTAAAACCGATGAAAGACAAACCATGGCCAGCAGGGCATATGGATTGGCTTGGGTATATGTATTAATGCCCTCGGTAGACGTGGTTTATGGCGTGTAAGAGGGGTGAGTCGGCTTTGGCTGGGCGCCTGCAGCTGTCTGCAGGCGCGATCCTATTATATTGGTGATATCGGCGACTAAACGCCCTTGCTACAGCATCACCGCAAACGACTCATAAGGAGCCAGTTTGTAGGTAGTGCTTAACTGTTTGACCGGATCCATATTGTAGCTAAGGCAGGTTAGGGGCTTATCGCGCCAGTGTTCGGGGAGAGTGATGGCTTGTTTTTGCTCGCTAAAGTTGCTGACTACCAAAATACGGTGGGTATCGTCGAAGCGCTCGTAAGCCACCACGTTAGGGTGTGATTCTTCCACAGGCGCAAACTGGCCGTGTACGATCACTGGATATTGCTTGCGCAGCTTGATCAGTTCACGGTAGTGATAAAGCACTGAGCCGCTATTTTCTGTCGCCCGTGCCACATTGATGGTGGTGTAGTTAGGATTAACCGGCAACCATGGTGTTCCTTGGGTAAAGCCTGCCTGCGGTGCGTTCTCCCATTGCATTGGGGTACGGGCGTTATCGCGACTGTTTTGGTATACCGCCTCCATCATGGTGTCTGGATCCACGCCTTCTGCAACACGCAAGTCGTAAAAATTGCGGGTTTCGATGTCTTGATAATCGTCGATAGACGGGAAGGCGACATTGGTCATCGCAATCTCTTCCCCCTGGTAGATGTAGGGCGTGCCTTTCATCAAGTGCAAGGTCGTGGCGAGCATTTTTGCCGAGCGGGTTCGATATTGGCCGTCGTGACCAAACTTGGATACGGCGCGAGGCAAATCGTGATTGTTCCAAAATAGTGAGTTCCAACCGCTATCGGCCAGCGCTTGTTGCCATTTGAACAGCACCTGTTTGAGGGCGGCGACATCCAGCGGCACGGGCTGCCATTTATCGCCGTCTTTCCAGGTAGCGGTAATGTGTTCAAATTGGAACACCATGGAGAGTTCATTGCGTTCCGGTGCGCTGTAAAGCTTGGCAATCTCGGGCGTTGCGCCCCATGTTTCGCCGACGGTAAGCAAGTCTTTGCCGCCAAATGTGGCCCGATTCATGGCCTGTAGCAGTGGGTGAAGGCGCGGCCCGTTGCCAGTGATGCCTTTATCGATTTCTTTACCAATTAAATCAATCACATCAAGGCGGAATCCGCCAATGCCTTTGTCAATCCACCAGTTCATCATTTTATACACGGCGTCATGGACGGCGGGGTTTTCCCAGTTCAGATCGGGCTGGCGTTTGGAGAACAAGTGAAAGTAATACTGCTCGGTGTTTGGCTCCCATTGCCATGCGCTGCCACCAAAAATTGAGCCTTGATCATCGGGTGCACTGCCATCGGGTTTGGCATCGCGCCAAATGTAAAAGTCGCGATAAGGACTGTTTTTGTCGTGAAGCGCGGCTTGGAACCAAGGGTGTTCGTCGGAGGTGTGGTTGACCACCAAATCCATCACGATTTTGATGCCAAGCGCGCCGGCTTTATCGATTAAGCGCGTCATGTCTCCCATGGTGCCAAATTCAGGCGCGATCGCGCAGTAATCGGAAATGTCATAGCCATTGTCATCCATCGGCGATTGGTACACCGGCGATAGCCATAACACATTGACGCCGAGCCAATGTAAGTAATCGAGCTTCTCGATAATTCCGTTAAGATCGCCAATGCCATCACCATTGGTGTCGTAAAAACTGCGTGGGTAGATTTGATAAACAACGGCATCATGCCACCAAGCGTTCTGCATACCGATTACCTCTTATTGACAATGAAAATCCTCAAAGCCTCGGCTTGAGCTGTGGCCAACAGCCTAGCGCGCGGGCGGTGCCAAGAAAAATAGGCGTGACGCTTGTTGATATAACCGACTGGCTATAGGTAAAGTGATAATAGGTGAAAAATATGCGTTATGATTGAATCACGTATCTTGATTAGGCTATAAAGTAAGCCATTAAACTGTGAGTGGGGGCGGTATGGATGTAGAAAAAGTCGCCGGCTACTTTATTGCGGTGGTTGAGGCAGGGGGTATTAAAGCGGCTGCGTTGCAGTTAGGGATCAGCCAACCTTCATTGACGGCACAGATCCAAAAGCTTGAGCAACGTTTCGCGTGTCAGTTATTGGTCCGTCATCCTCGCGGCGTCAGTATGACTGCAGCAGGAGAGCTTTATTATCAGCATGCCACGGCACTGCACGCCGAGCGGCAAAGGCTTCATGCCCAGATTCATGCTTTGCAAGCGCGTGAAGCAGGACAAATAAAGCTTGGCACTGGGGAGGCGTGGTGGCCCTTGTTTGTCAAACCGGCAGTGCTTGATTATCAAGCCGATCGTCAGTGTGCCGTCCACATCGAATTTGGCAATCGTTTGGCACTGATGGCATCGCTGCTTAGTGGCGATGTGGATGTATTTATCGGTCATGAAATTGACGATCTGGTTGCGAGCCAGCAAGTCCGCTTTATGCCCTTGTTTCAGGATGCAGAAAGCTATTATGTGGCTGATAACCATCCGCTACTCACAGACACATCCGCCAGCATCGACTCTCAGCGCCTAAGTGATTGGCCTTTGATGCGTGTCACGCCTGATCATGCCCGGCATGCGCATTTGCTGGCGAACCCCATCAGCCCAACGACGCACGTCAACCAAGTGGTGTTTGATGTTGATGCCCTCAGTCCCGGTATTGACTTATTACACGACACTCAGTCGGTGATGCCCTATACCAGTCGAGCCCAGATGTATCTGGCGAGTCAGGGGGTAAAAGTGTTGGGTGCTCACCCGAGTAAGAGAGGTAACGTCGGTTTATATACCTTGCGCAATGAGCGGAATGAAAAAGTCGACGCGCTGATCCAGCAGCTGTGTGAGGCGGCTCATCAGATGGACACTTCGCCATGTCATACCAGTTAGGGTAAAGCTTATTGGTTAAGAAAGTGCTAGACTAAGTCGCCTTTGTCGCACACTGTCTGTGTCGTGCTGGCTGCGAATGTAGGGATTAGCTAGCCGATTCAGGGTGTTCCAGTGGTGACATCGATGAAATCAATAGGTAGCGCCAATTACCAATTTGGCCTTAGCGCTGCTAATTTGTGGCGCAAATCACATGCAGTACCTTTATTATCAAAGGAAAGATGATGGTAATTCCAGAAAACAGCAGTATTGTTATTTTTGGTGCATCTGGCGATCTGACCTTCCGTAAGCTGATCCCAGCCCTGTACCACTTATATGCGAACAAACAGCTGCCTGCGTCTTTCGCGATTCTAGGCGCAAGCCGCACCTTCTACAGTGACGAGTCATTTCGCGATAAACTACGTCACTCCATGCAAGAGCTTGAAGAGACCGATCCTGCCACGCTCGACGCCTTTATGGCGCATGTTCACTATCAATCATTTAATATCTCTGACACCAACGAATATGGTGCGTTGACAAGCCGCTTGGATGCGCTTTCTGACCAATATGGCTTTACACAGCGCAATACGCTTTTCTACCTCGCGACTCCACCGAAGCTGTATAACTTTATTCCTGCCTGCCTGGCAGCGCATGGCCTCAATGATGAGAGCAACGGTTGGAAACGCTTGGTGGTTGAAAAGCCGTTTGGCTATGACTTAGCCTCCGCGCGTCAGTTAGACAAAGACATTCATGCTTATTTTGCCGAGCATCAGATCTATCGCATTGATCATTACTTAGGTAAAGAAACGGTACAAAACCTGCTGGTTTTCCGTTTTTCTAATGCGATGTTTGAACCGCTTTGGAACCGTAACTTCATTGACTATGTGGAAATTACGGGGGCTGAAAACCTTGGTGTGGAAGGTCGCGGTGGTTACTACGACCAATCGGGCGCAGTCCGTGATATGTTCCAAAACCATTTGCTGCAAGTGCTGTCTCTGGTGGCGATGGAGCCGCCAGCGCAAATCAATGCTGACGCCATGCGTGATGAAGTATTCAAAGCGTTGCAGTCACTCGAGCCGCTCTCTGAAGACGACTTACACAATAATTTGGTACTGGGTCAGTACACCGAATCTCACGTGGGTGGTAAGCCGCTTCCTAGTTATCGTGATGAGCCAGGTGTGGCGGAAGACTCGCGTACTGAGACCTATGTTGGCCTGAAGATGTTTATCAACAACTGGCGTTGGAATGGGGTGCCGTTTTATGTGCGCACCGGTAAACGCTTGCCAACACGCGTGACCGAAGTGGTGATCCACTTTAAACAAACTCCGCATCCTGTATTTGGTAAGAATGCCCCTGAGAACCGTTTGGTGATTCGCATTCAGCCCGACGAAGGCATCCAAATGAGCTTTGGTCTTAAAGAGCCAGGTGCCGGCTTTAACGCGAAAGCGGTCAATATGGACTTCCACTATACATCACTGGAAGAAACCCAGATGCTGACGGCTTACGAGCGCTTGTTACTGGATGCCCTTAAAGGCGATGCCACTTTGTTTGCACGGAGTGATGCAGTCGAAGCTTGCTGGCAGTTTGTTGAGCCTATTCTGCAGTACAAAGAAAATGACAAGGCCTTGTTTGGCTATGCCTGCGGAACATGGGGACCGAAAGAAGCGGATCAGTTGCTGGAGCGTGATGGCCATGCTTGGCGCTTCCCCTGCAAAAACCTGACTGACACGGAATACTGCGAATTATGATAAATGCCCGAATTTTTGATGATGCCGACGCGGTGGTCAATCATTTAGCCGACACGATGCAAGCACTCAGTGAGCAAGATCGTGCCGTGCACATTTCGCTTTCTGGCGGCAGCACGCCCAAAATGCTGTTTAAGCGTTTAGCCAGTGATGATTATGCCAATGCGATTCAGTGGCAAAACCTGCATTTTTGGTGGGGCGATGAACGCTGTGTGGCACCGGATGATGCCGAGAGTAACTTCGGCGAAGCCAATAAGCTGCTGTTTAGCCACATTCGCATTCCGGAAGAGAACATTCACCGTATTCGTGGTGAAGACGACCCGGACGTGGAAGCGGCGCGCTTTAGTGCCGAAATGCAAGCCTTGATCCCAAGCGAAAACGGCACGCCTGTGTTTGATTGGATTTTGCTGGGCGTCGGTGGCGATGGCCATACGGCCTCACTGTTCCCGCACGATCCTCAGTATGACAATACTGCGCTCGCGCTGGTGGCCTCGCATCCTGAATCGGGTCAAAAGCGTGTATCAAAAACCGCCCGTGTTTTGCGTGCGGCGAAGAAAATCAGTTATCTGGTGTTGGGTGAAGGTAAGCAAGCGATCGTGCATGAGATCGCCACACACGAGCCTACCCAACTGCCATATCCTGCCGCCAATATCCGTAGTGCCAAAGGCACCACGGAATGGGTACTCGATACCGCGGCAGCAAAAAAATTACCAGAACAGAATTAATGGAGAGCACGATGAAAGGTGATATCGGCGTAATTGGTTTGGCGGTCATGGGCCAAAACCTGATCCTTAACATGAACGACAACGGCTTTAAAGTGGTGGCGCATAACCGTACCGCGGCTAAAGTCGATGAATTTCTGGAAGGCCCAGCGAAGGGTACCAACATTGTTGGCGCTTACTCGTTAGAAGAGCTGGTTGAGAAGCTCGAAAAACCCCGCAAAGTGATGCTGATGGTTCGCGCTGGTGATGTGGTCGATACCTTTATCAACAAACTGACGCCATTGCTGGACGAAGGTGACATCATTATCGATGGCGGTAACACCAACTACCCAGATACCAACCGTCGCGTGGCAGCACTGCGTGAAAAAGGCATTCACTTTATTGGTGCTGGTGTGTCTGGCGGTGAAGAGGGTGCACGTTTTGGGCCGTCAATTATGCCAAGCGGCTCGGAAGAAGCATGGCCAGCGGTCAAGTCTATCTTCCAAGGTATCGCAGCAAAAACAGATAGCGGCGAGCCATGCTGTGACTGGGTCGGCCGTGACGGCGCGGGCCACTTTGTGAAAATGGTGCACAATGGTATCGAGTATGGCGACATGCAGCTGATCACCGAAGCGTATCAGTTCATGAAAGACGGCCTTGGCATGAGCCATGACGAGATGCAGCAGGTGTTTACCGATTGGAACAAAACCGAGCTAGATAGCTATCTGGTCGAGATCACTTCAGACATCTTGGGGTATAAAGACCAAGACGGTGAGCCACTGGTTGAGAAAATTCTCGATACTGCAGGTCAAAAAGGCACCGGTAAATGGACCGGCATCAACGCGCTGGATCTTGGCATTCCGCTCACTTTGATTTCTGAATCCGTGTTCTCACGTTGCCTGTCGGCACTTAAAGATCAGCGGGTCGCGGCAGAGAAGCTGTTTGAAAAACATATTCAACCGGTTGATGGTGATAAAGCCGAATGGGTTGACGCGCTGCGTCAAGCGTTGCTGGCGTCAAAAATTATCTCTTACGCGCAAGGCTTTATGCTGATGCGTGAAGCGTCTAATGAGAATGGCTGGGACCTCAACTACGGTAATGTTGCACTGATGTGGCGCGGTGGCTGTATTATCCGCTCAGCCTTCTTGGGTAATATCCGTGATGCGTTTGATAAGGATCCTAACTTGGCCTTCTTGGGCTCAGATGCGTACTTTAAAGGGATCTTGGATAACTGCTTGGCAGCATGGCGTAAAGTGGCGGCAAAATCGATGGAAACCGGTATCCCAATGCCATGTACCACATCGGCGCTGACCTTCTTGGATGGCTACACCACGGCACGCTTGCCCGCGAACTTGCTGCAAGCACAGCGTGACTACTTTGGCGCGCACACCTATGAGCGTCTTGATCAGCCGCGCGGTGAGTTCTTCCACACCAACTGGACAGGCACCGGCGGTAACACCGCCTCGACCACGTACGACGTGTAACGTACGACGTGTAACGTGACAGACTAAGTCACTGCCTGTCGCAATAACTAGAAAAGGGATGCCTCGGCATCCCTTTTTGTTGGCTTAAGCAATAAACTCACTTAGCATAAGCGAAAAAGGAGATCCTATGCCGCGTCCTAAAATGCCCCGCCGTATCTGCGGGACACCCCATACCAACTGTTTTAAACCCAACGCCATTCCACTCAGTGAGCTAGAGACAGTGACCATTGGTTTGGATGAGTTCGAAGCCATGCGTCTTGTTGATCATCAGGGTATGCAGCAACTGCAAGCGGCGGAAGTCATGGGCGTATCTCGTCAAACGTTAGCCAACCTAGTCAAACGCGCCCGCGCCAAAACCACCGCCTGCCTCGTAGAAGGCAAAGCCTTGGTGTTTGAGTCAGAAGAGTCGTGTTAGGTTAGCCATCTACAAAAACAAGATCTGTGCTGCGTGTGACTCACCAAGGTGCTTTTATGGTTTACTAAACTGTAATTTCACGTCAATGATTGCCGTGAAAATAGGTATTTTTAAACCAATACTTCCATTTAGTTATTGTCATTCATCATGCGGCTTAGCAAGGATGCGCGCGTGTTCGAAAAAGCATTCTGTCGCGCGACGTTGCAGCTTGACGCGAATACTCGCGATGTCTTGACGCAACTTTCCTCATTTTTCTCTCACAGAATAGTTTGCATATGCCACAAATCAAGCGTATTTTTGGCATATGCTATTTATATAAAGAGAGAACGGAAGATGACAATTGCTATTGCGATGAATCAAGACTGCCCTGCGGGACACTTTATGAAGGCCGAGCACTTTGCGCTGTTTGACGACGATGGCCAAGCACTCGTTCAGTTCGCCAACCCACGTGTAACAGAAGGTTGCGGTGCCAAAAACGCCTTGATAGCGATGCTGAAAGCTAACCAAGTAACACGTGTGGTGACTCGTCATATTGGCGAGCATGCGTTAGCGGGATTACTTGATGCTGGCTTACATGTTTATCAGTTAACTAATGGTCGCCTAAATCCCACCCAGTGGTTGTCGCCTGCGTACTGGCAACCGCTTACGGATGCCAGTCAAGGACGGCCGGCGTTGCAGCGAATGAAGCAGCAAAAACCACAACAACAGAACGCCGCTTGTCACTCAGAGCGCGGGAAAGGTTGTGGCGCGCAAGGCCGCAGTTCAGGTCATCAACATCGAGGGTGTGGTAAGGGGCAAGGTAAAGGCGGCCGCGTTCGTGGACAGGGTTGTGGTTGCCATGAATAAGCAGCCTGTTATCCCGCCGGTTTCCCATCATCAGTGTGTGGCTTGCAGTGACAACGGGCTGTTTAATCTTAGATTTTACCAAGACGATGAAACTGCAGTGAGCGCAAAAGTATGGTTAGAAAGCACTTGGCAGGGGTATCAAGATCAGCTACACGGTGGGGTGATTGCCACGCTTTTAGATGCAGCATTCACCCATTGTACCTTCTTGTTTGCCCCGCAAAGTGTGACAGGGTCACTTAATATTCGCTATCACCATCCAGTGCCCGTTGCCGTTGAGGCGGAGGTACGAGCATGGTGTGTGAAAGCCAAACATGGAATGAGTCAGTTGGAGGCAACGCTCACCGTTGCGGGCACTGTGTGTGCCAGTGCAACGGCAAGCTTTATGCGAATGCGTGCGTCAAAAACTAGCTAACGGCGCGGCGCAGGCGATCATGCACGGCAAGCCACGCTTCACCATGAGGAGGCTGGGCGAGCCAGATCTCATCGACGCCGAGTTGGTCGGCTTGGGCAAGTTGGTGATATAACGCTTGCCCGTAGCGTGCAGCGTCATCTGGCATGGCAATACAGACCAGATCATCCCGTGCTGGGGCATCGCCAAAGTGAAGCAAGGCCGCTCGTTTTTCAGGATGGGGCGCAGGGAGATCAGACAAGTCTGCCGCCACCATCTGTAACCGGGTGTTGGGTTGGTAATGGCTTCCCACATTGCCGGGCACCACGGTGTCGTGCTGCTCAGGGGCGTCGACTGTTTCACCCAGCACGGCGCTCAGCTCGCTGGCGGTGATTGGACCGGCGCGAAGTACGCGGAATGGACGCTTAGTAAGATCGACAATGGTCGACTCCAGCCCATGTTGGCAAGGGCCGCCATCAATCACCGCAGCGATCTTTCCGCCTAAACCATGCATCACTTGCTCCGCCGTGGTGGGGCTGAGCTTTTTATACGGGTTCGCAGACGGGGCGGCAACAGCAAGCTGATGGGTGGCGAGCAAGTCTAACAACACAGGTTGCGCGGGTACGCGAAGCCCAATGGTATCCAATCCACCCGTGACCACTGGTGAAATATGCTCGGCACGTGGCAACAGCAGTGTCATCGGCCCTGGCCAGAAGGCATTCGCCAGCTTATATGCTTCATCCGGGATTTGCGTTGCCCACTCGGTAATCGATGCGACGTCACCGAGATGCACAATCAAAGGGTGGTTCGCGGGTCGACCCTTGGCGGTAAAAATACCCGCGACGGCGTCTGGATTGCTGGCATCCGCTGCCAAACCGTACACGGTTTCTGTGGGCACCGCGACTTGTTCGCCGGCTTTTAGCAGTTCGGCGGCTTGTGTTAGGTCCGTTGAACACTGCGCTGAGAGAAGTTGCGTTTTCAACGACATGCTCCGTTTTATTTTGCTACGTTCAGGTGATACCACTGACCCGAGCGATCGCGTTGCCATACTGCACCTTGCGCATCAATTTGCATCAAGTACAGCCAGCCGTGATTCGCCAGCGCGGCTATATCGTCATGGCGTGCAAGTATACTATCAATTGCCTCCCGAGGGGCAGCGATAAATACGCTTAATCGCACTGGCTGGTGGCGATATCGACGGCCATCGTGCACGGATTGATGCGATAAGCCAATTCGTAAGTCGCCACCATTCCCTTCAAACACCCCAATGTGCCCACCCACGATGTTGTGGAGCAGCTTGTTGCCGCTGCCGAATTTTTCCGGTGCGGTGACAGAAGCAAAGTACTGCAGATTGATCCAATTGGTCACCACCATGGGCGCGGTGAGTATGGTTTCAAGCTGGCTAAAGTCACGGTCTTTGTGCATGTCGTAGTCGTGTAAAAAGCTGCGACCTTGCAAATTAATCTGTCGAGACAGGGTGCGCGGGCCTACGATTAACGCCGCGTTGTCACACAGTCCCCACTCAGGACGCATTTGCGCCCAGTCTTTGGCCCGTGTACCAAAGAAGCGTTTGAGTTTGGATGGCTGGGTAGGCGCCTGATCAAACTGGTTGGCGCGGGTTGCACGTGCTTGCTCGCTTGCGCCGGCTAGCCAAGTTTGCCACTCGGTATGCTCGGGGGCGTGAAAGACATCCAGTGCGTCGGTGGTGGTGTTGTGCATGGCGGCATAAAAACGGGTACTGACGGGAATCGTCACGCCTTGCTGTGCCATGGCATCACGTACGTCGGCATCGTTAAGAAGCTGTGCAAGTACGCGGACATTTACCTCGCCGGTTTGTCCGCCGCAGGCACCACAGTCAAGCCCTGCTGCATGAGGGTTGTTACAGGTTTCACTGCCATGACCCACCAACAAGACGGCATCGGCCAGTTGATCAGCAATGCCCATTGCCCGCAAGATACCAGCGCCTAGCTCCGCCTTTTCTTTTGCGGTTAACGGTGTATTGTCACGGGTGAGCGCCCAATCACTGTCAGTATGGCTGAGTCGATTTAGCGGGTTTTCGGTGCCAGAAATGCGCAATGCGCGTTTTAATAAGCTCACTAGCTTTAACATGCCACCGGCTTCGACCATCCCTAAATTAGCGGCGGGCGCATCGAGGCTACGCTGCCAGCCGAGCTTGGTCATTCGCAACCAGCGTTCGGGGGTAGCATGAGTTTGTGAGGCGGTGACCGCTGGCGCCAGTAAGCCGGGCAGTTGTGGCCGATGAATATGGCTATCCGTGGGCTGATAGGCAATCGGCAAGCCAAAAAAGCCAGCAAAGCCAAGGGTTTGAATTCGTTCGGATTGCGCTTCTAATGCGCGACGCATTGGCTCAGAGCGCACATCGATACAAAATACAGCCTGAAGCGTGGGGGAGGTGTCGAGCGTGTCGACACTGGCCTGCGCAGATAGGGCATGTGCCCAAGGGCGCTGCTGACTGATTTCCAGCGCTTGTTGCCAAATCCACAGGGGCGCGAGCTGTTGTTGTGCTTGGTGATACCAATGGCGGACATTCACCGCTTGATGGTGCATGGACTGACGAATGCTTGCCCACGCTGCGTCACGATGTTTAGCAAGCCAGCGTGCCAGCACTGTATCCCACGCGAGTAAAATCGCGAATAGGCCCATGCCATGATCTTGTTGTTCACTGTCACTGAGCTGTTGCTGCCAATCTAACCAAGCCTGCCAGCTTGCCCAACCCGATAAACCGTGCATAAGCGCGTGGCAATAGGCCAAGTTACCGTCTTGGTCGTGAAGAGTCGGTCGCCAAAAGTCGGCCGCTTCAGCGATCAATGCATCGATTTGGGTGGGTAGTGCGGCGAAATCGGCAAGCAAATCCACGCCAGTGAGGGTTTTAATGCCTTTATCTTGGCTCACCACATCCAACCAGCATTGATAAAGGTGCTCACCGCCTTGGCCTTGAGCATCAAAGCGCTGTGGGTATTGGTGATAGAGCGCGAGAAACTGGCTCACTTGCTGCTGAATTTCTTGCTGCCACGATAAGCCTTCTTGTGCTTCTCGAGTGCGGTCACACAACTCAGCTAATGGCTTCCAACGCGGGAGGTCACTGCTATGGCTACGCAGCGCACGCAGACAATCACTGACCGTCAATGCGCTGTCAGAGGTTGAAATGGCCTCGGCAAGATGTGCCTCACTAATGGGCGATTGCCAATGCGACAGATAGTACGCCGACGGCATTAGCGGACAGTGGCCACTTAACACCGCTTGTTCGGCAAAGACTTGCTCAATGGGGGTAAAGCGTTGCGGCCACCATGGATTCACTGCAATCATTTGATCCAACGGCCAGCTTGGCGCAATCGCGGCGACCGCTTGCTGGGTGGCATCGCGAAAATCGCTCACATTGAGGGACTCTGGGAGTGCAGATACGTTGGGCGTTTTCGCAATCATTAACGCGTCTCCTTATGCGGTTGCCATTGGGTCGTTTGTAGTTGGATTAAAGAAGCACTCGGCCACCATTTGAGTGTTAGGCGCGTCGCCCACTCATCAAGATAAGCCCCGGCGTTCAGCCAGATAAATAGGCGGTTGACCCACGCTTTGTGAGGCCAGTACTGGACCGCCATTGATAGAGCAAACAGCGCGATAAACAGCACTAGCGCAAAGGCATCGGCAAACAAATAGGTGGCATTTCCACCCGCGACAAACACAATCAAGCTATGTTTAATGGCGGCGTAAAGCCCAAGCAGGCCAAGGGCAAACATGCTACTGAGCAGCACGCGTGTCGGGCGAGCAGCGCCTGGGCGGGTAAAGGCCGGTAATAGCAGCATGATCATCGCCATCCACAGCAACCAACCGGCGGCCAAACTATTTAAAATATCAACACCCAGATGCACGGCGACAATCAAACCGGCGGCGGTGGTCATCGCGGCAAGCCAATGGCAGCGACGCGGAACTGAGGCGTCAGCCAGTTGGGTGGCGAGCCAATGATTCACGCCATTGCCGCTGTTGAGGAAAGAAAACGCCTTGTAGAAAGAGTGCGCCAGCAAGTGCAGCAGTGCCAACTCGTAAAGACCTAGGGCGATTTCGACTAACATCAGACCCATTTGTGCGACGGTCGACCACGCCAGTTTTACCTTAATGCTCACGCGTGTCAGGCTCACCAGCCCAGCAACCAGCGTACTGACGCCCGCGATAACCAGCAGTGCCAAGCTGGCACTGGGGCTCGCCGCGAGCACTGGCGCGAACAGCATCAATAAGATCCCGCCAAGGTTCACAATGCCAGCATGCAACAAGGCAGAGACAGGTGTTGGCGCTTCCACCACTTGAATGAGCCAGCCGTGCAAGGGTAGTTGAGCGCACTTGATAATCGCCACGCCCACCAACATAAAGGCGGCGATGCTTACAGTCAGCGTATGAGGTTGCTGGCTGACTTGAAACATCAATTGGTCAATCTGCGCGGTTTGGTAGTGGAAAAACAACAGTAAAAATGCGCCACCGAGTAGCAATTCGCTAAAGCGGGCGAGCAGCATTTTTTTGTGTGCCGCGAGTTGGGCGCGAGGCCGATGCGGATAGAAAAGAATTAAGCGACCCAATGAGAGGCTAACCGCCACCCAGGCGAGCCAAAACAGCAACAGGTGATTGCTGACTAAAACCAACAAGACTGCCGACAAGGTGAGCAGTAAAGAGGAAAGAAAACGGTGTTTGTCGGCTTCACCTGCAAACGCAGTGGCACTGTATCGCCAGATAACTCCGCCAAGAAGAGCAACCAGTGCGAGCAGCACCAGTTTGAGCGGGGTGACGAGAAATAGGGATAACATGACTTACCTCACAGCAATAGTTATGAGATACATTGTGAAAACTTACTACAGTTAAGTAAAATACATAATAAATCATTTTTCATTCTGTTTTAGAGAACGATGAGCCGACTCAACTACCATCATTTATATTATTTCTGGCAGGTGGCGCGTCACGGGAACCTGACCCAGACCGCCCGTCAGCTGCATATTTCGCAGTCGGCGCTGTCGTCGCAAATCAAGCAGCTTGAACAGGCGATGCAGGTGCAATTGTTTGAGCGCCAAGGTCGTACGTTGACGTTGACCGAAAGTGGCTATCAAGCGATGAACTATGCCGAAGAGATATTCCGCCAAGGGGAAGAGCTCGAGCAGTTGCTATCCAGCGGCGGGGCCCTGTCCAGTGCCACGATTCGCATTGGCACCTTATCCACCATGTCGCGGAATTTTATCGAGCAGTTTATTCAGCCATTGGTTAATCAACGAGAGTGCCGCTACGTGTTGCAGTCGATGGATCAAACCGGCTTGCTCCATGCGCTGTCTGATCACCAGTTAGATTTGGCGCTAACCAATATTGCGGTGCGGGGCACCAACAAACAGATTTGGCAGTATCAGCAATTGGCTCGCCAGCCGGTCGCTGTGATTGGTTGGCCGGGTAAAGCTTTGTCGCCGACCTTAGACGCCAGCTACCAGCATCAAGCGTGGGTGTTACCTTATGGCGATAACCCGATTCGCTCAGGGTTTGATGCCATCTCTGCCCAGTATCAACTCAAGCCTTACATCATGGCTGAAGCCAATGATATGGCGATGCTGCGCCTATTAACCCGAGACAATGACGCGTTGGCGGTGATGCCCGAGGTGGTGGTTCGCGATGAGCTAGATAGCGGCATGCTCACCCGCTATGCTTTACTGCCGAGTGTGTATGAGCCGTTTTATGCGGTATCGATTAAACGTCAGTGGGTGCATCCGCAACTTAGCTCGCTGCTAGAAGCGTTTAGATCTTCGCCGCTCGCGCATGGCGACGACCTTCGCGACGGCAACGGTCAGAGCAATACCTAACCTCGTCCCAACAGCGCGCCCACTTTTTACGCCATGTAAACGGCCTTTCGCACGTCAAACATACCTTACTGGGAAGATGTGGCTTTTTATGCGCCATCTTGGTTGTCTCCAGTAGACTGAGTGGCAGGTGAACGTGATTTTTGACTGCGCTTGTCCGCGTTCTCAGAGCTATTTGTTCGCTCAGGGCTGTTTGTTGGCTCAGGGCTGCTTGGACGCACATGGGTGGCGAGGATCCGTGCTTTCTCGATACGAACGGCGTCTTGTTGACGAAACGACCATAAAATATCTCGCGCACGTTTGCCGGTTTGTTCGATATCGACAATGGGTTTCGGGTAGTCTTCGCCAAGCACCACGCCGTACATCATCGCTTCCATGTCGGTCATTTGCCATGGGGTGTGGATCAAACTGTCGGGCAAGGGAGAAAGCTCGGGTAACCATTCACGAATAAATGCCCCCTCGGGATCTTGCTCCTGCGATTGTTTCACTGGGTTATAAATACGCAAGGTATTGGCGCCTGTCACACCAGCTTGCATTTGAAATTGGGGGTAATGAATACCGGGCTCAAAATCGAGAAATAACTGCGCGAGGTGATGCACACCGCGGCGCCAATCAATCAATAAATGGTGGGTTAAAAAGCTGACCAGCATCGCCCGCATCCGAAAGTTGATATAGCCAGTGACGTGTAGGCAACGCATACAAGCATCGACGAGCGGATAACCGGTATTACCTTGTTGCCATGCGCGCAGGTGCGCATCGCTCTGCGGACCATTTGCGTACTCAAAATGTAAGTAGCCTCGATTGACGGGCCGATGCTCCATGTGGTGCTCGCTTTCAAATTTCTGCATAAAATGACAGTGCCAATGCAAACGCGACACCATAGCTACCAGCGCTCGCCGCCAGCCTTTTTTCTGCCAATGGAGGAGGGTGATTTGATACATCTCGCGCAAGCTGATGTTACCCCATGCAAGATAGGGTGACAGTCGGGTACAGCTTTTGCGGCTGGCGAGCGGTTTAGAGATGTGGCGTTGATAGCGTTGTCCGCGCTCGCGGAAAAAAGATTGCAAGGTTTTATACCCCCAACTCGGCCCGCCGGGTTGAAAGCGTGGCGCGGGAGAGTCCCAATTGTGGTGATCGAGCGCGGGTAGCGTGAGTGATGCGTTTAGCCAGCGCGCTTGTTGCCAATCAGGATCGGCAAGGGGAGCGCGCATCACCTTTTGCCATTCAGTGTCCCAATCAACCCGATTTTTAGCGCCGCGGATCACCGCCCCAGTGGGGGATTCATGCCACGGGATCTGATGGCTCTCCAGCCATTTTGCCACCGCTTTATCACGAGAAAATGTCGCGTCGACGCCAATTTCTTGATGGCTGTACACCGCGCCAATGGCCTGTTGCCGGTGGATGGCGTCGAATACTGAGAGCGCCTCTCCTTGGCAAATGGTGACGTGACCGCCCAGTGGTGCGAGCTGTTGATTAAGATCGCACAGCGATTGCCAGACAAATCGCCAATGGCGTTCACTATGGTGCGGATCGTTAAGCAGCAGTGGTTCAAACAGGTACAGGATCACCAAGGGGCGCCCCGCTGCAATGGCGGCTTGTAATGGGGCATGATCCCGCAGGCGTAAATCGCGTTTTAGCCACACAAGGCTGATGGGCGCGGACATAGGGCTCTCGACAGTCGCAACAACAATTTATATTTATCCATGGGCGATACGAGGCTGAATGACGCTTGGATCCCTGAGAGGGACTTGGTTGAGGTCTAATTTCTCTCATTAACAAGCGCTAAGCACACAAAGCGAAATCAAAATGGTTTGCATTTGCCTTTTAAGCATCGGAAAATTAGCGCTCTTAGAGATAACGGGCAAGTGCTACGCGCTTGTGTTTGCAATAGTAGGATCGAGATATGTTAGAGGCAAAGGACGTTGCGTTTGCCGTCAACGGAAAAGTGTTACTCGATAAGGTGAGCTTGTCGTTTACGCCCGGAAAAATCTGTGCGTTGGTCGGGCATAATGGCTCGGGTAAGTCGACGTTGATAAAGCTGTTAGCGCAGCAACAGGCAACCAGCAGCGGGCAGATCGCATTAGACCAAAAGCCCTTATCAAAATGGTCGGAAAAAGCCTTTGCGCGCGAGGTGGCGTATTTGCCACAGCATTTACCGGCAACCGATAACTTAACTGGGTATGAGTTGGTCAGTTTTGGTCGCTATCCTTGGCATGGCTTGCTGGGGCGGTTGACCAAAGCCGATCACCAAGCGATTAACGAGGCAATGGCGCTCACTGGCACCCAAGATTATGCCGATCGCTTGGTCGATACCTTATCGGGGGGCGAGCGCCAACGGTTGTGGATTGCGATGCTGCTGGCACAGCAAACGCGTTACTTACTGCTCGATGAGCCGCTATCTGCACTGGATGTCGCCCACCAAGTCGAAGTGATGACCTTGGTGCGCAAACTCAGTCGAGAGTTGGATAAGTCCATCATTATCGTGGTGCACGACATTAATATGGCGGCACGTTTTTGTGATGAAATTGTCGCGCTGCACAGCGGACAAGTCCTGACTCAAGGCGCGGTCAGCGATGTGTTTCAAGAGTCGGCCCTCAAA
Organism: Salinivibrio sp. VYel1; assembly: GCF_009377945.1. NCBI lineage: Bacteria > Pseudomonadati > Pseudomonadota > Gammaproteobacteria > Vibrionales > Vibrionaceae > Salinivibrio > Salinivibrio sp. VYel1. The sequence goes on along the minus strand of NZ_RSAM01000001.1, from coordinate 236,111 downwards.
TCGATTTATGGCATTGAAATGCCGATTGCCGATCATACCGCCGGCTATGCGGTTGCTATGCCGGGGGAGTTATCGCCGGTATGATCAAGTCCTCTTTTTTGACGCTTGTGGTCTGGCTGACCGCGGCCATGATGCCAGCGAGCGTCAGCGCATCGCCTCGTATTCTTTCGCTGGATTGGACCCAAACTGAAACCTTGTTGGCCTTAGGGGTGACGCCCGTCGCGGTCGCGCAAAAGGCGGATTACAATTCGTGGGTGAAAGCCCCGCCCATTCCAGAAAAAACCGTCGATATTGGGCTTCGCACCCAGCCCAACATGGAGCGTTTGGCCGAGCTTCACCCCGATAAAATTCTGATTTCGCCCATTTTTAAGGCAATGAAGCCCAAGCTAAGCACCATTGCGCCGGTCAGCTCAATTCCTCTGTATGAAAGCGGCCTAAGCTGGGCGTCGCTCAAAACCGTGACGCGGAAAATTGCGCGCGAGGCCAACCGTCCGGAGGCCGGTGAAACCTTGATTGCCAATGCGAAACAGCAATTAGCGAGCCTGCGCGATACCATTCCCGGCGAACAGCCACCGCTGTTGATGATCCAGTTTCTGGATGCCAATCATGTGCGGGTGTTTGGGACGAACAGCTTGTATCACGCCGCTATCAGTGAATTGGGGCTCAGCAACGCGTGGCAAAATACCACCAACAGTTGGGGGTTTAGCATGGTCTCCACCCGCGAGCTGCTTGACCTTGATGCGCAACTAGTGATTGTGCGCCCGCTCCCCGCGGGCGTCGAGCAAACCCTTCAGACTAATATGTTTTGGCAATATTTGGTTAAACATACGGGGCATACGCCATTGATGATTGATCCGGTATGGAGCTTTGGCGCGATTCCGTCGGCGTTACGTTTTGCCCGCCTTGTGACCGCAGCATTGATCGAGCAAGGAGGGCAGTCATGAAACTGAACCTATTATGGGTGCCCTTGGCGTTATTGGCGGCACTGTTAAGCCTCGCAACAACTCAGTTGGGGCAGTGGAATGTGAATGCATCCATGCTCTGGCAGTCGCTGTGGTCGCTGGATGACAGTGCGTCGATTGGCGTTGTGATGCATTTAACCTGGTGGCCGCGCTTGGTCACCGCATTGCTGGCGGGGGCGTGTTTGGGGCTGGCCGGTACCTTGATGCAACAGGTATTGCGTAACCCCTTGGCCTCGCCCTCGACGCTGGGGGTGGCGAATGGTGCCAGCTTGGCGCTGATGCTAGCTACGCTTTATGCCCCTCCTTGGCTACTGACTTGGTCGAGCGCGATGGTGGCGATGTCTGGCGGGGTGCTGACCATGCTGGTGGTGTTTGCGCTAGCATGGCGACGCGGCCTATCGCCCACCGTAGTGGTGATCGCGGGGTTGATTTTAAACCTTTACTGCGGCGCGCTCAGCACCGTGCTGCTGCTGATGAATCAAGAAGCGCTACATGGCATGATGGTGTGGGGCGCGGGCTCGATGGTGCAAACCGACTGGCACAGTGTGCAAGCCTTACTGCCGCGTATTGGATTGGCGGTCGTGTTGATCCTTGCCTTATTAAAGCCGCTCAACGTCCTGAGCCTTTCAGATGAAGGAGCAAAAAGCTTAGGCGTATCACTGGCTAAAATCCGTGTGATTGCACTGGGACTATCGGTACTTCTGACCGCGTGGGTGGTCAGCTTAATTGGCGTGATTGGCTTTGTCGGTCTCGCCGCGCCCGCGATTGCGCGCTTATGTGGCGCTCGCAAGCTCATCACCCGATTGAGCCTAGCGATGATTTTAGGCGCCTTGATGTTGGCAGCCACCGATTTGGCTGTCCAGCTGTTACCCGGCCGCCGGGCAATGATGGTGCCCACGGGCGCCGCCACGGCAGCGTTAGGTGCGCCGCTATTATTGTGGCTGTTGCCACGGGTATCGCTGGGCAATCGTCAACGCCAACAGATGCAATCGGGATCGCCCGCACCGCGTCAGGATTGGCCACTAGGCCGAACGTTGATGTTACTTGTGTTGGGTGTGGTGATTTTTGCCACTGTATCGCGTCAAAGTGAGGGCTGGCAGTGGCTGGCGCTCAGCGGCGATTGGTCCTTGTTGGAATGGCGCTTGCCACGCTTGCTGGCCGCGGCATTGGCGGGTGGTGTGCTTGCTGTTGCGGGTGCCGTGCTTCAGCGTTTGAGTGCTAACCCGATGGCGAGCCCTGAAGTGATGGGGATCAGTGCTGGTACGGCGCTGGGACTGATTGTCACCATTTTTGCGGGCATGGGCGCATCTATGCTGAGCTTATATATCGGCGGTCTAATCGGTGCGGGGGCGACCTTGGCGTTGATTGTGCTGCTTAATCGCAAAACCGGCTTCCAGCCAGAAAAGGTGTTGCTCACTGGGGTGGCCATAGCCGCTCTAATGCAAGCGGTACAAAGCTTTTTGATGGCGGGTGGCGATCCTCGCGCATATCAAGTGCTCGCGTGGATTTCAGGCTCAACCTACTATGTGACTGACAGTACGGTGACCACACTGGCCTTGGTCGCTGCGGTGCTGATGGCGCTAGGGTCAATGTGTCAGCGTTGGCTCGATATTTTGCCGCTCGGTGGCGAAACTGCTCAATCACTGGGGGTTAAGGTAGGGCGTGCCCGCATGCTGTTGCTGGCCCTCGTCGCGGTCATGACCGTCAGTGCCACCTTAGTGGTGGGGCCGCTCAGTTTTGTCGGCTTGATGGCGCCACACATTGCGCGTAGCTGGGGAGCGAAAAATGCCCGGGCGCATATGATCACCGCCGGATTGATTGGCATGGGATTGATGCTGTTTGCAGATTGGCTCGGACGACAATGGTTATATCCGCAAGAAATGCCAGCTGGGATCATTGCCTCCTTGATTGGTGGGCTCTATCTGATGGTTGTGCTACGTAAGCTTTAGTTTTAACACTCGGTGATCGACAGGATTGCCTCATCCCTAACTAAAGAGATGCAGTTTGCATCTCTTTTTGTTTGAGGAGCCAAGAGAATGAACAGTGATTCCATGCAGCGTGTGGCGGTTGTCGGCGCAGGCGGCGCGATTGGTGAAGCGTTTTGCCGCGCATTGCTCGACAAGCCATCCATTCAGCGAGTCTTCGCCCTAGGGCGTCACCCCGCGCCACTTGCTGAGATAAGTGAAAAGGTGGTGCCTGTGGCGGTGAACATTCGCGATGAAGCATCAATACAAGCAGCGGCCGAGCAAATCGACGACAATAGTTTAGATGCGGTGATCATTGCCTCGGGAATGTTGCATGACGATGCGGTCAGCCCAGAAAAGCGGCTCGCGGCGTGCAGTAGTGAGGCCATGCATCAGCTCTTTGACGTCAACGCCGTCGCGCCGCTGCTATTGAGCAAGCACCTCGCGCCCAAATTGAAACGCAACGCCGAGGCGAAGCTTGCCATTTTGTCGGCGCGCGTGGGCAGTATCAGTGATAACCGTGCGGGCGGTTGGTACGCCTATCGCGCAAGTAAAGCGGCGGTGAACATGTTGATCAAGTGCATGAGTATTGAGCTTGGCCGTCAAGACAAATCATTAACCGTGGTTGGCCTGCATCCGGGGACCGTCGATAGTCGTTTATCCGCGCCATTCCAAGCCAATGTTAAGCCCGGTAAATTATTCAGCCCGGCTCAATCGGCTGGCTATTTGTTGTCGGTATTGGATGGCCTCGATAGTCGTCATACTGGGCGTCTGTTTGCGTGGGACGGGGAAGAAATTGCCCCATAGGTTGGGGCATTGTTGCGTTATTTCCAATGCAATGGCTGCTCGAGGGTCGACAAAGGCTTTTCCGTGCCAAGCCCTATCATTTCATCATATGCCGTGTCAGTGACTAATACATATTGCGCGGCATTAACCCATTCAAAATCATCTTTTACCGCCAGCAAGCTGCGAGATAAATAGGGTTTATCGCCTTGATAAATTAGCTTCTGCTCCACCGTATCGCCGTGACGTAAAAAGGCGATGGCTTGATATAACATGCCATCAATGCCACGGATCTGAATCTTGTCAATGTTGTCGCAATTTATCAGTTCGCTCAGTTGTAAATTCATCACTCGTCCTTGCAGTCAGGTCTTTTCAAGATACTACGAGCCATGCAAGCACGCGGATCCCTCGGGGGTGAAGCATTGGCTAAAGCAGCAGCCTTTTGGATGTGTAATGTAAAATAAATGTTACGCAAAGGTAAAATTAAAACCGCAGTGAAGAGATGATTTTCTCTGCAAAGTCGACGTAATCTGTGAGTAACGGAGACATTGCGTAAGGCTAAGGGCCGCTGTTTACGCGCGATTTTTACGCCAGACAACGACACAAGGCGGTGAACGTGAAACAGAGTAAATACGAATCCAAACCAGTTGATGAGCTGGGTCGTGTAGCCTGGTCGGCACAAGAAAACGATGTATGGCGCCAGCTAGTTACGCGGCAGCTTGCATGTATCAAAGATAAAGCGTGTCAGGAATATCTCGACGGGTTGCGAATGCTGGATTTGCCGCATGACATGGTACCACAGATCCCAGATGTGAATGCCGTGTTAATGCGAGAAACAGGTTGGCAAGTGGCTCCTGTGCCTGCATTGATCGATTTTGACCATTTCTTCGCCTTGCTGGCGGATAAGAAATTCCCAGCGGCGACGTTTTTGCGCACCAAAGACGATTTCGATTACCTGCAAGAGCCGGATTACTTTCACGAGATCTTCGGTCACTGTGCGATGCTGACTCACCCAGCATTCGCTGAGTTTACCCATATGTACGGCCAGCTCGGTAAGCAAGCCACGCCCAAAGAGCGCGTTTATCTTGCACGCTTATATTGGTTTACGGTCGAGTTCGGTTTGCTCAGTGACTCGCAAGGCAATCGCAGTATTTATGGCGGCGGGATCTTGTCTTCGCCGGCGGAGACTGAGTACGCCTTTAATAGCGACAAAGCGATGCGTAAGCCTTTAGAAGTGATAGATGTCATGCGCACGCCATACCGGATTGACATCATGCAACCCATTTACTTTACCATTGAGTCGATTGACGATTTATTTGCCATCAGTCAACGTGATTTGATTGCTGATGTGCATCAAGCGATGGAACTGGGCCTTCACGCGCCTTTGTTTCCGCCCAAACCGAAAAAGACAGAACAGCAAAAGGAAACGCAACATGTCTGAACTAACTGAGTTGAAATGTGAAGCCTGCGATATTGATGCCCCTTTGGTCAGTGCTGAGGAAATGCCAGCGCTGCTTAAAGACATTCCGCAGTGGCGTAAAGTAACACGAGATGGGATTGATCAGCTCGAACGTGAGTTCACCTTCCGCAACTTTAAGTTGGCGTGGGCATTTGCCAACCAAGTGGCTGAGCTGGCTGAGCAAGAAGGACACCATCCCGCTATCTTACTGGAGTGGGGTAAAGTGACCGTGACGTGGTGGTCGCATAAGATTAAAGGCCTGCACAAAAATGATTTTATTTGTGCGGCGAAAACCGACGGCATTGCTCCTGAGTAAACCAGAAAAACGCCCCGAGTTTGAGCTCGGGGCGGATCTGTGTCGATAATCTTCTGTCTATCCTAGCCACGCAAGTATCAACCCTGCGCCGCTAATGCCTTTCATTATCATCTCTCGGCATCTTCTTCGTAGAATAAGATAAATTTTAAAAGTGACGCGGTCACGTTTTCGTGTTGTTCTTACTCTTCTTCATCGCTTGTGTCTTTTTGCTTAACGACAAAATACTGCGCGAGAATTTCGTCTGTGAGCTCACCTTTCTCCTCAAGGGCTTTGAGTTTTGCCACAATCGCTTTTTGTTCGTCGAGCGATGGCAAGGTGTCCGGCTCATGCTCGGGCGCGTCATCGGCAAGTTGATTCAAAACATCCATAAATATACCTCGTGATATGCTTAGCGCAGAGCCTAGCAAAAATCGTGATTTTGCCCAAGCAAAAGACGAGCACGTCCCAAGTAGTTGGACTTAACACACTCAGTTATATCAAAAAAAAGGCGCCATAAGTCATACCTTTGGTCTACGTTTGTAGTAAGGGATTGTTTTAAGGAGAGTGAGTTGTGAGTGAAATTTTTTTTTCGTGCCAGCCCATCTTTGACGAAGCGCAGAACCAATGGGGCAATGAGCTTCTGTTTAGGGAAGGTCAAGAAAACAAGTTTCCTTCAATTGATGAAGATACGGCGACATCGCGCATTCTCAGCGCCAATTTTCTATCAGGGAAAGAACTCGATGATAGCTTGCGATACGTGGTGAGCTTTTCGGAGGCGGCACTGCTTGATGAGATCCCCTTTTCTATTCCAGTAAAATCTTTGGTGATCTGTGTCACTGCAAAGTGCAATGCGACGCCAATGCTAGTGAAGCAACTGGAGTCTTACCGGAAAGCAGGCTTTACCATTTTAGGAGAGAGTGATGTCTTCTCGAGCCGCTGGCAAAGGCATCTGGACTTATTCGATGTGGTGCGGGTCAGTATGGCAACAGAAAGCTTGAACGAGTGGACCGCAGCGATTTCGGACTATGCCCAGACGCGTTTTATGGCAAGTAAAGTGGAGAGCAACGAAGAGTTTGTTTTGGCTAAACAGCTTGGGTTTAGCTTGTTTCAAGGATACTTTTTCGAACAACCTCAAATTAAAAGTCATAGCGATGTGGCACCCTCAGTAATCAGTTTACTGGATGCGTGTATCGTGATTAATCGCAGCCCTCATGATATCGATGAAATCACAGAGGTGATCTCTCGCGATGTCTCGTTGCTCTACAAAGTCGTCACAAGCGCCAATATCTTAGCGAAGTCAAAAAAGAAAGCGATCACTAATCCCAAACAAGCGGTGGTGTACTTGGGGTTAGAGTCATTGCGGCGGCTGATTTCTCTGCTGATTATGTCTAACATGAATCACCAAGAATGCTCACACTTGCAGAATGCGGCCATTCTTCGGGCCATTTTTATGCAGCAAGCAGGCCCATTGATGAACGACTTGGACCCTGATGAAGCTTTCTTGGTGGGCGCTTTTTCACTCCTAGACGCGATGTTAGGTGTTCCAATGGAGGATGTCGTAGAGCAACTTGCCCTAAACCAACAGGCAAAACAAGCATTACTATCACGTGCAGGTCCTTATGGTGACCTTTTGGAACTATGTAAACATATTGAGCATGCGAATTGGGATTGGGTTGGGTCACTGTGTGAAAAAATGTCGCTAAGAGAGCGTGCGGTTTTAAAAGCGTTTGATAAAGCCCGATACCAAACCCAAATCCTGGCGGCGACAATGCAGGTGTGATCATGATGAATAAAGTAGGTATGCGGCTCGCTGTCATTTTAATTGTATTAGCAACCTTACTGTTGGGTGTGTTTGGTTATTACAATTATCATGTTGCTAAAGGTCGGCTTGAGTCTGATATGAACCAAGACATTAATTCTATCACTCAACGCCTAAAGCAACGAATTCCTACTTTGATGTGGAATTATGATTTTAATAATGTTCAAAATGACTTAGACAGTGAAATGGGCTCTCGTTATGTCCACCGTCTTGAGCTGACGGATACCAATGAGCAATTTCGTTATGTGACTGACTCTAAAGGCATGCGGTCAAGTGATGAGCTAAAAGAAATCAACGTTCCCTTGGTTTATGATCAGGGAGAGCAACCTGTGGATGTAGGTCGACTGATCATTTATCAAGACAGTCGCTATATCGATAAAGAGCTTAACACAGAAATACTTCGCACTGCGACGCAAATCATTCTACTGAACTTGTTGGTTGGTTTTTTTATTTGGAAATACGCTAAGCAAATTAATCGAGCAGAACAAAGCCGTGCGTATTTAAATACGGTGATTCACAGTTACACTGATGCATTATTAGTGCTCGGTGATAAACACAGTATTATTACCATTAATGATTCGGCTAAGAAACTATTCGAATTAGAATCTGTGCCCGATGAAGCGATCAGCCTATCGACGATTATCTCTCGCGTAAGCCCTAATTCGCGCGGCTATTTTTCACAAGCGCTTTATGGCCTCGGTGGACAGTTACAGCGGTCGTACGAGATAGATACGGATCAAGGTGTCCGTATTGTGCAGGTCAAATCAACCCCCATTAAAGATGAAGATCCTAGAGCGCTGAACGTAGCGATTATTCGCGATATCACAGAACAACACCTGGATAAACAGAAGGTATCTAAAGGGGCCGAGCTTTTTTCTGCAATGAAAAGCTTACAAGATAAGTTTCTTATCAGGGAAGACTTTGGTAAGAGCTTTCAGGATGTCTTGCAGGTACTGCTAAGGATAGGCGAAAGTAATCATGGCATTATTGTTGAGGTAGGCCATAACGACGAAGAAGCAATAAAGAACAACTTGCCTTATAAAGTGCTGGCACAAACGCGATTGGTGAAAAATGAGTTTATTGGTGAAGAGTTTGTGCGAGGGCTCATTGAGGAAATTATCGAGACCAAGCAAAGCAAACGTAGTCTGCAAATGGCGAGTGTGGCGGGGAATAATCAGAAAATGATTATTAACGTCTACGGTACGCCCCTATATATGTCTAGCCAGATGGTAGGGGTGGTGTGCTTGTTTGACGAGTCGACCACTTATAATGAAGAGCTTCAGGGGTGGATCGAGCCGATACTATCAAGTTTGAGCGCTATGGTGCACTTTGTGCAGCAGAAGGCGCTTAATGACATGATTTCAAGGGAAATGGCACGGGCTAAAGAACAAGCCGAGCGAGCAAATGAATCGAAGACCAATTTCCTGGCGATGATGAGCCATGAGATCCGTACACCGATGAATGGCATTGTTGGCATGTCTAATCTTTTGATGGAGACCTCGCTCAATCAGCAGCAACGCTATTTTGTTGATACCTTACAGCACTCTTCGACTGCACTGTTGAATATCATTAACGATGTACTCGACTTAACCAAGATTGAAGCCGGCAAGATGACGCTCACCAAACAGTCATTAGATCTGGCGGAACTTGTTCACGAATCCTTAAGTATTTTTACCGCAAAAGCGGCGGAAAAACAGTTGCGCTTACATTGTTATATCGATCCTGATATGCCCTGTGACATTGAATTAGATGCCATACGTTATAAGCAGGTGATCATAAACTTGGTCGGCAACGCCGTTAAGTTTACAAAGCAGGGGCACATTGCCGTGCGCTTATTCCAACGGCAAGCAGGCGATGGTTCGGTCACATTGGTCATGGAAGTAGAAGATACAGGGATTGGGATCCCGGAAGACCGCCACGAAGCTATTTTTGAGAACTTTACGCAAGTCGATAATTCGTATTCACGTTCTTATCAAGGCACAGGACTGGGCTTGCCTGTCTGTCGTAAGCTTTTACGCCTAATGGATGGTGATATCTCTATCCGCAGTCGAGAAAACCAAGGCACGACTTTCACTGCAGAAGTACCCGTGACGGTGGCGAATACTGACTCGACATTGATGTCAAGCTACGAGCCTGACGAGAGCATGACAGATAGCAAGGTTTACCTCGTGTCTGAAGACGCCATTTTGATAGAAATACTATCGACCTATTTAGAGCGTCTAAAGTTGGATTTAATCAACTATTCGGATGGCAGTGAGATAGCTTTTGATAACTCGAACCAATCAGTGTTGATGATCGATCAGGACAAAATGCAAAGCTGTCAGCGTTTGATCAGTCAAGCACATAAATCGATTGCTATCAGCCATGATGGCCATCATGACACTGGCATGGCGACGCTGACCTGTCCGATTTATCACGTTGAATTGTATCGTGTATTGAACGAGGATGAGAATGCATTGACAGAGCCTGAGCCCGTGGCTGGGCAGTATGATGATATTCAATTCAATCTCAACGTTCTAGTGGCCGAAGATCACTTGGTTAACCAAGAATTGATTGACATTATTTTGTCCAAACTGGGCTGTCAGCGTGCGCTTGCCGTCAATGGTAAAGAAGCGTTAGAACTTCACAAGTCTTCGCCATTCGACATCATTTTAATGGATTGTCAGATGCCAGAAATGGATGGTTTTGAGGCGACACGAGAGATCCGAAAATTCGACAAAACCACGCCCATTTTGGCTGTGACAGCTAACGCGCTCTCAGGCGATGCAGAGCGTTGTGTGGAGGCGGGAATGAATGGGCATCTCGCTAAGCCATTCAGTAAAGATCAGCTCATTGAATTGTTGCTCCTATATGCGAATCCAGATGCGGTCAGTTATGGTGATAAGCATACTGACGAAGAGGAAACAAGGTTGGATGATTTGGCCAGTGAGCACTTTACAGATGCATCCATAGATACAAACTCCTTACCAGAACCAGAACCAGAACCAGAACCAGAACCAGAACCAGAACCAGAACCAGAACCAGAACCAGAACCAGAACCAGAACCAGAACCAGAACCAGAACCAGAACCAGAGCAGTCATCCGGAGGGAGCACAATGAGCGATACCTCACCCCCAATTGATATCCAGCATGTCAAAGACCAGATCGGTGATAGCATGGACTTGGTAAAAATGCTGCTTGATAAGTACGTAAAAAACCAAACGAATGATTTAGAGGCGTTGAAGGCCGCGTTTGCAGAGCAAGATATCGGCAAGATCAAAAAGCTTGCCCACAAAATGAAGGGGGCAGCGGCAATGATTGGAGCCAAAGAGCTATTACAAACATGTCTTGAGTTGGAGAAATCACCGTATGATGAGTTGGAGGCGCTACACCCCTACCTCCAGCCGATAGAGGATCAGACAACACGCGTGATTCAACAGGCAGAGCATCTATCTGAAACATCTTGATACATTATTCGGCACTGGTTAGCATAGCGGTTAGCGCGGAATAAGATAAAAACAATGACCCATCAAAGACCTAGGGCCTGGCAAACGCTGTCGGAACCTGGGTTTTATTGTAAGGAAAAGCTGATGATAAAGCGTTTTGTATTGAGCGGTTGCCTCGCTCTCGCCCTAGCTGGCTGTGGTGAACCCCAGGTGTCAGCACCGTCTGAAACACCGCCTCGACCCGCCAAGTTACTGACCGTAGTCACCAATGAAGATGGGCTTGCCCGCCAGTTTCCAGCTCAAGTTGAAGCGGATGATAAAGCTTTACTCTCATTCCGAGTGTCAGGGGTGATTGAGTCAATGCCGGTCAAAGCAGGTATGGATGTCGCGAAAGGGCAAGTGCTGGCGGCGTTAGACAGCCAGCAGTATCAGCTGCAATTAGATAAGGCGCGTGCGCAATATCAGCTTGCTCAGGTACAATTTAATCGTGCCGAACGCCTGCATAACGATAAAGTAATTTCCGAACAAAGGTTTGATGAAGCCCGCTCGGCACTCAGTGAAGCGGCGGCTGGCCTAGAGCAAGCGCAAACTAATGTGAATTATACGCAACTAAAAGCGCCGTATGCGGGAACTGTCTCACTCCGAATGAAAGAGCGTAATGAATTCGCTCAAGCGCAAGCGCCAGTGTTACACATTCAATCTAAAGATATTATTAATGTCAGTTTCCAATTACCAGAGCGCTACTTTCACTATTTTGCTCAGCATGTTGACACACTCGTGCCGAAGGTGTCATTTGATACCCATCCATCGCGACAGTTTCCTGCACAGTTTAAAGAAATCGACACAGAGGCGGATCCCAAAACCGCCTCTTACCATGTCACGGTGAGTTTAAATCGGCCTGATGCCATCAATGTATTGCCAGGCATGGCAGCAAAAGTGCATGCCACTATTCCTACCGAGTCACAAACGCAAATACCGGACTCTGCTTTGCTCGACGCAAATGGTGAGAAAGCCGTGTGGCGTGTCAGTCGACAAGGAACCGTTAAGTTGACCCCAGTAACCTTGCGTGAAGGAAAGGTTGTTTCAGGCCTTGAAAATGGCGATGTCATTGTCGCAACTGGCGTCAGTGCGCTTAAAGAAGGTGACCGTGTGAAAGCATGGGTGAAGGAGAGAGGACTATGAGAGCGATAAAAGCCATGTTTGGTCTGCTCGCAGTTAATGCGCTGTTTGGATGCGAGCCCGCAACTGATGCTCAACCGGCGCCTTTGCCTGTGGTAACCACATTTACGGTGAGCCAACAGCAACTGAATGAACGAATCTCTTTTCCCGCGGTGGCAGCGGCGGCTGATAAAGCGACACTCGCTTTTCGCGTGCCAGGTGAGATCCAAGCCATTAATGTCAAAGCGGGCGATCGCGTGACGCAGGGACAGGTATTGGCACGTTTGGAGCCTACGGATTACCGCTTAGCGGTAGAGAATGCCAGTGCACGTTTTGATGTAGCCGATTCGCAGTATCGGCGCTCAGCCCCCTTGGTAGAGAAAGGCATGCTTGCCCAGTCGCAATTTGATGAGTTAAAAGCGCAGCGCGAAATAGCGCAAGCGGAATTGGCACTGGCCAAGCTTCGTTTATCTTATGTTGCGCTCAGAGCGCCAGCTGACGGGGTGATATCTAAGCTGAATGTTGAGCCATTTGAAACCATTGCGCCAGGACAAGGGATCATGAATATTCATGACGCCTCGCGTGCTGATATTCGTGTGCAAGTGCCGGATGTGTTATTCACCCAAAACACGGGCGCGAGTGCAGAAGAAGTGCAAGATCGGCTACAACCGAAAGTCTTAACTCAGCAAGGACAGTCTTACCCAGCCACGATTGATGAATATACGGCAGAGCCGGATCCGAGCAGTGGTGCTTTTGTAGTGACGCTAACCATGCCCATGCCAAAGGAGCAGTTTATTTTAGATGGCATGCCCGTACAGGTCAGTATTGCGAGGGAAGGGTTACAACTGACACGCACCGGACTTTCCGTGCCCATCGAAGCGGTGTTTAACCAAGACGGGGATCCACTGGATCGAGACCACAGTTATGTATGGATTTATGACAGCGCCACACAAACCGTGGCGAAACAGCAGGTAACGATGGGGCGCATTCATGGTCAGCGGCTAGAAATAACCCAGGGTGTGTCTAAAGGAGATCGTATCGTGGTGGGAGGAACCAATCACCTGTCTGAGGGGCAAAAAGTGACGCTGGCATCGAAAGAGGAAAATGCATCATGAAGCAGGGTGTAGCGGGATATTTTATTCAAAATAAAGTGATTAGCTGGATGATCACGTTGATTTTCCTGATTGGTGGCACCCTTGCATTTTTGGGGTTAGGGCGGTTGGAAGACCCTGCTTTCACCATCAAAGATGCGATGGTGGTGACCAGTTATCCAGGTGCCACCCCCCAACAGGTGGAAGAAGAAGTCACTTATCCGCTGGAGAAAGCGGTTCAGCAGCTGACCTATGTGGATGAAGTGCGTTCGATCTCCAGTCGTGGCCTGTCCCAAATCACGGTCAAAATGAAACCCAAATACCGCGCCGATGATTTACCACAAATTTGGGATGAGTTGCGACGAAAAGTCCATGATGCGCGTGGGTCGCTTCCTCCCGGTGTCAATCCGCCACAGGTGAAAGATGATTTTGGTGATGTGTTTGGGATCATGCTAGCCGTCACTGGCGAAGGGTACGGCTACAGCGAACTGAAAGACTATGTTGACTTTTTGCGCCGCGAGCTTGAGCTTGTTGATGGCGTAGGCAAAGTGCAAGTCAGTGGCACGCAGCAAGAGCAAGTCTTCATTGAGGTCTCGATTCAACGGTTAAGTAGCTTAGGGATCTCACCGGACACCTTGTTTAATTTATTGGCGACGCAAAACCTCGTGAGTAACGCAGGGGCATTGCGTGTGGGTGATGAATATATTCGCATTCACCCAACTGGGGAGTTTTCCTCCGTGGATGAGTTGGGCAACTTGATCCTGACCGAAGCTGGGTCACAGGGGCTGATTTACTTACGTGACGTTGCCGAGGTAAAACGTGGATATCAAGAGGTACCGCAGCAGATTATTTCGTACAACGGCAAACAAGCGCTACAGGTAGGAATATCGTTTGCTGATGGTGTGAATGTGGTAGAGGTCGGCGACAGTGTGGATAAGCGTCTCGCGGCGTTGAACAGTGATCAGCCCGTGGGAATCAATGTCCATCATGTCTATAACCAACCCAATGAGGTCGATAGCTCAGTCAGCGGATTTGTCTCCAGTTTAGGCCAAGCGGTGGCGATTGTGATTATCGTGCTGCTCTTCTTTATGGGCCTGCGCTCAGGACTACTCATTGGTTTGGTGTTATTGCTGACGGTACTGGGTACGTTTGTATTCATGTACTACTTCGAGATTAACCTGCAACGCGTCTCTCTCGGGGCGTTGGTCATTGCCCTAGGGATGTTGGTGGATAATGCCATCGTGGTCGTCGAAGGGATACTAGTGGGCTTAAAGCGAGGACGAACCCGTCTACAGGCGGCTCACGATATTGTGACGCAAACCAAGTGGCCTTTGCTGGGTGCGACAGTGATCGCGGTAACGGCGTTTGCCCCGATTGGCTTGTCAGAGGATGCAACGGGCGAATACTGCGGCACCTTATTTACAGTGTTATTAATCTCCTTACTGTTAAGTTGGTTTACCGCTATCACGTTAACGCCTTTCTTTGCCAGCGTGTTCTTCAAAGAAACACCGCTTGAAGAAGGGGATGAGGGCAGTGATCCCTACAACGGGATTCTGTTTGTGGTGTATAAACGTTTTCTTACCGCCTGCATGCATCACGCCTATATCACCTTGTTGGTGATGGTAGTGGCACTGGGGGCCAGTATTTATGGCTTTGGTCACCTCAAGCAGTCGTTTTTCCCTGACTCCACCACGCCCATGTTTATGGTCGACGTTTGGTTGCCAGAGGGCACCGATATTCGTGCCACACAAAGTACACTGGATGAGGTGTCGAGCTGGCTGAGTAAACAACAAGGCGTCAACTATGTCTCTACCAGTGCCGGACAAGGTTCGCAACGTTTTATGTTGACCTATTCACCGGAGAAAACATACGCCGCTTATGGCGAGCTGATCGTCCGCGTTGACCAATACGAACATGTTAAACCCACTATGGGCATGGTGCGTGAGCATGTTCGTAGCCAGTATCCAGATGCGCAGCTTAAACTGAAGCCCATTTCCTTAGGGCCTGCGACTGGCTCGAAAATTGAAGCGCGTATTTTTGGTTCAGATCCCACCAAGTTACGCGCGATTGCTAAACAAGTAGAAGCGCGATTGCATCAGGATCCTGATGCGGTAAATATTCGCCATGATTGGCGTAATCGCACCAAAGTCCTTGAGCCGGCGTTTAATGAAAGTCAGGCACGGCGCTATGGCATCACCAAAAAAGATGTCGACGAGTTGCTGACAATGACATTCAGCGGCAAACGGATTGGTGTTTATCGGGATGGGACCAACCTTATGCCGATTGTTGCTCGATTGCCCGATGAGGAGCGCGTGAATATCAATACCTTAGAAGGGATGAAAATATGGAGCCCGGTATTGAAAGACTACATTCCTTTGCAGCAAGTCATTCTCGATTACGACATGCGTTGGGAAGATCCGATTATCATGCGCAAAAACCGCAAAAGAATGCTCACCGTGTTGGCCGACCCCGATCCGTTACGGGAAACCACCGCGGCGACCTTACTAAGCCGCGTGCGCACTGATATTGAGTCAATTCCTCTGCCTGAAGGTTACAGCATTGAATGGGGCGGGGAGTACGAGTCTTCCAAAGAGGCGAAAGAGGGCTTATTTAGCATTATGCCACTTGGTTATTTGTTTATGTTCTTGGTCACGATATTGCTGTTTAATTCCGTGAAAGAGTCATTGATCATTTGGCTGACGGTTCCCTTGGCGGTGGTTGGGGTCACCACAGGATTGCTGTTGTTGGATACCCCGTTTGGTTTTATGGCGCTCTTGGGCTTTTTAAGTTTGAGTGGAATGCTGCTCAAAAACGGTATTGTATTGATCGATCAGATCAATATCGAAGTGGCCAGTGGTAAACAGCGCTATCAAGCCGTCGTCGATGCGGCGGTGAGCCGGGTACGCCCAGTGTGCATGACGGCCATTACCACTATCTTAGGGATGCTTCCTTTATTGCCGGATGTTTTCTTCCGGCCGATGGCGGTGACGATTATGTTTGGGCTCGGGTTTGCCACCGTGCTGACGTTGATTGTGGTGCCTGTGCTATATCGTATCTTCTACCAAATTCGCTATCACCCTGAATAATCCCACCTTAAGCACCGTTTTGACGGTGCTTTTTTGTTTCAACCTTAAGACAAAAGCGCCTGTGTATAACTTGAATTTCATCCACAAAAACGGTTGATAACTCGGTGAATTTCACCGCAATCTCGCGATTTTATCGGCGTTGTGTAAAGTCAATAATATAAGGGAGAATTCAGAACCAAAGTCACAATGATGCTAGGTATTATGTAACTGGTTGATTATATTGTAGTGATAACCAAGCCAGTCTATTGACGAGACAGACTGGCTGAAGGCGTGACAAACAATAAAAAGAGACAAGTGCGGTGATGGGGGATTATTCGCCGATTTTTTTGACCGATAGCGTCAATTCAAAGGTCGCCATAGGCTCATCCCCGTGTAAGCTTGGGCATGTGGCCACAATGGTGACAGGCTGATTAACGCGATGACCCGTTTCGATTGATTCACTGATCATCTGGTTAATCTTGTCTCCATCAAGACACGTAAACACCACGTCATCCTCTGGTCGTTTATGAAAATCAGCGTTGACGGATTTAAACGCTAAGCTAATTTTAACCCCGCGTTGCTCGGCCATGGCCATGGCAAGAAAGCCACCTGCGACATCAGCGCCAACTGCCAACGCGCCGAAATACATACTGTTGAGGTGGTTTTTGGTACGTCGCCCCAGCGGGATTCGCATCGTGACATGCTTATCGTCGATGGAGAGGATCTTGGGCCGACACCAACCGATCATGGGTACTTTTAAAAAGCCAAACAACGACAAATGTTGATTAGCGCGTGCTAACGGAGACGAGAACATAGACACTCCTTGTTATCTGGTCGTACCTGTTACGCTACCTTGGTGTTCAATTTGCCGTCAACATCTTGTTAACAAAGTTGTGGCCTAGTGCTTTATTTTTCAGAGGTTAGACGCCCATTGTCGGGATCAACCCATTAAATAGGGCACGGAGAATAATGGCGCAGGTTTTGGTGTCTGTGATTTGTCCATTTGCAACGAGCGCCTGTAACTGGGAAGGGCTCACCCAATAAGGCGCAATAAACTCATCGTCATCTAATTGCGTTTGGGTGGGAGTGAGCGCTTGGGCAATATAAAAATACTGCACTTCATCGCAAAACCCGGGCACAGGGTGAGCGATGCCGAGAAAATGCCAGCGAGTCGCCACATAACCGGCCTCTTCTCCTAACTCTCTTTTGGCGGCTTCTAGCGGTGGCTCCTTCGCTTCCAGTGTGCCCGCAGGCGCTTCGATAATCCATTGATTGATGGCAGGACGAAATTGTTTGAGCAGCAGTATATTGCCATCTTCTGACAGAGGTAATATCACGGCGGCACCAGGGTGGCGTATGACGTGGTGTACGTGGTGCAGACCATCAGGTGTCTGTGTATGGGTTTCCACCAAGCTGAGCTTTTTCCACTGGTAGCGTAGTGTGTCATTCATGTTAGCGTGGCTCTCCATTCGTGGCGTAATCAATATTTTTGGTGCGGTGTTTTTTGCTAAAGTATGATAGCATTCGCCGCCTTAATTGGCGTGTGCACGCCTTTTGCTTTTGATTGACCTTTGGAGTGATACCTTGCAATTTGACGATCTGGGACTCGATAGACGCTTACTATCGCTTATTGCCCACCGTGGATTTGAACAGCCAACAGACATTCAACGTCAAGCCATCCCCGTTGTCATGGCAGGCAAAGACTTACTGGCCTCTTCAAAAACAGGATCGGGGAAAACGCTGGCGTTTTTGTTGCCAGCTATGCAGCGTGTGTTGCGTTCTAAGCCCCTCAGTCGTCGCGATCCGCGTGTCTTGATCTTGGCGCCGACCCGTGAGCTAGCAAAACAGGTGTATGGTCAGCTGCGTATGTTGACCAGCGGCACCAGCCACAAACCGGCCTTGGTACTCGGTGGCGAGAATTTTAACGAGCAAGCGAAGGTGTTTCGCCAGTCGCCAACCTTTGTGGTCGCGACGCCAGGTCGATTAGCTGATCATCTTGAACAACGCCACTTGTCTTTGTCGGGATTGGAAATGCTGATTTTGGACGAAGCGGATCGTATGCTTGACCTGGGCTTTAAAGCGCAGCTCGACGCGGTTAACCAACATGCGGATCACCGTTTAAGGCAGACACTGATGTTTTCTGCCACTTTGGATCATCAGCAAGTGACAGACATCGCCGCGGGGATGCTCAAGTCTCCTAAACGTATTGCCGTAGGGGAAATTGAAGCGCTACATAGCGATATTGAGCAACATTTTGTGCTGAGTGATCACCTCGACCATAAACATGCGCTGCTTGAGGAACTGGTAAAAGCTAATGCGCATAAGCAAGTCATGATTTTTACCGCGACACGCGCTGACACAGAGCGTTTAGCTGAACGTTTTTCTCAGGCTGGCTACCAAGCGATTGCACTCAGTGGTGAATTGAACCAAGCCACACGCAGCCGGATCATGAACGAGTTTGAGCGTGGATTTCATGAGGTTTTGGTGACCACGGACGTGGCATCGCGAGGTTTGGATTTAATGAATGTGTCTTTGGTGATCAACTTTGATATGCCAAAGCATGCGGAAGAATACATTCATCGAGTAGGGCGTACCGGTCGTGCTGGGCAGCAAGGATTGGCTTACTCACTGGTAGGGCCTAAAGATTGGCGTAGTTTTAAAAATATCGAAGGTTTTTTACAGCAAAAACTCGACTTTACTAAGATTGAAGGCTTTGAAGGAAAGTTCAAAGGCTTTAAAGAGAAAAAAGCTGAAAAAGCAAAACCTTCAAGATCAGCTAAACCCAAAAAAGCACCCGTTAAGAACAAGAAAAAGGCGCCAAAAAAGCGAGATAGAAGCTTTTATACCAATGTGCCGGTTGGTGATGCGCCTTTGGTAAAAAAGAAGTCCAAACCTGAGTCTTAATCGAGCTGTAATGGCTGAGCGTGTTGGCGCTGACCATTAAACACTGACGCTTCCGCTATGCCAAATGGTGTAGCGGAACCTCTCGACTACGCAATATAACGATTGCTCTGCCACTTTACTGTTACTTTTAAGACATAGGCCGAGTATCAAACCTCTCTCCACGATTTATCTCTGTCTTTGCCTCAATATCGTGGCAACTTCCCTAGCTAAAGGCGTCATTGGTTAAATGTGATGTATCGCTAACAGTGAAAGCTGCGCTTTGTCGCACCACAAGGTGTTAAGTGATGAAACTTTATGCGTTCAACTGTCTAGTTGGCCAAAAAACTCACTTTTCTTTGCGTGAGATCGATTCTACGGCTGATTTTACAGTGATTTATCCGTAAACTACGTCCATCTGTTGGAAAGCGCTCATCCTTTGAACAACTTGAGCTGCTGGAAACGCGTATCACTCTGTCTATCATTTTTAAACTGGGAAAATTGCTGTGGAAACTGCACTGGTCGTTGCTTTTATCACTGCTGCGGCGTGGATTGTTCGCCGTGAACGTGCTGCACAATAATCTGCTGATTGAGCCCTTTTATACACACTCGTTTTATTCAGCAAAAATGAAAAGCCTTCTCCATGGAGAAGGCTTTTTTATGCTTACGTGTTTCGATGCTCGGCGTCAGTTGTCGTAATAGTCGCCGTCTGACACTTCATGAAAGTCTTCTACTTGGCTGGCGGCTTGGAAGTCAGCAGCAGGCTTGAGTTGACGTCGCCGTAACATCGTTACTTGCTCTTCCAAGCGATGAGCGGTTTCAATGTTGCCTTCTTGATAGGCTTCTTGGATTTTTCTTTCAAATTCATCAATACGTTGAGTCATCACCATCGTTATACCCTCCGACAGTTCCCACGCACAATCACAACGAGCATCGCTGTGGGAGTTGCACCACGCACTAAGACGCCCGCCTTGTAACAGCGATTACGTCCATACCTTAAACTTAGTTTAGATTGACAAGATAACCAGTGAGAGAGGTCACACTGGACGGTAACACAAGGGAGTGAGATGGTTACCGTTTGCTATTAATACAGGTATCTGACAGAAAAAATCAAGCGATTTTGTTCCAAGCCATTGGCACGCCACGTTGCGCCTAACGACAAGGTTTCAGTGGAGTGAAAGCGCCCGCCAATTTCCACTAAGCTGGTGGTGTCGTCTTGATCAAAAATGATAGAACCGACATACAAATTGGCCTCAATCGGTGGGGCTACCCAGCCGCGCAATCCGGCACCAATCACAGTGGCAAAATCACCGGTATCGTGCTTGTCGTCGTCTGGCCGCCGAAACCATGCACCTTCCAGCTCGCCATACACATCGACAAACTGGTTAATTGGGGCATGAAAGCCAACACCGCCCGAGGTATACCAGTCACCTTCGAATTGCGTATCCCCTTTAGCGACGAAGTGTGCGCCCTCCGTAAATGCAAAACGTCCCAACCCGCCAATTCCACTAGGATTTGCAAGGACGTTGACCTGAATATGGTTGTAATCAAAATTGGTCGCATGTGCAGCGGGTACGGACAGGGTCATGGCCAATAGTGCCGCTTTACTAAGGCGTGTGATCACAGCATTTACTCCATGTGCATTTAACATCAGTGTAATAGCTTCAACGCAGTCAGTGCAATAACTTAGCCGATCTTGCGCCCATATTTAAACCACAGCGCACATTGCGTCGCTAATTCACGAGGATTGATGTGTCAATATTTTGTTTGATTTAGGATTTTGCTATTGCGTAAAAAAATATTTGCACAAAAGAATGTGGCAGGTTAGCGTAGGAGTCGAATAACGAAAACGTGGCAATCAGCTACGTGAGTCAGCGACACGCAAACACAGGATTAGCTCATGAGTGTACACCCAACCGATGACGTTAGAATTGACCAAATAAAAGAACTCCTTCCACCTATCGCTGTACTGGAAAAGTTTCCAGCGACCGACGCGGCGGAACACACCGTATTTAATGCACGTCAGGCGATCCATCAGATCTTAAACGACCAAGACGACCGTTTGGTTGTCGTTGTAGGGCCTTGTTCTATTCACGACCCTAATGCTGCGCGCGACTACGCCAAAAAACTTAAACAGCTGCGTGAGACATTAAGTGCCGATTTGGAAGTGGTGATGCGGGTTTATTTTGAAAAGCCGCGCACGACGGTTGGTTGGAAAGGCCTAATTAATGACCCGTATTTAGACAACAGTTTCAAAATTAATGATGGGCTGCGACTAGGGCGTAACTTACTGCTAGATATTGCGGATTCTGGTTTGCCTGCGGCGGGTGAATTTCTTGACATGATCACGCCACAGTATATGGCCGATTTAATTAGTTGGGGCGCGATTGGGGCACGGACTACAGAGTCTCAGGTGCATCGCGAACTTGCCTCTGGGCTATCGTGTCCGGTTGGATTTAAAAATGGCACAGATGGGAATATCAAAATTGCCACGGATGCCATTCGTTCAGCGAGTTCACCGCACCAGTTTTTATCAGTGACCAAGTATGGACACTCTGCGATCGTCGCAACCGCAGGTAATGAGGATTGTCATCTGATTCTACGTGGAGGCAAAACGCCTAATTATTACGCGGGTGATGTCGATCAGATCTGTGGGGCGCTGGCTGATGCTGGGTTACGGCAAAAATTGATGATTGATTTGAGCCATGCCAATAGCAGCAAACAATATCAAAAGCAGAAAGACGTCAGCGAAGATGTGGCGGGGCAAATTGCAGCAGGCAACAAAGCCATCTTTGGTGTGATGATCGAGAGTCATCTCGTCGAAGGTCGCCAAGATTTAACGGACGGTCAGTCGCTTACCTATGGTCAAAGCATTACGGACGGTTGTATTGGTTGGGAAGATACGGAGAGAGTGCTCCATCAATTGGCGGCCTCTGTGCGTGCACGTCGTGAAAAGACGACGCCGCTCAGTGAATCCGCTTAATTGCGTCTGTTTAGTCACAAGAAGCCCCCAACCGGTGGGGGCGAATCACAGGGGTCAGTGCATGGCACTGGCCTTTCTTATTTTTGGAAAATAGCTTGAAACTCGCGTTTTAATCCAGGCTTTAAACGTGCTTGTTTCAGTTGCTTCGATAAATCTTTGACACAAGAGCTGAGCACATCATCAAGAATTTGCGCTTTGTAGTTGTCGCGCTCTTCATCAGACATATCACTTAAGTCAACCTTCTCGAGCTCGCTCAGCGCATCGATACCCGCATAGCTTTGACTAATGGCGACGAGTGCGTGAAATTGATCATAGTTGTCGAGAATGTTTTGCGCACTGGCAGGCAGTTTCTCCCACGCCTCTTTGACACTGGCACTGGACGCATCGTGTACCGAGGCGATCATCGTGTACATGGCTTCAGGGGCTTGTTCATAACGGATCACGCATTGTAGCTCAGGAGAAAAGCTATCAAAGCTGACGGGGGATTGATTAGAGTCGGACATTCACAGGCTTCCTTACGACTGTTTCGAGGAGGGTGGATGAGCTTTTTTGTCTTTGCTTGCTTTATCGTCTGATCTTGCTTGTTCCGCTAAGGGTACCACTGTGTCTGTTGATAGAGTGGCACGGTTCTCACCAGCAAGAAGCCCACCTTTTTCAATGGTCAGTTGCTCGGTATTCAGTACGCCTTTCATCTTTCCCTGCGAGAGAATATCGATAGCGTCTGCATCACATTGCCCCTCTACTAAGCCATTGATGGTGATATGCTTAGCGTTGATGGTACCGCGAAAGTGGCCAGATGCTGAGATAACAACGGCGTTAGCCTGGGTTATATTGCCTTCCCCAAATCCATCAATTTGAATATCGCCCTCAAGATCAATATCACCGACCACTTTACAGTTTCTGGCGACGATCGATAAGCCATGATTCGGGGTAGACTTTGAACTAAACAGACCCATGTCGTGCACTCCACATACATCATTTTGGTCAAGTATATCATTAGCTGTGCACAGATGGTGGCGCTCTGGTGTACAACCCGATGCGTAAGATGTGATCCTGCTACCAGTATTGGTGATCGTCGCCTCGGATGGATTATTGCGCGGTTATCGGCGCAGTGATTGCTTGCACGACATTCAGTTGATATAACTCGATGAAATCGACTAAATGGGATCATCGCTATGTTAAGGACACTCTCACCGTATCAGCAACGTGTCATCGGTTGTTTACTTGAGAAAGAAGTCACCACCCCGGATCATTACCCGCTCACACTCAATGCGCTGACCACCGCCGTGAATCAAAAAAGCAACCGTGATCCTGTCTATGAGATGGCCGATTCAGAGGTATTAGATATCGTAGAGACCTTGATTGAGATGCGTCTGGTTAGCCCGCAAGAGGGCAGCGGTGGGCGTGTTGCCAAGTATCAACATCGTTTCTGTAATACACAATTTGGCGACCTAACCCTCAGTGAGCCACAGAAAGCGATCCTTTGTGTCATGTTATTGCGAGGCGCTCAGACGCCCGGGGAGTTGAGAACCCGTACACAGCGCCTCTATGCCTTTAATCGTGTCGAAGATGTCGAGCGCACATTGGCTGACATGATTACGTCAAACTGGGTAAAAAAATTGCCGCGTGAGGCTGGAAAGCGCGAGTCGCGCTATCAACACCTATTTACTGACGGCGTTAATATGCCGACGAACTCAGCACCGCAATTGGAACCAGAACCGACCACCGATGCCTCTTTGGTGACGCGAGTGAGTGCGTTGGAGCAAGAAGTGGCGGAACTCCGTCAGATGTTAGAGGCTGTTTTGGAGCGATAACACCTATGGATACGCCTTGGTTTGTTTATTTGATTCGAACGCGCCAAGGGCAGCTTTACTGTGGCGTAACAACGGATGTTAGCCGCCGGTTGATACAACATCGCCAGGGTAAAGGTGCACGTGCGCTACGAGGGAAAGGACCGCTGTCACTGGCGTGGCAATCGCAACCGATGGAAAAGCGAACGGCGATGCAGCGCGAATGGCAAATAAAGCAATGGCCGAAGCAGCGTAAGGAAGCGCTATGTGCACGCTTTTGTTGTGTGCGTGACAATGGTGGTGATTAATTAAATAAGCGAGTGATGGGTTGTGACTGCGTGAGGAGCGCAGTCAACTGATGGATATTCATTGAGGGGTAATAAAGGTGCCCCTGCGCATAGCGGCACCCCAGGTCAAACAAAAAGTCACGTTGATCTTCACGTTCCACACCTTCTGCGACCACTTTTAATTTCAGCAATTGCGCCATGTTAATGACGGCTTGGCAAATCACGATGTCGTCTTTGCAGTGAGGCAGATCGGCGACAAAACTGCGATCGATTTTGACGGTGTCCACCGGGAAATGCTTAAGATAGGCCAGAGATGAGTATCCGGTGCCAAAATCGTCAATCGCCAAAGAAACACCTGCTGCCGCGAGTGTGTGTAAGGTATGTTGGTTTTGGCTAAGGTTCTCAATGAAAACTTGTTCTGTCAGTTCAATTTGCACACGTTCGGGCGGGACTTGATGGCGTTCAATGGCGCGTAGAATGGTATCAGCAAGGAAGCTGTCTTGGAATTCATGCCCAGAGATATTTATCGCGATAAATGGGGGGGCACAGTGCTGCGCTAGCAAGGTTGCATAGGTCTCTAATGCCTCATTGACTACCCAAGTGCCTAACTGCCGCATAAGCCCTGTGTCTTCTGCGGTACGGACGATGGTATCAGGCGAAATCACCGCGCCCTCTGTATCTTGCCAGCGTACCAGGGCTTCAATCCCCGCAATGCTGTGATCTTTTAGATCGATTTGCGGCTGAAAATGTAAGCTCAACTCGTTACCTTGAATCGCTTTGCGGATGGCGTACTCGGTATCCTTTTTCTGATGCAGGTGGTCTCGCATTGCCATTTGGAACACCACGACTCTGTGATGAGAGAGTTGACGAGCGCGATGCGCCGCGGTGTCTGCGTGACGCAACAGTTCCTGAGCGGGCATGGAGGCATCGTAGCGATAACTAATGCCGACGGCACAGGTCACAATAATCTCCTCTGCGTCGTGGAAGAAGGGCTGCTCAATGGCTTTTCGGATTTTTTTCGCGTAAATCTCCGCTTTTAGCGGTGAAAGCTCGCTGCCGACAATCGCGAATTGGTCGTCGCTGATTTTGGCAATATAGTCATCGGTTTGCCTCACGCGTTGTAGACGTTGTGCCAATTCAACTAAAAGCTGGTCATGCACCGCTTGCCCGTACAAATCATTGATCTCTTTCAAATTATCAATGTCTACACAGATTAACGCCAGATCGTGGGGGTGCGCGTTAGATTCATGTACACGCTGCTGAATATAGCGAGTGAGGGCATGACGGTTGGGCAGGTACGTCAAGGCGTCGTGATTCGCGATAAAATGTAGCTGTTGCTCGACGTCTTTGCGTTGCTCTATTTCATTCTTTAAATAGTCAATCGTGGTCTGCGCCGCCCGGCGAGACATCAAATTCACCTCAGCCAAATACAACGCGACGCCTAATAAAAGAGCCACAAGCATGCCGGCGATATAAATCAGAATGGGTAATGAGATAAATTGACTGGCGCCTGGTTCTTGCCAAAGCGCGAGCTGCATAGCGGGTTGTGTGCCTGCTAAGGTTAAAGGTGCCGACCCAACCGCGGCAAACGGCGAGATGGTGTCACCAAGCAACACGGTGTCGTTTGCCCAGCGGGTCATGGTGAGGTGTTGATGTTTATTCAGATAGTCGGACGCAATTTCGTCAACAAGCGCGTCAAGATTAACGACTGCGCCAAGATAGTAACTTGGCGCGGCGCGGCTATGACTGTAAATCGGGTAAGCAATTCGCCAACGGGTGAGATCGTGCTGATCCGTTTCAAGCTGGCCCTCTGGCTCGCCCACTACGTCAAATGAAAAACGCGGTTTATTATGGCTGGTATCTGCGTGTGTTTGCCAACTTATTTCCTTTCGACTGTCCGCCCAAAACAATGATGAAATATAGGCACTGTCTTGTTGGGTTTGTTGCACCAAAGCTTGCCATGTCGAGAAGGTCGAGGGCACATCCAACTCGATGTTACTGGCTAATGAACTAAGCCGTGTGAGTTGGGTATTAATGCTGCGTTCGACGGCGCTGGCCAAGGCTTGAACTTCCACATTGAGAAGCTTTTCAGTGCGTTGCGCTTGTTGTGACTGGGCAGCCTGATACAACAAAAACGTCGCGACGAGCACACCAAAACAGACGAGCGCGATGAAAATGAACGCACGGCCACGAGGCTGTGCCGACCGCCTGGCAAGTGTGAGTGGATCCTCGTTGTGATCATTGAATGTTGATAAAGGCATAGGGCCTGCGCGTAAGGATTATGGTGACAACCAGATAGTTCCAGTGTAGTGCTAAGAATGGGGGATTGCGCGTATCAATACTGAGACAGTAGTCGGCCGCTTGCTGCCAACAAAATCTCGGCGTTAACCCAGTAACTGACGTGGATGCGACAGGGCACTTACTTGTACAAATAATTTTTTTTGTACAATTTTGATCTATCTTCTACTCTTAGTTGTACAACATATTATAAATGTACAACTCCGCAGCCAATGCTGCGCGGTCAGTGTAGAGGTGAGACATGTCATTCCCTGTAGGTGTTAGCGCCTGTGTTATTGGCGAAAAAGTACGATTTGACAGTGGTCATAAGCGTAGCCCATTTGTCACCAAAGAGTTGGCACCGTATGTCGACTTCGTGCCAGTGTGCCCTGAAGTCGGGATTGGACTCCCCGTGCCGCGCCCCGCTATTCGGTTAGTCGATAAAGGCGACCTATCAGTGAGGTTGGTAGAAACCAAAGATCAGCAAAAAGACTACACCGAGAAAATGATAGCGTTCAGTGAACAGAAAGCGGAAGAGCTCGCTCACAAAGCACTGCGTGGCTACATTGTCTGTGCCAAGTCACCGACCTGTGGCATGGAGCGGGTGAAAGTCTACCGCGAGAATGGTTACGCCTCAGATATTTCCGGGGTAGGGCTTTACACTCAGGCACTGATGGCGCGTATGCCATGGCTACCTGTTGAAGAAGACGGCCGGCTTAACGATCCTATCCTCAAAGAGAACTTTGTTTTTCGGCTATTTGCGCTTGATGATCTTTACCAGAGTGTCGAGCAAGGGGTGACCAAGAAAGCTCTTGTCGATTTCCACTCACGCTATAAGTTGGTGCTGATGGCGCACTCACCTGAAAAGTACCGTGAGCTTGGGCGATTTATGGCCAACATCGGCCATTATGACCTTGATCGTTTTTTTGAACAGTACCGCACCGCGTTTATGCAAGCCATCGCCATTCGTGCGACGCGTAAAAAACACACCAACGTGCTGATGCACCTGCAAGGCTATTTTAAAAACAACCTTGATAAAAGCCAAAAAGCTGAGTTAGCGAACCTTATTCATGCGTATCGTCAGGGCACCATGCCTTTACTGGCGCCGCTGACGTTGATTTCGCATCACCTACATAATCACCCTGATGCGTACTTAGCTAACCAAGCCTATCTCAAGCCTTATCCTGATGCGCTGAGGCTTCGCTATGGCCTTTAACACGACTCACACTCTGACCATCAGTCAGGTCGCGGATCAAACCGGGGTTAACCCTGTCACACTGCGTGCTTGGCAGCGACGTTATGGATTGCTTGCGCCTGAGCGAACGGCCAAGGGACATCGGCTTTATCGCCAAGAAGATGTAGAGACTATCGCTCATATTCTCCAGTGGTTAGACAAAGGCGTGCCGATTAGCAAGGTCAAACCTCTTCTTGCTCACAGTCCCGCGTCGGCCGAGGCGGAAGACGACAGCGTGGCACAAGAGCTGATTGACTGTATTCATACATTCTCAGTCAAACGGCTTGGGAAAGCCCTGGATATGATTTTAAAAGAGTACCCCTTTTATTGGTTAGTTGAACATGCCTTTACACCGATCGACCAATGGTTAGGTGACGAGGATGAAGCGGTTCGTGTATTGCAGCGCGACCTGTGGCAAAGCGCCGTGATTGACCGATGCAGAACGGCGCTGGCGGCGAATGCCAAACGACATGCCCAGTCTCGATGCTGGCTTGTCTCATTAACGGTAACCAGCGAATATCAACGCGTGCTTATGGCGATGGCACTCAACGAGAAGGGTTACAGTGTCACAATGTTATCCAGTCCGCATCAGCAATTGAATTTGGTGGTTGAGGTGATGCGCGAGCAGGGGGTGACAACATTGGCCTTAATGGCTAATCGTCGTCTCGATCGCGCCCAAATCAATCAAGTACGCCATTGCCTTGCTCAAGATGATATTGACGTTGTGAGCCAAGCTTTTATCCGCTCCGTACACGGTGACGAGCTCGAAGAACTTAAGGAGAACAAAACGTTATGCATCTAGTCTGGTTTCGGCGCGATTTACGTGGGCTGGATAACCGTGCTTTGAGCGCAGCCAGCGAAGCGTCCGATCCTGTGGTCGGGATATTTATTGAGACACCGGAACAGTGGGCATCGCACCATCTTGCCCCCAAACAAGCGGGCCTTATCAAAGCACGGCTAGAGGCGTTACGTGAAGAGCTTCGCGCGCAAAACATTCCGTTGGTGGTTGAACGTGCGGCTGATTTTTCTCAATCGGCGGAAAAAGTGGCTGACTATGCCCACCGCATTGGTGCAACAGCGGTATTTGCTAACAAGGAGTACGAGCTCAATGAAAGCAAGCGTGATGAACAGGCGCGCGTGGCGTTGGCGGACAAAGGCATCGCGTGGTATGCCTATGATGACCGCAATTTGTTTGCACCGGGTACCATAAAATCGGGAAAAGGTGAACCGTATAAGGTGTTTACTCCCTTTAAAAAGGCTTGCTTACGTGCCTTAGACGGCATGGATGCCTCACCGCGCCAAAAGCCACCTAAACGCGAGATAAATTCGGCCGTCGACGCGATCTTTTCACAGCTTAAACCGATTCACTTTGATTATCCGACAGAGGATGTCTCCGACTGGGCGTCCGATGAGAAAGGGATCCTCGCGCACATGCGTCGTTACTGCCGCGAGCAAGTGGCTGATTATAAAAGACAGCGTGACTTTCCCGCTGTTGATGCCACCAGTCAACTTTCTCCTTATTTAGCCATTGGCGCGTTATCCCCACGTCAATGCTTAGCACGTTTACAAGAAGAGCATGCCGATTGGCGCGAGCCCGATACAGGGGCAGCCACCTGGCTTTCGGAACTTATTTGGCGTGATTTCTATCAGGAAGTGAGTGCGCAAAATCCGGCAATCAGCAAAAAGTATAGCTTTTTAGCTTGGGGCGAGTCAGTGGTATGGGATAACGACCTTACATTGTTTGAGGCGTGGAAGGCGGGCAAAACGGGCTTTCCCATTATTGATGCGGCCATGCACCAGCTTAATCAAACGGGCTGGATGCATAACCGGTTGAGAATGATTGTGGCCAGCTTTTTGACCAAAGATCTACTTATCGATTGGCGCTTGGGAGAAGATTACTTCATGTCCAAGCTGATTGATGGCGATTTTGCCTCTAACAACGGGGGCTGGCAATGGTCTGCGTCGGTAGGGACCGATGCTCAACCTTACTTTCGGATCTTTAATCCGACCACACAGGGAGAGCGGTTTGATAGTGATGGGCGCTTTATTCGTCGCTGGCTACCGGCGCTTAAACAGGTGCCGGGCAAGCATATTCACCAGCCTTGGCAATGGGCAGATCACTACGCCCAGACGCTAGATTATCCGCGTCCGGTGGTGGATCACGCCACTCAGCGCAAAAAGGCGCTGGCTATTTTTGAAGCGGCGAAGAATCAGCCTCAGGAGCAAACACCATGACTCGCTCCCCAACCCATGTCGGTGTGTCGCAATTTGTGACGACCTATCAAGCGCTTAATAAAGATAACTTGTCATCACTGGCGACGATTTATCACCCCAAGATTGTGTTTGTCGACCCAGCGCATGAGATAACCGGCTTAGAAGCGTTTATCCAGTATTTTTCGCTGCTGTACGAAAACGTTACCGATTGTCAATTTCATATACACACGACCGCGGTAGACGGAGACGATGCCTTTGTGACCTGGACCATGATGTTAACGCATCCCAAGTTGGATGGGGGGAAAACGCGACAAGTTCAGGGCTGCTCTCACTTACGTTTTTATGACGGCAAAATCATTCGCCATCGTGATTACTTCGACTTAGGTGAAATGCTGTACGAGGCGCTGCCTGTGATAGGTCGCCTGCTCAAACATATCAAAACGAGGCTAGGACAATGAAAAACGTATTGATCACCGGCGCCACGTCGGGAATTGGTGAGCAATTGGCAAGAGACTATGCACGTCAAGGTTGGCAGGTAACGGCCTGTGGGCGAAATCAAGACAAGCTCAACACTATGGCTCGCGATCACGCATCATTAGATGCATTGGCGTTTGATGCCACGGATGGCGAACAAACGCATCAAGCGCTGAGTAACCTAAGCGTCTTTCCCGATTTAATTATTCTAAATGCTGGGACGTGTGAATATATCGACCATGGCAAAGTCGATGTGGCGCTGTTTAAACGCGTTTTTGAGATCAATGTCTTCGGCGTCCTCCACTGTATTGAAGCGCTACAGAGTCGGTTCACCCACAGTACGCATCTTGCCATTGTCGGCTCGTCGGCCAGTTACATGCCGCTGCCACGTGCGGAGGCATACGGCGGATCGAAGGCGGCGATTAGCTACATAGCCAACACCTTATCGGCAGATCTGGCGCAACAAGGAGTGACGGTGTCACTTATTTCGCCAGGGTTTGTAAAGACACCACTGACAGACCAAAACGACTTTGCGATGCCAATGCGCATCACGGTGGAGCAAGCATCGGCGGCGATTCAACAAGGATTAGCAAAAGGAAAAACGGAAATACATTTTCCGCGAAAATTTACCTTTATTCTCAAGTTTCTCGCGCTATTGCCTATGTCCTGGCAGCGAGCTCTCGCACGACGTATGACAAGGAACTAAATCATGAAAATTGCCATCATCGGCTCAGGCATTGCCGGTTTGACGTGTGCTCATTATCTCAATAAACAGCATGACATCACCTTGTTTGAAGCGAATGATTATTTGGGGGGCCACACGGCCACGGTCGATGTCGACGTCGCCAGTGGACAGTACGCGATTGATACCGGGTTTATCGTTTTTAACGATCGCACATACCCAAATTATGAACGTTTACTCAATGAAATTGGTGTAGGTCGTCAACCTTCTCAGATGAGCTTTAGTGTTCGCAATGATGCGAATGGACTGGAGTATAACGGGCATAGCCTTTCCTCGTTATTTGCGCAGAAGCGTAATGTCATCAATGTACGCTTCTACCGCTTTTTGGCGGAGATCATGCGATTCAACCGCCTCGCGCGCGACGCACATGAAACGGGTGAAGCGGAGCGGCAAGGCGCACTTAATACCCTAGGCGATTTTCTCAATCAACATGGGTTCAGTGATTATTTTTGTCAAAACTATATTCTCCCCATGGGCGCGGCTATCTGGTCATCTACCTTGTCGGATATGCGTGGCTTCCCCTTGGCGTTCTTTTTGCGTTTTTTCCAAAACCACGGCTTGTTGGATATCGCGAATCGGCCGCAATGGTATGTGATCCCCGGAGGCTCACGTGAGTACGTTAAAAAGCTCACGCCTGCTTTTGAGGATAAGATCCATCTGAATTCACCCGTGACAAAGGTCCGCCGGACCCCTGATGCGGTGTGGGTGACGACAGAAGCCGGTGAGCAGGCGTTTGAGCAGGTGATTTTTGCGTGTCACAGTGACCAAGCCTTGGCCATGCTGGCCGATCCCAGTGAAGCGGAACAACAGGTGCTTGGGGCGATTCCCTATCAAGACAATGAGGTTGTGCTTCACACTGATACGTCGCTGTTGCCTAAGCGTCAAGGCGCGTGGGCGAGTTGGAATTATCATTTACCTTTGTCAGACAAAATAGACACAGAACCAGCGGCTTTGACCTACAATATGAATATATTGCAGTCAATTCAGGCGCCTGAGACATTTTGCGTGACGTTAAATCAAACCGACAGGATCGAGCCGAGTAAAATTCTTAAGCAATTTGTCTATGCTCACCCCGTGTTTAATACCGACAGTGTTGCCGCACAGCAGCAGCGCCATCGGGTTAATGGCCAGCAACGCAGCTGGTTCTGTGGCGCCTATTGGTATAACGGCTTTCACGAGGATGGTGTGCGGAGTGCGCTTGATGTCGTGGAGGGGATTAATTCGTGAGTGAGTCGGTTTCAGCACTAAATAGCGGTTTATATGTCGGGCAAGTGCGGCATCGGCGTTTTAGCCCGATAAAACACACGTTCAATTACTCGGTGTTTATGCCTGTGATTGATCTTGATGAGCTTAGTTTGTTGGCATCACAGGTCAAAGGGTTTCGCTTGGGTAAGTGGGGGTTAGCTGCCTTTGATCATCGCGATTATTTGAATGGACAAGCCGACACCAAAGCGGCATGCATCGATAAGGTTCAGGAACTGACGGGCGAGCGCATTGAGGGGAAAGTGTATGCGTTGTGCCAGCTACGTTATTTGGGCGTGTATTTCAGTCCGGCCAACTTTTATTACCTCTATGACCAAGCCCATAACTGGCGTTATTTATTAGCCGAAGTGAGTAATACCCCGTGGGGAGAGCGGCATTATTATGCCGTGCCTGCGGGTCAGCGGTATGAGCATGACAAAGCGTTTCATGTCTCACCGTTTAATCCCATTAAGCAACGTTATCACTGGCGTCTTCGCCCTTTAGGTACGCGGGTTCACTTGCACCTCGAGGCTCACCGACAACAGAAAGAATTCGACGCCACACTTGGACTGCAGCGACGTCCATTTACATCAAAAACACTGAGTAAGTTATTGATCCGGACGCCGATGGAAACAGTAAAAGTTGTCATTGGTATTTATTGGCAAGCGCTCAAACTTTGGATAAAGGGCGCACCGTTTTATCCGCACCCGAGTGCGAAGAAGGAGTAATTATGTCTGCAACGGACGTACCTCAGAGTCAACGCACACTGACACGTAAAGAGCACTACGCTAAACAGTTGGTTTATACCCTGCTAGCACATGTTGATGAAGCGTGTATTTCTCTGGTTGATGAGCAGGGCCAAACCTTACAGTGTGGTGATCCTCAGGCACAATTACATGCATCCGTGCTGGTACACGACCCACGTTTTTACACCCGGATTTTAACCGGCGGTAGCATTGCGGCGGCCGAGGCTTACATCGATGGTTGGTGGGAATCACCGAACTTGACCGACGTTATTCGCGTATTTGCTCGCAACCTTCCTGCTATCGACAGAATTGAAAAGCACACTGGCTGGCTGGTGGGACTAGGGAACAAGCTTGCTCACTGGCGCAATCGCAATGAAAAAGAGACCGCGCGCCGCAATATCGCAGCGCATTATGACCTCGGCAACGACTTGTACCGTCATTTTCTTGATGAGCAAATGCTGTATTCCAGTGCTATTTACACTGACAAAGAAATGACCCTAGAGCAGGCCCAAGTGGAAAAGATGGACCGGCTCTGCCGACAGCTGGCGCTGACCTCTAACGATCATTTGCTCGAGATTGGCACTGGCTGGGGAGGAATGGCGGTCTACGCGGCTAAGCATTACGGCTGCCGCGTGACCACCACCACGATTTCACAAGAGCAATATGCTTGGGCAAAAGCCTGTGTCGAGCGAGAAGGGCTGGAAGATAAGATCACGCTGCTACAAAAAGACTACCGCGATCTGACCGGCGAATACGATAAGCTGGTATCGATTGAAATGATTGAAGCGGTGGGGAAAGAGTATCTAGATACCTTTGTCCGTCAATGTCAGTCATTGCTTAAGCCCAGTGGTTTAATGGCCATTCAAGCGATCACCATTGCTGATCAGCGCTACGAGCATTACAGCCGTAACGTCGACTTTATCCAAAAGCATATTTTCCCCGGAGGGTTTTTACCCTCAGTGAGCGTATTGTTGTCTCACCTCACCGCTCAAACTGATTTTGTGATCAGAGACCTAAAAGACATCGGCTTGGATTACGCACAAACCTTGGCTGATTGGCACACACGCTTCAATCAGCAGACGGAGGTACTGCGCGATTACGGCTATGACGATCGTTTTGCACGTTTGTGGCGCTATTACTTTTGTTATTGTGAGGGCGGCTTTAAGGAACGTACGATCAGTGCGGTCCAGCTACTCCTAAGCCGTCCTGCTTGGCGAGAGGCATAATCTGTGCGCTTTGTCGTTATCTCTTTATTGTTCAATGTTTACTGGTTTTCGGCGGCGCTTGGCCCGCCAAGCTTTCAGTGGTTAATGGTCGCGATGCTACTAGGCGCGATCCTTTATGACCGCAGCGTGATGTGGGCCATTGCCGTGCTTACGCCTGTTGGGTTGATTGGAGATAGCTTATTACTCCACACACAGTGGTTAGCGGTTGATACCGAGTACGTTGTGATGCCGTTGTGGCTACTATTACTCTGGCTAGGATTTTGCAGCTTTGCGTGGTTAATGCGTGAGCTTATCCTCGCACGCGCATTTTGGTTTATGGCGGCGCTGGGCAGTTTGGGTGGCGCAAGCAGTTACTGGGCAGGAGAGCGTTTAGGGGTTTTAAGCTTCCCAGAGTCCATATGGCTCACTGGCGCGGTGCTGATTGGCACTTGGTTAGTCTACAGCATCATCCTGATTAATCTGATGCAATGGCTGCAACACCAGTTAGATGTCCGTTCTGTCGCGACAAGGAGAGAGCCATGAATAAGTGGGTGAAACACCTTGTATTAATGCTCGCGCTCGCAACGCCTTACGCCACCATGGGGGCGACCTCGTCTTCAATGACATGGCAAAGCTGGCCACAAGTTGGCGAAGCGACGCTAACTTGGGGTTGGTGGACGATATATCAGTCATCACTGCGCTCACCGACCGGGCGTTATCAAGCGCAAGCGCCTCATGCTTTAGTGATTACCTACGCGCGCGATATCAGTGACCAACGACTGATGAAAGCAACAAACGATCAATGGGAGCACTTGGGCTTTTCGGAAGCACAACGAACGCGTTGGCAACAAGCGCTGGACAATGCATGGGGAGAGATAACAGAGGGCGATCGTCTTGCGTTTGTTCGCCACGCGCAAAAGGGCGTTTTTTACGCTCAGCCAAAAGGGAAAGACTGGGAAAAGACCTTGACGGTCAAGGACATCGAATTGGCAGATGCCTTTCTCGCAATCTGGTTATCAGAAGACACTGACTATCCAGATCATCGTCGAGCATTATTAGGAGAAACGCCATGAGACAAGTGACGCAGACGATAGGCAAAATTCTGACGGTATTGGTGAGTGCTTTGCTATTGGCGGCGTGCTCTGCCGACATTGAAGACTATCAAGGGCGCAAGCCAGACTTTAACTTGTTTGAGTACTTTGAGGGACAAACAAAAGCGTGGGGCATGGTACAAGATTTTACCGGCGAGCAAACCCGACGCTTCGTTGTCGATATCGACGGTGTGGTAGAAGGCGACACACTGACACTGGATGAATCCTTTGTGTATGCTGATGGCGAAACGCAAACCCGGGTTTGGACGATTAAACGTCACTCTGATGGCACTTACACGGGGACGGCGGGCGATATCGTCGGGACAGCAACAGGTGTTGTGGCGGGCAATGCGCTTAATTGGCGTTATGATTTAGTGGTTCCCGTCGGCGATAGCGAATATCAGATTCACTTTGATGACTGGATGTTTCGGCAAGACCAAGATCGCCTTTTTAACGTTACCTCAATGCGCAAGTGGGGGATTGAAGTAGGCAAAGTCACGCTGTTTTTTGAGCGGGTGGAGCAATAGTTCGCGAATAGGACGAGTCAGAGGCGTTAACCAACACCTCTGGCCAATCCGATTGCGCGTTGAATAATCCAGCGCAGCAGCTTGGGAATGGGGGCTTTTAACTCATTCTCGGTATAGGCGATGATCGCCAACGCGGCGTCAGGCTTGGCATAGCGTTTTAAGGCTTTGGCGATAATACGTTTGTCATTCATGTGGGGCTGTTGACTGGTGACGCCGGCCATGTCGCGAAACAAAGGCTCATAGCCGTTGTTGTACAAGTAGTGCTCAATATCTCTATCAGGCAGCACGGTTAAACGCGCGCCCTCTGGTTGATGCTCTATTTGCCCGCGCGCCGTCGCAGCGTACTTCTTACCAGCCATATCACCATCCGCCACCAAATGCCATTCAATACCTAATGCTTTTGCCGCCTTGATAAGCGGGCGTAATCCACTTTGGGCAAACTCGATAAGGTGTACACCCTCTGCAGCTAAGTCATAACCTTGCAATCGCGCTAGCTCGTTAAACAGCCATATCTCCGTTTCTCCTTCCACCAGCAACCAGCAGCGTGCAAATAGCGCACTGGGTCGGTGAAAACGGACATGGAAGGTCACGCGGCGGCGCTCGTCTTTGCTAAGAAGGTGAGGCGGTACTTGGTGGCTATGCGTTTCAGTGGGGTGTCGCACCAGTCGGCGAATATGATCCAGTTGTACGCCCGCGAGCAAGTCACCGCTGTTTGTGGTGAGCAACTTTTGCATCGGCATCAACTGAATCAAGCGCCACGCTTGATTCAGTAAGGTTGGATGAAGTCGCCCTTCTGGATCTTCAAATAACATCACTGGCCGCGCATTACGTTTGAGCTGTTTTGGCCCGCGCGCCCGGACAAATGCACTCAATAAGCCCATGAGCACGAGCCGACTTTGATTAGAGGTATTGGCGGCCACCGCTTCGAGCGGGTGCATTTGGTTATGAGTGATGGCTAATGCGCCCGGGGCATGAATGGGATAAGGATCGCGGTCATGCTCGTAGGCGGCAAAATAGTGATCGAGCAATTGACGCATGGCATGCAGGCCACTTTTTATCTCGCCTTTATTCACATGGCCGGGCATCATCAACAGGCGGCGATAGGTGTTGTCTAGCCGCTGCTCAAGGCGGGTGTTATCTTTTGTCACTGCTTGCCCTGGCACGCGCATGCGTCTGGCATCACGCACACGAACAACTGGGTGAATTTGCATTAGGTGGCTGGCGAGCGCGTCGCTGTCTGCTTGCTCAATAATATCGCCTTGTGAGGATAAAAACTCTCTCCGTACCGCGACTTTACTTTCTTGGATGGTGGCGCTTAAGCAATAATCAAGGGTTCGACACCCCGCGTTGTTCCCATTCCAAACGGGTTTAAAACGACGATAGCGGCGCGCTTTATGCTCACCGGGGAAGCTCTCTTGCCAGCGAAGGATGATTTGAAACTGTTGTTCAGGCAAGACACCTAAGACATGGTCAACGTGAAAGTCCGACCGTTTAAACTGGGGTTTATCGCCACTTGGGTGCAATGCAATTTCTAGCGCATCAAGCAGAGACGATTTTCCCCATGCATTTTCACCGATTAAAACGGTCAGCTCATCTACTTGCAGTGACAGGCGATTGATACCACGAAAGCCTGCTATTTCAATTCGGTCTAGTCTCATCGTCACCTCTGTTTTACAGTATGACACCTTCACTAAAAAGGAAACCAAACCCGTGATGGTTTTGTGCTATATGCCTGATTTATTGCATTTAAGCGAGCGCATGTTAGCGCCAGATTTGCGATATGGCGGTGAGCCAAACCCTGATATAGTGTTTAACATGAGTTATCTCGCCCCTAATGGGCAACGACTAAGAGACCGTCATGCTATCATTTGAAGCTTTGCAAGTGCTTGATGCCATTGAGAGAAAAGGAAGTTTTGCCGCGGCAGCTGAATCATTGAATCGTGCGCCATCATCGCTGAGCTATCAGGTTCAGAAGTTGGAAGACGAGCTCGGTTTAGTCATCTTTGACCGTTCAGGGCATCGTGCAACCTTCACCGATGCCGGGTATTTATTAGTTGAACGCGGGCGCATGCTGTTGAACGCAGCAGATGAAATGGTGGCCGACGCCGCTTCTCTGGCGCATGGTTGGGAATTAGAAATTTGCTTAGCGTATGACGGGTTATTTAAAAGCCATTTCTTCTTTCCCTTGATTGAGCGCTTGGCGAAAAAAAGTAATACACGCCTTAAGCTGTCGGAACAAATATTGGCAGGATGTTGGGAAGCGCTAGCTCAAGACCGCACCGATGTGTTGGTGGCACCCATTCCCGACACAGTGCCGCAGGGCATCAAAGTTCAGCCTTTGGGCGATATGAGTGCCTACTGGGTGGCAGCGCCCGACCATCCTATTCACAAAGAAGCGCGTCCCGTAGAGCCTGATGTGCGTGCCAAATATCGCGGGGTGGCGGTGGCGGATACCGCGCGAGGTATGCAACCTAAAACCTTCAATGTGTTAGAAGACCAACCACGGCTTACTGTCAGCTCAATGCACGATAAGTACGCAGCCATCTTAAACGGACAAGGGATCGGTACCTTACCTTGGTTCTGGATACAAGATGACCTTAATACGGGTCGTTTGAAACGTTTAAAAGGCGGAGAGCCATTCGAGTTAACGCTCGGGCTGGCGTGGAAACGCAACCGAATGGGCAATGCTAAGTCATGGTTAGTACGCCAGCTTCCCAAGCTACTTGAACCCTACTTACAAGCTGGGGATATGCCTATTGCTGACAAGTCGATGAAATAGGGGGACGCTCGCTCGTCTTTAGCCGCGATCAGTGAGTCCGATCGCACGGCGTACGAACACAGTCGAAGACCGCCGAGACGCTCTTAATCGTTAATCGGCGGGTTTGGGTGCAAAGACAGTTGCATATCGACAATGCCATCTTCCATTTGCACATCAATACTAAAACCACATTTTTGTGCCAATGCGATCATCCCACGGTTATTGGGCATGGTCATCCCGGTGATCCGCGACAACCCCGCTTGACGACCATAATCGATGATCGCTTGCATGAGCACGCGACCTAACCCCACTCCTTTTAGGTCGGAGCGCACGAGCACGGCAAACTCAGCGTCGGTGTTTTGTGGGTCAGCCAGCAAGCGTGCTACCCCCCAAATCTCTTCTTCGCCAGACGCAAGATGACAAGTAGCCACGAGTGCCATTTCACGGTCATAATCAATTTGGGTTAAATTAGCGAGCGCTTCATGGTTGAGCTCGCCGACGTCAGAAAAAAAACGACGATACAAATCTTCTTCGGACACTTTTTCTACGAAGGCTTTGTGCGTCGGCTCGTCTTCGGGGAGGATGGGGCGCAGTAGAATGGTCTGCCCGTTTTTGAGCTGGATAGACTGCTCAAGCTCTTTCGGGTAGGGGCGTATCGCTAACCGCTTTTGTTGACTACCTGCGTAATTGCGCAATCGTAGGGATGCATCCAAAATAGTCAGCTCATTGCCAGACACCAATAAAGGATGAATATCGAGTTCATCAATTTCGGGGCAATCAATGATCATCTGTGACAGGGTCACTAAAAAGCGACACAAACTGGCAATATCAATGGAGATCGGAAAACCACGTTGTTTGATTTTGCCGCTCTTTATCGCGCCAATGACCAGATAACGTGCCAATGCCATGTTTAATGGCGGGATCGCAACGGCGGCATCTTTGGTCACATCCCAATCCGAGCCTCCCTCACCCAGCAGAATAATGGTACCAAATACGGGATCGTTGCTGATGGTGACCCGCAATTCTTGCGCGCCAGCGCGGGAAGCCATGGATTGAACAAGTAAGCCTTGAATTCGAGCCTCTGGAAATGTGACCGCGACGCGATCAACAATTGCTTGGGCGGCATTTGCGACTTCGGCGCCGGTGCGTAGATTGAGCATCACGCCTTGTACATCGGATTTATGGCGAATATCTGGGGAGCGGAGTTTTACCGCCACAGGATAGCCGAATTGCTCGGCAATTTGTGCCGCCTCGACGGAATCGGTGGCGAGCCATGTCGATATCACTTGCATGCCATAGGCTTCGAGCAAGGGACGGACTTCATGGGTGGTTAAGGTCAAATGCTCGATATCTTCTGCTTGATCGATAAAGGCGCGAGCGGCGGGCAAGTCGTAGTCCATACTCCCGGTTGATGTGGGCGTTTCCATTAATTGCTTTTGATTGCGTCTGTATTCTACAAGGTGCATGTAGGCGGTGACGGCGCTTTCGGGTGTGCGATAGGTCGGGAACCCGGCGTGGGTAAAAGCGAGACGCGCGACCGTGGCATCATCGCCTTCGCCTTGCCAGTTGGTCAGAATATTGAATCGACGCGCGCGCCGGTTTTCTTTGAGTGAATGGATTATGGCCTTAGCGGTTGCCAGTCCTGGTGCGGTGACAGAAGGAGAGTGCATGATGAGCACAGCATCGGCATCGTCACTGTTTAGTACGATATCAATCACCGCTTGATATCTTTGCATGTCGGCGTCACCAACAATGTCAATGGGGTTAGTTTGCGACCAACTTTTGGGAAGGACCTGGTGCAATGCGTCGAGCGTCTGCTCGCTGAGCGTGGCCAGTTTGCCACCGGCATCCATGAGCGTATCGACGGCCATCACCGCCGGCCCCCCCCCATTGGTAATAATCGCAAGGCGTTCTCCGCGAAGTGGTACCGAGTGAGAAAGCGTTTCAACAGCGGCAAAAAGCTCGTGGGTATTGTTGACACGTAGCATCCCCGAGCGGCGAATAGCCGCATCATAAGCGGCATCTAAGCCAATGTTGGTATGACTGAGCTGCTCGAGTGCAACAGAGCCACCTCGTGTGCGGCCACTTTTAAGCACGAGAATTCGTCGATTACGGGCAGCGGCACGAGCAGCTGATATAAATCGGCGCGCGTCGCGTATAGAGTCGACATACAGCAAAATGGCGTCGGTTTTACTGTCGCGACAAAGAAAATCGAGTAACTCTGGGAAGTCGATATCGCTCGCTTCACCGAGCGAGATAAAGGTGGAAAAGCCGATGCGTTTGTTCCGCGCCCAATCTAAGATGGTGGTACAAACGGCGGCTGATTGAGACACAAAGGCAATATTGCCTTTATTGGCGGGTACTGGCGCAAACGACGCATTGAGATTGAGCCAAGGTAAGATCATGCCAAGGCTATTGGGACCGAGCACCCGCATGGTATATTTCGCCGCAATCTGTTGCATAGCATCGTACTGACTTACCCCCTCAGCATTTAATTGCCCCCGCATTCCCGCTGCTAGCACAATCACGAGCTTTACCCCGCGCTCGCCAAGCTGCTCAATAAGAGGAGGCGTGATCTCGCCACGCGTACAGAGGATGGCCAAATCAGGCACCAAGGGGAGACCTGCCACTGTTTTGTAGGCCAAGATACCGGCGACCGCTTGGTACTTGGGTGTCACGGGCATGATAGGGCCTTGGAAGCCGCCGGATTGCAAATTGCGTGTAACAACGTAGCCTGCACGACCACTGTGATCAGAGGCGCCCACCACCGCGATGGACTTTGGCTTGAGGAGTTGATCGATACCGGCCATGATGCCCTCCGTTGGTTTGATGAGTGCTTGCTTGTGGTGCGCAATGGCGCAAGCGTGTTCACAAGCCAGTTTATCGGTTCGCGCTTGAATTCAACGGTTTTTTTTAACGCAATGTGATCTCGGCATGGCAGAAAGTGAACCGTGAGATAGACTAAAAAACGACGTTTAACATGACTATCTGTGAGCTGTAGCCGGAAACCTCGTGCAAGAGGATAACTTTTGGTTGAATGGCTACTGGGTCGGGGGCACAATGAAACAAACTTGGATAACTGACAGAATCACAATGAAAAAATTGGGCTTACTGGCCATCGCGATACTGCTAACTGGGTGCAGTAGCGGTGGCGTTACCACTGAAATCTACAGTCAG
Source organism: Salinivibrio sp. VYel1 (assembly GCF_009377945.1). Classification (NCBI taxonomy): domain Bacteria; kingdom Pseudomonadati; phylum Pseudomonadota; class Gammaproteobacteria; order Vibrionales; family Vibrionaceae; genus Salinivibrio; species Salinivibrio sp. VYel1. Next base: position 194,463 of record NZ_RSAM01000001.1, on the reverse strand, counting down.
ACAATTGAATCAACTGACAAGCGCGATGCCGCGCAAACGGCAGACGCCGAGCCAATGATGAACACGGCCAAGCCTGAGCCGAAGCCGGCACCGAAAAAGCAAACGGTGAAATCAGCGACGCAAGGCGCTGGGTATACCATCCAAGTCGTTGCCCTTAGCCATGATAGAGGGTTCAGTGATTATGCCAAACGGCTTCCGAGCGACCAGCCATTGTGGAGCAACAAAAAAATGGTAGATGGTTTGCCTTGGTACACCTTGTTGTATGGTGAGTACCCAAGCCGTGATGCGGCCAAGCGTGCGATTAAAGCGCTGCCACAAACGATTCAGCAATATGGTCCTTTTGTACGCGATATTGGTAAAATAAAACGGTCTTCAACACCTGAGATGATCCGTATAAATTAATTCGCAAATTGGTGTGGTTGAAAAGAGCTGGCGAATGCCAGCTTTTTTGTTGCGTGGCGTTTATCCCTGTATTGTGGAGACGCATTGGCAGCACAGATTGAACAAACCTGCAGCAAATGGGCTCTAATCAACCAATAAAACGTCTCTGATAGATGAAAGCGAAACGGCATTTGTCTACTATGGCGTTAATGTCCGAATAGCGCGTTTCGACGCGTGATGAGAGAAGAAAATGACCAAACTCAACCTGCTTTTGTTATGCGGCGGCGGCGGGGCAGAACATGATATTTCCCTCGTGTCTGCTCAGTATATTGAATCACAATTGGCTAAATTACCGCGCATTAAGGTGCACAAAGTTGAAATGACCCAAGACGGGTGGCGCCTTGATGATGGCATGCGCTGTCACCTCGATACAGATGGCAACCTGTGCAGTAAAGTAGAACACACGCAAATTCACTATGTCGTGCCTTGCCTTCATGGCTTCCCGGGCGAAACAGGCGATATTCAGTCATTACTGACGATCACTGGCCTTCCTTATTTAGGGTGTGACGCGGAAGGTAGCCAGATCTGTTTTAATAAAATAACGTCAAAGCTATGGTTTGATGCACTGGGCATCCCCAATACTCCCTATGTGTTTATCACCGACCAAGGCGAGCAGAGTCAAGCACGTGCCTCCGCGTTTTTAGCCGACCATCAGGCGGTGTTTGTGAAAGCGGCGAGCCAAGGCTCCAGTGTGGGTTGTTACCACGTAACGGATGCAGCGCAGCTACAAGCGCGGATTGCCGATGCATTCACCTTCTCGGACCAAGTATTGATCGAAAAAGCCATCAAGCCGCGTGAATTAGAAGTGGCGGCGTTTCAAGTCGGCGATGAGATCATAGTGACGCGCCCTGGGGAAATCCGTTGCCCTGAAGGGAGCTTTTACACTTACGAAGAAAAGTATAGCGAGGGTAGCCACAGTAATACCTACATTGAGGCAGAAGATCTGACCGAAGACCAGGTCGAGGCAATTCGTTCATACGCACATCAAGCATTCAAGCAACTACGTTTAAAAGATATGTCGCGTATCGATTTCTTTTTAACGGAAGACAACGAAATCTTAGTTAATGAAATCAATACGTTTCCTGGCATGACACCTATTTCTATGTTCCCCAAACTGGTGGAGCACCATGGCTTGGCATTCCATGAATATTTGGCATCCTGTATTAGCACGGCCACGGGCCGGCGGGTTAATTGATTAATCGGTGAGCTTTTTGCGTCGGTAACGCGACTTGGCTTGCTCACTAGCTACCGTGTTACCGACATATTGCGCTGGCATGGCTGGGCTTTTCCAACGTCCCATATACTGAATTTGTTTAATGGACATTCCCTGTTTCGCCAGCGATCGGCTCGCTCCCACACGCGGTGACTGGCCGGAAAAGGTGACGGACTCATCCAACAGCGCACTAGCTCGTCGAAAGACACGATAAATCGATGATGGGTCAAGCGGCGCTTCTCCCAACTGACCATGCTTGTTGATTCGCCGAAGTAGGGGGCCTTGGCGGATCCCTGTTTTGTCTAACCAGTCCATCAATAACCTAGCGACAGATTCAGACAGTGGGACGCGCTGGTCTCTCACCATAATAAATGCTTGCGCCTCGACCGTGATCAGGTCATCTACCGACAGGGCGGCTAGCTCGCTGCGTTTTAATAATCCTTCGTATGAGAGCGACCAAACTAAACGATCACGTATGTCTTTTAAGCGCTTTGAACGGGCAAGCTGTTGGTTTAACGCCGCTAGATGATGAGATTGAAAGGGAGTGGCCTCTCGGCTTTCTGGTAACTTCGCGTGGAGTAGGCGCGCCATTGCGTACTTTACTTCCCGGTGTTTACTGGGATCTTTAAATTGGTGAAGCTTGTGCACCAAGCCGACGGTAATAACCATCCTACGCACGGCTGAAATCTTACGCCGATTGGCTGTTATTTCAGCAAAACGGCGCAGCGTGGTGACAGCACAAGGAAGTGGCGTCACATTCTGTTCTTGGCAGAAGGCAACGAAAACACGCCAGTCATTACGATAACTCAACAGCGAGTTTTGACTATAGACGTTTTGCGTGACAGAAGACCATTCTTCAATGCTCAATGTGCCTGTATTAAAGCGAGCTTGACTTTCTTCAATATCACTAGGGTCTAAAGGCAATAGTCTTTTCATAACGCACTATAACTTGTTGTTAATAACCCCAATGTATCAGACTTTAGTGGGGAATGTTTGAAATATATCTCAATTCGCCTACTCCTTAGTCTAACAGCCGCTTGTGCGGGTGAAATTTCTCGAACAACGCGTGATAATAGTCTAAAAATGAAAGATGTTCGTACGCCATGTATGTGTATCGGATTATTGTTCGCGAAAGGAGATAACCATGACTCGACGCCTTTTTCATCGTGGTTATACGATTGAAAAGACAGAAGGTGGTAATGAGACCACGGAGGTTTACCGGGCTAGAGTCGCAGGTAAATCGATCTCTGGCAGTTTGCAGAATGTAAAAAAGTCAATCGAGTGGTGGGCTGACACAAACACATTCGTGGAGCCCGCTGATTTTGACGATGAAGAGAATGACGTATCGTCAAAAAAGCAGGTGGAAGAATATAAAGGTTTTCGTATCATGAACGACGACCCAGAAAAAGATGAAAAGGGCTGGTACATGATTGTACGCGGTAACTTAATGAAAGGCTCGCTGCCCGCACTCAAACACTTTATTGACAAAAATGCAGAGCAACTCCGCGCTTAAGAGGGAAAGTCACTGAGTGGCTCTCCCTGTCATCGGCTGCTATGTGGATTCAGCTTTGATATAGTGTGCCCAAACGCTTCAACGATACAGAATTATGTCTGATAATAATCATTTAGTTTACTCGACAGAAACTGGCAGAATTAAAGCCGAGCCAGAAAAGCCAAGCCGCCCTAAAGGTGATGGCATCGTTCGTATTCAGCGACAAACCAAAGGGCGCAAAGGTAAAGGCGTCAGCCTGGTAACTGGGTTGGATCTTGATGATGGCGCGCTGAAACTGCTCGCCGCTGAACTTAAAAAAGTATGTGGCTGTGGTGGCGCAGTCAAAGATGGTGTTATTGAGATCCAAGGGGACAAACGCGATGCCCTCAAGGCGCATTTAGAAAAGAAAGGCCATACGGTGAAACTGGCAGGTGGCTAGGTGTTAAAAACAACATCCTAATAGCAGTAAAAAAGGCAGCCCACGCTGCCTTTTTGTATTCCGCCTGATTTAAACTTGGCCTTCAGCATCAATCAAGGCATCAAAGCGCTCATTACCATGCAATGATTCAAAGTCCGCTTCTTCACGGGCGGCTTCGCGCAGCGACGCACTTTCTGCAACCGCCAGCTCTAAGTCAGACACTGCCTGATCTTCAGCCCCCAATCGCGCATAGGCGCACGCACGCTGGAAGAGGGCGTTGGCATTACGTTCATCCACTTCCAGTACGCGGTTACTGATGCTCAGCGCCCAATGGTATTCGCCCATTTCCATTGCCGCATCCGCTTTATGGGTGAGCGCCTCGAGGTCACCTGGGCGAATTTTCAGGATTTCATTGTAAATTTCCATTCGCTGCTCAGGCGTCTGCGAGTGTTGAGCGCGTAGCCATAAGTTGTGGATCTCATTGATACGCTCAATCTCTTTGTTGTTTTCAGCAATAATGCGTGTTTTACGCTTCAAGTCCCGCTCCAAGGCTTGGAACTTGCGTTCATATTGCTCTGCAATCTCTGACAGTTGTTGATCGGCCAACTCTTTGGTATTGGTTTTTATATCGCGCAAAGACTGCCAACCCACCAATGCAATCAATGAGGCCGCACCGGCTATCAAATAAAAGAAGTAGGTCACCGTCACGTTGGCATAGTTCAATGACTTATCCGCTACGTCCAGCTCACGATCGGTAATTTCCGTCACCATTCGCTTTTCTAGCGCCTGGAAATCTGTTCTTAAGTTTCGGATTTCATCCAAAACGTATCTTTCCATCAACGGCTTATCGTAGATACTTTGCTCAGCATACGACGTCGGCTCTTTCGCCGCTTTGGTATGCTTGACATCGTTTTCATCTTCAGCAATAACACTGAAGCTTGCCAACGCCACGAGCAAACAAGCCCAAATGTGCGCTTTCATGGTTATCCTTATGTAACGAATCAGTTTAGAACTAGCGAGACTTTAGCAAACCTTCTGCAGACTAAAAAGGTTAACAGGTGGAATTCGCCGATAAGATGACTTTTCACAATCCGTCGCCCTACACGTGCCATGATTGATACGCTAAGCACAGCACATACTCGCCTTGACAATAACCATACTGACAATCATATTGGATGTATATAAGTCAAATATTGCTGACATGGTGAGCGAAATGAACCAATCCATTTTAGACGCAGTCATGAATGCAGAGGGTATCGTCGAACCAAGCAAAATGGCCGCGTTCTTCCATACCAATTTGAAAGAAATCGCGTCTTTGTCTGGATTACCTTATTCCACGTTAAGCCGCACAGAGCGATACTCAACGATCAAGGCACAGCAACAACTGCGTAACTGCACAGAAGTGATCAACCGAATCCTTCCGTGGACGGGAAATGAATTTCATGCCTACGCATGGTATCGGAGCGAAGGGCTACCAGAGTTTGGCGGATTAACCGCAGAGCAACTGGTTAAACACGATCGAATGGACGCGCTGAGAGCCTACCTTAACCATACGACCGAAGGCGGTTATGCGTAAAGAAAAGCTACAGGAATACCTATTTCGCTTTGAAGGTGCGGTATTTCGTGGCCATAACCCTCGCTGGTCATACGCGCCTAACATTGGGGAAGGAGCAAGACGCAATGGTGGACGCTTTAACCCCAAAGGCGTTGCCGCTCTGTACACCTCATTGTCTCAATCGGGTGCATGGGTAGAGGCTCAGCAGGGGTTTCGTTTTAAAGCTCAGCCTTTGACAATATGTCAATATGATGTCGACTGTGACAATGTACTCGACCTGACCGATGAGACAGTGCTGCTAAACTGTGGCATCAAGCCCTCGACGCTAAGCTGTGCTTGGTTAGATCAAGTGACCCAGAGCCAAACTCCCGATAGTTGGCACTTATCGAAACAGCTTATCAGTGCAAAGGTCAACGCCATTATTGTGCCCAGTTTTGCGCGTGGCGCCCCCCGAGGGATGAAAAACATCGTATTTTGGCGATGGAGTGATACGCCACCCAACATGGTTAAAGTGATTGATGACTTTGAACGGCTGCCGCCATCACCTTACTAGCGCCACCCGCCAAGGTAAGTGAAGCCCCAGTGTTTGCCAAAATAGCTTGGTATAACCCGTAAAGCCGTTCCGTCTGGCTCATCACCGCGCGCTTGAAGCATCTCAGATCAAGCGGAGCATTTGAACTGAGTGGGTTAAAGAAAGTGGTGATTAGCTATTTTATGGTAAATATCGTTTATGGTGAATGATGGGCAAGCATGAATACACGTCGCTAAGTAGGGCGACAGTTGTCGTAATGGCGCATCAGCAGCGCTCTATATGATAAACAACAAACCTCGTTTTACTTCAGCACTCCCAAATAATATTTAACATAACATACATAATGCGCACTAAGGATGTATTTGTTAACACGCAATCGTGTCGATTACGCCATTGCGTAAATCTTCTCGACCTGACTGATTTCTTTTCCGTTCCAAATCATTTCTGCATGGAAGCATTGTATGACGTCGCTAACGACTTGTGGCGTAGACATCGCCCAACAGCTCCCTTTTTCATTTCGTACTGAGTTGTAGCGGATCCCTGTTAATGTATCATCTTGCCGAACCTGACGACCAAGCGTCTGTGCCGCGGAGTAATCAATAAGGTCGTAGATTGGATCGGTCATTGGCTTATCGCGCACATCAATCACTTTATCGTCATCAAATGTGAAACGAAGCGCCCTAAACACCAAGCGATCATAGTGAAGCCCATTAACATGAGTCCAATACTTGCGCTGGTGATACATGACTTCCTTTAAAGCGGTTTGTTCGGTGTCGCCGATATACAGCATTCCAAAGCTGCCATCAGCGAAACGCGAACCATCACGATTAATGTGAGTAAAGGCAGCGACAGCATAGCTACGCCCACGCTCACAGTGGTACGGGATTTCTTCCGGCTTAATCAGGGATACATCGCCCACTTCATCGCGAATACGTGGATTCGTCAATGCTTGCAGTTGATACATCACCTCAAAGTCCTCAGGGTTGAGGACATCATCAAACAAGTCAATCGTCGGGTACTTAGACGGAATAAGCCTATATCCTACCGCTTGATTTTCTCGAGCATTCAGCATTTTATCCCCACTGACCGGAACGTAACGCGTCGACACGACAGAACACTTCGTAGAGGTCAGCAAACTTGCCGCTACTAATAATAGATAAAGGAGTCCGCCCTTCAAAGTAAGCGTTTTTGTTCTCCATAGACATGAAACCCTGAACGTTCTCTTGATTATCGAAGATGATTCGAAGACTACCGTGGATGTTTGCGATGTAGCTTAAACGCTCAAGCTGATCATCATCCATAGATATCGTGTCTGGGTTAGCCTTGTACTTTTGGAACGTAGACCTTGGTATGCGAAGAATTCGTTGCATGTCTGCTCCGGTACATCCCCATCCTTCCATTATGTTTACAGCAGCCTTGAAGCCGACCTGAGCCATTCTCTTCTTGTCTGCCGCTTTTAGTGCTTGTGCTGCTGTCATATCATTCACCATTTCATGTTTGCACACTCTCATTGTGGACCTAATGTTTAATTTTGTCCACAATGAGACCGATAACCTTACACAGCTCGCGACATTTTTTCGTCTTGGGTTGACCAAACCTCGCAACCATATCAACGATCTAAAGCATTCTTCTGATTTCGCCCTTTTGTATGCCTTAGCGCATTTAACAGCGACGCGTTATCACTCCTCATCTCGCTTGGATTGATTGGCATGTCGATGTCCGATAAAGTGCTGATAATACGTCGTCAATGCGAGTGAGCTTTATGATAAAAACAGCTTTGGTGGGTTTTGGCTTTTCTGCCAATACATTTCATGTTCCTTTTCTGAGCGCAATCTCTGAGTTTGCTATCTCAGCTGTCGTGTCCAGTAAACCCGATCAGGTTGCACAACGGTTACCTAAAGCGGCCTGCTTTGATGATCTCAGCACCTTATTAGCACAACAAGCCCCGGATTTGGTGGTGATCACCACGCCCAACCATCTCCACTACCAACATGTTAAACAAGCATTAGAAGCCGGTTGTCATGTCTTAGTGGAAAAGCCTTTTGTCACCAATAGTCGTGATGGCCTTGAGCTGGCCGCGCTGGCTAAACAGAAAGGCTTAGTATTGTGCCCCTACCATAACCGCCGCTGGGATGGTGATTTTCTCACTCTGAAAGGCTTACATCTTGCAGGCGAGCTCGGTGACATCAAAGTCATGCACTCTAGCTTTAATCGCTACCGTCCAGAGGTTCGTCAACGGTGGCGTGAGCTACCAGGTGAAGGCGCCGGTATCTTGTATGATTTGGGCTCACATTTAATTGACCAAGCACTGCACTTATTAGGGGATCCGAATGCGGTTTCGGCCAGTTGCCGCGCACTCCGCCCAGGCAGTGAGACGACAGATTACTTTCAAGTCACCCTGCATTACCCAGACAAAGAGGTGGTTCTCTCCTCAAGCCCCTATCGATCTGGGACCACAGAGCGTTTTGTTGTTCATGGTGAAAAAGCGACCTTTAGTACGTTTGGTTTAGATATCCAAGAGGATCAACTACGCGCCGGTTTAATGGTCACCGTCTCCGGCTTCGGAGAACAAGCGTATCAGGGAATGCTTGAAATTGGTGACAGTGTCACACCTGATCCCTTGACCTTAGAAGATGGCCAATACCATCGACTATTCGACGGGTTAGCTCAGGCAATTACAAATGACCAACCCTCGCCTGTTTGCCCTATCTCCGCCAGCAAAGTTATCTATGCCATTGAGCTGGCACAAACAGCCTCTGATACGGGCAGTCGCCAACCCTGGCAGTTCCAAGCCTAACCCTCACCAATTGATGAATAAAGCTTAGCTACATTGACAGATGTGACTGAGCTTTTGTCGAACAACCACTAAAGTTATAGTGCATTATAATGCCAAAATGTAGCCCAGAACATGGCAGGGCTACAAAATTCGGCGCGTATTACGCGAGAGTAAACTGATACACCATCATCAATAGGAGCAACCAAAACACTGAAACACGCCACTTGATAAGTGCCATTAAACCTAGCGCTATCGGCAATAAATCAAGGGGTTGCGTATAGGCAGACACCCATACAGGTTGGTAAAGCGCGGCAGCGAGTAACCCCACGACACTGGCATTAATGAGGCTGATCGCACCGGCTAAACGAGGCTGCGTTTTCACCGCCTCCCAGATAGGTAAAACACCAAACATCAGCAACGCGCCAGGCAAGAAAATCGCGATAGTGGCAATAATACTGCCCCAAAGCGGTGACAAGCCATCAATACTGGCACCAAGGTAGCTCGCCATCGTGAACATTGGGCCAGGCACAAGCTGTGCCGCCGCATACCCTTCAATCAACGCAGAATCTGTGACAACGTCACCAACTATGGGCTCAAGTAAAGGTAGCACGACATGGCCACCACCAAACACAAAGCTCCCTGCCTGATAGAAAAGATTAAACACTTGTACCCAAAGTGTCTGGTTAAACAACCAAGGCACCGTTAGCAATAATAAAAACAGGCCAATAATAATGGCACTACGACGCCACGCAATAGACACGGCAGTGTGGCTCTGCTGCGGTTTTGCAAACCCTATTGCGCCAATCATGCCGGCGACCAAAATGGGCAGAACTTGGTACAACACGCCTGAAGGCGTCAGTAACAACCACAATGCCGTTATAACTGCGACAGCGGCAGTCACCCACGAGCTGACAAACTTTTTACCCATCGACACCGTCGCATCAATGACGACCACCACCGCCAATAACTTCGCCGCACTGATGATCGTTGCCACCCAGTCTGCTGCCTGCGCACCACTGTTTAGTACCGCCACTGCTGTCAATAAGGCAAAGGAAGGTAAGGTAAACGCCACAAATGCGCCGAACGCCCCCAGGTACCCTGCACGCTGATAGCCAATATACATGCCTAACTGGCTACTTCCCGGACCGGGTAAAAACTGACTGATTGCCAGACCCGAAGCAAATGTTTCTTCGCTTAACCATCGCTTATTTTTGACAAAAACCCGCTCAAAATAACCCACATGGGCGGCGGGCCCACCAAAGGACATACAGCCCAACAAAAAAAACTGTTTGATCAACTCAATCATTGCTCACCTCCTGCTAAGAGTGTATGCGAATAGAACAATGAACAAAAACAAGACATTTCGATTAAATGAATCGATTAAATTAATAAATAAAAAAGGCGTAGCGCCGCATAATTGTGATGTGTAAGTTTACAACACAAACAAGAGTGAGTACTTACAACTATAAAAGTTAAGTGTCCACTCAGAGAAACAGTAATTATTTTTACATATAAAACAATATTTTGCATGTTGTAATGATTATCGTGATAATGAGGGTAAGGTGATCATCTGTCGCTTACAAAGGCAAAAAGTCGTGCTCTCATAGAAGTGTCGAAGTCACAACATATTCGCATTTAATAAAATAGATTCGAGGCAGCATAGATGACTACCCTAGACGAACATAATGCGTGACATTGTCACACACATTCCTGACCACCGACGTTATGTGGTAGTCTCACGCTATTGATGAAATGGATGTGCGTAGAATGCTCGATTACCTTCAACAAATCGTTGTGCTAGCCGCTGTTGCACAAGAGCAGCACTTTACTCGCGCAGCAGACAGGCTGGGAATTTCGAAGTCTCAGGTCAGTAAACAGGTTCGCTATTTAGAGGATCGCTTAGGTGTGCAGTTGGTGCAGCGCAACACCCGCTCTGTTTCCCTTACCGAAGTCGGTAGCAGATATGCGGAGTATGGCAGCCAGTTGATCGCTACCTTGGACGAAGCGGAAGCGATGGTGGCAGGCTATCGCAATGAAGTAACAGGAAAACTAAAAATTGGGGTCGCACAGTCGTTTGGCAATACATTAATGACGCGCCACTTCGCTAAATTCCGCCAAGCTTATCCAGCGCTTAATCTTAACATTAACCTTTTTGACCATCGCCCTAACCTCGTCGAGGAAGGCTATGATTGCTGGGTCGCGATCCATGAACATCCTCCTGAAGGCATGGTGGCGCGAAAGCTGGCTGATTGCCAATTTAAACTGGTCGCGGCACCCAGCTACCTAGAAGCGAGAGGCACACCACAACAACTGGGTGATTTGCGTCAGCACGATTGCATTACCTATCAAAGCCGTGAACGCCGCTATGATAAATGGCCGTTTGTCAAAGCGGGCATAGAGCAAGTGGTGCATGTTAGCGGACAGTACACAATAAATAACGCGCCCGCTGTGCTAGAGGCGGTAAAGGCGGGACTTGGCATTGCCTATTTAGCTACTTACCTTATCAACGAGGAAATAGAAAAAGGCGAGCTTATTGAGCTCATTCCTGAATGGAAGCCTTGTCTTGAGTTACCCATTTACATTGTTTACCCAAGACGCAAGCATCTCGCGCCCAAAGTGAGAGAGTTTGTCGACTTTATGCTGCAAGAAATTGGCGATCCCCCGACTTGGGATCGCCCTTAATTGTGACGCCGTCACTTATCGCTGCTCAGCAGTGAGACCGCTGGTTGGCGTATTGGAGGTTGGCACCGTCTTTGATTGGTTGAGTACCGGGTTTGCGTACATTTGGCGCAAGTAATCACGTGCCGCGTCGGGAGCCTGAGCAAGCTTTTGCTCATATAAGCGCTGCTCTGCTGGCGTGACACTGTCATGTTCTACCCCAGCGGCAATATAATTTGCGGGGTATAAACGGTATAACTGGTGGATTTGCGCATCAATTTTCGCAGCCATTGACTCGGGCGTGTCTTGTGACAACGTCACAGGTTCACCAAACGCCACGTGCACATGCCGTTTATCTCCGACAATCCCTTTCACAATGGTTTGAATGTCTTCAAACTCGCTTTTTTCGTAGGCGCCAAGGCGGTTGACCGCATCTAATTCAGTCGCTTTGTCCACATCACACGGGTCATTTTGATAAGAGATAGCCACAGGCACCACATTCAGTGCCTCCATATAGGCATCAAACGCTTGCTTACGTTTTCGTCCTTCCATGAAGAACATTTTTAAGATCGCCGGATCCGTGACATCTTGACCGGTCTTTGCCCGCCCCTCACGCTGAGCAATCCAGATAGATTGCCCCTCATCCAGCGATAAGCGTAAATAGGCAGAAAGCTGTGATAGCGACTTCATCATTTCACGTGGTGCTTTGGCAGAGCGTTTGACGATAAAGCTTTTATTGAGCTTCATCAGCTCGGTCGCACACGGCTTACGCAATAAGTTATCACCAATGGCAATCCTCACGGTATCAAGCCCTTGCTGGTGCAAGCACCAGTTTACTAACGCGGGATCCATGGCAATATCTCGGTGATTCGAGACAAAGAGGTACGCTTTATTCGGATCCAACTTTTCTATGCCTGAAACCGTGACTTTGTCGCACGTTGTTTTAATCATCTTGCGCATGTAACTGGCAACATGCAGTTGAACATCCTGCACTGTTTTGATGTTGTTCCACTTTTTGGTTAGATACAATTTAAGCGCTGGCTTTAAAAGCCAACCAAGTGGGCCAGACGCATGTGGATAGCGATAAGACAAGATCGCATTAATGAACTCATCATCTTGGATGAGGCGCTGAATCGCACTGGGAACTTCGTCGTCGTGATAAGGACGAATCTCTTGATAGGGATCGTTAACTGTCTGCACTTTCTTCCATTATATCGAGTAAAAACCGCGCCATTCTACGCAGTCAACAAAGGATTCAAAGTGAACCCACCGAAATTTTACACAGGTTGGAGGTCAGACCTTCAAGCGGGTTAAGAGTTCCACTTGCCGTCCTTGACTTGACCTCGACAACAAAAGTGATCACCATTGCCGCCTTATTACATCGAGACACGGTTATGAAGAACACGAGCGAATACACTCTTTATCACACACCCTCATTGATATTCACCCCTCGAAAGCGCCGCTACACAGCGAACCTGCTTTATGTTGAGGACGGTTTGGTGCTTGTTCGCTTAGGAAAAAAAGATATCCCTGTCTATACCGGTCAGGGGTTCTGGCTACCTTTTGAGTGCCTTCACGCACTGACCATCACGCCCGATACCCGTTTACACCAATTGGCCGTATCACCACGCACACAACACCCTCTCCCTGAGCGCGTGGGGCATGTTGTTTTGCCTCCATTACTGACCGCTGGCTTGATGGAACTTGGCACGCCGACAGCATCTGTATTAACGGCACAGCAATCGCATCACATTCAAGCCGTGCTGCTTGACCAAATCATGCATCTGGCTCCGACGCAACAACTCGATGCGCCCACGCAAGCGCTGGCAGATTGTGTGGCGTGCGCCCAAACAGGTCAGCCACCGGTGAGCGCGGCGCAACACTACCAATTACAAGCACTCACCCAGCTAACCATTGCACAACTGCAAGAGTATTTTACTGTTCGACAACTCAGAGCGGCGATAAAGTCCGGTAAAACACCGCAGCGCGCGGCTGAGTCGGCCGGACTCTCCACAGCCGACGCTGACACCCTGTATACCCGCTATGCCTGTGTGTTTGAACGCTAAACGCGCGTGTTCTTGAAAACGCACCGATAGGCCGTTAGCGACAAAAGACCGTCTCGCTCAGCTGTGCTGCGATACTGGGTGTGGTGAGATCATCAATCGGTAAGCCTTGCGCCAGTCGTTCACGAATATGTGTACTACGCACCACCACCGTCTCAGGCATCCCTAAGACTGACCAGCGAGAGAGTATTTGCGCACTATGCGCAAATTGGTCAAATTTGAGCAAATTATCAGGGCCAACGACGAACGTGAGTGCTGCATCAGGGTAATCGCGCTGTAACGCGGAAAGCAGCATGTATGTCGTGACAGCGTCACCTTTTTGCCCTAACGACGCCTCTCGCTGACACACGTGTAGATTCGGTAAGCGCAAATCATCAATCAATGCCTGTACCCACCCGCATCGTGTCTCGTAAGGTGCCATCATTTTGCCCCATGCGTGTTTATAACTTGGCACTAGCAGCACCTTGTCAAAATGACACAATTGCGCCAAAACAGACGCGTGGCCTTGAGTGGGTGGATTAAATGCACTGCCAAATACGGCTATTTGCTCTGTCATTATACGCTCTTCGCCAAGTCATTCTCGCGTTTAGGGATTACGGGAGATGATGCCATGAATCTGACCAAAAGCCTAACCTGTCGCCATCAACGTGAGGAGATTCACTCGCGCTATACCCAAGCCAACAGAGATCATGCACAATAACCCCATAGCGTCTTCATTTACATCGTATGCCAGAGTGATTGAGAGGAACATAAGATGGAACACCAGATCCGCGAAGCCATGTGCGTTCAACCGAATATCGATCCTGAGACAGAGATCCGTCGTCGCATCGCTTTTATCAAAACCATGTTGCAACGTTCAGGGACACGTAGCCTCGTGTTAGGTATTAGTGGTGGTGTCGATTCGTCGACATGTGGACGACTGGCACAGTTAGCCGTTGAAGAGCTTAACCAAGAAGCAAGCAACGACCACTATCAATTCATTGCGGTTAGGTTGCCCTATGGCGAACAAAAAGACGAAGACGAAGCGCAACTCGCACTGTCTTTTATTAAGCCGAGTAAAACCGTCACAGTAAACGTTAAGCCGGGTGTCGATGGTAACCACCAATCGGTTTTAGACGCGGTATCTGCCGTTGGCCTACTGCCCGATAGTGATAGCCGTATTGATTTTGCTAAAGGCAATGTCAAAGCACGCGCAAGAATGGTGGCACAGTATGAAATAGCAGGATTAACCCAAGGGCTGGTCATCGGTACCGATCATTCAGCTGAGAACATCACGGGTTTTTATACCAAGTTCGGCGATGGTGCGTGTGATCTTGCGCCGCTCTTTGGTTTAAGCAAGCGCCAGGTTCGTCAACTCGCGGCCACATTGGGGGCGCCAGACATCTTGGTGCATAAAACGCCCACCGCTGATTTAGAGGACTTATCGCCGCAAAAAGCGGATGAAGATGCGCTACAGCTGACCTATGAGCAAATAGATGATTTTCTTGAGGGCAAGCCTGTCGATAACGCGGTTAAGGAGAAAATCATACAGGTTTACCAAGCCACGCAGCACAAACGTCAACCGATTCCGACAATTTATGATCTCGATAACTGATTGATGAACTAAAGCATTAAGGAGAAAAGCGTGTCTGGCTTAGTCTGAGTCAAGAGATGGATGCGTGCAGTTGATGATCTGGGTGCCGGTCTGCTTGTTGGCCGGCATCAATCAAGCCATCAAGCTCACGCCAGAGGTGATCACATAACCCTGGCCGATACACCGCGACCCGGAAGCCTCCATGCTCGCGTTGATATTGTAAAAAACGCGGCGGACTGTGCTCACTACTGGCAATCACATTGGCTAAACGGTCACAGGTTTTTACCACTAATGCTAGCCACGCAGCTTCATCGCTCGGATCGAGCGCGATCAAACGCTGGTTCAATGCGCGCTTTCTCTCTTCCCGGCTTGGCCGTCGGGGATCCGTCACGAGCATGACAGCTCTGGCAACCGTTGGGCCGAAAAGTGCTGAGATCTCGTCAACACGTGTGGCGGTATCTTCCAAAATGTCATGCAATTGCGCCACAATGCGTGCTTGCTCACCAAAGGGCGCGGCAATGCGCTCAACATGATCAAGGTGACAACGATAAGGCTGGGCACCATAACGTTGCAGTGCGTGCCGCACCCTCGCCCACTCGCGCGCCTTTTCAAGCCGATTGCTCATCCGACACTCCTTTTACTGATCTCCTTTAAATAAATCAGGGATTGGCGGAATTGTAAATAAAAAGGCGATTTGTTTGCAGCTTGTCTCACTCTTCAGACGAAGATGCCTGCGCCGCTTGCGCTCTGATTTCATTAGCAACGTGCATAATGGCCTCGCCACTGCTCATCCCTTCTGCCATCAGTGCATGAATGCGCTCTGCCGCTTCTTGCTGTTGTTCATGGTTTAACGTGACGCCATCAAACATAGGGAGCTCTCTTGGTGGTAAATCGTGATCAAAAAAAGGCAGGCCATTTTAGGACCTGCCTCATCATTTGTCATCATCAATAAAGGACTAGAATGTAAATGCCAGCTGAGCCGATCCGCCATAACTGTCGCTATCAATAATACTGGCAGCAATATCGAAGTTGGCCACACCAAAGGGAGACAACCCTAAACCGAGCGTAAACGCATTGTCGACGTTATCTTCAAGATCCGCGCGATAACCGGTACGTAACTGCGCATGACCAAAGGCATCAAACTCTGCCCCAACCCGGAAAAACTGGGTGTCATCGTCCACATCCAGGGTACCTTTAAAGCCCTTTTTCTTGTTCAAATCCAAATCCGCCGCGAGGGTGACAAAGTCAGATACAAAGGCTGAACCCAGCGTGACTTGCGGCTCAAGTTCATAGGTGAAACTGTGACCGGTTCTCGCGCTAGTCACAGTATCAACATCTTGGCTAACAAGGTTTTTACCTGCAAGCCCCACCCGGTAAGGGCCGGACTGCCAGACGGCGCCAAGGTCAAGGTTAAACGTGTTTTCTTCTTCTCGGTAGCGGCTATCATCCCAATCATCCGTATCGTAATCGTCGACCGCGACACCGTAATTATAGGTGGTAATTCTCTGTAGTTTCGGCGTCACACCCACCGCGACGCGCTGGCCGGCAATATCAAGGTTAGTCGCCAGTGCTATCCCTAACTCACCAACCCCGGCGGCGAGGATGGTTGCTGAGGATTCAGGTTCAAAAGTGCTATTGTTGTTCTGAGCTTTATTTATGTCTGAGTCACGGACGTCGGGTAACACCGCGCCCTCAATTAACCCTGAGGTATAAAGGGTGGCCGAGACAGAGCCAGTAGGAATGCCGACTGCGGCACCGACGCCTGCATTGAGATACGCTTTATCGCCTTGCACCGCTCTCAATGATTGTTCAATTTGATTGGCATCATTGGTATCAAACGCATCCGCCACATCATCAAGCCCATCAACCAGCTCATCAGGGTCACGCACCTCAGCGCCAAGATAAGGCACGAGAACACCAAACGCGCTGTCAGGGTCAAGCGCCGCCAAAGCAGGATTATGAAAGCCAGCAGAGAGGTAGTCGCCCGATGCGACACCCACTCCGCCCATCGCATTGCCGCGCGCATCGGTGGGATTGGTTGCAGCCATCGCACTAGCAGAGCACGTGGCTAACGCTAGAACAAGTGCTTTCGTTTTAAAAGTCATTGAGCGACCTCTATATTGTTTGTCTCGCTACTAAAAGCAAGAATAGAGGCAAAACCCAATGGGTGGAGAGCGTTCACTAAAACCTGTGAGCTTTATCAAACTACGACACACCTAAACGTCGCTTTACTGATTATCAGCCTCAGGCGCAATCGCCTCAAGTGAGCCGGGGTCCAAGTCCGGTAGATCAATCGCACGCCCGATGCGCTGTACTTCTTCTATCAATAACGCGCCTTGCCAGCGACGCTCAATCAAGGCAACACTGAACCAATACTGTCCATTGGGTACATCCAGCATGGGTAACTGAGTCGGGAGTCGTTTGTGCTTCTCTGCCGACCAAATCGGTGCGCCATCAGTTTGGTTTTGCGGATAAAGATTAAGCGTCAAAAAAGGACGCTGGCAGGTTGAGTTAAAATCATCAAAAGGCGCAATGTGCCAACTGCGGGTGTCTTTCCAGCTCAGCGTTTGACGCGGCTGAGGTTGTGTCAGCAATAACCAACTAGACCATGTCTCTCCCGCCACTGACTCAGCGATTAACTGGTAAAGCCCTTCAGAAACCGGCTCTGATAGCCCATCTTTCACAAGGCGCCAGCGATGTTGTTGCTCTGTCGATAAATCGTCACTGATGACGGTTTCGTCCGGCCATTTTTTCAGTGTAAACGCCTCAACACCAGGCTGCGACTCTCCCGCCACTTGGACGCGGTAGTAAACGCGACTGGTAGTCTGCACCGTTTCTCGACGAATGGAGACATTATTCAGCCAATCCGGCAACGTCTGACGACTCAAACTACGTCCACAATCTTCAGTAATGGCCAGTGCCAATAACTGAGCCAGATGATCCTGACGCGACGCTGAAAGACTGGGCTGTTGCCACGCCTCAATCATCGATTCGACACTGGCCGTTGTTTTCCCCTCTAACAGGCGCTGATGGGCACTGGTTAATGCATCATTGCCATCAAACCATGCTGCATGCACACCACTTGCAGTCAAAATCGTCAGTAATGTTCCAGAAACGACCCACTTTTTCATCATGCTTTCATACGGTAGCCAACGCCACGCAAGGTTTCGATATTGACCGAAGGTAGCTTCTGCCGCAGCTGTAATATGTGCGTATCGACGGTGCGAGTTGTGGGGTAATGGTTGTAGCCCCACACTTGATCCAATAGTTCATCACGCGTAAATACCCGTCCCGCATTCTTGGCCAAAAAGTGTAAAAGGTCGAACTCAGTTCGTGTCAAAGTCATCTCTTCTTCGCCACAAAATACCGCTCGGCTCGCGGTATCAATACGCACATCATTGATAATGAGGTCATCGCTCGAGACTTCCACCTCACCCACGGGATGGCGAAGATGCACACGCACGCGCGCAAGCAACTCGGCCTCCGCAAAGGGTTTGGTGATATAGTCTGTGGCGCCGGAGTCCAGGCCGCCTACACGATCGCGCACCGAGACCATGGCCGTCAGTAAAATCACAGGAATGGTTTTAAGCTTATTCCAATCCGCTAGCCACTCAATGGAGTCGCCTTCTGGCAATTGGCGATCGAGGATCACGAGATCGGCATCTCTCCATAATTCGGCCACTTTTGTCGCATTTTCTGCATATAAGCAGCGGTAGCCTGCTTGTTCCAAGCTTGCCAGTAAACCATCAGCCAGGTTGGCATCATCTTCAACCAGAAGTAACGTCGCTTGCGTCACAATGAATCTCCAAAGTAAATGTGGTGGGTGGGCCAGATAAAATTAACTTCCCTCCCATTCGCTCAATCATGGATTCTACAATCGTCAGCCCCAGTCCAAGTCCACTTTGGCTGACAAAAGGTTTACGTATGTATTTCCAGTCCTTGGCCGTGAGTTCCCCTTGATCGCGTATCGCGATCGTAAAACGATCCTCAGACACGTGAGCATGAACATCGACGGGTGCAACGCCATATTTGACCGCATTAGCAATCAAATTGTTCAACGATGTTGCTAACCAATAAACATTCGCTCGCACGGCACCATCTTGGCTTACGTGTAACGTAACTTGGTGCTCGTCGCAAATATAACCCAACCACTCTTCAACAGAAGGGATCGTCTCTTTACTGAGAGGTTTCTGGTTGGATTGTAAATAATCTTTACTTGCCTCTGCCAATTGTTTTAGGCGTCGCGAATCCTCGCAAAGCCGGCGGAACTCCTCATAAAACTCATCGGGTAAACTATCAAATTTGCGCCGAAAGCCCTCCACTGTCATGGAGAGGCTAGCAATCGGCGTGCGCAGTTCATGGGTGAGAATTTGCAACACCAGCATACGCTCTTGCATCAACCGGCGCTGCACCGTCCAACGGTTAAACGCCCAACCACCCAGTGCCACAAGGTTGATAACGATTAATGCTCCGACCAAGTAGGGCCAATAACTGGGCGCTTTTTCCTCATTCCAACAAATGTTGCCCACTCGCGCCAAACAGAAATCTTGCTCCCCACGAGGGGTGATCCTTAAATCAAACTCGGCCAGTAATGGCTGCCATTGCGAAGCTTGGTATAAATGGTAATAACTGCCAACGCGCACCCACATCTCATTCTGACTGATTAACGATTTAGCGCCGCTGTTTAAAGCATCAACGGCATTAGAGTCCATCCGCTGCAATCGTCCCAACAAGCTGTCTGGTTCTGCTTGAGGCCGCTCTTGAATATGAAAAAAACGCATTAGTTCGCTGCGCCGCTCAGGAAATTGCTCTGCATATTTTGCCGCGTAACTTCCCCCACCGGGATGAATAAAGCCAGACCGAGAGAACCATGCCACCGGAAGCTGGGTGTTATTACACATCGCTCGCGTGAACACCAACGGCTCTGTCACCTTCGGATTGACGGGCCACGGGCCTTGGCATTTTTGTGCAGCTTGATAAAGGCGGCGAATATCTTTTAAAGGATAATTAGCGCTCTGCGGCAACAAGCTATCGGGGCTAAGCAGCACACGAGGGAACGCACGGTTAATACCAATCAGGTTATAGCGAGCAACGGGATCGGCAAGCAATAACTGCGCACGAAAGGCAGTCATCTGTTCCGAGAACGTGCTCGCGGCCAAGGTTGGCCAGCCAGTCAATGTGAGAATGAGTAGCAGCAGAATTCGCATGATCGCAAGCTTACCATCAATTTTTATCAAAATGTCAGTGCCGTGTAAGTTCCAAGGCCGCGCCCGGCACTCTCCGTCACGCCAAAAGACGTGGCGAAAAAAAAAGAGCCAGTCGAAACTGGCTCTTCTCGGCAACGCCACCAATCAATAGACGTCATTTATAATGCTTTAAAGATCGCTTCAACGCTTTGTTTCGCGTCCCCAAATAGCATACTGCTATTGTCTTTGAAGAACAGCGGGTTTTGCACTCCGGCATAACCTGTGTTCATTGAGCGCTTAAATACCACCACATTTTTGGCGTTCCAAACCTCAAGGACCGGCATGCCAGCGATGGGACTCGATGGATCGTCCATCGCCGCAGGGTTTACCGTATCGTTGGCACCAATGACCAAAACCGTATCTGTGTCAGGGAAGTCATCATTGATTTCATCCATCTCCAGTACAATGTCATAAGGCACTTTGGCCTCAGCCAACAAGACGTTCATGTGGCCTGGTAAACGACCCGCAACAGGGTGAATCGCAAAGCGCACCTCAATCCCCATACTCCGGAGTTTTTCTGTCACCTCGTAAACAGGGTATTGGGCTTGCGCAACCGCCATGCCATAACCCGGGGCGATGACGACGCTGTTAGACTCTTTCAGCATTTCGGCAACTTCTTCGGCTGTGCTTTCTCGATACTCACCGACTTCGTCATCACCAGAAGACGCAGTGCCATCAGAGCCAAAGCCACCGGCGATCACACTAATGAAAGAGCGGTTCATCGCTTTACACATGATGTAAGACAGAATCGCCCCCGATGAGCCCACTAGCGCGCCTGTCACAATCAAGAGATCATTTGCCAACATAAAGCCAGCTGCAGCGGCGGCCCAACCTGAATAGGAGTTCAGCATCGATACCACCACGGGCATGTCTGCACCACCGATCGAGGCCACCAGGTGATAACCAAACGCTAACGCAATCACGGTCACTATCAGCAGTGCCGCTGTTGAACCTTCTGCGTTGACAAAGCTGATTAGCAACAGGAACGACACAACGACAGCAGCCAAGTTAAGCTTGTGGCGATGTGGCAACATCAACGCCTTGGAAGAAATCACGCCACGTAGCTTACCAAAGGCGACAATCGAGCCGGTGAAAGTGATCGCACCGATAAAGACACCGAGAAAAATCTCAACCAAATGGATATTAAGCATCGCGCCCGTCAGCGGCGGGTGATCGATGTAGGTATTAAAACCCACCAATACCGCAGCCAAACCCACGAAACTGTGGAGCATCGCCACCAGCTCAGGCATTTCTGTCATTTCTACGCGCTTAGCGTAATAAATACCGATCGCGCCACCAATGACCATGGCCAGAATAATCCAGCCCACACCTTGCACTTCCGGCCCCCAAATAGTGGCAACCAGAGCGATCGCCATCCCGGTAATCCCGCAATAGTTGCCTGCGCGCGCTGACTCTTGCTTTGATAGCCCAGCCAAACTGAGAATAAAACAAAGCGCAGCGACAATATACGCAGCTTGTACCAATCCTTCAGACATTCTTTCTCCTTACCCTCTACGGAACATTTCAAGCATGCGCTTTGTAACAGTAAAGCCGCCAAATATATTGATGCTGGCGATCAACACGGCAATGAAAGCAAGGAAGGTTACAAAGCCAATGCCTTGCCCTACCTGCAATAACGCCCCAACGATGATGATGCCTGAGATCGCATTGGTCACGGACATCAGCGGGGTATGCAGCGCGTGAGTAACATTCCATACCACGTAGTAGCCCACCACACAGGCCAGTACGAAAACGGTAAAGTGTGAGAGGAATTCACTGGGGGCATAATTGGCAATCCACCCGAACGCCCCTGCGGCAGCGGCCATCAGGCCATACTTGGTCGCACGAGAGGTTTTTTTGGGTGCCGGCTTAGGAGCGGGTTCTGCTTTAGGCTCTGCTTTGGGTTGCGCAGAGACTTGAATCGGTGGCGCAGGCCAGGTGACCTCGCCTTCTTTGATCACGGTAACGCCGCGCACGACCACATCATCAAAATCAATCTGGATGTTGCCGTCTTTCTCTTTGCAAAGCAGTTTGGTGAGGTTGACTAAGTTAGTCGCATAAAGCTGTGACGATTGGGTGGGCAAACGGCCGACCATATCGGTGTAACCAATCACTTTTACACCATTGGGCGTGGTGATCACTTGGTCTTTTTCCGTGTACTCACAGTTGCCACCATTGGCTGCGGCGAGATCGACGATCACACTGCCCGGCTTCATGCTGTCAACCATCTCTTTGGTGATCAGCGTGGGCGCTGGCTTACCAGGGATCAGTGCGGTCGTGACGATAATGTCGACATCTTCTGCTTGCTGCGCATAAAGCTTTTCCGCCGCCAGATTAAACTCGTCAGACATTTCTTTGGCATAACCATCGCCACTGTCTGAGTTGTCTTGTTTAAAGTCGACTTCTAGAAACTCCGCGCCCATGCTCTCGACTTGTTCTTTCACTTCAGGACGAACATCAAAAGCACGGACAATCGCCCCCAAGCTACCGGCTGCGCCAATCGCCGCTAGCCCAGCAACGCCAGCCCCCGCGACAAACACTTTCGCAGGCGGTACTTTACCCGCCGCCGTGATTTGTCCGGTAAAGAAGCGACCAAACTCATGCGCTGCTTCAACCACCGCACGATAACCGGCGATGTTCGCCATCGAACTTAGCGCATCCAATGACTGCGCACGCGAAATACGTGGGACCGCATCCATGGCCATCACATTCACGTTCTGCGCTGACAGACGTTCGAGTAATTCTTCGTTTTGAGCGGGCCAAATAAAGCTCACCAAGGTGGTGCCTGCTTGCAGCAATGCCACTTCATCTTGGCCTGTCTCTTCAATCACGCCTGGTGCATTAACTTTAAAGATGATGTCAGACTGCCAGGCAGCATCTGTATCAACAATGTTCGCCCCAGCTTGTTCGTACGCAGTGTCTTCAAAGCTTGCTTTTTCACCTGCACCCTTCTCTACTACGACGTCAAAACCGAGCTTGATAAGCTGCTCAACCGACTTAGGTGTCGCAGCTACCCTCGTTTCATTAACGAGCCTCTCTTTTGGAACACCAATCTGCATAGCTATTCCCTGAATGTTGGCTTATAAGAAATTTTTTTGGTTATCACAGGCGCTAAAACCGCGGCCTGAAATAGGTTCACTGACAAAAATAAGCATTCCAAGCGGTTTTATTCGCTTATCACGCTGTTGCGGTCTGTTGTCAGTATTTCGTGCTTAGCAACGCAACAGTGTTAACTTAACGAGTTTATTCCTTAATCACCACAGGGCGGGGATCGCCATTGGGGCATAAATGTGATCTGGGCTACACTTTATCCGAATTAATTGCTCATATTTATGCATTATTTTTGCTATCGCGCGATTCGTTGACGCCCCTCAATCAAATAGCCGATCACCGTTTTGATCAATCATCATTTTTGCTTTTGTGACCATCAAGCTGTTGGCATCTTCCTGACTTCCCAGCAAATCTGAGCGAATAAACGTATGAGTGAGTACCTTGTCATCAAGCGGTTTGCAAATGCGGCCACTGACACGATATTGACCGTTTTCGGCGGTCGATTCAGGGTATATTAAATAGCCTTGGTATTCTGTGGGGGTGACTGACACCTGTGGTTGTTTGTCGCTTCCCTTGGAAAACAGTGCAGAGAACCATCCCATCTTTTGTACTCCTCAATTGATCGCATTCGTCGGCTTAGCAAGCCACTCATTTTACGTAAACATTCGAGAACGATTAAACCATAAAAAAAACGCCACATCTCGATGATGTGGCGTTTCGCGTTCTATCCGTTTTAAGTCGTCTTATCGGTTTATACCAATATCACGCTGCAAATGTGCCGGTAAGCGACTGGCATCATAAGCGGGAGCGTGTGTGCTGCTAGTGAACAGCACATCCATGGCGTGAGCGATCAGTCCTTTGATTGTTACCGCGTAAGATCGACGAGAACGGGGCATATTAACCGTTGCAGTCGTCATAAGATCCTCGCTTTGTTGTCTTAATCACTCGCCACAAATTATAAGGTGCTGCCCCGAGATTTAAACTGATGAAAATTAAACCAATGGATTAGTTTTTCTAATCTAAAGTGCTTGCCGGTTAGCACGTATTCATTATGTTAAGTTGCAGTAAAATAAGCTAATCACTTACCTGACATACAAACCATCAATGAATTCAGTTTGTCTGTTTGAATTCACTGCTCGCTCCCTTATCCTGTCTGACTTTTTGTACGACAAGGCGTATTAATCATTGGAAAAGACTATTTTTCACTCGATTAGTTGTGTAAACCTGATAACATCGTGATTACACATGTGACCAAGGTGTTGACCATGCTCGCGTTTCTCGCCAAACATTCAGCGTTGTGTCTTTTTATTGCCGCATTGATTGGCTTTGCCTTTCCGAGCGTCTCATTAGCCTTATTTCCGTTTTTACCTTATGTGCTATTCGCCTTGATGCTGTTTACCCTACTTGGCATTCATCAAGGCCTATTAGTGAAAGCGTTAGCTCAGTGGCAGGTCTGGGTGTACGCATTAATTCACTCAGTGCTACTTACGATACTCACTTGTTCTCTCGCGTGGCTACTCGGCGCGTCTGCACCTTTGTTACTTGCCATCAGTGGTATTTGCGCTACTGGATCTTTGTTTGCAACACCAGCCATCATTCGTTCTTTGGGAATGGATGCGCTCATCGCCATGGCATATACCATTGCTTCAACGTTGCTGATGCCCGTGGTCTTGTTTATTAATCTCACGGTGCTATCCGGTGACTCATTTTCACTGGACCTGCAAAGCTATGCCGTGCGACTGGTGATCTTCATTTTTGGGCCCATGCTGTTTGCCGCGCTTTTTCACGCGCTGATCAAACCAGAAAAGCTCAAACGCATTCACAACAAACTGGCACAGTTTACGATTGTGCTAGTGTTCAGTTTTCCATTAGGGCTAGTAGGGCCATTCGGGGCAATGTGGCAAAACGACTCTGGGTATGCGTTAGAACTTTTAGCCATTTCAGTTGCAATTTGCATACTTTTTTTCATCATTGCGTATGGGCTATATCGCAAACGGGGGCGGGAGGCGAGCATGATCGCCGCCGTTTCGGCGGTCAATCGGAATGTACTGTTAACGTACACCGTTGCCGGTGCCGCGCTCGGGCCAGCATTTCTGCCATTAATCGGCGCGATACAGCTGCCAATCTATTTACAACCATTGTTAGTGCGTTGGGGAACCCGGCTCAAACAGGTTCCCCCGCAATCCGCGGATCAGTAAATGGGTTAAATGACCGGCACAAAGTAGACAATCGATGCCCAAGCCACCAACCAAAAACTGATCAAGCCGATATCAAACCAATCACGTTTTTCCATAACCCCTCACCTTTCGATAGTGTGTCGATCAATTCAGGTTCACTCTATGTATCGACAATCTTGTCAAAAACTTAAACGGCAATTGTCTGCCGTAAACACCAAGCTGACTATCAATAAGCAAGGGATAGGCCAAGTTATTCCCCCCAGCAGGTTTTTCTCTCTCCAGACGTTCGGAGGTAACACACTAAAGGCTCAGTAGGTAGCGCTAACACTGGCTGCTGACGCGCATAGTCAATAAAGCACTCCGCCATGGATAAACCAATCGAGCGACGGTGGCCGGTTTGAATCGCATCGTATCCTTCTTTTCCTTGGGCGGTATAAGATGACGACACACCTGTATATTGTCGCTCATTATCTATGGCTATCCAGTGATTACCGCGCTTTATCTCGAGTTGTGTTACCCGCGCACCCATCGGCTGCCACGCTTCGTAGCGACAGCGTATATCGGCGCAATACGGAAAACTGCCTGACCCGAGGCCCGTCATGCCATTGTCTGTGGCATTGTTGATTGCGCCTTCAATCGCACGACGGATCTGTGCCCCGGTTACCTGGTAGGCGATCACGTCGATAGCAAACGGTAACAACGCGCCTGCAATTAAAGCGGCCGAGAGCGGCCCGGCGTTTAAACTGACTCTCACGCCACCCGCATTATGAATAGCAAAATCGGCTTCAATACCTTGCTCACGAGCCGCCCATAAAAAGCTTTCTGTCACCAGCGGCGCCACTTCGCTGCCGCCCTCGCTGTCAGGCACGCGCACATGACGGAGTCGTTGCGGCACATGTGTGACAACGTCACTTTCTAGTTGCGCCACATGGGGACGGTAGGTGCGCTGTAGATGCTGTTTCAACGCGAGATCACTGGGTAATATCAGTACATTGTCTTGTCGGTTAAGATAGCTTCTTACTGCTTGATATGAGCCTTCAGTCAATTGCTGTTCCCGCGAGGCATCCATCGCGAGACTGCGCCCGAGCAACAAGTAATTTTGACCATCAAAGGCAACTGGCCGACCGTTTTCATCGATAGATAACGTAAAGCGACCGATGGCTTGCGCATGGCAACCCGCTTGCACAATCCAGGTATCATTGACTTTATAGCCGTAGGGATCTTCTTTCGCCAAACCAAGGTTTTGAAAGTCTCCCTGCAGCACATGGGTATGTCCTCCCACAATCACATCAATCCCATTAACCGCAGCCGCTAATTCCTTGTCTTTGTCATAACCCAAGTGGCTCAATAGAATAATGGTGTTCACGCCTTGTTGACGCAAAAAAGCCACGGTGTTTTCAGCGATGCGTGTTGCAGGCAAGAAAGGAG
Source organism: Salinivibrio sp. VYel1 (assembly GCF_009377945.1). Classification (NCBI taxonomy): domain Bacteria; kingdom Pseudomonadati; phylum Pseudomonadota; class Gammaproteobacteria; order Vibrionales; family Vibrionaceae; genus Salinivibrio; species Salinivibrio sp. VYel1. The sequence goes on along the minus strand of NZ_RSAM01000001.1, from coordinate 167,840 downwards.
TATCATGATCAGGGTGTGCCAATGCCGCCATTTGCTCAACCGCTAAACTGAAGATGCCCACTTTGTGTCCGGCATAGGTTTTAATGAGTGTACTCGCGCGCTCCTCCGGGGCGATGTATGGCAGTAAAGCGGGTTTCTCACTGACGCGCTTGTCCTTGTCTTTTGACTCATCCGCCACATGCCAATTCCCCGCAAGCAATGGGAATTGAATATCATCAAGAAAGTCAGCCACGGGGCCATTCCCTTGGTCAAGCTCGTGATTACCAATCGCCATCGCATCAATACCGAGTCGATTCAGCAAATCTGCATTCGCCTTACCTTTGAACAAGGAGTAATACAGAGTCCCTTGAAAGCAATCACCTGCGTGCAGAAAAAGGAATGCATGGTCATCTTGCTTGGCTTGCTCACGAAAATGCGCCACGGCTGAAGCAATGCGTGCGAACCCGCCGCTATTGGCATAAACCGGTGTCGCATTATCATCCAAGTTCAGCGAGACAGGCGTGGACTCAAAATGAGAGTGGGTGTCGTTAATATGGGCAATCGTTAACGAGAAAGGTTGTCGTGCTGTCATAATTATCCGTGTTACAACACAAAAAAGGATGATACAAGCTTAACATTGACACATGCAAGAAAGGTTAAGTTTCTGATAAATTAACGACAACGAAACGACAAGGAAGCAAGATGACCATGCAAGTTAACGATATCAAGGTGGCCTTTATTGGCCTAGGCGTGATGGGCTTTCCAATGGCTGGGCACCTTCAGCGCCACGGCTACCCAACTTGCGTCTATAACCGCACCACCGGCAAAGCCGAAGCTTGGTGCGACACCTATTCAGGCACATATGGAATAACGCCAGCCGAAGCCGTGGCTGATGCTGACATCGTCTTTATGTGCGTGGGAAACGATGATGACGTACGCAGTGTGGTGTATGGCGATATTGGTGTGTTAGCCAATATGAAAAAAGGCAGTACGCTGGTCGATCACACCACCACCTCTGCCGAGCTAGCCCTTGAGTTGGCACAAGTATGCGAGCGTCAAGGCCTGAGCTTTCTCGATGCCCCCGTCTCAGGCGGCCAAGCCGGTGCGGAAAAAGGCGCACTCACCATTATGGTCGGTGGCAACCCGGCTGTGTTCAGTGACGTTGAACCCGTCATGAACGTCTATGCCAGCGCAATCCAGCATATTGGCCCGCATGGCAGCGGCCAGCGCTGCAAGATGGCTAACCAAATATGTATTGCCGGCGTCTTACAAGGCTTATCCGAGGCACTCACCTTCGCGCAATCCGCTGATCTCGATATCGAAAAGATGATCAATGCCATTAAGCACGGGGCCGCAGGCTCTTGGCAAATGGAAAATCGTGCTTTGACCATGGCAGAAGACAGTTTTGATTTTGGCTTTGCGATTGATTGGATGCGTAAAGATCTGGGCTTTTGTATAGAAGAAGCCGCCAAGTTAGGCGTGGGACTTCCCTTAACCGAGCAGGTGGATCAACAGTATAACAAGTTACAAGCGCGCGGCTATGGCCGTTGCGACACCTCGGTCCTGATCAAGCAGTTTGATACAGATACCAAACCATCTTCATCGACCTGATCCAAACACGCGCCTTTCCTCGGCACCTGAGGCCGAGGAAAGGCGAAACAAGGTGTATACTAAAGTTAACCAATAAGGAGGGTTGCAATGACAGCTATCTATGTAATCTGCGCCATCGCCATGATGGTTGGTCTGTTCACCTTATACGCCCCCTCTATTGAAAAATGGTGTGATAAGCAATTAAGCCCGAGAAAGAAAGATACGTAGTTAGTCACACCTGCCCCAGCTTTTCTCATCCCTCTGATTAAGTGGTATGATGCGCGCCATTCTTGCGCCACTGACTGATATCGTGTTGGCGCACTGGCATCAGCAAGGTTGTACAAACATGGTTAACAACAAAATCCAGTGGTTTCCTGGGCATATGCATAAAGCTCGTAAGGAGATCGAAGAGGCCATCCCTAAGATCGACGTGATCATCGAGGTGCTCGACGCGCGCATTCCGTTTAGTAGCGAAAATCCCCTGATCCGCACGCTGCGTGGTGAAAAGCCAGTGATCAAGGTACTGAATAAACGCGATCTAGCCGATCCGGCGATGACCGAAATGTGGATGGCGCACCTAGAGCAAGAACAGGGTGTGTCAGCGATGGCAATTACTACCTCGCACCCGCATGAAGTAAACCAGATTATGGATCGCTGCCGCGCACTGGCACCGCATCGGGAAACCATGGGAAAAAACATTCGCTCAATGATCATGGGGATCCCCAACGTCGGCAAGTCCACCATCATTAATAGCCTTGCTGGCCGAGTGATAGCCAAAACCGGCAACCAACCGGCGGTGACGCGCCAACAACAGCGGATCAACCTGCAAAACGGCGTCGTGCTCTCTGATACACCCGGGATTTTATGGCCAAAGGTTGAGAACCCACACAGCGGTTTTCGTCTCGCGGCAACCGGCGCCGTGAAAGACACGGCAATGGATTATGACGAAGTCGCCTTTTATACCGTGGAATACTTGGCGAGCGCCTATCCCGAGCGGCTTAAAGAACGCTATCAGCTTGATGTATTGCCCGAAACAGACATTGAGTTAATGGAAGCGATTGGTGCCAAACGCGGTTGTTTGCGCGCGGGGGGACGGGTTGACCTCCATAAAGCCTCAGAAGTGCTTTTGCACGACTTACGCACCGGTGCGCTAGGTGGCCTCACTTTAGAAAAACCGGATATGATTGAAACCGAGCTGGTACAGGTTGAAGAAGACAACGCCCGCCGAGAACAAGAAAAAGCCGCTAAAAAAGAGGCTCGTCGTAAGCGTTACCTCAAAAACAAACGTTAATACAACTCGTGACATGACAACACGTCATATGCCAAAGGGGCATTCGTCCCCTTTGGCAAAAATATACTAGACTTTAAATTGCCCCACTAGTTGTTGCAGCGCCGTATTTGCAGCTTGTAAATCATGTGCTCGTTGCTCGGTGGTTTGTCCGTGTTGATGCAGTTTGGCAACGATATCACGGATAGACGTCATGGTTTGGCTGATATCCTCAGTGACTTGGCTTTGCTCGGTGGCCGCCGTGGCGATTTGCGTACTGAGTTCGTCAACCTGCGTCACCGATTGGGTCATGGTGTCGATCCTCTGTTCAACCTGTTGGCTCCGCTCTGAGGATGAGACGCACTGCTCTCGAGTATTTTGCATGGATTGACTAGCCTGTGTCACAGCCTCGCTTACCTGTGCCAACATCTTATCAACTTCACCCGTGCTCTGTTGTGTCCGCGAGGCTAAGTTTCTTACCTCATCGGCAACGACCGCAAAACCACGCCCTTGCTCACCCGCCCGAGCCGCTTCAATCGCTGCATTCAAGGCAAGCAAGTTAGTCTGTTCAGCAATATCACCAATCACACCGAGAATGGATTCAATCGCGGTAGCATGCTCTCGCATTTGCGCGACTTTTTCCTCACTGGTTTCAACGTTATCGACGAGTGCTATAACACTGCGTGTCGATGCCTGTGTCTCTTCACGTGCTTGCTGCGCTTCTGATTGCATCTGACGCGTGACATCATGGCTTTGATTCACGTTTTCCGCCACATCAGAGGCAGAGGCACTCAGCTGATTAATCGCGGTAGCCACGCCTTCGGTTTCTCGCACATGAGCCTCTAACGTCGATAGTGTTTGGCTGGCGTCATGAGCAATTTGCTCAACATAGTTGGAGCAGGTTTGATTTGCGCTCATCACTTTCTGTACTAAATCTTGCAAGTACGCGATGAAATCATTCACTGAGTGAGAAATATTATCAAGCTCATCATTACCTTTAATTGGCAAGCGTAGTGTGAGATCCGCATCGCCTGAAGATAAACTATCCACGTTGTGCTTAAACGTCTCAAAGCGGCTATGAAGTCGCTTAAAGGCAATGAGCATGATCACGAGCAATAGGCCAATCAAGGGTAACTGGATCCAAGCAAGAGTAGTGAGCATTTTATCGCTCAGCGCCGTGAGTGCCGAGGTTGGTTTAGCAACGACGAGCGTCCAGGGCGTACCAGGGACTGGCGACAACAATAAGGTTTGCTCTTGGCTTTTACCTTGAAAAGTCACACGTTGCGTTTGTTGATTCAAGGCTGTCTCAATGGCTTTGGCAAAAGGCGTGTTAAAACCTGACACCGATTTAAGTACATCATCACGCGTGAAGCCCCCGCGGCTTTGGCTAAGGATCTTTCCATCAGATTCCACAATAGCAATCTTGGCATCTAGTGCCTTTTGCTTCTCGGCGACCAATTGATTAAAAAAGCCAAGCGTAACATCTATGGTGGCCACACCGTATAAGTCACCTTGTTGATAAATTCCCATGGCGCAGTTAGTACGAGGCTGCGCACTCGCTCCATCTTTGTACGCATTGGCCCAAACACATTCTCCCTGAGGGGCATTTTGGCCCGCACGGTGCCAAGGTTGGGTGTAATAATTCGGGGCCTCGTCACTATTCCAGTAGGTATTCTCAACCAGTTGCCCACTTTCATCACGATGATAAAAGGTGGAGGCGCGATCAACGCCTGCGAGACGTTTGTTAGGCAGCGGCCATATACCGCCCCCGAATACCAAAGGGTTGCCGTACTGATCAATTAGGTGCGGTAACTGGGTATCGATTTGGGCGCTGGTTAAGGTTGGGATTAGTTGCGTAATAGCCCGTTGCTGCGCTTTGACCTCACGCAGTGCAAAGGTAATATCACGCCCAACTTCATTCAGGCTCAGCTTAAGCCTTTCTTCTCCCTCTTTTTTTAGCGTTGGAGCAATCCATGTCTGAATGCTAAATATCGTCAGGATCGTCGCGATCAGTATAAATACGATCAATCCGATACTGTATCGGCCTTGTATGGTGGCAAACGGTGATCGAATCGTTGTCATAAAAAATTCCCTATTTACGAACAGCTCAGTTGCTCACGTCACCATACTTTTGTGTACTAAGAAAAGCGTGGGGGAACATCACATTATGTGTGCACAGTTATAAAAAAGCCCGTCTTACCAAAGTATGACGAGCCTATGAGAATACTTCTACCTGACCATGGACCTAACGAGTTACATCCACCAGCGCATCGGCCAGTCTATCAATATGACGTTCAGCCAAGCCGGCAATGTTAATCCGACTATCACCCACTGCGTACACGCCATGTCGGTCGCGTAGCTGATTCACCTGATCAACCGTTAACCCGAGGACAGAGAACATACCACGGTGGTGCTGAATAAAATCAAAATAACCATCGCCCGTACGGTCGCGCAGTGCTGCTGTCAACCCTTCACGTAACGTATTGATCCGAGTGTTCATCGCCTCAATTTCATCTCGCCACTGTTTGGTGAGGGCGTCGTCGGTGAGGATGGTTTCAACAATCGCTGCACCGTGATCAGGCGGCATGGTATAAGTGCTTCGCGCAAGCTGAAGGATACGCCCTTTCGCATTTTGCGCTCCTTGGGAAGATTTACCCACCACAATCGCCGCGCCAGTGCGCTCACGGTACAACCCAAAGCTCTTAGAGCACGAGGTGGCAATCAACATTTCCTCAACGTTGTCGGCGAGAATACGCAAACCACGCGCATCTTCCTCCACACCATCACCGAAGCCCTGGTAGGCAATATCCACAAACGGTGTAAAGCCATTACGGTTTGCAAGCTCGGTAATTGCTTCCCATTCTTTCAAGCTGATATCAGCGCCCGTGGGGTTATGGCAACAGCCATGCAGTAATACCACATCGTCCGCACCAGCTTGCGACAACGCGTTAAGCATGGCATCGGTATCCACCATTTTGGTGTCGCGATTAAAATACGGGTAGAACTTGACCGTCAGGCCTGCCGCTTCCATGACAGGTTTGTGATTCACATAGCTAGGATCGGTCAACCACACAGTGGTCACCGGCTTGGCCAGATTCATCAAATCAGCCAACATGCGCAGTGCGCCACTCGCACCTGGGGTTTGCACCGCCGCACATCGGTGGTAAGCATCGGTCCCTTTGAGCAAGAGGTCAACCATGGCTTGGTTGAAGTTTTCATTACCCGCCAGCCCGACATAGGCTTTGGTTTGTTGGCTTTGTGCCAGTGATTGTTGCGCCGCTTTAACGGCGTGCATGATCGGCGTTTGACCCTGACTGTCACGGTATACGCCAATGCCCAAGTCCATTTTGTGCTCACGCGGATCGTCACGATACGCCAATGACAAGGAGAGAATCGGATCCTGCTGAGCAGGCGAGAGCAGATCTAACATAGTATTACGTCCTTTTAAGCCTGAATGCTCAAGATACGCTATACCCTACCCCATGCGGGAAAATTGGCAACCTCTTAACCATGATTCTCTTGCCCTTTTCGGGCACGCTCGGACAGAAAGTGTACGCATTGATTGGCACTTCCCCGCCACGCTAAATGAGGATCCGCTTCATCTTGGATAAACTTGCCGTCAATTAATACATCAACCAAATCGACAACATCTCGCTGTTTTGATGACAATTCTGCCAATGTATAGCCTGTCCACAGCCAAATGTCTTTGCTCGGTGCGCGGCTAACCACCTCTTGTAACAATTCTTTTACACTGTCGATGTTAGCAGGATGAAGCGGATCACCACCGCTCAATGATAATCCTCGGCGCGGGATCCGTGAATCGAGTAAGTCTTGAACAATCTGCTCTTGCATCAGATCAGTGAAAGGATGGCCGCTGTTCAGCGGCCAGGTGGCTTTGTTGTAACAACCACGGCATTGGTGTTCGCACCCCGATACAAACAAGGTACAACGTGTGCCTGGCCCGTTGACCACATCAACGGGAAGGTATTGGTGATAATTCACGCTTCCCCCTACATGTGTTTCACACGGCGAATCACTTCTTGCTGTTTACCCGGGTTAAAAGGTCGCGTATCAGGGCTTCCTAAATAGCCGCACACACGTCGTGTCACTGACACACGTGCTGGGTCATGATTGCCGCAAGCCGGACAAGTGAAGCCTTTACTGGTGCAATTAAATTCGCCGGTAAAACCACATTCATAGCATTCATCAATCGGCGTGTTGGTACCATAGTACGGCACACGATCGTAGCTGTAGTCCCAAACGTTCTCTAACGCTTCTAGGTTGTGTTGAATGTTGGGGTATTCCCCGTAGCAAATAAAGCCACCATTGGCTAAGCGCGGATAATCCATCTCAAAATCGATTTTATCGTAAGGCGTCACCTGCTTTTCCACATCCAAATGGAAGCTGTTGGTGTAATACCCTTTATCTGTCACCCCTTCAATCACACCAAACGCCTGGGTATCGAGCTGACAAAAACGACTGCACAAGTTTTCACTTGGGGTGCTGTACAAACTAAATCCATAACCTGTTTCGGCTTTCCAACGCTCGGTCGCATCATGCAAATAAGCCACGATCGCTTTGGCTTTCTTTTGTTTCACCACGCTGTCGTAGATGTGCGGCACGCTACCGTACAGCGCATTGATAGTCTCGTGCAGGCCAATGTAACCTAGCGAAATGGACGCACGCCCATGTTTAAAAATATCACTGACATCATCGTCTGGGTTCAAACGGATACCACATGCGCCTTCCATATATAAAATCGGTGCCACCCGCGCTTTCACCCCTTTAAAACGAGCAATCCGGGTATCGAGTGCCTGGCGCGCAAGGCTTAACGTTGCATCAAGGCGCGCATAGAACTCGTCTTCGTCCCCCTCCGCCTCAATGGCTAAACGAGGTAAATTAACGCTGACGACACCCAAGTTGTTACGTCCTTCATGCACCAGTGTACCGTCCTCTTCGTAAGCGCTTAAAAAGCTTCGGCACCCCATTGGGGTTTTGAAGGAGCCCGTGACTGATACCACTTGGTCATAATTGAGAATATCTGGGTACATACGCTTAGAGGCGCACTCGAGTGCTAATTGTTTGATATCGTAATTGGGATCACTCGGGCGGCGGTTTAAGCCCTCTCGGATACAAAACACCAATTTCGGGAAGACGGCCGTTTTTCGATTTTCACCCAAACCAGCAATCCGATTTGCTAAAACAGCACGTTGCACCGCACGTGCCGCCCAGCTCTTACCTAAGCCGAGGCCAAAGGTGACAAAGGGAGTCTGCCCATTCGCCGTGTGCAACGTGTTGACCTCATACTCCAACGACTGAAAAGCATCAAAACACTCTTTATCAGCACGGGCGCGGGCATAAGCGTCGGGATCACTGATAGACCACTCACGCGCCACCAACAAGTGCTTTTGATAACTGGCTTCAACATAAGGGGCCAGCACTTCATCAATGCGGTTAATCGTGGTGCCACCGTAAATATGACTCGCGACTTGTGCGATGATTTGCGCGGTCACCGCGGTAGCGGTTGAGATGGATTTGGGCGGCGCAATTTCCGCATTGCCCATCTTAAAGCCTTTTTGCAGCATGCCAGCCAAGTCAATTAGCATGCAGTTGAACATCGGAAAGAAAGGTGAATAGTCCAAATCGTGATAGTGAATTTCACCCGACTCATGCGCTCTTACCACGGCACTGGGCAACATGTGTTGCTTGGCATAGTGTTTGGCGACGATCCCCGCGAGCAAGTCACGCTGAGTGGGGATGACTTTACTGTCTTTGTTGGCATTCTCGTGCAGCAATTCAGTGTTAGTTTGCCCGACCAGCCCTTGTACTTCATGATTCAAACGGCCACGGCGCTCGCGAGCGATGTCTCTATCATGGCGATATTCAATATAGGCACGTGCCACCGCTTTATGCGGTCCGGTCATGAGGACATCTTCAACGGCATATTGAATATGATCAATATCCACCTCGGCCTCGCCAGCAAACTGCGTCGCGATGGTATCTGCTAAGCGGAGGATGTCTGCGTCGGTCAGTTGACACAGCTCAGCCTCTCGCATCGATTGCGCCGACTCTCGCGCACATGTCACCGCCTGGACAATCCGATCTGCATCAAATGGGACGCGTGTTCCATCGCGCTTAATTACCGCTGGCATATGCCCTCCACACCATATATAGGATACAAAATACACTAAAACACAAGATGTGGTATTAGATAGCAACTAGGGGGCACATTGTGTTGACACAGATCATCGAAGTCTCGAATAACGTCCAACTGACGAATCAAATGCCTATCTGTACCGCAATCTCACTGATCTTCGTTATGATAGTTATCAGTTAAAATCAAAGGTTCTCCGCAAAGTGCTACAATGCTCCACTGCATGCGCAACATTTCCAGTAGGATCACAGTGGAACGCGTAATAATGAGGTATCCACCATCGTACTTCGAGTTTTAGGTCTGCTCGTGCTTGTTGGGGTATTTTCGGCCCCTAGCTATGGACTGACAGTGGCAACATGGAATTTTGAGTGGCTGACCTTAAAGGGTGATCAACGAGCCGGCGTCCGTCATCAAGACGATTATCAACAGCTTTCGTCGATCTTTGTTCAACTCGCCCCCGATGTGTTGGCTTTTCAGGAGGTTGATAGTCCTGAGGCACTGGCACGAGTCATTCCCACAGAGGCGTATAATGTCTATTTTTCCGATCGTTATGCCGCCCTTAAAGAAAGCACACAAAGCCAGCAACTGACGGGGTTCGCCGTCCGTAAAGACTGGAAAGTAGACGACCCTCGCGATCTGCGTCAAATCGCGCTACCTGGTTTTTTTGGCGTGCCCTCTCTGCGATATGGCACCTATGTTGTGGTCACACCGCCGGGCCAAGAACCGGTTCATATGCTGTCGGTGCATCTTAAGTCCGGCTGTTTTAAGCAAGCGCAAGCCTCACGAAGCTGCGAAAAGCTACGCAAGCAATTCAGTGTGTTAGCCGATTGGGTGCGTGAACATGGTGATAAAAACATCCTCATTGCGGGTGACTTTAATCGCTATATCAGTGAAAAGCAGGATCCGTTTTGGCAACAATTCCGCCAATCCCTTCTCGACGATGCCTCGAGACCAACAAACATCATCAACGTAACAGAGAGTGTCCGCGCACGTTGTAAAGCACGACGCTATAACTGGCGTACTCAGACCTGGAACCAAGTGATGTACAGCCGCTTAATCGATCATATTTTAGTCTCCGAATCGTTGGCGTCTCGGTGGCAATATAGTTTTCAGCATCATTTTGCCTATCATAACGTCATGAACTTCAGGCTCAGCGATCATTGTCCCGTCGTGGCGACGTTCAAACCCCAATAAGCGCTAAAAGTCATTGACCTACCAAAAAGATTGCGAGAGTCTAGCAAGCTGTCATGGTGATGACATAAAGGGTCGTTAGCCTTCCTTCATGTGGGCTGTTAGAGTCACCCAAGGAGAAAAAAATGGATAGTTTACAACATCAAGTCATCCCAACCGATGACGACCTATTAGCCGACTACTACGGCGATATTGGCGTGCTCCAAGGCCAAGACGCACGCTGTGATAACGACGTATTTAGCGACGATATCGAAGACGCCACACGATAGGCGTTGATATCACGTTTCTAACATGACGCTGACAACCCCTTTTCCGCTGCGTAGTAGGTTGTCAGTAAATCCACCAATGTATCCGATGTCTTATGAAAAAAGGTCTCTCTACTGCGCTATTTGTTCTCTCTTTTTTATCATTTCACGCCTCTGCAGCGCCTGAGCTAATTGCCAAGTCCACGCTTGAGTTTGGTGATTTTGAAGAAACGGCCAACGTGGAGATACAAGGCGATATTCAAGAAGATGTCTTACGCCTGGCCGAACGAGGGGTGGAAAAAGAAGAGGCGGATTATTTCGTGATCGATCAGGTTAGCGAAGATACCCAGAAAGACCTCTTAGTGGTCTCCGTTACGCTTTATCGTGAGCACACCACAGACACACAAAAAAGCATAGAAGCTCGCCTCGGCTAATCCGTTTTCGAGACAGGCAGGTTGTCGCTTGCCTGTTTTCCTCTCTGCCTTACTCCGCTCTCTCCCATTTGCTACACTTGCCGCTCTTAATAAAACCATAATGAGCAAAGTCGTGATTGGAACCCTAGATAAGATGCGCACAGAAGCCGGCGCCGACGTACAATACTTTCTGCGGGTGGGTAATGAAGAGCTACACCTCAATCCATTGCTTGGGCAGAGATTAACCCTGACTCATACTGGCAATATCTTTTGCGATGCCTGTGGGCGAAAAACCAAAAAAAGCTATTCGCAAGGCCATTGTTACCCCTGCATGAAAAAGCTCGCGCGTTGCGATATGTGTATTATGAAGCCTGAAACCTGCCACTATGCGCAAGGAACCTGTCGAGAGCCCGAGTGGGGAGAACAGTTCTGCATGACGGATCATATTGTTTATCTCGCCAACACCTCGGGATTAAAAGTGGGGATTACCCGCGCTAACCAGATGCCAACACGCTGGCACGATCAAGGTGCCACGCAAGCTCTCCCGGTGTTTCGGATTAAAACACGCCAGATTTCCGGGCTAGTTGAAGTCGCGATGGCGAAACATGTCGCGGATAAAACCAATTGGCGCGCGCTCCTAAAAGGCGACAATGACCCACTTGATCTTCACGCAGAGGCTGAACGTTTAACCCAAGCGATCGAGCCAGAATTAGCGGATATCCGCTTGCAATTTGGCAATGATGCGGTCTTGCCTGCAGCACTTGACGCCCTCACTTTTAGTTACCCTGTCACTGAGCATCCAACCAAAATAAGTTCACATAACTTTGATAAAAATGCCGAGGTGAGTGGGGTTTTGAAAGGCATTAAAGGGCAGTATTTGATTTTCGATACTGGCGTGATTAACGTGCGTAAATTCACCAGCTACGAAGTCAGCACCTCACACGGCTAACGGCGCATCAAGTTAGCATCTAACCAACCGTGCGAGTGATCGTTGCCACTAGCACGGTATTGGTAAGGTGGCTACTGAGGTTGGATGCCCGTCATATCTGAAATCAACGCAATATGTTGTGCACTTAACGGCAATGACCAACGCACATCACCGGCATCAGCCACCAGCACATTGGCGTCGGCGATAATCCGTAACGAGTCAGATTGCACCTGCATGCTCAATTTCATTGCAGGCAATTGGATCACCACCTCATGCGCGGTCACGATTAGCTTGCCGTGTTCTATATCGACCACCATCTTGCTCAGTCCTCCAAGGATTTATCGGCGCGCTTATCAGTGAGTACCGCCATAGTGAGTCGGCTCACGCACACATCCCGGCCTCGTTCATCTTGGATGGTGATATTCCACACCTGCGTGGTTGCGCCGAGATGCACTGGGTTCGCCACGCCCGTCACCGTGCCTTCTCGCATCGCACGCAGATGATTGGCATTAATGTCCAACCCGACGCAGTACTTTCCTTCTGGCACACACATGTTTGCTGCCAAGGAGCCTAGTGTTTCAGCAAGCACGACAGATGCGCCACCATGGAGCATGCCCAGCGGCTGATGCGTATGCGGTGCCACAGGCATGGTTCCCGTTAAACTCTGCGCATCAAAAGCCGTATATTCAATCCCTAAATGCGCGACCAACGTATTAGTCGAAGAGGCATTTAACCCCGCTAACGACATGTCTTTTTTCCAAATACTCACAATACTTTCACCCATTGCTGTTTATCCCGATGGAAAGGAAATCGCTGCGCGAAACGCGGACTATCAAGCCGCGCCTAACGCTGCCTGCGCGCACCAGTAGACGTTAAGCCAAGAAGCCAGTACATTAGCACTCTGATATCTTTGCTTATATTCACTGCGACTGTGGCGCAAAACGATACAGGAAATGACCATGCTACGCACTGCTAAAACCGTCATGCTATCTCTATGCCTGATGGTTATGCTTTCATCTTGCTCTCACTCGCCAACGGGACGAAACCAGTTATTGCTTTTTTCCGGTGATGACATGGCGAATCTGGGACAGCGTTCGTTTGAGGAGATGAAAAAGTCGCAACCTATCAGTGACGACAAAGCCATCAACGCCTACGTGCAATGCGTCACCGCCGCCATCTTAAAAGTGGTGCCACCGCAATCCAACTTCTCGGAATGGGAAGTGGTGGTATTCGACAGTGATCAAGTCAATGCCTTTGCACTTCCCGGCGGAAAGATCGGCGTTTACACCGGACTGCTCGACGTTGCAAAAACGCCCGATCAATTGGCTGCAGTGATCGGCCACGAAATTGGGCACGTCCTTGCCGATCACAGTAACGAGCGCTTATCGCGCTCGCAACTCACTGCCTTGGGGTTGACCATTACCGGCATCACTCTTTCTGATAACCCCTATGGCGATCTTGCCCTCGCAGGGCTTGGGCTTGGCGTCCAAGTGGGGATATTGCTTCCTTACAACCGCGCTCAAGAATCAGAATCGGATAAGATTGGTCTGCAGTTAATGCATCAAGCAGGGTTTGACCCGAGCGCCAGCGTTACCCTGTGGCAAAATATGGCAAAAGCGTCCAAAGGCGCGCCGCCGGAGTTGCTTTCAACCCATCCATCACCCGACACGCGTATTAATACGTTACAAACAGGTGTCAATCAACTGCCTAACGTGCCCCATCGCTTGACATCGTCGTGCCCTCGACCACCATCAAAGAAACAGAGTAAAAACATTTAACTAACATAGTGAGCATCATCACAAAGCCTGCATACAAACACGGACAAAGCGTCGTCGCGTGAGAACAGCCCGTCGCCGTCACACAAAAAATTAACCTATATGTTACGCTTAAGTTTTCATTGGGGACGAGTGACGACACGCGTGATGAAGCCGTTTTTCATCTTATTTTTTTTTATACTGCAGGTGCCGTTTGCGTTCGCAACGACGCAAGAGACAAACGATCTTTTCGATCAGCTGTTTGAGAAACATGCACTGGTCATGCTTCTCCTTGACCCAGATACTGGTGAAATCAAAGCCGCCAACCCAGCAGCTAGCGACTTTTACGGCTATTCACAGCAGACGCTGACCCAAATGAATATCGCCAGCATTAATGCCCTGCCCCCTGATGCCGTCGCTGAAGAACGTAAGCTGGCGGAATTAGAAAACCGAAACTATTTCGTTTTCAGCCATATATTATCGGACGGCACGACCAAAACCGTAAGGGTATCCTCGATACCCATTATCTACCGCGATGAACCAACCCTTTTTTCAATTATCACCGATATCAGTGATTATCGGGCCACCCAGGCATCACTGTGGCACTATCAAAACCGACTCGAGCAAATGGTGGCACAACAGACCGAGCAAATCGCCACGCAAAAAAATCACCAACTGATTATTACATCCTTGATTATCATTGTGCTCGGTGCAGGGCTCGCGACAATGTGGTTTGTTCTCACTAAGTCACGACGCACCGAATATGAGCTGCAACTGGAGCGTAAACGCTTAGATGAAATAATCCGCGGTACCCATGTCGGCACTTGGGAGTGGCATATCCCTAGTGGAGAGCTGGTTATTAATGAGCGCTGGGCAGAAATTTTGGGATATCAAAAACACGAGCTGATACCTGCCTCATTTGAAACCTGGAAAAAGCTTTGTCATAGCGAAGATTTCGCGCGCGCGTCTAAAGAAATTGATGCCGCCTTTAGCGACTCTAACCCTTTTTATGAATGTGAGTTTCGCATGCTGCATAAAGATGGGTTTTGGGTTTGGATCTTGGCCAAGGGTAAAGTCATGGAGTGGGATCGCGACCATAACCCAATTCGCATGGCGGGCACGCACCAAGATATCAACGAAACCAAGCGTCTTTACCTGCAGTTTGAGCATATGGCGCATACCGACACCCTGACAGGCGCGCTTAACCGCGTCGCCTTTAAGCAGCGTGCGGATATTGTGCTGGCGCAAGCACGTCAGCAAGGTGCACATTTTGCCTTACTGTTTATCGATCTCGATGGCTTTAAGAAAATAAACGATACCTATGGCCATGACGCCGGAGACAGTGTGTTAGTGGAAACGACTAAGCGGATGGGCCAAAGCATCCGTAACTCAGATACCCTCGCTCGACTGGGCGGCGACGAATTCGCGGTGATTTTAGAATATACCAGCCACTCAGAAGACGCAGCACGCGTCGCCGAGAAAATTATCTCCAGTCTCAATCAGCCATTTGCAATAGATGACCAGCAACACGCACACCTTTCCGCCAGCATCGGTATCGCTTGCTATCCAGATCATGGAGAATCGGTCGAACAGCTGCTCAATTGCTCAGATGCCGCCATGTATTATGCGAAGAAATCGCTAAAAGGCGGCACTTATGCCGTCTGTGACCCTGATAATCATGCAACCACGAATAACAACCGCGGGAAACAATCACTCTAGACACTCACGTGTTGGCTATTTTGAGGTGCTTATTTTGGCGCGGCTTGTTGTGATGGTGCTGTGGCACGCGGCGTTTGGCTTGCTAGCGCCTCATTAGTCACATCCTGGATGGAGATAAACATGTGATTGACCTCACCCCGCGTATTCGCCATTGGGTGCATGGTGACGTTTTGATACATAAAGGGGAGCTGACCGGTGATCGGGCGAACATGACGACAACGGAACAAATACGGGCGTTGCTGCCAGACAATAAAACTGCGACAACGGAGATCGAACACGGGTTGCGACTTGGCACGAAACCAAGGCTCATTGATCTCCGGAAACACCTCGAATAACGAGCGGTTTTGCACATCTTTAGCGTGTTTACCGCTATGGTGAACCATAAAGCCATTCCACATTTGGATATGGAAGTCTCTGTCTAACACAATCAATCCCATGTCGATGTGCTGTACCATGTCGAGCATCCAATGGAATTGGTCAAAATCTTCTGTGCTCATCGCATTACTCCTCATCCATTAGGTAGGCCAACTTCGCATCGAGCAGCGGCAAAGACTCATCCAGTAGCAATAGTAACAAATCGCATTTTATATCTGTCTCATCAATTTGATAACTGACTTCAATGGTCACTGTGCGTTTCCATGACCCTTTCATCGCCGCTATCAACTGATCCACTTCAGCGTGCTGACCCAAGAGCGCCGGATAGCTTTGCGAAAACTCTAACGCGCCTTGATCGCCTAAGCCCTTTAAAAAGGCACTAATCAGAATATTGCTAATATCGACCAGCAATTCGAGCTCGTTGTCGACCGACCCATCCTCGGGATAGTCCAACAATGTCACCATCTCAGTAATACTGGAATCACTAATCAGCATCAGCGCTTCACCAGCGATCCCCTCCCCACTGAAACCCTGACACACACCGTTCATGGTATTTGATTGGGCCAAGTGCCGGATAGTCATCGTCAACTCGGTCACTTCAAACACATTAACCTGTGGCAGTGGCATGTGGACAAACACACCGCAATGTCGGGCAAGTTTATCTGCTGCCTGCCCCATCGCAATGTTCACCACTTCCATGTAAATATCTCGGCGACTGAGTTTTTCTTTAGGCGCGTGTGAACGCTCGGTCTCTGACGCAGAAGCAGTGGGCAAATACGCCTTGAGCAATGCATCGACGCGCTCACGACTGATGGGCTTTTTAACAAAGTCTTTGGCCCCCCGCTCCAGCACTTGCTGCTGGGCAAGCGGCTGAATGTCGCCTGAGACCACGACGACAGGCACCGTCATTCCGGCTTCTTGCATCGCTTCAAGTGTCTGATACCCATCAAGTTCCGGCATAGTCAAATCAAGGAACATGATGTCGATCGGCTGACTACTCAACACATCCAGGGCAACATTGCCATTTTCGGCAAAGTGCACGTCGGCATCCAAATCGTTGGGTAAAGTTCGCGCTAATTGCTTACGAGCGAGCGCAGAATCGTCAGTGATCAGAATTTGTGTGGTCAAAAGCCTCTCCTTTCCTACATCTTTACTGAGAGTGTGGCTGGGTAAACACTGTAAGCATAAACCAATATCGCGAGGAATGAGGGCAAACCAGTCAAAATGCGATGATTCTTTTTATATCAGGGGGCTACTCTTGTCGTTGGCATAATTGAGCAAGGCGATCAGAGCGACTGATCAGGCTGGGCGCATGCAAGTAGAAATAATGCAAACATGTTAAACAAAGCTGAACGCATTCGTACACTTTTTCGCTGATGAGCTCAGGCGAAGCGTCAAATTCACCGGTCAGTAACGCTTGCCAATCCTCGGCAAGCCTATCGATCAGAGTGACGTCTGTCTCTCGCTCAAGAATATGGCTCAAGGCCTTTTTTATCGGGATAATATCTTCACTCGCGGCAAAAATATTTCTCAGCGCAATAATCACATCCACCAATGCGTCTTGTGTGTCTGGCTTTTTCGCTGCGGTATATAGACGAGACATTGCCAAGCGAATACCCCTCGAGTCGGTGTCATCCACGAGCATACTCCAACGCTCAATATCGACTAAGTCTGTCTCACTGATAGCAACAGGATCGTCCGTTTCTGCCACTGAACCAAAGTCTTGTCGCCGATTATCAAGCGAGAATGGATCGATACGCCAAACCCACTCTGGCGCCACAAACGCTTTGTGTTCACCGAGGTAACAAAGCGCCATACACAAAACAATGTTGAGCTCAGTGGTTTGTTGTTCAGTCGTGGCGTCCAATACCTCTTCTGGCCAATCATCGTCCTCTAGAAAATCACCAAAGTTAATCGCAAACGCATACCCCGACTCGAGCATGAACCCGTTATCGCGACGTTTAGCCATTAAACTCGCCGCTTGTAGGACATATTCCGCAATCCCTGGGGTATAGCGACGTACACTGCCCCATTTGGTATCCAGCTCGGCCAAGTTCGTGAGCGCCGCATTGCGAAAGCCCACAAACATCGGAATATGAGCGACTTCACCATCAGCTAAGCTACGTGCCATCTCCAACATTTCTTGCACCGTTTCTACGAACGTATCAGGACTGACAACCCCACGAATACGCATCAGGTCGTAGCTATTAACCAGAATCGACACGGGTAAACTGGCCAAGCTGACCACGCCGCGGTGGCCACTGGCATCTTTGTAGTCGCCACAGGTTTGCTGCGGCTCTTTCCCCGACGTTGTGAATAGGCGAGACAGAGCAGGGTCTGCCGCCATGCGTTTTTGAACCTGCTTACTGACCGGGAATTGCTCAATGGCTGCGGTGAGATAGCCGGCGCCTCGATAAAAAAGATGCGGCCGCTGTCCTGCTTTAATCAAAAATAAAGGATAAAGTTCACCCGCCAGTTGGCAAAAAGCACTGGTTAATGGGTCTGAACTGTTAATTCGCGTCGCCAGTTCACCGCCCTGCTGTGCACGCCAAACATTAAAGACGTGGCGGCCGTTTTGCATCACGTGCGGTAAACGATAAAAGAAGGATTGTTCACTTTCCCCTTGCTCAACCGCAGACACACGTAGCTGGCGACACAGCTCAATATATTGATTGAGTGTGTCGCGCTGAATCCGGCTCAAGCCGAGTTTTTGCATCAAAATTAAACGGCCTTCCGCTTCTGTGACATTCAGGATGTAACTCACCACACGGTGGCCCATCGCTTTCACAAAATGCGGAATGGCCGGATAGGACATCATCGTTTCCTAACCTTGTGTCATTCGTTCACGGATATCAATGCGTGCTCCAGCACCTATGAAGGGTATCGGCCTCCGTGCGGAAAACTGTACCGAGCGGACAATAATGCGATAAAAGCCGTCGTACCTGTGGCTGATTTGTCGTACCTGTAGCTAATTTAAAAAAATATAGTGCTTCCATTAACTTGGCAAGTCACGACAAACCCTGAAACATTTTTGCGCGCAAAGGCGACAGTGAGGACTTGACCAAGCGGTAACACGCACCTATTCTAGCGTACAAGTGTACGCTTAAATAAAGATAACGAGTTATGGATACCAAGGCTTCAACCTCTCCCCCTCAGAAACCACGCTTAATCTGGTTAAATATTAGCGTGTTTACCCTCACTTTTTTGATTGCGGTGATAGGAACGCCACTATGGGCATGGCACCATGGTTTTGATTGGATGCAGATCACTGCGCTGATCGTCGCATTCAGCTTTTGTGGCCTGTCGATCACCGCCGGCTATCACCGGTTGTGGGCTCACAAAACCTATCAGGCTCATCCGGCTCTACGCTTTATCTTCGCCATTGGTGGGGCATTTGCGCTGCAAAACAGTGCACTTCATTGGTCATCAGATCACCGCATTCACCACCGCCATGTCGATGACAACGATGTTGATCCTTACTCGGCCAAGCGCGGCTTTTGGTTCTCACACCTTGGCTGGATGCTGCGCGAATACCATCCCAACCGCTATGGCGATTACAGCAACTGTCGCGATCTGCAAAAAGATAAGATCGTGATGTGGCAACACAAGCACTACCTTGCGCTGACACTGGCAACCAACTTTGGCTTCCCTATCGCGTTTGGTTTGCTCCATGGCGATCTTTGGGGCGCTATCTTACTGGTCGGCTTTACTCGATTAGTGCTAAGCCACCACACCACCTTTTTCATTAACTCGTTGGCGCATGTGTGGGGCAGCCAGCCTTATACCGATAAAAACACCGCGCGGGATAATGGCGTGCTCGCCTTGATGACCTTTGGCGAGGGCTACCACAACTTTCACCATATCTTTGAGAACGACTACCGCAATGGCATTCGCTGGTGGCAGTTTGATCCGACTAAATGGCTGATCAAAACCGCATCTTGGTTGGGCCTGGCCGAAAAACTGCGCGTAACCCCCGAAGAGAAGATTGAAAAGGCGCGTGCGACCATGCAATTGCAGCGTATCACGCAACAGCTTAGTGACAAGCCACACGCGTCGCATCGTCTGCAAATCTTGCAACAAGAGTATGATGCCTTGGTCGCCAAAATGGCGGACTACTACACACTGAAAAAACAGCTGTTAGCGCTCGAGCGTGACAAGCTGCGCGAAAAAGTCGAAAACGCCGAGCTAACCCAGCAATACCAAGATTTAAAGGTGCGTTTTCAGCAACAAAAACGCAGCTGGCAGGTGCTTACCGCCAAATATGCTAGCTAGACGCGACGAGCACGCGACACACACCAAACCGGCCACTTGGGCCGGTTTTTTTAGCGGGCACGGACGCGCCGCTGACAAGCTCTGTTTATGCCATTTATTGGGACGGGGTCAGAAAAGAAAGCAGGATCGACTCCAGCTCATCCCACGGTAAGGCGTCGGTATCGATCACTTCGATGCGCGACTCGGCCTGTTCAATCGACATAGGCGTCACGGTAACCACCTGATTAGCGACGTTAAACGCGTAAAAACCCTCGTCTGTATTGACCACCGCTTTAATCCGTTGAGCGTTGATGTTGCTCAATAGACCGTACAAGGCATCAAACGGAAAACAACAGTGCGCGGCAAACAACCAACCGCAGCTGACATAGCCCTGCCCTTGGTTTTCTTTGCGGGTAAAGGTATCGTCCGTGCCCAGCGCTAATGTAGTCATGGGCTCGGCATCGTTGTGGTGGTGATGATAGTGCGCTTGACGAGCGTGACGCGGTAACGCAAGCCACGCGGTCTCGAGAGCCCCTTGTTCAACACCGGTTACCAAGCTTTTCTCGCCATCAAACGCGGTGACATAATCATAAAAGGTGGCGATTTGCGCCTCGCTACACTGGTCAAGCTTATTGGCCACTACCACATCCGCGAGCGCGATTTGATCATGAAAGTTTTGATTTTCACGATAGCGCACATCATCAATACAACGCGGATCCACCAAAGTAATGGTCGCGCCCAGCGACAAAGAAGTATCGAAAGGCGGCTGAGTCAGCTTACCGATAATATCTTTGGGATGACCGAGTCCCGTCGGCTCAATCAAAATTCGATCCGGCTTCTCGGCAAGCAAGGTATTTAGCCCCACCGTCATGGGTAGGCCGGCCACACAACACATGCATCCTCCCGGCACTTCCTTTACCAACGCACCTTGTTCAGAGAGGATAGCGCCATCGACACCCACCTCACCAAACTCGTTCACCAAGATAGCCCAACGCTCATGCTCGGGTTTATTCGCGAGTAAATGACGAATCGCCGTGGTTTTCCCCACGCCAAGAAACCCAGTGATAATGTTGGCTGCGAACTGACTCATTGCTTTATCCTGCTTGTTATCTGCATCAGCGCAGTGTAACGGATTGCGCCACATTCGTCGCCTTTTGGTAAAGCACATTGAACCAGCCATATGCAGCTCAGTGAGTAGCACAAAAAATGATGAAATATCATGCACTCACTGCAAGTGGTGATCATTACGCATAAAAGCTTGGTAAAATAAAAGGTTCGCTAACACACTTCTTTAGGAGGAAGTATGCTGAATCCATCAACGGCAAAGTCGGTGATTGACCATGCCCTGTTTTTAGGCGCGGATTTCGCCGAACTCTTTGTCGAACGCCATCACTCAGGCAACGTGGAGCTGTTGTCTGGTGAGGTGGATAAAGTGAGCTCAGGGATTGATTTTGGTATTGGTATCCGGTTGTTTTTCGGCCACAAAGTGCTTTATGGCTACACCAACAGCCGCGATGAAGAACAATTGAAAAAAGTCACCAGCTTGCTGTGCGCGCGTGATAAGCGCGATCAAATCGCCACCGCTGGTCCACTTAATTTGTCCCATTTAAATGACAAACATCCGGTGTCTGAGCCGTTATCGGCAGATCAACATGTGGCCGATAAGGTGGCGTTCTTACGCCAAGTGGATGCGCGTATTCGTGCCGAGAGCGATAAAATCGCGCAAATTATTGGTCGTGTCGGCCAACGTGAGCAACAGGTCGAGATTTTTAACTCTCACGGCCTGCATGTCACAGATACCCGCCACTACACGCGTATTGCCGCTACAGCGGTCGCAACTAACGGTGAAGAACAGTCAACGGGCTTTGATGCCCCCGGTGCACTCACAGGCTGGGAGTTCCATCAGGATATCGATCCGGTTGCGCTGGGCGAGCGTGTGGCACGACAAGCGCTGATTAAACTCGGTGCCCAAGCCTGTCCATCAGGCGAAATGCCTGTAGTGATTGGCAACGGTTTTGGTGGGGTAATTTTCCACGAAGCCTGTGGCCACTTGTTAGAAACCACCTCGGTTGCTAAAAAGGCTTCCGTCTTCCATGACCAAATGGGCGAAATGATTGCCAGCCCTGTAGTGAGCGCGGTGGACGATGGCACCTTGGCGAATGCGTGGGGCTCAATCAATATCGATGATGAAGGCATGGAAACCCAGCATACCCAGTTGATCAAAGACGGTAAGCTCACCTCCTTTATGGTCGATCACATGGGTAGCCTGAAAACCGGTTATGCCCGCACCGGCTCTGGCCGACGTGAGTCTTATAAATTCGCACCGACCTCGCGGATGCGAAACACCTTTATTGAGCCCGGCAACGACAGCTTAGACGCCATGATTGGCTCCATGGAGCGTGGCATCTACGCCAAAAAGATGGGGGGCGGCTCAGTACAACCCGGCACCGGCGAGTTTAACTTTGCGGTCCAAGAAGCTTACTTGGTCGAAGACGGTAAGATCACTGTGCCACTCAAATCTGCCACCTTAATCAGTACGGGACCTAAGGTGCTTAAAGAAATCAGCATGGTCGGCAAAGATCTTGCCCTCGCCGCCGGCATGTGCGGTTCGGTGAGCGGCGCTGTCCCCACCACCGTGGGCCAACCTGCATTGAAAGTCGATAACATCCTAGTAGGAGGCGGTAACGCATGAGTGAGCAAACCATTAAAGCAACCCTAAGCGATGCCGTCGATCAGGTCCTCAGCTTGGTGAAACAGCAAGGTGCGCAAGCAGACGTGATTGCCAATGCCAGCGAAAGCTTGTCACTCAAAGCCGACCAAGGCGATCTCTCCGAGCACAAAGTCACCGCCGGTCAAGTGATTGGTGTGCGAGTGATCAAAGGGGATCAAGTCGCCACCAGCTATTCAGAATCGCTAGATAGCGACAGTCTTGCCAGCATGGTGAACGCCGCACTCACCAACGCAAGCTTTACCAAAGCCGACCCGGATCAGCAAATTCGCGCTGAAGGGCAGCAAATTGATCAGCAAGATCCCAGCTTGCTACAAGCAGATAACACCCCGATTGAAGACAAGATCGCGTTGGCGCTGGCCCTTGAGCAAGATGTGGTCAGCCAACCCCGCGCAACGGGGGCGCCCTACAATGGGTACAGTGAGCAAACCCAATATCAGTTGCTTGCTAATACTCTAGGCACACGCTGCTATCACAGTGAGCGTAGCTTTAGTTGCTATACCGCAGCACTGCTCAATCACGACGGTAAGCAAGCGATGCATCTCGGCGCCTCAGTGTCACGCCGCTTTGTTGACCTTGATCGCGCCCATGCCACTCAACTGGCCTACCAAACCGCTGACGCCTTGCTCGAGGGGGGCCCAGTGAAAACCGGTTCGTATCCGGTGATTTTTGAGCATGATTGTCTCAGCGAATTGCTGGGCGCCTTTGGCAGCTGCTTCTCCGGCGATGCCGCTATGCGCGGGACTAACCCGTGGCGTGAAAAAGTCGGCAAGTCCGTTGCAGATACGGCGCTCACCATCACCGATGTGGCAAGACTTGATGGCGGGATGCGTATTAAAACCTTTGATAACGAAGGCTTTGCCACCGCCGACACGCCTTTGATTGAAAACGGCGTCTTAGTCGGCTTTTTACACAACAGCGCCACAGCACAGCATTTTGGTGTTCCCCATACGGCGAACGCGGGCCGCAGTCCTAAGGGCGGTTTGGATGTTACCTCTCGTCATGATGTGATTGCCGCAGGTAAACACAGTGATGCAGACGTGCATGCGGGTGAATATCTCGAGTTGGTGTCACTGCAAGGTGTGCATTCAGGCGCGAATGCCATCAGTGGCGACTTCTCTTTCGGTGCAAGTGGGTTTGTCTGCCGAAATGGGAAACGGGTTCGTCCGGTTCGCGGGATCACAGTCGCCGGCAATTTCTATACCATGCTCAATGAGATAGATGCCATCGGCAATACCGTTTTACCCAACTATGATGGCGCTTTCTTTGCGCCACGCATCCGCTTCGCCCGCTTATCCATCGCGGGTGAATAACGGCGCATCCTCTAAAGGCATCGGTTTAGGCTGATGCCTTTTTATTCTCGGTTTGTGCTTCCACACTGTGTACCGCAGGATTCATCTTTGCCGCCAAATCGGTGAATGCCTGCATGGCGACGTCACTGGTCAGAATACGCCCGTGCCCCAACCCTTCGGTGGCTAGCACAGTCACATGTGGGTAGTCAGTGGCTTTTTCGGTGACGGTAAAGGAAGCAAAACGATCATTTTTATCGTGGGCAATCACCACCGGATGACGGCGACGCGACAATTTTTCGAGCGGCTCAATGGTCTCGATCGGATAACCATGTTGATCACCCACTTCTCGGACAATTTCATCAAACAGCTTCAGTGAATACCCCGATTTACGGACCGTGGCGTATAAATTCTCGCGATAATTCAGCACAGGTGCGACCAAAAAGAGCGGTAAATCATCCACCTGGGGGTGTTCGCTTTCCAACACCGCGGCTGCGCCCATACTGTGCGCAATCACCCCAGAGACATTATCGACTTGATCTAATACATCATTGATTGCCTGTACAAAACCGGGAATATGGCTCTCATTCCCCTCACTCTGTCCATGTGCGGGATGATCGAATGCCACCGCACGAAAGCCCAATGAGGCAATGTGCGCCATCAGAGGGAAAAACTGGCTGGCGGATCCAGACCAGCCATGCGTCAGCAGCCAAGTTGGCCCCGCCCCCAAACTATACATTTGCAAGACCCCTGCTTGGCTTTGCACTTGAGAGCGCACTAAACCTTCAGGCTCTGCGTTCACCATTGGACTGCGCGTTGGTGTGAGAAACAGCTTACGCGCCACTTTTCTAGCATGTCGAGGTGCCAAGCGGTGATGACAACGGCTCACCGCCCCCACGAGCGTGCGTTTGGCGCTAAAGCGACCCAGCGTTGAAAAATACACTTTTTTACTCATGGTCATTGAATCCTTAAAATCGAACGAATGTTCGTTTTTACACTGAAAAGTGTCGTTGTTTTCAATACCGACACCCTCTTCATCTTATTGGGAAAATTAGCGGCGACTTTGCGCGAGCAACTGCTCGACACCATGCCAAAAGCGTGTTCCTTCCGGCGATTCAAGTGACAAACGCAGAAATAACTGGCTACTCAAATAGTGCCCATATAACTGATAAACAGCTTGCCACGTATCGAGATCGGCACGAAACTCTCCGGCTTGTTTGCCCTTTTCAAATTGCGCGGCCAGGTAATCGAGCCACTGGCGAGTAACACGCTGCAACGCCTGATGGATGGGATCATTGCTCGCGCGCTGCTCATGCCACGCATCTAAGAACAAGCACTGACCCTGAAAGTGCTGATGCCAACCCATCCAATTACGCAGTAAGTGTTGCAATTTGGCCTCAATACTCGCGTGGTCCGCTTCACGACTGGGGGTGATCACCCGCTCGACAAAGCAATCGCCCGCAAAATGGACCACGGCGATCTGCAAGTTTTCTCGCGAATTAAAATGCGCAAAGAGACCACTTTTTGACATTTGCACGTCGCGCGCCAAACTACCTATCGTTAAGCTCTCCAACCCATATACACTGGCAGCTTCAAACGCGGCTTCGAGAATACGCAATCTCGTTTGCTCGCGCTTAGACAGCGAGTATGTTGAGTCTACGGAAACGGCCATGACACTCTCCCTCAAAGCAGCCGAGTTGATACGCCACTATCTATTGCTAACAGTGGCGCAGTCGGTTCACTTTAACCCAACGATGCCTTCATTTATAGTACGAACGTTCGTTTTTATCCAATTGAGATTCGCTCCAACCGTGTCATCGCCTCCAACATTGGTAGACCTTTCATGCTATTGCACACTGACTCAGCAAACATTGCTGAAATTTTGCGCCATATTCTTTTTGGTTTTAATAAGTGCTTTTTTTATCTAGCAAGAATGTGACATAGGTCTTCATTGCATGCACCTTCCGGCATATGATGCCAAGCAATCGCTAATCCTTGAATACATTTAACGGGGTTAGAGCTTCACGTCATTATAATTCTCTAGATTGGAACGCCGACTATGACAGTTATCCTTTTAAATCTGATCGCTTTTACGCTGTTGCTGGCGGTGCTTGTCAAATTGCACAAGCAACAAAAATCCTTATCCACACGTGTGTTTACAGGCCTAGGCTTGGGAGTTGCTTTCGGTGCGGCGCTGCAAGCGTTATACGGTGCTGACGGCGCGATCACGCGCGAAACCATCAACTATATCAATATCGTCGGCTCAGGCTACGTCAGCCTGCTCAAGATGATCATCATGCCGTTAATTACGGTGTCGATTATTGGCGCGATTTTGAAAGTGAAAGACTCAGGCTCACTGGGCAAAATTTCCAGCTTGAATATCGGTATTTTGCTGGCCACCACCGCCGCGTCTGCGCTCATTGGTGTACTCGTCAGCAACCTGTTTGGGTTGTCTGCGCAAGATATCGTACAAGGTGCGCGAGAGATGGCGCGTGGTGCCGCCTTGGAGCAGCGCTTGGGCTCGGTCGAAGACTTATCATTGGCCGATATGGTTATCTCTTTCTTCCCACAAAACCCATTTGCAGATTTAGCCGGTAGCCGTCCAACCTCGACTATCGCTGTGGTGATTTTCTCTGCGCTCGTAGGCATCGCTGGTGTCACATTGTCGCGCACTCAACCTGAACTTGGCGAGCGTTTTCAGCGCTTTATGGATGTGGCTCAAGAATTAGTGCGTACGCTGGTTAGAATGATCATCGGCCTCACTCCCTACGGTATTTTGGCTTTGATGAGCAAAGTGGTAGCTGGCTCAAACGTAAGTGAAATTCTTGAACTTGCCAACTTTGTTGCCGCCTCTTATGTAGGCTTAGGTGCCATCCTAGTCATGCACTTGGTATTGATTGGCCTTGTCGGTATGAGCCCAATTCAATATCTGAAAAAAGTGCTCCCTGTGCTGACGTTTGCCTTTACGTCTCGCTCAAGTGCGGCCACGATTCCGCTCAATATCGATTCGCAAATGAAGAACTTGGGTAACGATCCGGCCAGCGCCAATTTCTCAGCGTCATTCGGTGCCACCATGGGTCAAAATGGCTGTGCCGGCTTGTATCCAGCTATGCTGGCGGTCATGATTGCGCCTACCATTGGCATTAATCCACTCGATCCGGGCTTTATCGCCACCTTGGTTGCGATTGTCACTGTCAGTTCATTCGGTATTGCCGGTGTGGGCGGCGGCGCGACCTTTGCGGCACTGATTGTACTCTCGGCACTAGATATGCCAGTCGCGCTAGCGGGTCTGTTGATTTCTATCGAACCATTAATCGATATGGGTCGTACCGCTGTGAACGTGAGCGGCTCAATGACGGCCGGTACCCTCACCTCTCGATTGACCGGTGGCCAAGATAAGACCATCTTCGATCACCATGAAGTGGTGAAGCAAGACACGGCAAATGCCTAATTATTGAAAACAATAAACGTTACCCATGCCACGCCCATGCGTGGCATTTTTGTGTTCGTACTGAGCCTACATAAAGCAACGTCATGCGATGACCTAATCCCTTACAACTTGTAAGAAATTATTTCAGCGATTACACTCTGCGGCACTGTAACTGCAGGGATCCCCTGCCAACCGTGAGATAATCAATGAGTATTGAACAAACGCTTCAGGCGCGCAGTGGCGGCCAATGTGAACTCTGCACCAGCCCAGACAACTTATCTGTGTATGAAGTCCCGTACTCGCCCGACACCACAGCGAACAGTTGCGTATTGGTTTGCAGCACGTGTCACGACCAACTTCAACACCCAGACAATATGGATGTGAACCACTGGCGCTGCCTGAACGATAGTATGTGGAGCCAAGAGCCTGCGGTACAGGTAGTTGCCTACCGCCAGCTCTCTCGTCTTTCTAGCGAAAGTTGGGCGCAAGATAATCTTGATATGATGTATATGGAAGACGATGTCCGTAAGTGGGCAGAAACCGGTCAAGATATCGAAGAAGTCAAAGTATTGGACGCTAACGGCGTGGCACTGCAAAAAGGCGACGACGTGACCGTGATTAAAGATTTGCCCGTTAAAGGCTCAAGCCAAGTGATCAAACAAGGCACGGTGATACGCGGCATTAACTTGACCGACGACCCTACCCACGTGCAAGGAAAAGTAAACGGCCAAACCCTGTTTGTGATTGCGGAGTTCTGTCGCCGTAAATGAGCCTCAAAGCAATTGATGGGTCATCTTAGCCCACAAGCGGCGTCCTGGCGGCGCCGCGTTAATCACGCTTCCGCACAGTTTACACTGTAAAACGTTACGCCTTCCTCACCGTGAAACCAAATAGATTGATCATTGGCAATCCTTCGCCTATTTTCAAACCATGGCACTCGCCACCTTCCTCTTTTGACTGACAGCCGCAGCAGTAGGCGTAGAAACCGCCTCTCAATTACGCAAATGACGCATGCTGCCCATGTGACATGTCGATGAAATTCAAGGTTTCTATTTCTTCAAACCCATGAGTGCGGAGCAAGCGTTGGATAGGTTTGCTCGCCAATAAGTAATAAAAAAGGGGCGAATGGGCGAGAAAGCATTCCCGAACAGATAAAACCCGATAACTCCCTCTTTTTAGAGGGAGCCTACATTGGAGACGTTCTTTAAAAGGCTGCCGTATCAATTCCCCCACCTTTATGCAAACGTGAAGCAATTTATATTCGCTATCCCTATTTCCAATCGCGCTCTAGCTTCCCGTCTTTGAAACGGTACATCGAAAAACCGAATTGTAGCTCATTGCCATTACCATCTTTAACAATACCGGTATCTTTGCCTAGACTATGACCCATTAAGTCAACCATTAGTAATGCATTATCAATAAACCACCATAAACCAAAGCCACCCAACGTGCAGGCTTTCAGTAACCCAGAACCAGGTTTACCTAGATAGAATCTATCTGCGCCGACAAACCCTAAAAACATGCCTAGAATTAGTGCAATTATTCTATTTTTGGGTTTAAAACTCTTCAAGTCTTTCTCTGGTGCAGGTGCTGTATCTGTCATGTCCCTTCCTTATTTACACAGTAAAAATTCGACTGAGTGTGAATACCAGAAAAGTTAAGTCAGCCTCAACTTTTTGTTCGCTTTTTTAGACATTGACCCCATAACTCTCGTGTCGCAAGTTCCTAGGAGTTATTTAGCGATGTTGACCGGAAAGATATAACCTACGCCCCCTCTCTACGCCCCTCAAACAAATTGGCAAAATGTGAACTAATGCTTTTTAGCGTCTGTTTAACTTATAAGAATTGAGAACTTGCCCCTAGTTACTCGTGATTGCTCATTAAAAAATATGCGACAGATCATGCGGGGAATAAAAGAGTCTTGCGAGTTTTATTTCCTCCCTAAGACCACTTAGTTAAGGAGGATGTGCCCTTTTCTTAATTAAGTAACACTAGTGTCACTTATCGTCCCTGTCGGCGCGCTACCGGTTGTGCCATCACTCTTCGCACGACGCCATTGTCTCGCCACTCGACGACTCAGAGTATTTCTTTGTGCGGTTTTCTTTGTGCGGATAGTGATTATGAAAAAGTTGCGTACCCTTTCTATAAGTCAACGGATAAGCTTAGCTGCCTCGTCCATCGTACTGATCGGTCTTGGAGCAGTGAGTGCCGTTTCCTTGTCAACGCTGAATAGCAGTCAGTCAGCAATGTCATCCCAGGTCACTGAAAACGTAAAGCGTGATCAGGTGATTAAGATGCAAAATCGCGCGACAGCGATTAGCGAGGAGATCCATGCGTATATTGCCTCTCCCCTCGATACGGTGCGGACTATCGCCCAGATTTATACCTCCGAAGCGGAAAAGAATAAGTCAGCACGGATCCTCGACCGAGATGATATACCTCGGATCATGTATTCGATTTTGAAACGCCAACCTGAATGGCACAACATCTACACCGAGTGGCAAAAAAACGTGTTAGGCGCCGATGCTTTTTACTACGGCGACCCAACAAGCGCTGCTGATGGACGCTATGTGCCGTCTGTGTCGGTAGATGAGAGCGGGGAAATGCGCCTTACCGCCGCGCAAAATTTCTCTGAAACTAACCCTTGGTATCAATGCCCGGTGAGCACACAAAAAGATTGTATCACCGACCCGAGAACCGCTGAGATTAATGGCAAAACCCAAACGGTGTTTGATGTGACAACCCCCGTTTTCCGTTTCGATAAAACCGTTGCCATGGTGGGGAGTACACTGACTACAGCACAAATCCAGTCCATTCTGGCTAAACGTGCTGATAGTAACGCTAAGCTGTTTGTTGTCAGTCAAAATGGCCGAATCGTTGCTAGCACCGATCAACAAGTCCAGCATGGTGCCGCGGTCTCCAAACTATCCTCTCCCGCGTATCACTCTCTTGCCAAGCTTCAAAAGCAAAGCCATAAAAGCCAATTCAAACAAACCGATTCGCACTTTTATGTGTCGCAACCGATCGAATTTGGCAATATGTCTCAGACGTGGTCAGTGATGATTGTGACCCCCAAGCAGGCCGCGATGGCCCCCGTCACACAGCTGAATCAAATGATGACAGACGCCGAAAGCGATATTCAAAACACCATATATTGGGTGAGTGGCCTCGTCCTTTTGCTGGCCTTTGTGATCATTCAAATCGTTATCAAACGTCAATTAGCACCGTTGAGTAGCGTCGAGCAATCGATTCAAGCGATAGCCCAAGGTGGTGGCGATTTAACGCAGCGCTTGTCGGTTAATGGTAAGACAGAGATTGATCGTATTAAACACTCAGTCAATCACATGTTGGATGCGCTGCAATCGATGGTGGGACAAATTCAACAAGCAGGTGGACGTTTGTCCGACACATCAACGACCGCCAATAACGCCATCACCGATGCTCACCAAGCCCTGTCTGATAATACCGAGACATTACACCAAGCCGCGACGGCAATGGAGCAACTGACCGCGACCTCAAAAGATGTGGCAACCAACTCTGAAGCCTCAAAAGAGAAAAATACCGCAGTGGTTTCATCGCTGAATCAATGCATGGAGAATGTGGCTAACAATGTGGCACGTAACCAAACCGCCAACACAGATCTGCAAAAAGCCAACAGTTTTGTCAGCGAAGTCAAAGCCAGTGGTAGCGATATTGCCTCTCTACTCGACGACATTCGCGGCATTTCAGATCAAACCAACTTGCTAGCGCTCAATGCCGCGATTGAGTCGGCACGCGCCGGTGAAGCTGGCCGAGGGTTTGCGGTCGTCGCTGACGAGGTGCGCGCCTTGGCCCAGCACTCACAAAAATCTGTCGACCAAATCGTATCGACGCTTGAAACCTTCAACCAACTCCTTACCGATATTGAAGCCGTCATCCAACAAGGTGAGCGTGGTGCGGCGGAGGGTTATCACGCGAGTGTTTCCGTGCAGGAAACCTTAACCGAGATTGTTGATTTGGTGCAGCAGCTAGGCGATATCAATTACCAAACCGCAGGCGCGGCGGAAGAGCAAAGTGCCGTCTCTCAGCAGGTGGCTGAAAACATCCAGGCACTGTCACAACGCATAGAACAAACCTTGTCACTCAGTGAGCAAGCGCAAGGCGCAAACCAAACCCTCAACCACGAGGCCAAAACGATTCGCCAACTGGTCGATACGTTTACGGTCTAGTTTCCAGCCTTACCTCTCATACTAAAAAAGGGCAACCAACGTTGCCCTTTTGAGGTTATGTCTTGTTGAAGACGCGATGTAAAACGTAGCTTAAATGGTGAGATTACTTCTTGTCTAATTGTGCTTTCATCGCGTCACGAAAGACTTGGTCAGCGTCAGTAATACCCAATTGCTCCGCATCACGCAGCAATCCCATTGCTTTGTCGACATCGTTGTCTGCAATGGCGGCCCGAATAGCCTGATGATAAAAACTAACGCTTTCTTGTTGCGGACGTTCAGTGGCGGAGAGCGCTGGCAGGACGATAGACTGAGCATTGTTACGTGCGCCCAATGCGGTTGCTTCAATCGAAAACGTGCCAGTCAACGCGCGCGACACTTGAATATCACCTACCTCCGGAAAGTAATTCCCTCTCCCCTCTGCGTCCAATTTCGCTGGGTGGCTAACCGCCACCGTTTCATTAAGTTTATCTTTATCGGTAAAAATAACCAAATAGAGCGAACTGTCGCCAATTTGTGGATGGACTTTAATATTCCCTTGCAAACGGTTTCCATCGGCTAGACGGGGCTTTAGATAGACTAACCCATCATCATCAAGCTCAGCACGAATATCGCCAGACTGGTTAATGACTTTAGCACTTGGGACAAAAACACTGTCGTTGACTTCTGCCTCAATATTGATAGCTAGTCCATTTTTTACCATTGGTAAGTCGAAAATGACGCCAGGGCTATCAATGCTATAGATATCGAGGACTTGTGTTTGTGTGGTGACCGCTACTTTGATCTCTTTATCCATCTCTAGCGGTAGTTGTTTCGCTTTCTCAATCTGTGTCACTGCCTCTCCCGTAGGTGCAATCTGATATTGGTTATCCACGATCGTCGAGCACCCACTAAGTAATAATAGCCCAGAAATAAATAACACTTTCTTATTCATATAAAATACCTAAAAAAATAGCCGACAATTGTCGGCTATGAAAAAAGACAGTTTAAAAAAGGCTTACCACCAAGCTTCAACCTGTACGCCAGCTACAAGTTCATTATCTTCACCCGTTCCAAAAGCGTCATCGTTTTCAAGGTCAGAGATATACGAACCATATACACGGATTTCAGGACGTGCCCAGAAGCTGTCACCCATTGCCCATGCTTGTGCAATGGTCAATTTAGAGTTACCAAAGTCTTCGACCGCGTTACCGTCATCATTGATTTTCTCACCCGCATTATAGCCAGCTTCGAATACAGTACGCATGGTATTATTCCATTTGTACATTGGACGGACGACAACAGAGAATTGGTCAATATCTAGGTTCTCACCGGTATAATTACCACCTTTATCTTTACCGCCGATATCATTACCTTTGAGAAGTGCGAATTGATGGCCCATTTCCCAAGACTCACCTAGGTTCATGACCCCCCAGTTAATCAAACGGTAACCTGTCGCCTCGTTTTGCGCGCCAGAACGATCGTAATAAGTCCCAGCCCCCCAAAAGTTAGCCGCTTGAGCGCCATAGCCATTGGTACCGTACTGGAGGATAGTTTGGTTGAAGCCATTATCCATGCCCTGGTGGACAATACCAGTGACCAACAGACCATCATCTGCTTGGAGATATTGATCGCTTTTTTCAACGCCAAAGTTATAGGCTGCCGCCAGTTCTAACTTAGCATCTGACCATAAATCGATATCGGCTAGGCGGATATCGGCAATATAGCCATTAACATCTTCTGATGTTGTAGTTGTATGAGGCTCGCTTTTATACGCACCTGGTTGAATCTTAGCAGCTTCCGTTACACTCTTTGTACATTCAGCGCTGTCACCACAATCATCTAAATGATCTTCTAGTGACTGATCTGTACCATCAAAATCAAAGCTATTAGCCTGGTCAAGAACAAGCTTCTGACCCTCAGATTTCAGTTTCTGGGAACCGTTATCTTGAATCAGTGCTAAAGACAATTTCTGGTCGCCAACGGATAGATTCTCAATACCACCACCGGTACCTGATGTATTCAAGAAGTAGAAATCAGTGATGTGGATATCTTTACGTTGATAGTAAGTTTTACCCGCCCAAAGTGTTGCATCTTTGTCGGCCAACACGCCTTTTGCTTTTACGGCAAACTGAGCGACATTAAAGTCACCATCTTCCCAGCCACTTTCACCAGGCGCGCCCGACGCAATCATTGACTCAACTCGCCAAGTTTGTTCACCGGTTTTTAGCTCTTCCGAAAATCCAAACTCAGAGTAGTTGTCATCTTCGTTACCGAGGCGGCCAATACCTTTTTTGTTAATAGCCAAGTCACCGCTACCGGAGGCACTAATTCCAGTCCCTGCTCGCATGTAGCCATTAAAGTCGACAGCGAATGCTGAGGTGGCAGTGACAGCAGCTGCGACAGCCGCCGCAATTAAACTTACTTTTCTCATACCTTACTCCATAATGTGCCTTTTATACATGTCTCTTCACACCGGCAGTGGGTAGTGGAAAAAGACAGTGTGTCCAAGGCTTAGCTTTCTTCGTTATCCTAGAAATATCCTATCCCTGCACACTAAAGTGCGCGTCATCCAGGGATGTGGTTGAAGGGGGAGGAGGAGTAAGGAGGAGCTAAGGCGGATTATCCTAACTTGTCGACATCGATCACTGAACCAAGGCGTAATTGGTAACTGGGTTTCTTGTTTATCCCCTACAAAACGTCGAATAGATCACTATTAATAATTTTATTCATAGAGATATGAAACTTTATTACATGAGGGGCAATGATCATAAATGTGACGTCAGATTGAATTATTTATAGTTAACCGCTCTAATAGCGACTCGTCTCATTTAACGGTGTTAGTTATGTCGGTATGTTTCCCATCTCCTTATGTATTAGGGGCGCAATTACACCCATCAGGCTGTC
Organism: Salinivibrio sp. VYel1; assembly: GCF_009377945.1. NCBI lineage: Bacteria > Pseudomonadati > Pseudomonadota > Gammaproteobacteria > Vibrionales > Vibrionaceae > Salinivibrio > Salinivibrio sp. VYel1. The sequence continues at coordinate 133,436 of NZ_RSAM01000001.1, read as the reverse complement.
GGTTTACACTGTATGCGCCAGACCAGGACGGCGTGCATTTACTATTGTGGCATCAAGCGCACCAACCTCAGCGGATCGCTATGCACGAATATAAGCGTGGCTACTGGACACAAGATGTTGCTGATGTCGTTGCAGGGCAAGAATACAGCTTTGAGGTCTCACATGATGGTCAAATCTGGTGTGTGGCTGACCCTTATGCTCAGGCCATTACCGGCCCTTTAACCTATCAGCCTCCCTATACATCATCGCAAAGCACACAGGTTGCGCGCTGCCAAGTCGTCGATCATGAGCTATTTGATTGGCAAGGCGTGTCATCGCCCCTACGCTCAATGTGCGACACCGTTATTTTCGAAACCCATGTTAAAGGGCTAACTCAACAGCACCCAGATGTCGCGCCAACACAGCAAGGGCGTTATTTAGGCTTGGTGTCACCAGCGATGTTGGCGTTCTATCAACAACATCAGATTAATTGCCTGCAACTGCTTCCTATTACTGCCTGCTTACCGGAGCCGCATTTACTCAGCCAGCAAAAAACCAACTACTGGGGCTACAACCCATACGTTTGGATGGCTCCGGATCCACGCTACGCGGAGAAAAATGCGGTTGACGAGCTGAAAACGGCAATACGCGAACTACACCGCCACGACATCGAAGTCATTTTAGACGTGGTGTTTAATCACACGGCGGAAGGCGGAGAAGGTGGGCCGATTCTTCATTATAAAGCGCTTGATCATGCCATGTACTTACATGATGGCCAACGGCTGCGCAACCATACCGGCTGTGGCAATACCATTGATATACGCCATCCTGCTGCCCTGAAGCAGGTGCTCGACACCTTACGGATGTGGGTCAGCGACTATCACGTGGATGGGTTTCGGTTCGATCTCGCCGCCACCTTAGGGCGAGACGGCGATATCTTTGATCCCCACAATGCCTTTTTCCATGCCATCGCCCAAGATCCGATCCTTTCTAAGGTCAAATTGATTGCGGAACCCTGGGATATAGGTCCCGATGGGTATCAGCTAGGACAATTTCCGGTTAACTGGGCCGAATGTAACGATAAAATCCGCGACATCACGCGCAGTTTATGGCGAGGAGAGCCAGGTATGCTACAGGATTTCGCCACGCGGTTGATGGGGTCACGCGACTTTTTCAGCGCAGCGTATTGGCCGGATCACCTGCCCATCAACTACATCACCTACCATGATGGCTTTACCCTGCAGGATGTGGTCAGTTATGCCAAGCGGCATAATCACGCCAATGGCGAGAACAACCGAGATGGCCATGGCGATAATCGCTCCGCCAACTATGGTGTTGAAGGATCCACAAACAATACTGATATTATTGAGATAAGAACTCGGCAAAAAAGGAATATGATGGCGAGCACCCTCTTCTCTCTGGGGACGCCGCACATTCTAATGGCCGATGTTTTAGGGCACTCGCAACAGGGAAACAACAATGCCTATTGCCAAGACAACCCCATCAGTTGGTTAAACTGGCAAACGCAGGATCATGTTTGGTCAAACTGGCTTTCCACCATGATTGCACGTCGCAATGCTATCATACCGCGCTTTATTGATGCGTTGAGTGGCACACAGCGCCATCGCAATCAGATTGAGTGGCGACATCCGAATGGCGATCCTATTCACGATCATCAATGGCCAAGCCTGCAAGCACTCAGCTGTCAGATCACACTCGGTGCGCATCATTCTGACGCGGGTCAATCGCTGCTAATTGCCATTAACAGCGGCGACACCGCGCACAATCTACGGCTTCCACCAAATCATCAGTGGCGTATTGTCTGTGACAGCGCAACCAATGAAACGACTATCACCACACCCGAACCATCCCTGATATTGGCAGGCAAGCACTTTGTAGTCTGCATTGACGGTGACTGGCTGTAGCCCAATATTACCCACATCAAAAAGGCAGCTAATGTTAGCTGCCTTTACTTTCGTGCTCTTGCTTCGCCTGAGGGCGTAACGCCTTAGCCTTTCACACCACCAGCCGTCAAACCACCCACTAACCAACGTTGGGCGAGTAAGAAAACACCTGTGATCGGTACCGCTGAAAGCACGGCTGCCGCCGCGAAGTCGCCCCACAGATAGTTCTGCGGATACAAGTACTGCTGCATGCCGACCGCCAAGGTATACGAATCAACATCCGACAACAGAATCGAAGCAACTGGCACCTCACCTACCGCCATGATAAACGACAGAATAAAAACCACAGCCAAGATAGGCACGGAGAGCGGAAGCAGCACCAGCCTAAACGCCTGCCATGGGGTGGCGCCATCCAGTGCTGCGGCTTCTTCCAATGAACCATCAATGCTCTCGAAGTAACCTTTAATGGTCCAAACGTGTAATGCAATCCCGCCCAAGTAGGCAAAGATCAAGCCACCGTGCGTGTTGAGCCCCAAGAACGGAATGTACTGCCCCAACTTATCAAACAAGGCGTAGATAGCCACCAATGCCAACACCGCCGGGAACATCTGGAAGATCATCATCGCGTTCAAGATGGTTTGCTTGCCTTTAAATCGCATACGCGCAAAAGCGTACGCCGAGGTGGTTGAGAGCACCACGATAAACAGCGAGGTGATCCCGGCCACTTTTACCGAATTCCACAGCCATAATAGAACGGGAAACGGCGGTGGCGTGACCGAGCCATCCGGATTAGTCACCGGGAAGCCCAATGCTAATTTCCAATGTTCAAGTGATGGATTTTTTGGGATCAAACTCCCGGTAGCGAAATTCCCTTCACGGAATGAAATCGCAATAATCATTAACAGCGGGAATAGGATCAGCGCCAAAAATAAGCACAAGCCAATATGGGTTGCCCAGACGCGATATTTTAAGGATTTACCTTGTACCATTGCCATATTTACGTCCCTCAGTGCTCGTTTTTCTGCGTCATGCGGAGGTTGATTAACGCCAGTGCGCCGACAATCAAGAAAATCAGTGTGGCGATGGCACTTGCCAAGCCAAAGTCTTGACCACCACTGCCTTCAAAGGCGATGCGATAGGTGTAGCTGACCAGCAAGTCGGTATAACCGGCCGGCTCAGTGGTGCCAATGCGGTTTGGCCCACCTTCTGTTAACAGCATAATCATCACAAAGTTATTGAAGTTAAAAGCAAAAGCGGCAATCAGCAACGGTGTTAATGGTTTAATCATCATCGGCAGCGTAATACGGGTGAAGTTCTGAATGAAATTCGCGCCGTCAATCGCGGATGCTTCGTAGAGATCATCGGGGATCGCTTTAAGCAAGCCCATACAAAGGATCATCATATAAGGGAAACCAAGCCAGGTATTGACAGTTAGCACCATGCTCCGCGCCAAGAACGGGTCAGAGAACCAATTCGGACTGATGCCAAACAGGGCTTCCAATACCATGTTGATTTCACCAAAGCTTTGGTTAAACAAACCGCGGAAAATCAGAATCGAAATAAAGGCTGGCACCGCATAAGGCAGGATCAATAATAAACGGTAGATCGATTTGCCTTTCAGCTCTTCCCACTGCACCAAGCTCGCCAATATCAAACCGATAAAGAGGGTAAACACCACGGTGAGTACAGAAAAAACAATCGTCCAAATAAAGATGCCAATAAAGGGCTCTTTAATCCCCTCATCTGTCCAGACACGCTCAAAGTTATCGGTGCCAATTTGCACCACATAACCGGGCGACACCGTGTCGTCAACAAACTCACCCGAAGCATTAACCGGTTGGTAATACCCTACCTCATCATTGGGTTTGAGTGTCTCATCCGTCTTATTATTGATCAGCGTGCGACCATCCTCTTGCAAACTATACAAAGGCTGAATGGCGGCGAACTTACGTAACCCACTCATACGAATGGTTTGATCATCTGACAATTGCAAATCTAGATTACCGAGCGCCTCTCGATTTTGAATCACATCGCGAAGTGACGCTTTTTGTCCCTCAACACTGTCAATTGGGCTAAGTGACAAGTTTTCATCGGCCAGTGTTGCAAATTCAAATGGCTTGGTGGCAAAACGTGTGTTTTCGCCTTCCACCACAATACGAACGCCTTGATCCGTTTGATATAACGAGAAAGGATAACTGTCGCCACTTTGAAAGGTTCGCTCGAGTAATACGGACTGGGCACGCTCGAAAGAGAGTTGATTTTTGGCGCTATAGTTGGTGAATGACAGCCCAACGGTATAAACCAACGGAAAAATAATGAAGAGGATCATCCCCGCGATACCTGGATAGATATAGCGATGGGCGTATGTTTTTTTACTGCCAAAAATGTACAGCGCTAGTGCGGTTAATACCACAGTTAACAGGGCAAAGGCAGTTTCACCACGCGAATACATCAAGACGGTGGCATAGCCATTGATGATGGCCACAGTAGCCAGTAACGCCCATTTTATGAACGCTTTTGTGCTGCTGGGCAAAGAAGAGCCTGACGTTGTCATAGCTTGGGAACCTTGGACTGACTGCATAAGGAACGCTACTCACATAGTTTTAAAAAATGCAGGGAGGCAAGCCCCCCTGCAGATAGAGCTTATTTGACCATTTGCGTTTCCGCATCGTCGAGCGCTTCCTCGACGCTTTGACGGCCATCGACCACATTGATGATGGCGTTTTTGGCAGCCGCCCAGAACCCATTCATTTGTGGAATGTTCGGCATCACCTCGCCATGTTTGGCGTTTTCCATGGTCGCAGCAATACGGCTATCTTGAGCCAGCTCTGCTTGATACGCATTCAGCGCCACCGCACCTAGGGGCTTATCCGCATTGACCGTTGAAAGGCCTTCTTTCGTCAGCAGGTAGTTTTCAAGGAACTCAACCGCTAGTGCTTTATTTGGCGATGCGGTGCTAATACCGGCACTAAGCACACCAACAAAAGGCTTGGACGCTTCACCTTGGAAGGTAGGTAAGGTGGTGACACCATAATTGATACCTGACTTTTCGATGTTGCCCCACGACCATGGGCCGTTAATGGTCATCGCTGTGTCACCTTGGTTAAAAGAAGACTCAGAAACCGAGTAGTCCATATCTGATGAAATCACGCCATCTTTGACCATCTGCTTCATGAAATGTAGCGCGTCATGCACACCTTGGTTATTGATACCCGCGTCTTTAACATCATAGCCGTTTGCCGTTTGCTTAAACGCGTAGCCGCCATCAGCCGCCATTAATGGCCATGTAAAGTAGGGTTCTTTTAAGTTCCACATGATGGCTGACTTACCCTGCTCTTTGAGCTTGGCATCCATCTCAACTACGTCTTGCCACGTTTCTGGCGGGTTTGGCACCAAATCTTTGTTGTAGATAAGGGAAAGCGATTCTACTGCCACTGGGTAGCCAACGTATTTGCCTTTGTATTTCACCGCATCCCAAGCAAAGTCGACCATGCCTTCTTTAAGACGGTCTGAAGGGCGAATTTCTGCCAACAGGCCTGACTCTGCGTAGCCGCCAAAACGGTCATGCGCCCAAAAAACAATATCTGGACCATCGCCCGTTGACGCCGTTTGCGGGAACTTGTCCTGCAAACCATCAGGGTGAACAACGGTCACAGGAATCCCCGTGTCTTGCTCAAAGCGGTCACCCACTTCTGCTAGGCCGTTATAGCCTTTATCACCGTTAATCCAAATCGTCAGTTGGCCTTCTTCGATATTGGCGTGTGCGCCAAATGAACCCAGTGCAATGAGGGTACCGAGAGCAACAGCGCTAAGTGATTTTTTCATCTTTCTATCCTTCTTCTACTGAGGTGTAGCACGATTCCATGGAGGATGAGCTGTATTTCACGGTCTATCATGGGTAATTCCCGCGCATTCCTCATCATCCTGGCTTCTACGCCCTACGCCTGTGCGAGCGAATTCGTGATCCATATCGCTCGTCGCTAATGATGCGGCTCACAAAAATAAACGGTACGTGATCAACTTCAACTAATTTGCTAATCATTTTGTGATGTACGCCCTCAAACTAAATTAGGGAGGAGATCATCCTCCTCCCCGCCTACTCCCCCTGCAATAATTTCACTCGGGAGGATGTACCGCTTGCGCAGATACGCGACACTGCTGTCATCAAAAAAGCATCGGGTGGAACCTATCCAATGTGCTTAATCAATGACCAAACAGCGTTCAACAAAAAAGATAACGCTCAAAAATGGCCGATATTGAATAACACAACCACCTATAATGCGTATTGAGCCGAATTAATGAAAAGCGATTGAGGGCGAGCGACATGGCAAGTGTCACGTTTAAAAACGTTTGTAAAGCGTATGACAACGATGTAATGATTTCAAAAAACGTTGACCTAGAGATTAAAGACGGCGAATTTGTTGTTTTTGTCGGTCCATCTGGTTGCGGTAAATCCACTTTATTACGCTGCGTTGCCGGATTAGAAGATATTACATCGGGCGATCTTTATATTGATGAGCAACGCGTCAATGAAATAGAGCCTTCTAAACGCGGCGTGGGAATGGTGTTTCAATCTTACGCGTTGTATCCCCACCTAAATCTTTATGACAACATGTCTTTTGGCCTAAAACTGGCCAAAACGAACAAAGCGGAAGTCGATAAGCGCGTCCATCAAGCGGCGGAGATCTTACAACTCGGCCACTTACTCGACAGACAACCCAAGTCTTTGTCCGGGGGACAACGTCAGCGTGTCGCGATTGGCCGCACCCTGGTGTCTCAACCTCGTGTCTTCCTCCTCGATGAGCCACTTTCCAACCTCGATGCTGGCCTACGCGTACAGATGCGCGCACAAATTACCAAATTACAACGTCAGCTTGGCTGTACCATGATTTATGTGACCCACGATCAGATCGAAGCCATGACCATGGCAGATAAAATCGTGGTACTAGATGAAGGCCGTGTGGCGCAGGTTGGCAAACCGCTAGAGCTTTATCATTACCCTCAAAACCGCTTTGTCGCGTCGTTTATCGGCTCACCCAAAATGAACTTTATGAGTGTCTTTATTGAGGATGTTGAGCCAAACCGTGTCAAAGTGCAGCTCAGTGAAGGCGCCAGTTTTTGGATGCCGGTCGATGGCAAAACCGTCACGCGCGGCGATCGTATGTCTCTCGGCATTCGTCCTGAGCATTTGGTGGCCGCCAAAGACGGTGATGCGCAGATTGAAGGGGAAGCGACCATTGTCGAGAAGCTAGGCAACGAGACGCAAATTTATCTCAACCTTGAAAGTGCAGACGCAGACGTGATCTATCGCCAACTCGATACCGTTGAGATTGAGCCCGGCGAGAAGTACGCTATTGGTATTCCAGCCCATCGCTGCCATTTGTTCCACAGTGACGGTCGAGCGTGTAAACGCCTGCATCGTGAAAATGGCGTCACCTTCGTTGATGAAGAAGACGCAGCCTAATATCACCTTGTAAGAGACTGCGACTAGGCCGCATTCGCGGCCTTTTTTATGGTACCGATTCAGACAGAAAAAACGCCAAGGATTAACTTGGCGCAATCTTCATTTTGTCGCCCAAAGGGCTCAGTACCTTCACCCTTGCCAGCAATAAAACACAGTGGCTAATGGGGGGAGATTCAATGTTAGCGATTGGGGTTGATCGTGCGCCGCGCTTTTATCGGTGCTAAGCGTTGCGTAAACGGGATACCCACTGCCCCAAAACGCCTCACCATCCGAGTTTAATACTAATTGGTAGTCGCCACTCATCGGCACACCCAGCTGAAAACCATCCCGGGGGACAGGGGTGAAGTTACTCACCACCAGCATCCGCGAGCCGTCATCGCCAAGCCGCTCATGGGCTATCACGCTAATATCTGCCGCGTCTTTTAACCGCCACTCAAATCCTGCCGGATCGCAGTCGAGGCGATGCAGCGCCGGCGTTGAGACATACAGGTGGTTCAGCGCTTTCACCCATGCTTGGATACCTTGATGGCGACCGTATTGCAGCCAATGCCATTCAAGCTGGCAGTCATGGTTCCACTCTGCAGTCTGACCCATCTCCGTGCCCATAAAATTGAGTTTTTTCCCCGGCTGGCCATACATGTAGCCCAAATAGGCACGTAAGTTCGCCGTTTGCTGCCACTCGTCACCAGGCATTTTTCCCATCAATGAGCCTTTCCCATACACCACCTCATCATGAGACAGAGGCAGTACATAGTTCTCGCCAAACGCATAACCCAATGGAAATGTTAGCGTGTCGTGATGATAGCATCGATACACCGACTCTTTACGGATATAACGTAAACTGTCATTCATCCAACCCATGTTCCATTTAAACCCGAAACCCAGGCCACCCGCATAAATTGGCGAAGAGACCCCGGGAAACGTGGTCGATTCTTCGGCAATCGTCATCGCATTGGGAAAATAGTGATAAACCGACTCGTTCATCCATTTTAACGTGGCAATGGCGTCGTAGTTCTCATTGCCGCCATCCACGTTGGGGACCCATTGATCCTGCTCACGCGAGTAATCGAGATAAAGCATCGACGCGACGGCATCGACACGCAAACCATCGATGTGAAACTGATCGAGCCAATACAGCGCATTATTCACCAAAAAGCGGCGCACATGCTCTTTACCCATATCGTAAAGATGACAATGCCAGTCGTTGTGCCAGCCACGTCGTGGATCGGGGTCATGATATAAGGGCGTACCATCGAAATAGGCCAATCCATGATCATCGGTAGGGAAATGCCCCGGCACCCAGTCGAGAATGACGCCAATGCCCGCTTGGTGACAACAATCCACCAAGTACTTAAAATCATCCGGCGAGCCATAGCGGCTAGTCGGCGCGAAAAGCCCCACTGGCTGATAGCCCCAAGAACCATAAAAAGGATGTTCACTGACTGGCATCAGCTCTACATGGGTATAACCCATTTCCACCAAGTAAGGGACTAAACGGTGAGCAAGCTCACGATAGCCCAGACACTGACCCGATGCATCTCGCTGCCACGAACCAAGGTGAAGCTCATAAAAAGAGAGCGCTTGCGTATGTTTTTCAGTCACGGGGCGGTCTTGCCACTGCTGATCGTGCCATTGATAAGCATGTTGATCATAGGTCAGAGAAGCAAATGACGGGTATTGTTCAGCATAGGCACCATAAGGATCGGCTTTGTGCGGTAAACATTGTCCATCGGGACCCGTTAACGCATATTTGTAGCGTTGATTAAGGCCAAGATGAGCGACAAACCCCACCCAAAATCCACCTTCGATGGCAATAAAGCTTCCAGCCTCTGCCTGCCATTGGTTCCAATCACCGATCACGCTCACTGATTGTGCATGCGGGGCAAAAACCACAAACCGAACCCCCTCGACCGGTTTACCCGCGACGGGTAACGTCACCGGATGCGCGCCCATTTGCTGATGTGCAACTCTCGGGTTATATAAAGCAGCCATATCAATTGCAAAATGATCAGGCTGAATAGACTGGGGCAGTATTGAAATGGAAGAATCTGGCATCAGCGACTCCTTATATAAAAAAACGCTCCATCCTATGCGTGTTGGCTGGCACTGAGGATAGAGCGTTAGAGCATGGTATGGTGGTTACGCCGTTTGCCGACTCGCTTGCATGCGCACCCGAGATAAGTCTCTGGCAAGTTGATTCAACTCTTCACGGCTAAAGAGCGTTTCCAAACTGGCCGAAAGCTTACGTCGCCAGTTGGGATATTCGTCTACGGTACCAGGGATATTGACTGGTTTGTCCATCTCCAACCAGTCTTCCAACTGGACGCTTAATAGTGCTGACTTGCCAGCGGCAACATGCAATTGCAACGCGCGGCACAAGTGACCATCCATCGGCACATAACGCGCATCGCCCCCAACCCCATCTGGTAGCATGCCATGCCAGCGCACACTGTCTAAAATGCCCTGCTTGGCTTTCAAACGATCATCAAACAATTGTTGAAGTTGCGCTTCATCTGGGTATAGGCCGAGCTCTTGACCCAGTTTTAAATCGTCGCAATGCCAAAAGCCACGAATGGTTGGCATATCATGGGTGGAAAGCGTCGCCATCGCCTGCTCGGTATAGTGCGCCGGAGAAATAAAGCCCCCGTCCTCTTCTGAGGTTTCAAAGAAGAATACCTTGTAGGAATGCACGCCCGCATCCGCAAGTAACGCACCAATTTCATCGGGTACCGTCCCCAAGTCCTCGCCAATAACACTGCATTGATGACGGTGCGACTCAAGCGCTAAAATCGCGAGCATGTCTTTAACGGGATAGTACAGGTAAGCGCCCTCGGTAGCATTTTTTCCCTTAGGGATCCACCATAAGCGCAGCAAGCCCAGCACATGATCGATACGCAACGCCCCACAATGACGCATGTTGGCCCGCAACAACTCGATGTAGGCATGATAGCCTGTGTGTTTCAGTGCTTGCGGATCAAATGGCGGTAAGCCCCAGTTTTGCCCCCGAGGTCCCAACACATCGGGCGGCGCACCGATACTGGCATCCAGTACTAAAGGCGAGTTGTCCGACCAGGTTTCGCTTCCCGCGTCTGACACCCCAACAGCGAGATCACGGTACAAGCCCAGCGACATCCCCTGCTCTTCAGCAATGGCTTGTACCTCTTCCATTTGACCTTCGGCAATCCACTGTAAATACATGTACAGTTGAATGTCGTCACTGTGCTGCTCGATAAATGCTTGCGTCGCTGCATTTTCATAGCGACGATATTTTTCAGGGAATACGGGCCAGCCCCACGCATGAGGGTCTTCCGCGCGTAAATGTTGATGCAAGGCATCAAAGGTGGCTTGCTGTTTTAAGCTCTCTCCGCCTTTTTCAATAAAGTCTAAAAACGCACGGCCACGTCGAGTCTGTTGCAGCAGCTCGCGTTGCTTAAACTCTTGAAACAATAAAGGCAATACGGCCATTTTTAGGGCGGCGACTTCGCTATAATCGACCCAGTGAGTGTCGCGCACTGCTTGCAGGCGACGCTGGAACTCGGCACTGCCCACGAGTTGCTGCGCACGGGCGCTCAAACAAAACTCACGAACGTTGCTCACATCAATGTACAAAAGATTAAGCCAGCGGCGTGATGAGGGACTATAAGGGCTCGCGGCTTCTGGATTGGCAGGGAACAACGCATGAATGGGGTTAAGGCCAACAAAGTCCGCGCCACGCGAGGCGAGCTCACTGACCAATTGTTTCAAGTCACCAAAATCACCAATCCCCCAGTTGTGAGGGGTACGCAGTGTGTAGAGCTGAATACTCGGCCCCCACATTTTTTTGTGTTGATCCAGTTCAGGTTGTTTATAGCATTGAGTAGGCGCCATGATGAGCGTCATTTGGTACGGTGATTGACGCCGTTTACGTATCACAGAAAGGCGATGATAGCCCCACGGTAGGGAGCAAGGCAGGCTAAACACTAATGGGCCGCCATTACTGCGCTCATCGCGAACGATTTGTGACTGTAAGTAACCCTCAAAGCACTCGCCCTGTTCGGTTTCCAACCGCCAACTAAAGTCACTTTCTCGCGCACTGGTCCCTAAATGAAGCGCAATTTCGACTGGCTCATTCTCCTGTACCACTTGCACGGGCGCGAGCACATCCGCTTTATGTTTCTTCGCCGCCGATGCCAATAACGCCTCGTCATTTCGTGTGTCATAGCCAAGTGACGTTAGTAAGTCATGTAAGGTACTGTCCGGCACGGCCGCTTCTGAGCCCCATGCACTGATATAGCGATCAGCGAGGTTGGCCATTTGTGCGACTGTCTTCAATGCAGATTCTTTCATCGCTTTCTCCGAGGGGTCTGCCCCCTTCTTTTATTGGGCAATATTGTTGTCATTATTGTTAGATGGCAAGGCTCATTCCCTGCCATCTATGAGGTTGTTAACCCATTATTTTGCAATTAGCGCTTAATCGCTTCTAACTGCCAAATGTTAGTAACGTAATCGCGAATTGAGCGGTCTGAGCTAAACTTACCGACCAGCGCGGTGTTTAGAATGGCTTTACGTGCCCATTGCGACGCGTCACGGTAATCACGGTCAATGTCATTATGTGCGCGCACGTAATCGGCAAAGTCAGCCAAACACAGGTACGGGTCGCCGCTACCCATGACACTGTCAAAAACAGGACGCAACGCCCCAGGCTGACCTGGCGTAAACGTCTCATCCAACAGACTGTCCAAGGCGGCCTTCAATAGAGGCTGGCTATGATAGACCGCTTCAGGCTGATAGCCTTTTTTGCGCAACGCCGTGACGCCATCGACATCAAGACCAAAGATATAGATGTTGTCGTCACCCACTTCTTCACGGATTTCCACGTTCGCGCCATCCATGGTGCCAATGGTGAGCGCGCCGTTGAGTGCCATTTTCATGTTCCCCGTGCCAGACGCTTCTTTACCGGCCATAGAAATCTGCTCAGACACATCGGCAGCAGGAATAATGATTTCCGCCATACTGACACGATAATCAGGAATAAATACCACTTTGAGCTTGTCACCGACTCGTGGATCATTATTAATGGTTTCAGCCACCTTATTAATCGCATAGATGATCGATTTTGCTAATTCATAGCCAGGTGCCGCTTTCGCAGCAAAAAAGACCACACGCGGCGCCATATCGAAATTCGGCTCATTGATGAGGCGCTGGTACAGTGAAATGACGTGTAATAGATTAAGGTGCTGGCGCTTATATTCATGCAGGCGCTTAATTTGTACATCAAAAATCGCATCGGTATTTAGGGTGATATCGAGGTGCTCTTTGACCCATCCCGCCAAACGCTGCTTGTTGCGCTTTTTGACATCCATAAACGTCTTTTGAAAAGCAGTGTCGTCCGCGTATTGTGCAATCTGCTCGAGTTGCTCCAATTGCGCTGGCCACTGCTCACCGATTTTCTCACTGATCAAGTTGGACAAATCAGGATTACAGAACTTCAACCAACGACGCGGTGTGATGCCATTGGTCACATTTTGAATGCGCCCTGGGTATAGCGCGTCAAATTCTGGGAATAAATCACGCTTAACCAACTGAGAATGCAAGGCGGCAACGCCATTCACCGCATAAGAGCCAACCACACATAAATTAGCCATGCGCACCATGCGCTCACCTTTGTCGTCAATCACAGACAACACCTGCTTTTTGGCCACATCGCCGGGCCACTTCGCTTCTACCTCTTGCATGAAGCGATGGTTGATCTCAAAAATGATCTCCATATGACGCGGCAGCAAACTGGCAATCAACGCCTCACTCCAGGTTTCCAGCGCTTCGGGCAGTAAGGTGTGGTTGGTGTAAGCAAAGGTACGACTGGCGATGGACCAAGCCTCATCCCAGCCCAGACGATAATCATCCAGCAATACGCGCATCAGCTCAGGAATAGCGATGGTGGGGTGAGTATCGTTCAACTGAATGGTTTCGTAGTCTGGCAATGCGGCCAATGCATGCCCTGCCTCTAGATGACGACGGAGAATGTCTGCTACAGAAGCTGCACTGTGGAAATACTGCTGCATTAAGCGCAATGTTTTACCCGCATCGTGGTTATCGTTGGGGTACAAGACTTTGGTCAAATTCCCTGCATCGATGGCGGATTGCTGAGCCTGGGTATAGTCACCGTCATTAAAGGCATCAAGGGCAAACGGCGTTAACGCCCGTCCTTCCCATAAGCGAAGCGGATAGACCGTATTGCTTTGATAACCCACAATCGGCAGATCCCAGGGCATGGCCTGAATTGTCATGCTCGGCACCCACTGACGGTACGTGTGCCCTGAGTCCTCAATCACCTCTACATGGCCATAAAAGCCAATGGTTTGCGCTAAGTCAGGACGTACCACTTCCCACGGGTAACCTTCAGGCTCACGCCACGCATCCGGTGCTTCTTGTTGTGCGCCCTCTTTGAATGACTGGCGGAACAAACCATATTCATAGTGCAAGCCATAGCCGACCGCAGGATACTGTTGGGCCGCCAATGAATCCATAAAACAAGCGGCGAGACGCCCCAAGCCGCCATTGCCCAAAGACGGATCACGCTCTTGTTCAAGTAAATCCGTTAACCCGAGGCCAAGCTCACTCACGGCATCGGCAATCGCATCGTACAAGCCCATGCTAATTAAATTGTTGCCGGTTAACCGACCAATCAAAAACTCGAGGGATAAATAGTTAACACTTTTAGCTTGTTTAATGGCTTGATCGTGTTCAGTGGCTACCAGATCACTCGTGGTATGTTCGGCTAATGCACGGCCCAGTGCGAGGTACCAGTCGCGCAGCTGAGCGGTGTCTGGTGCGTGACCTAACTGGGTTAGGTGTTGAACCATACTGATTTTAAACGCACTTTTATCAAACGCATGTTGCTGTTTTGGTGTCATGTCGTCGCTCTCGATAATGGAATGAAACCTTGATGGTTATTCATCTTGCCCAACCCGAGCACGGCAAACATCCTCCCACGTCATGCTCATCAAAGGAGGAGACCACAGGGCGTAGAGAGCCAGGTCACATAGCAATAGTGAGCCGCTTCTCATCAAATCCATGAGCAGCCCTTTATCGAGTGACCTAAGTCACGCTATGAAACAAAAAAGGGGCTACGTCCACGGTGAAAAACATCGCTTTCCTTTTGTGATTTTTGTGCGCTAACGCAAATTAAGCCCTAATAAACCGAGATAGATGTGTATCCCAACCATTAAAAAGGCCAACAATATGACGCTTAAGTGATATAAATCACAATTAAAAGGCGTAGCTGCACTAAATTGGGGCATCCGTTAAGAGATCAGGGATAGATCATAGTTTGTGCGTTTGAAGTTACATACACTGCAATCAGGACAGAGGTGCGCACCAAAAGGGTCGCACCGCATTTGCAGTAAAGGACAGTGTCTTATGTGGATCCCATCAAAGCTGACTCGGCCTGGACGGCTTTATAACGCGATATTACGCCCGCGTGTGCTCGATATTTTACAACAAGCCCCTCACTATAAGCTGGTGCTGTTTCGCTCTCCGGCCGGATATGGCAAAACCACCATGGCTGCACAATGGCTCGCGGATCAATCCAATGTCGGCTGGTTTAGCATTGATGATAGTGACAACGACAGCTTTCGCTTCATTAACTACTTACTGCAAGCGCTGCACCACGCTACCCAAGAGGGCTGCGCCAACACGATAAAGCTGGCGGAAAAACGCCAATTCTCATCACTTCGTGCGCTCTTGTCTGATGTCTTTGCTGAACTGGCTGGGTTTCATGCCACTAGCTATTTGGTGTTGGATGACTATCAGCTCATTGATAATGAGGAGATTCATGAGGCGATGCGCTTTTTCATTAAGCACATGCCAGATAATCTCACTTTGGTGGTCACCTCACGCGCCAACCCTCCACTGGGCACCGCGAATTTGCGCGTACGCGACTTGATGATTGAGATCGGCAACGAGCTTCTCGCGTTCGATAACGAAGAAACGACGCGCTTTTTTAATCAACGTGTCGACGATGGCGTGGATGAATCCACGGCGAACGCATTATGCAACTACGTTGAAGGTTGGCCGTCAGCCTTGCAGCTCATTGCGATTCAAGCGCAGCACCAAAAGCGTACCCTGATGCAAAGCGCCGCGTCTTACGCTGGTTTTAACCATGCCCACCTTTGGGACTATTTGGCCGAAGAAGTGTTTGATTTGCTTGATGCTGAAACACGTCAGTTTCTCATGAAAGTCTCCGTACTAGAGATGTTTAATGACGAGTTGGTTTTCGCACTCACTGAACGCGAAGATGCATTGAATATGCTCGAGTCACTGAATCGCTATGGTTTGTTTATCTATGCGCTGGAGGGGGATAACAATTGGTTCCGGTTTCACCATTTATTCGCGGAGTTTTTGGCCCACGAGCGCCAAGCCAGGATCCCCCACCAGCAACAGCCCTTGCATAGACAAGCCGCACTGGCATGGTTGAAGTTACAATCTCCCCATCAAGCGTTGCGTCATGCACGCTACGCCAAAGACGATGCATTGTTGGCCGATATACTCAATCAGCACGGCTGGCGTATGTTTAATCGTGGTGAATTGTCGACACTAGAAGCCGCGATTATCAAGCTCAGTGATGAGCTTTTATACCAATACCCCAATTTGAGCTTACTGCGTGCTTGGTTAGCGCAAAGTCAGCACAGGTATCATGAAGTTGGCGAACTTTTAGCCAGTGCAGAAAAAGCCTATCAAACCCGACAAATCCCACTTGATATCGATTACCAAGGCAATGCCAATGCGTTGCTCGCCCAAGTGGCCATTAACGCGAATAATCCTGAGCAGGCGATGCAGCTGGCAGAAAAAGCGCTCGAGCAACTCGATAGCGCCAATTACCGAGGACGTATTGTCGCGACTTCCGTGGTTGGCGAGGTAAATCATGTGCTCGGCGAACTGGATCGCGCTTTATCCATGATGCAACAAACGGAAAAGTTAGCGCGCCAGCATCAGGTATATCACCAAGCGCTGTGGGCCATTTTACAGCAAAGTGAAATTCTCCTGGCACAAGGCTATGTGCAAGCCGCGTTTGAGTTGCTCGACAGCGCCGATCAGCTCATTGAGGATCAACAACTGCATCAAGTCCCTCTCCACGAGTTTGCCTTACGTCTCCGTGCCCAAATCTTATGGTGTTGGAACCGGCTTGATGAAGCCGAAGCTTGCGCCTACAAAGGACTGCAGGTTTTAGAAAATCAGCCACCGAGCAAGCATTTGCATAGTTACTCCATGCTCGCACGCGTGGCCGTTAGCCGCGGCGAGTTAGACAAAGCGGCAAAAAGCATTGAGCATATTGAACACCTTTTGCGCGAGTCTGTGTATCACGTTGATTGGACCGCCAATGCATCATTGTCGCTGTTACTCTATTGGCAAGCCAAAAATGAACTCACCAACATGGACGAGTGGTTACACCAAGCCACTCGCCCCGCTACCGCCTGCAACCACTTTAGTCAGCTTCAGTGGCGAAACATTGCCCGTGCGCATCTGCATTTGGGTCAGTATGACCAAGCACGTCAAGCGATTGATTTTCTGCGCCGCGAAGCGAACAAAGCCAACTTGGTGACCGATAAAAACCGCAATTTGATTGTTGAAGCCGTCCTTGCCAGCAAAGAACAAGAGACAGAATACGCCAAAAGCCTCTTGCAAGATGCGCTGATCCTCACCAATCAAACCGGCATGATGGGTAACTTTTTGATTGAGGGCGAGGCGCTCTCCCCGCTCCTGCATGCGTTAATTGAACAACACGCACTCGGCGCCCTCGAACGCCACCGCGCGCAACAACTCCTCAAGGAAATTGCGAGCCATCAACGCTCTCGTTCAACGCACTTTGATGAAGCCTTTGTCGAGAAGCTGGTCAACCACCCTAACGTGCCAGAGCTCGTGCGAACCAGCTCATTGACACAACGCGAGTGGCAAGTGCTCGGCTTAATTTATTCAGGCTTCAGTAACGAGCAAATCGCCCATGAGTTGGATGTCGCGGGAACAACGATCAAAACCCATATTCGTAATTTATATCAAAAGCTCAATATCGCTAATCGCAAAGAAGCGGTCGTCACCGCCGAAAACCTTTTACAACTTATGGGGAATTAGTCAACCCTGTCTACGCCCTCAGGCTTTTCTGGGGGCGTAGAGGCCTCGCGCTCTCCTCCTACCTTTCGTGATACTTTGCTGAATTTCATCATCTTTTTTGTAATGACACGCTGAATTTTAACCCGATCACGCATGGTAGATCCCCTCCTTGAGTAAGCTGCGCTCAGTATTGATAAATGAGGAAAGATTAATGAAGCGCACTCACTTTTTGCAACCACTCGGCACACCGGTCGCCGTTGCAGCTACCATAGCGTTAGCGGGTTGCAACATCGAAAACGACCCCAATTTGCCCCCTAGAGACGCGGGCACCAGCGATGCCAGTGTGCTATTTGCTGACGCCGATACCCTGCTCACCCATCAAACTAACGCCACCTCGCTCACCTTGTATTACTCCGCTGATGGCACGATGCGCTATAACCCGGACACGCAGCAAGTGGAAAACGCCACTGCGAGTGTCGAATCCACCCTTACCACGAGCGATAATTGGCAGACATCGTTTCCCCATTTGCAAGGCGACGTTAAAGGGTTCGACTTTGACTTTGTTAGCGCCAATATTGCGCTGAAGCAATGGCTCAAAGGACAAATTCTCGCCATCGCCAAAGACGGCGGCACCGTACTAACCGCAACCGATGTGCAACCGGCCCGCGCGCTCGATGCCTTGTACGCAGAACACGCCGAAAAACTTACCTATGGGTCCATCCCTGACGCTGGACACACTGAGTTTCGTCTTTGGGCCCCTACCGCACAGCAAGTCTCGCTGGTGCCCTATCAATCGGCGAGCGAACAAAACGCGCCAAAACAGCGCCAAACGCCCATTAAAATGGACTTCGACGCCGAATCAGGAAGCTGGCATATTGCCACTACTGCGCTGAATCATGGCGACTATTACCGCTATCAACTATCGGTTTATCACCCTGAAACACATCGCATCGAGCGTCTCGAAGTCACTGACCCTTACTCACATAGCTTGTCGACCAACTCCAGCTATTCGCAGGTGGTGGATCTGAATGCGCCCGCGCTTAAACCCAGTGGCTGGGATACGCTGAGTGCACCTCACTCGCAGCAAAACCCTGCCAACAGTGTGATTTATGAGGCGCACGTGCGTGATTTTTCCGCACTCGATCAATCCACACCAGACAATCTACGCGGTAAGTATCTGGCTTTTACCCAAAACACCACTGATCCGGTCAAACACTTAACCGCGCTCGCGCAATCTGGGGTCACCCACTTACACCTGCTCCCCGTGTTTGATATTGCCTCCATCAACGAAGACACGGCGCAACGTATCGATTTAACCGACCGTTTCTCCACGCTATGTGACAAAGCACCTTCGCTGAAAGAGAAGCCAAGGCTGGCGAATGAGTGCGACAACAACCAAACCATCCAAGCGGCCTTGACGGATTTAGCCACCCAAGACAGTGCGGATACCCCCTATGTGCAAACCGTGATGGCGGCGATGCGTCAGTACGACAGCTTTAACTGGGGTTACGATCCTTTCCATTACACCGTGCCCGAAGGCAGTTATGCGACCGAGCCTGAAGGCACCGCGCGAATCCTCGAGTTTCGTAAAATGATCATGACCATCAAACAAGATATCGGCATGAATGTGGTGATGGACGTGGTCTACAACCACACCCACCAAGCAGGCCTAGGGCCCTATTCTGTACTGGATAAAGTCGTGCCTTGGTATTATCAGCGCCTTAACCCCGTCACTGGAGACGTTGAACAATCCACTTGCTGCTCAAACACCGCACCTGAGCATCGCATGTTTGCCAAACTGATCGATGACTCGATTGCCACTTGGGTGAAAGACTACAAAATCGATGCCTTCCGTTGGGATTTAATGGGTCATCATCCGCTGGCCCAGATCGAGCACACACTTGCCATTGCCCGCGCCATCAACCCAGATGTGTATTTCTATGGTGAAGGTTGGAACTTCGGTGAAGTCGCCAACGATCGCCAGTTTGTCCAAGCCACCCAAACAAACCTTGCAGGCACCGGCATTGGCTCGTTTTCTGACCGACTTCGTGATGCGGTTCGCGGCGGCGGTCCATTCGATGGTGGCGAGTACCTACGCAAAAACCAAGGCTTTGGTAATGGTCAATGGGTCGCCCCCAATGATTTACAACAGCAAAACAGCGGGGAAAGAGCCAGTGCCCTGCATAATGCCGATCTCGTTCGTTTGGGTATGGCGGGTAACTTAAAAGATTTTCAGTTACAGATTGCCAATGGTGATGTCGTGCGCGGTGACGAGGTCGATTACAACGGTCAACCGGCTGGCTACGCAAAAGATGCTTGGGAGGTTCAAAACTATGTCTCCAAGCATGACAACCAAACCTTGTGGGATAACCATCAATACAAATTCCCTTACGCCATGCCGCTCGAGACACGCGTTCGTGCCCAAGCCGTGTCACTCTCAACGGCACTGCTGGGACAAGGGGTGCCTTTTATTCACATGGGCAGCGAACTGCTTCGTTCAAAATCCATGCAGCGTGACTCCTACGACTCAGGCGATTGGTATAACCGCGTCGACCTTACTCAACAAACCACGCAGTGGGATAAAGGGCTGCCACGTGAAGATAAAGACGGCGACAACTGGCCGATGATTGAAACCGTGATTGCCAACCACAATAGCGAGGCCAAACCAACGCCACAGGCAATCAGCAACATGGACAGCTACTTTAATGAGCTGGTGGCACTGCGCACTTCATCAGGGCTGTTCCACTTAGGCCAAGGCAGTGTGATCAACCAACGTGCCAGCTTTCACAATACGGGCGACTCACAAATTCCCGGGCTAATTGTGATGCTGCTTGATAACAGTAGCAGTCTGCACGACAGCTCGATTGATGCGACGCGAGACGGCATTATCGTCACGATCAATGCCTCGGGCACGGCCGTCAATGACTTTGATAACATCGACGCCACCGGCTATCAACTTCACAGCTTGCAAGCTAATGCGGGCAACCGCTCGATAGCGTATAACCAACAGGCGGCTCACGTAACCAACGGCAAACTTACCGTACCCGCTTGGTCCGTCGCCGTATTCGAGAAACCTCATCAACCTTAACTATTATATGGGGGAGTGCGGCTCCCCCGTTTCACTTGCCGCCCGGACATCTATCCGTAGCACAATCCTCATCGACCGCGTCCCCCCATTAAAAGGCCATTAATTACACTAGTTTTATGGCCCGCGCTCGCGTTATTTATAGTGATATCAACGCTTGAATACGCTTTGACAGTATTTCCTCGTTTTTTGTGTTGCTATTGGCATAAACGCTGATCGGTTCACTCAACACCCGAGTACAGGATGTGGTACGGTATTTCTCTCTAATTGGAACTGATATCACACTCATCAATAGCCATTGATGAGTGTGAGCGGTCAACAAGGAATAAGTGAATGTTAAAAGATTTGGTCGTTGATGGGCGTTATAAAAAAACACTGGATCAGTCGATACACGCTATCGTGACCATCGACGAAAAAAATGACGTCATCTATTTCAACGATGCTGCGGAATCACTGTGGGGCTATCAGCGCAATGAAGTATTGGGTAACAACGTCAAAATGCTGGTTCCAGAAGAAATTCGGGGCAGTCATGACGGGTTCATTAATCATCACCGTATGACCCAAGAAAATCGCATCGTCGGAACCTCTCGCGATGTGCAATTAGAACGAAAAGATGGCTCTCGTGTATGGGTCAATATCTCGTTGAACCACATTAAACATGCTGGCAAATCCACTTACACCGCGTTTGTTCACGATATTTCTGCACAAAAACAAGCTCAAGAAATAGTCAACCAAACGCTCGAACAAGCATTGGATGCCGTGGTGACCATTGACGGTAATAACATTATCACCTTCGCCAACCGCTCTGCGGAGCGCTTGTGGGGATACACGCGTGAAGAGATGTTAGGAAACAATGTCAAAATGCTGGTGCCAGAGCAACACCGTCATGAGCACGATGAATTGGTCAACAAAAACCGCCGGACTGGCATCAATAAAATTGTGGGTTCAACGCGGGAAGTACCCGTTGTGCGCAAAGATGGTGAGCACCGTTGGGGCAGCTTTTCGATCTCGAAAATTGAACTCGACAACGAAATCCAATACACCGCGTTTGTCAAAGACGTCACAGAAGACGTTGAGCGTCGGGAAGAGTTCAAAATGCTATCGATGGTGGCGGATGAGACAGATAATTCAGTCATCATTACCGATGCCGATGGCTATACTCGTTATGTTAACCAAGGGTTTGAAAAACTCACCGGGTATACCACGTCGGAAATGCGCGGCAAAAAACCAGGTACCATGCTTCAAGGGCCAGGGACTAATACCGAAACAGTCGCGAAAATTTCACAGAAACTAAAAAACCGCGAACCCTTTTACGACGAGCTCCTTAATTATAACAAGCAGGGTGATGCCTATTGGATTTCTGTTTCTATCAATCCAATTTTTGATGACAACGGGCACTTATCTAGCTTTATTTCCATTCAAGCTGATATCACCGAAGCCAAGCAACGCTCATTGGAAGCAGAAAGACGCTTCGAAGCCATCAGTGTTAGCAACGGGATTATGCAATGGCGGCTTGATGGTAAACCTGATTCGTTTAACTCGTATATGCTCGACCACTTGCGCGCAGAAACAGCATCAAACTCAGAAATTCTAAGCAACAACCTTAAGAATAAGCTCGGAGAGTCGGCATTTAGTAATGTGCTATCGGGTCAACAAATAAAAGAAGTACTGCCGTTTACCGCTGCAGACGGAAGCGAACGCCGTTTCGATACTGTCGTCGCCCCCATTTTTGACTCCGAAGGAAACCCCGTTTACCTCGTCTCCTACGGCATTGATGTGACCAATAGAGCTCAAGCGGTTGATGTAACCGAGAAGGAGATGACAAAAGTCGAAGCATCTAGCAGCGAGATACAACAAATTATTGGTGTAATAAACGGCATCGCCGAACAAACAAACTTACTCGCGCTCAACGCGGCGATTGAAGCAGCTCGTGCCGGTGAGTCGGGCCGAGGTTTTGCCGTAGTCGCCGATGAGGTACGACAATTGGCACAACGCTCGGGAGAGTCTGCAGCAGAGATCCGCCGGCTAGTCGACCAAACCAACGAGCGCGTTCGCGCATTAGCCGATGCACTTCAAAATTTAAATGGCGAAGACGACTAGTCGTCCTAGCATAAGGAGGCCTATCACTCACCATTCATATCGGTATAATGCGCGTCTCAGCTTTTATCGATGAATGGCATTATGATCAAGAACCTGGTCTCAACTTACCTCAAAGGCATGGCGATGGGCGCTGCGGATGTGGTTCCTGGTGTCTCTGGCGGCACCATCGCATTTATTACTGGCATTTACACGCAGCTATTGGAGAGTATTCGGCGTATCACGCCGCGCCTTTTTGCACTGTGGCGCAAGGAAGGTTTCAAGGCGGTCTGGCAACATGTTAACGGTACCTTTCTTTGTGTACTCTTGGCCGGCATCCTGACCAGTATTGCCAGTTTGGCAAAAGGGATCAGTTGGATGCTCACTCATCATCCCATTCCGCTTTGGTCGTTTTTCTTCGGCTTGATCATCTCCTCAGCGTTGCATATTGCCAAACAGTTGCCCGCCCCCAAGGTTCGGCCTAAAACGGTTCTCGCCGTACTGTTAGGGATTGGGTTTGCCTACTGGATTACCATTGCTAACCCGCTGCAGCTCACCGCGGGTCCGCTCACCGTCTTTCTCGCCGGTGCCATCGCGATTTGCGCCATGATTTTGCCGGGGATCTCTGGCAGTTTTATCCTACTATTGCTGGGAATGTACAGCCCCATTCTGGATGCGGTTCACCAAGCGCAATTCGGCTTATTAGGATTGTTCGCTGTCGGCGCAGTAACTGGCTTACTGACGTTTTCGCACCTATTGTCCTGGCTGCTGCGCCGCTATTATGCACTGACGCTCGCGTTTCTCACCGGTCTGATGTTGGGCACATTGGGCAAAATTTGGCCTTGGAAACACACACTCACATGGCGTACAAATTCATCCGGTGAACAAGTCCCCCTCGTGCAAGATAACCTTTTACCCGGCGCCTACGAGGCAATCGTGGGACACTCGGCACAAGTTGGCTTGGCTATCGTTGCCATGATAGGTGGCTTTGTGCTGGTATTATTGCTGGAGCGTTTCTCGCCTGAGCAGGAATAGATGATGAATGAACCCTCCTCACGGCTCGCCGTGAGTCACCCCTTAATAATCACCGCCAGTATTGCGATGCTGGCAGTGATGGCTTTTTTTATCCCCTCGTGGCTGTCTGGCTTTTTCTCGACCGCCTCGAGTACAACTATCGCACCAGCCGCCTACTGCTCACTCAATCAGCAAACGTGCCAATACCAAGGTTATCAAGCGACCTTAGCTGACCCGCTTGTGCATCCATTACATGCCAATACCCTCACTGTGACCGCCCCCCAAGCGCTAAACACGGATACATTGCTCGTTAAGCTCAAAGGCGTCGAAATGAACATGGGTGAATATCGGCTGGTGCTTAAACAAACCGATAAACTGACTTATCAAGGGCAACTGATGCTGCCCGTTTGCACCGAAGACAGCATGACATGGGCAGGAACCATTACCCTAAATGCTGACGCAAACACGCTGTTCCCCATTAAAGTACGCATGGAGCGACTATGAGTAAGAAAGCTTGGCTTGTCGCCATTATTGCCGTTTGTTTTGGCTTAGGTGCCCGCGCGCTATTTGATAACTATCAAACGTCACAAAAGCAGGCTCAAGCAGGGGCATTACAATCACAAGGGCAACCGTTTAATCTTTACAATACCGATGACCCACGTCCGCGCATTGTTTATTTCGGCTATACCCATTGTCCTGATGTTTGTCCCACTTCGCTCGCCGTGTTATCTGCCGCGTTAAAATCGCTCCCTGAGTCGACACGAAACGCGGTGGCGCCAATCTTTATCACCCTCGACCCAAAGCGTGATACAAGCGAAAAAGCGGCGGAGTACGCGCATTTTTTCCATCCGGCCATCACCGGTGTCAGTGGTTCTGAGGCGCAAATTGCGCAGCTGGCAAAACGCTACGGTGTGTTGTATCGCATCACCGAGCTGGAAGACTCCGCCATGGACTATGCCGTTGACCATAGCTCCTTTTTTTATTTTCTTTCACCGAACGGTGAACTCGTAGAGAAAGTCCCTCACACCTTAAACCCTGAAATGCTGATCGCAGCGATTGAACGGGTGACTGATCAAAATAAGGAATAACAATGACATCATTCAAATCTTTTGTTGCCGCTATCGCCTTTATGGTTGCACCATTCGTGCATGCCCATGGTGAGTTTTTTATTCATGATGCCTATGCGCGTGCCACTGCACCAGGTGCACCAAATAGCGCCGCTTTCATGGTTCTCGATAATCAAAGCAAGGTGCTAAAACGGGTAGTGAGTGCGAGCACGCCGGCAGCGAAACGGGTAGAGTTGCATGAGCATGCTATGGTGGATGGCATGATGGAAATGCGACAAATTGCGCAAATCCTGGTGCCTGAAGGCGAGCAAGTGACACTAAAGCCAGGTGGCCTACATGTAATGTTGTTTGATCTGGCTCAGCCACTCAAAGTAGGCGAGCACATTTCATTGACATTAAACACCGCGGACGGTCATTCACTCACCAAGCAGATCCCAGTGAAATCGGTCATGGCGGGCATGAAACATCACAACAAAGAGATGCACGCAAACCACGAATAAGCACAATATCGGATACCTCTTACCTCGCTAAGTGTTAACTCGGTCAAGCTCTGCTATTTAAGTAAAGGATTATCCAGCAAAAATGTGTTTAAGCGTCTAAGGTTGACAATAGTCGCGTGGATGCGTGACCCTAATGACGCGATTGCTATGACAAACAACAATAGCGAGGTTATTTATGAAAATCCGTCCAATGGCGCTAGCTGCCGTCGCATCGAGCATGTTGCTCGTCGGTTGTACCAGCAACACAGCGTTACAGCAAAGCGTTGATGATTTATCAGCGAAAGTCGATGCATTATCGAATGATGTATCTATGATGAAAAGCGACGTGAGCGATACCAAAGATACCTCTCAAATGGCATATGACGAAGCAAAACGTGCCAATAAGCGCATTGATAATATGGCGCAGTCTTACACGAAATAGCGTATCGATTTAAGCACCGATTACTCACTGAACAAACAATGAATAACGGCGCGCGATGCGCCGTTTTTTTATGCTGTGATCTTATCCGCCTTATCCGGACTTTTACTGCTCAGATCGCGTCATTTGCTTAGCATCTACGTCCACACGCTCTAGACGCTGCCAGGCTTTCAACTGTGCTGGGGTCAGTGTAGCGATCTCTGTCGGCACGCCTTCTTGGACAGATAACGCCGCTCGGTAGCGCCGAGGTGACAGTTCCAGCCGCGCTAAAATCGCTAACACCTGAGGATCAGGCTCAACCGATAAACGCGCTTTGGTCTCTTTTTCATTTTTTGACAAAGGACGATGCGCCTCTACCATCACTCGCCCATCAGGCTCAACGCTTAGCTTCGCGGGTTGATTGATAATTCTAACCGGGGTGTGGACATCCACTTGCTCAAACAGCCATGCCACATCGTCAGGTCGAAGCCGGATACAGCCAGCACTGACTCGCAGCCCAATACCAAACGACTTGTTAGTGCCATGAATCAAATACTCACCGTTACCGAAGCCCAACCTTAGCGCATGCTCACCTAAGGGATTGTTTGACCCTGCTGGCACCACATCAGGCAAAATGATGCCACGCTGTTTTTTATATTCCTCACGAATGCTCTGCGGTGGCGTCCACGTCGGATGTTCGCGCTTTTGGCTAATATAGGTGTTCATTGTGGGGGTTTCGCGACCCACTCTACCGATCCCGATGGGAAATACATGAACATCACGTTGCGCGTCCGCCTTTTCTCCCGTTACCTTAGCCCTAGCCTCTGGTTCAGGAAAATAATACAGGCGTAATTCAGCAAGGTTGATCACTATCCCCGAGTGAGGTGGTGAAGGCAACAAGAGCTGGTTGGGTAAGCGCACCAGAGAGCCAGGCTCAGGCAAGTAAGGATCAATCCCTGGGTTGAGCGCTAAAAGCGCTAGAAACCCCATATCATAGTGTTTAGCAATGGCTTCTAAGTGCTCGCCCTCTTTGACGATGTGTGCCTCTGGATAGCCAACAAGTCGACTGCCGTCGGTGGGTAACGGATACGGGGTGGCAAATGCTGTCGGCACAGCTAACACCCAAAGTACCACACAGGCTAATAACCTCTGTATGGCACCTTTGCCTACCATCGGCCAAGAGAGGTTAGAAATAAACTCGTGCTCCAGCAGCGCCTTCAAACTCAATATCGCCTTTCTCCTCCCAATACCAAGTGGTGCCCGCTTCTGCAAATAGTTCCACATCACCCGTACCCACCGGAAGAGTGACACCGAGCCCGGCACGTGGTCCCCACTGATGCGTTGAATCATCTACCCACTGACCTCCGGCATAGACATACATAGGCGCATATTCCATTCGCCCGAGCCATTCACCCAAATTCCAAGTCCCATCGACGGCCACTCCCACCTTATCGATGCCAGCTTGAATTTTAAATTGGTTTTGCTTCAAGGTCACACCAGACATTGGCGAACCAAGGAAAACCCCCGCAGCAAGGCCATCAGCCGCGTAAGAAGAAACGGGAAATGAGACAACAGCCAAACAGACTGCCGCACGAAGCCAAAGGTTAAAATTCATGGTATTCCGTTGTATTACCGTGATAAGCACATGGATTAAAGCAATTTTAGTGCCAAGGTTATAAAGCCATAAAACAGGGCTAGGCAGGCAAAGCAAGAATACGGTGATCACTCGCGTTACGAGGTGAACGCATCACCAAGCACCCACAGAAAGAGGCAATAATCTGCCAATACGGAAAGGTACAAAGCGTACAAACCATGCCGCTTTAATCGGTCACAACATGACAACGATCGCCGCTCGCCCCGCCCATCGATGAGAAAGTGCGCACAAAGTAGCGTTTCTCCCTGATTTATTGGGCGATTAAAGTGATATACTGCATACTTTAGTCTGTGCGCTTTTATGAGTATGCGTGACAAGGCAGCATCCGCTTTCAAGACGTTTTTGGTAGGAGTAACGGGTTTTTGTTAGATGATCTGGTCTCGCTGGCACTGCGCCAGTTTCAGCAAGATTGTGTCAAATTGTGCGAGCATCACTATCCCACAGTCCACAATCGGGGAATGCGTGATCCCCACATGGGCAAAGCACTCGCACGTCGACTCATGCGGGTTCTCGAGGCGCATGACAAACCCGCAACGTTTAATTTGCTCGACGATACCCGACCACATAGCCAAACTGTCTATCAGCTACAACTTGACGGCAGCGCGATATACATACTGGCCCATCGCCTACTCAGTGGTAATAACGCCTGTCGTGATGCCTTGGTGCGTGACGTTGCTTGGCTACTGAATCATGGCATCACAAACCCTGCCGAGCCTGGGCGGGTCATTGTGGTCAGTGACCACTGGATTGATCGCACCAACGCCAGTAAGGCTGTTCCTTCTTGGTGGTTGGGACACCAACCTATCCACGCAGACGCCTATCGCGCGCAAGGAATACGCTTGACCAGCGCAACGTCGAGCCTGGCTGAGACTATCGCGCCCTTGGGTTTAACCGAGGGGCGATATCGTATCTTTCACCCTTTGTTTCGCAAAAAAGATGGCTTACCCCTGCACAAATACCTTTTGCTCACCGCCACCTTTCCGCTCGGTGTTGAAGAGGATAATAGCAGTCTTTAATGTGGTTTGTGCCACACGGCTTTGAAATCAAACCAACCCACCGCATTCGATGCCACATCTTGGAGATCTGGCGTCGCCATGACACCCATCCAGATATGAAACAAGGGCACCATTTGATGCTCAACCAGGCGACGGGCTAAGTGCTCAGCACAGCTATCGTCTTGCGTCTCTCGCCAGCGCTGAGTATGACGCTCAATGGACTCGAGCATGGTATCTGTGCAGGCACTCAATACCAGATCATGCGTCCCTAGCCAGTTAAATAACCCCGCCTGCCCGCGTTCACCAAAGCTCATCGCCCCTAACCAGATGTCGATTTTGCGGCCATATTGACCACTAAAGTAGTCGGCGGATGACAATGCCAAGGTTTTCACTTGAATACCATCCTCAAGTAAGTGCGCGTGTATTGCCTTGGCGATAAGCGGGTATAAAGGATGATCGGATAAATACGCCACGGTCAGTGACGTTGGTGACGGAGCAACTGGCGACATGGACGAAAGACCATGATGCATCCAACCTGGCATCAGTCCATACGCATTGAACAATCGGTACTCACCCATTCCACAATGCGCCAAGCGTGGCAGTAATTGCAGCGATGACAGCTTTGCATGCAGGTATTCACGCCATGCGGGTTGCTTCGCTAATCCATCGCGACAATTCAACAACAGGTAACCGGCCCCCTGATCCATTTCTAACTTTTGACTCAGCGTGGTTTGATGGCTTGCTAATCTCTCCGGCGTCAGTGAGGTGCTGGGAGTGAGATAGCACATTGCGGCCTCATCAAACACCATAATCTGGATTTCATCGGTCAGGGCACGATAACCAAAATAATCATCAAATGCCTCGAGCACTAAGCGGTGTGGCTGTTTCTCTGCCACGCGATAAGGACCTGTCCCAATCGGTTGATAACCAAGGGATTGACTTGGATGGCGCTCAGCAGGACGAATGACCGCTTCTGGCAAGGTAAGCGCATGATCAAACCTTGAGTCGGGAGACGAAAGATGTACATCAATCATTCGCGGGCCCGGCGAGTCAACACGCGACAGATGAGCAAAAAAACGCCGCGTAGAAAGCGCCGATAGGCTCGCTATCACATCCTGCTCGCGCATTGGCTGACCATCATGGAAGCGGACACCAGGACGAAGGTAAAATCGCCAATGTGTCGGCGACAACGCTTCCCAATGATGGGCTAAATCCGGTGTCACAATACGTTCACTACCACGATAACGCACCAAACCATTAAAAATTTGACCGACCAAGTGCTGCTCTGAGCGACGCAAAGGTTCGCGCGGATCCAGCGTCTCAAGCTGACGGTAATAGGGCAGGCGAACAATTTGCCGCCCGTTTTGCGTACTCGGCCCCATTTGTTTTTGGATTAAGGCAGCGAGTTTGGTCGAGTCATGATCAAGGCACGCCAACGCGTGATCCATTTTCCCTTGCACCAGCCAAGATGCAGCTTGCTCTTCTCGCAATGCCGTTTCACTACGCAAAAATGCCAAACGAGAGAGCTTGCCCCGCCCCACTGAAGGCTGCCACGTTAACCATCCTTGCTCTTCTAACTTACTGAGCACCATTCGCGCATTACGCCGCGTACATACCAAAATATCCGCCACAGCTTGTAGCGTTGTATCGGTGTTTTCGCCATTGAAATGATGATAAAGGCGGGAGAACTGAGCACGAAGTCGCTGACCTGACATAAAAGAGGAACCCAACAATCACAAAAACCAGTGGAAGTATTTCCTATTTTACGCAGAACAAGGCATAGCGTCTGCTCATATCTTGATCACACGCACTCAGGCTGTGATCTCTGGCAGGCAATAAGCACCGGCTTTCACGAGCAGAAGTTTGTTATTCCGTCTGACTCAGTTATGATGCCTCTCTTTGTCGATAATGAGTAGGGTGTTTATGATCGCGTCGGCCATTATTTCCCATTTTGATATCAAACAACGCTGGATGGCTTGCCACGTAAAAAAAGCGCAATTCCCAACCAAGGAAAGCCTTGCGGGTTTTGATATCTATCATGCCGCTGCTCATCCCCCACATCCTTTTGACAAACCTGACGCACCGACTCATCAGCCACTCACTCTCTATTGGGTCGACAATCACCCACTGATGATTAAGTATGCCAAGCTTCAGGCGCAACAGTGGCCAGAATCAGATCGTGCCAATATGCTCGCTTACTTTGCCCAGCTTGCGCTTGAAGATGGTGTTGAAATCGCTGACGCCACGGTGTCGCTCTGTATAGGCACCCAAAACGGAGAAACCTGCGCCGCCGCCATGCGGGTCGATACGGTGTTAGACGGTCAAGCAGTCAGTGGTATTTATGATGTCGTCGCCCCTGATGAGAACGCACAAGCACAACTTCTCTATGCGCTCACTCAGGAGGAGAACGGCGATGACAGGCTGTGGGTCATCGGCCGCTAGCGGGAGAGGCGCTGGTTCTTGAGAGGGCGAACCACTTCCTCAAGCCCTTCAACTTTGAGCGCCAGGCACAGCTTCATTAGCTCTCCTAACTCGCCTTTCGGAAACTCGGCTTTGTTTTGGAACCACAACAGATATTCCTCTGGCAGATCAATCAACACGCGCCCAGCGTATTTGCCGAATGGCATGGGCATTGTGGCTAATTTCATAAGCTGTTGTTTATCCATCAATGCATCCCGTTTTAGGCTGTCGCATGTCGCTGTTCAAGACGTTGACTTGCAATCATTTCAAGCAACATGGTTTCACGTATCAACGATTGCCCGGCTTTGGCACTGTTCGCCATCACTGCTTTGTTATGCGCAATAGCATGATTAAGGCTCACCCACACAGGTCGCATACCATTATTGATTTCATAATGCTCAAAGGTCGGTGTACCGAGGTCTCGATCAACGCGGCAGTAGAAGCAGTATGACAACATATGCATCACATCCGCACCATCTCGATACCAAGGGCGGTACTCTTCAAAACAGCCAAATGGAGTGATATCACGGATCTGTCGTGCGCCCGTCTCTTCTTGCAGCTCACGGATCATTGCTTGCTCTGGGGTTTCGCCCGCATCCATACCGCCACCGGGGAGCGAATAATCATCATAACGTGCGGTATACATCAGCAAAATCTCATCGCCATCTAAGGCAATCGCGCGTGCTGCGTCGCGCTTAATGACGGATTTATTTTGCAGCGGCAGCACCCGCTCATCCGTATATTTGGCTATGATTTCCATTACTACTCAGATAGTCAAAAAACAAGCGCGGGAGTATAGCACAACCAAACAAGAGAGCAGAAAGGCGCTAACGGGTGCACAAAAATGAAATATGTCTCGCACCCGATACCTTAAGCCGCCCAAAAATCATTAGTATTATTGGTGATAAACACACAAGGTAGGACTGGGTACGATGCTGCAGAAAATTAGTATCCACAAGCTGACAATCGGGATGTACGTGGAACAAATAGAAACTGCCCAGTCACCCACCCGGATGACCAAACCTGGCTATGTTCGCCGTCCCGAGACAATCCAAAAACTAAAACAATGTGGTGTTAACTATGTTTGGGTAGATGCTGATCAGATCCTAGATATCAATGAAATCCAGTACAAAGGCGCACTCTACCAAGGTAAGTATGCGTCAACCGGCGCGGATATCGACAAAGCACGCGCGCTCATCGATTCGTCGAAGCAACAACTGAGTCGCTTATTAAATGACATCTATGCCAATAAAGCCATTGATGTCGCGCCCCTTGAGGCATTGGGCAGTGACATTGTCGACAACATTTTTGAACGTCAGCACGCCATTGCTTGGATCAGTGGCATTCGAGATAAAAGTGCTTACCTGATGGAGCATTCGCTCAACGTGGCCTTTTTGTTGGTGAGTTTTGGCAGGCATCTAGGGTTTGATCACGCGACCTTGCAAGAGCTCGCCGTCGGTGGGCTGGTGCATGATATTGGTAAAGTGCTAGTTGCCGACGAAGTGCTCAATAAACCGGGCAAACTGACCGCTGAAGAGTTCGACCACATGAAACTCCACCAAGTATTTTCTCAGCCGGTACTGGATAGTATCCCTGACTTATCACAAATTGCTCGCGACGTGAGTTTAATGCATCACGAAAAACTGGATGGCACTGGTTACCCAAACGGGCTAAAAGGCGAAGCGTTACATACCATTGGCCGCATGAGTGGCATTGTCGATATTTACGATGCACTGACCGCGGATCGTTGTTACAAACGAGCGATGTCACCGTCTGAAGCCTTTAAGATCATGATGGGACTCACGCCGTTTCATTTGGATCCCAATTTATTGCGCGCCTTTATTCAGTGTATTGGCTTTTACCCCGTTGGCTCCCTCGTTGAGTTAGCGGATGGACGCGTTGGCTTGGTATGGCAAGAAAACCTCGACGACTTGACTCGCCCTGTGGTCAAGTTGTTTTATTCAGTCCGCAGTCACCGGTTTCGTGAAGTGGAGTATATTGATCTCGCTAAGCGCCATGATTTGCGTATCGCCCGCGCCACCAGCGAGACAGCCCTTGATATCAATGTCGATGCATTTCGTTAATCCTGTGACGAGGCGAGGGCTTTTGCGTATACTGCCCTCCCTCAGTGACAATGCCTTTTAAGAAAGAGAGAGAAAAATGAGAGTTTGCGCGGTTGATTTAAAAGCTAACGAAGCGAATGTTGTGTTACTCGACAGTGACAACGATTTGTTTTCGGTACCTGAGTGTCGAGCCAAGAAAATCACGCTGCCCTCGCCAGAAGCGCAAGAGAGCATTCAACATTTCCATCGTACCATGAGCAAGCTCATCGAAGATTATCAGGTGGATAAAATCATTATTCGCGAGCGCCAAACCAAAGGGAAGTTCGCGGGTAGTAGTGCCGGCTTTAAAATGGAGGCCGCCCTACAACTGATCGAAGGCGTTGACGCCGAAGTCTTCTCCTCCAGCGTGATGAAACAAACGCTAAAACGTCATCCCATCGATGTAAATTTAAAAGAGCTAGGCTTGAAGCAATTTCAGGAAAATGCCTTTCTAACCGCGTGCGCCTATTGTAATAAAGACAAAAAATAACAGTAATAAAGACAAAAAAACACGTCGAACACGGAGGTACCATGAGCAAGAAAATCTACTCTTCCCCGCTAGGGCCATTAACACTGCAGGCCAATAGCCAGGGATTAACGGCTCTGTATCTCCCTAACCGCGCACCTAATCACCTTGTTCAAGACAGTTCGCAAGACAGCGTCGCCATTCTCGATCTTGCCTGCCATCAACTGGATGAGTACTTTGCAGGTACGCGACAGACATTCTCGGTGCCACTTGCACCGCAGGGAACGGCCTTTCAACAGCGCGTATGGCAGGCGCTTCAATCCATTCCCTTTGGTGAAACGGCCAGTTACCAAGCCATCTCTCATCTTATCGGTAACCCAAAAGCCAACCAAGCCGTGGGCAGTGCGAATGGCAAGAATCCGATTTCGATTATTGTCCCCTGTCACCGGATTATTGGCCGTCAAGGTCAGTTGGTCGGCTATGGGGGTGGTTTAATCGCCAAACGCACCTTGTTGATTTGGGAGGCCACAGGCAAGTGGCCCGATTACGTCTCCAATGAGCTGACCAGCACAGACCCGGCGCTGCCTTAGTCTCCGCTCAGGCGGCAAGCGGTTTGGTCAGCCGTTCCGGGGTCAGATGAAAACCACAATGGATATAAAAGCTTTGTGCGTCGTCTTTTTGGTAGCTTGGGACCACTTCAATGTGATCACATCCTTTTGCTCTCAGCGCCTGCTCGGCAGCATTAAGCAGTTGACGTCCCAACGTCATATCGCGGAATGGCTCGTCGACAATAATGGTACTAATGCGACCCACGTGGCCTGACAAACCTAATTGTGGGATCACTTGACAGACCACCACACCCGCCACCAAACCGCAAAGCTCGGCCACGCTCACTGACACCAAGTCCTGATTAAGTAGATGCTTGATATGCCGGTGCATCTGACGTTTGTCTATCTCATCTGACTGGCAATGGGCGCAGAGTTGGCTAATGGTTTCTATATCTTTATTAGTGGCTTGTCTTATCATTGTCGCCTTCCTTGTTTGGGTTTCCCCACCCGCAGACCGCCGTTCAATCTGCCGGTGAGGTTTTATGAGTTATCACGTCGCAAAACTCGCACGTATTAGTGACTAACGCTGGGCGGTTTGCGTCCCCGACATACGGCTTACTGTCACGCGGCGGTCAAAGAAAAAGCCCTCATTCCCCGCTTGGCTATCCAGTGGCTGACTGTCTCCATACGCCACCGTGTTGAGCTGACGCGGATCGACGCCCACGGACACAAGGTAATCTTTTACGGCCTGCACACGACGTTCCGATAGCGCTTGGTTATAGCCTTGACGTCCTCTTGGATCGGCATAGCCTGCGAGTTGCCATTGAGCGTTTGGCATTTGTTGAATAAATCCTGCGAGCTCATCAAGCTGGATCATAAAGTGCGGCTCAATATCAGCCGAGCTCGTGCGAAATTGAATATTCATCGCCAGCGTAAGGTCTTCCACCTGATTCTGCGCACTGCGTAACCGCGCGAGTTCAAGCTGCGCTTCATTATATTTTTGGCTGATGCGACTCAATGATTGATTCTCATCCCGGATAGTTTGAATCGTTTCATCCTGCTCGGTGGCCAAATTTTCATAGCTGGCATTTTGCCCCATCACGGTACCAATAATGGCCCCTGCAACCGCGCCGACAGGGCCCGCCACTACCGCTCCCGCGATAGCGCCGCTTCCCATCCCGATCAGTTCGGGTTGTTTATCACGTTCAATCTCACTGGCGGCCATCCCTTGTGGCGTGGCAACGGCGAACATTGAAACGGCAAATACAGAGTGAATCAGTTGTTTTTTAATATCCATCTTATCCTCGCTTACGATGAATCGTGCTGTTTGATATGGCGTTATTACAGCAAGCACTTAAGGCATTTTGCGGGAGTAAAAATGGCAATCTGGCGATCAATAGTGGCAAAAAAATGGCAATTTACGTTTCATACGCGAAGAGGGTTTTCTCTGCACACAGTTTGGGTATAGTCATCACAACGCAAGTAAGAAGACAGAGTTATGAAACACATCGCGATAGTGGAAGATGAAGCGGCGATCCGAGAAAACTACGCCGATGTTATCCGCCGCCAGGGTTACCAAGTCCATACCTACCAAGACCGGCCCAGCGCGCAAGCGGCCTTTGAGCGGCAATTGCCCGATCTAGCAATCATTGATATTGGCTTAGGCAGTGAGATCGATGGTGGTTTTGCTCTTTGCCAATCCCTCCGCGCCGTGTCGGCGACGGTGCCAATTATATTCCTCACCGCCCGCGACAGTGATATTGATACCGTGGTTGGTTTGCGGATGGGCGCGGATGACTATCTCACTAAAGATGTTTCCCTCCCACACCTCATGGCACGTATCGCCGCATTATTCCGGCGCTCTGATCTTTTGGCACAAACCCCCTCAAAAGAAGATAAGCGTCTCCAATGTGGCCCTCTTTACCTCGATCTTGATCGTATGCAGGTCTATTGGCATGACCAACTGATTGATCTCACCGTGACCGAATTTTGGATGGTGCACGCCCTCGTCAAACGACCCGGGCATGTTAAAAGTCGGCAGGCACTCATGGATGAAGCACATGCTGTGGTGGATGACAGCACCATTACCTCACACATTAAACGAATTCGTAAGAAATTCATGGTGGTTGATGAACAGTTTGATTGCATCAGTACCGTTTATGGCATGGGCTACCGTTGGGATGAGGCACCCGAATGATCGCGAAGTTACACTTGCTTGCCCAACAATTATGGCAACACATCGCGGGTATCCGTACCAAGATTGTGGTGCTATCGAGCTTTTTGCTCCTATTGCCCTACTTGGGTTATCAATATGTGTGGGAGATGGAAAACGTCTTACGACAGGGACAAGAGCAGACTTTGATGGGTACCGCGCGCGCTTTCGCCATGGGGATGAACGACAGGCCCAGCTTGTTTTCCTATCGAGACATCCCCTCTCAACTCGACCCAGGAAAAGATCTGCACGCGTTTCGCCTCAATCATCCAATCACCTTGGACGGTGACTTAGGCGACTGGCAGCGCGACCGCCACCATCAACGCCACTATCAGCGTGATGGGCTTATTTTTAACCAAGGTCCCTACCACAACGATCAATTGGCATTATCTGTGCTCACTGGGAGTAATGGAGATGCCGTATACTTTGGCATCACAGTGACCGATGCCAGTCCTACCCCAGCACAGCGTACCGGCGATATCACCAGCCAAGATCACATGATCTTGGCGCTCACTTCCCCCCAAGGTGCCTTTTATCGTGTTGCGCTCAGCCAAGACAGTAACAGCAATAATGCTCACATCCGTCACCTGACCAGTGGACTACCCACTTTAGCTGACAAGACCTCGACAGAAGGCCCGGCTCAGCCTCTACCTATTGCTGCAAAATGGCAACCGACAGACAAGGGTTACAGCATTGAGGTGAAACTCCCGGCAAATTGGGTCGGCCAGCAGCTGGCTCTCGCCTACTATGATCGCGGCAATGGTTTCGAGCGGCCACTCAACGCCATTATTGGCAGTGCTTCAACGCGCGCTCCCACCTCATTAGGCAGCTTTATGATGCCCTCTGCGGCTATCCAATCTTTGATTGAGCGAATGAATAACGACGCCTCGCGGGTTTGGGTAGTCGATAAGCACAGTCGCGTGCTCGCCAAAGACGGCGATATTCAAACCTCCAATGGCGTTTGGCAGCCTCAGTCGCCTTCAGACCAACCAGAGGGATTGATCCCCTGGATAACCGACACACTACTGCGCCCCTGGTATGACCGCTTGCTCGTGACGCCACCCGATCACTTTGTCGACGCCATGCAACAAGCATCCATCTACCAAGGGGTGCAAGCACAGCAAGCATTACAGGGGCGGCCTTACGCAGGCTGGCGCAGCTCAGACGACAATCAAGCAATGATTTTATCGGCCGCTTATCCCATCTGGCTTGACGACCGTGTCGCCGGTGCAGTGATCGTCGAAGAGACGACCAATGGCATTCGCAGCTTACGTAATGAAGCGTTAGAAACTCTGTTTTCAGTCATGCTGGCGGTTATATGTACCGGCGTGCTTTTACTGCTCTTATTTGGATCGCATATCGCTAA
The DNA here is from genome assembly GCF_009377945.1 of Salinivibrio sp. VYel1. Lineage (NCBI taxonomy): Bacteria > Pseudomonadati > Pseudomonadota > Gammaproteobacteria > Vibrionales > Vibrionaceae > Salinivibrio > Salinivibrio sp. VYel1. The sequence goes on along the minus strand of NZ_RSAM01000001.1, from coordinate 96,061 downwards.
GCGTTTACGTCGCCTACAGCACGAGGCCGATCATGCAATCGATAGCCAAGGCCGGGTTACCGGACATATCACCACCACACATAGCCATGATGAAATTGGTCGACTATCACGCACCATGGCCGATATGGTCAGCCGAATTGCCGGGTATAATCACTACTTGGAGGCCATGAGCTCACGGTTATCCCACGAGCTACGCACACCGATTGCCGTGGTACGCTCCTCGCTCGAGAACATGGCCTACACCCAGGAAAACCCCGAGCAACTGACCTATGTTAACCGAGCGCAGGACGGTGTTCACCGCTTAGCGGGCATTTTATCGACGTTAACCGAGGCCACACGCCTAGAACAAAGCTTTGATAACGCCGATAAAGAGATGGTGGATCTCAATGCCCTACTTGAAGGCTGTACCCAAGGCTACCAATTCGCTTATCCAGATAAGACCTTTACCTTAAGCCTTCCCCACCACACGGTAAACGTGTTAGGTGTCCCTGATTATCTGGCACAATTACTCGATAAGCTTATCGCCAATGCGGTGGAGTTTGACAACGGCGCCGCCCCCATCGCCTTATCGCTGTCACAAAATGCGCATCAGGTCGCGATGACCGTCAGCAATAGCGGCCCATTGCTTCCCGAGCATATGCGCGAGCAATTGTTTAACTCTATGGTCAGTGTCCGCCCTGAAGGTCACGGCGCGGATAAACCGCACCTTGGCTTAGGACTGTATATCGCACGGTTGATCGCTGACTTTCATCAAGCCGATCTTGTCGCTGACAACCGGCCACAACAAGATGGAGTGACACTGTCACTTATTTGGCCCAAGACACAGTTAATGACACACTGATTGATCTCAACCCTATTGGCCCCAATACTGACTAATAGTGCCCGACACTGATAAGGGCCCGCACTTTTCATGGGGTCACACATAGCGTGACGCCCCGAGCAAGGAGCCAATATGATTGAATTTTATTCTGCCGCGACACCCAACGGCCAAAAAGTTGCGATTGCACTAGAAGAGATGGGGCTGGATTATCAATTACACAGCGTTGATTTGATGGCAAATGAGCAAAAACAGCCTGACTTCTTAGCCATCAACCCCAACGGTCGCATTCCCGCGATTGTCGATAAAGCCAATGGCGACTTTCCGGTGTTTGAGTCCGGGGCGATTTTACTCTATCTCGCAGAAAAAACGGGGCAATTCTTACCCAGCGAGCCCAAGGCACGCTCACAAGCCATTCAGTGGCTGATGTTTCAAATGGGGGGCGTGGGGCCAATGATGGGGCAAGCCAATGTCTTCTATCGTTATTTTCCTGAAAAAATCCCCGCCGCCATTGAGCGCTATCAAAAAGAAGGCCGCCGCCTGCTTGAAGTGGTGGATAAGCAACTGCAACAGCATCCTTACTTGGCAGGGGATAGCTATACCATTGCCGATATGGCGACCTGGCCATGGGCAAGGATTCACGAATGGAGTGGCGTTGATGTAAGCGGATTAGACGCACTCAGCGCGTGGCTCGATAAACTTGCCGCGCGCCCTGCTTGTCAAAAAGCCTTACTCACCCCCGCACCCAAAGAGGCAACGGACGACGAACGTGCCGAACAAGTGCGTGGCATGGTGACGCGATAGCAAAATCGCTATACTAGATCGTGATCTTAGGTACCAGACAGGCAGCGTATCCCGCGGCCTGTCCGTCATTTATTTGTGTTGAGGAGCTCGCGTGTTAACACCTTGCATTGGTCATTGTCGACGTGAAGACGATATTTGCGTCGGCTGCAAACGTACGCTTGATGAAATTGTCCGCTGGGGAAAAATGACCGACGATGAGCGCGAATCCATTATGGCGCAACTCCCCAAACGGCCCGATCCTACCTCTGCCGTTCCCTCTTATCGGTCACGAAACCCGTTCAAGCGCCGCACTGGCTGAAGGCGCAAGCGGCTTACGATACTCAATGATCACCGTGCTTCCTTCATAATGCACGGCTTCAATCGCCCCATCGACAATCACTTTACTGGTGACAAGCACGTCTTGATCAACCTGTTCACGATCGCGCAAGCTCGGTATGACCTTGTTCGGCTCCACCCCCATAGCTTGGCAAAACGCAAACACAAACCGACTATCGAGCACGGCGTCACCATGAATGCACCGAGAGAAGCTAAGGTGACTGATCTCAAGCTTTTTTGCCATTTCTATCTGGGTAATCCGAGCTTTAGCTTTATAAGACATCCATGTTTCGTACAAAGCCTGTCTGTCTTGGTCATTAAAGGTCATCACGGTTTCCACTGGCTATCATTTAAAAGCATCCAGCCTAGCAATCCTGTTACCTATAATGTCAGCACGGGGTAAACGGCGAGTAAATCTTGCTGGAATCGTGCGGCTCGGTTAGGATCCGAGTGCCCTGATCAGATAAGAGATGTGCTATGGACGTCAACTTGGCGAATCTACCTGCCGACGAGAAACAAAAAATTGAACTCGATAAACAAGCTGCCTACGCCGTATGGAAGGTAGTCAATAACCAAGCCCCACAAAGCCTTTACCAGCAAGAAGCCAGCGCCTTAGTCGACTGGCAACGCGAGGTGTATCTCGCCAGTGTAGAAAAATACCGTGCGCAACCTGACGCTTTTATCATCCCTGAGGCCCCTCCCTCCGAATAAGGTTTCACCAGCACCCTCACACTGGTGCTGGAACCTGTCAGTCAGCGTACGCCACACGGTTTTTATCGCCGAGCGCATCGCGCCATCCCTTCAGGCGTCTCAACGCCTTGCCAATGTTTGGTTTTATCTCACTTGCTGCGGATAAATGCTTAAAATAAGGCGCTTAGGTCAGTAAACATCTTACACGCGCGTTTAAAACCCGAACGCCTGTCTTTTTTTTCTAACAACACCTTCATTAAAAGCGCGCTAAAATGTCATACATTTTTCACCCCCTCACCTAGCAAAAAATGAACACTCGCCCTATTGTTATTCTTATCAAGAAGTCTTTCTTATTTGGCAGATAGACGCCATATAAACTAATTTCTAATAAACGTTGGCTGGGTGACTCCTTGGTGGGCAACACAAAAACCCGCACAAAAAAGCGGACAGAACACGCTCATCAAGCACAGGAAGCACCCTTACTTTTTAGACAGGCAAACTCGCGCTCAGTAAGGGGTAATCGCTATGACCTTAGGGTTTAAATCTCGCATTATTTGGGGGGTAGGACTGCTCGTCACACTCTCACTCGTGATCCTCGGTTCAATTAACGCACTGTCGCTGCGTGACAGAATGGTTGAAGCCTTGGTCACCCAAACTCAAAATAAACTCGATCATCATGTCATCGAGTTAGAGCAGCTGGTGCAGTCTCAGCTCACTGCGGTAGAGCAAGGTGCCGGCCACTTCTCAACCGATCTCACCGGTCAGGAGAATGTGGCGCAAGTACGAATGCTGGCAGATACCGCCGGTATTGCTAATGTCATCATGACCTACGAAAACGGTGCGTCGTACATGTCTAATCACAATGGTAATGGTGTGACCACCAATGAATATAACTTCCGAGACCGAGACTGGTACCGCACGGTTAAATCCGATCAGTCCATTCACTTGACTGACATTTACACGGACAAGGTCACCGGTGAGAAAGTGATCAGTGCCGTGGCTCCTGTGTTTGAAAACGGCCAGTTTATCGGCGCGCTGCTTGGTGATATTCCGTTAGAAGATGTCATCACGCAAGTCAGTGAGATGCGCTTTGCCGGTGGAGCCGCGACATTGACGGATCAAAACGCGGTGTTTTTTGCCAGTGATGACCCCAATGATATCGGTAAAACCCCCTCTCAAATTAGTCCTAACTTTTCACAAATGGAGAGCATGTTCCGCAGTAGCGAGCAAGGTCACCTCACGTTCCCCTATTTAGGCATTCAATTTGATGGCTATTTCCAGCGAGTCAACTTAACCGAAGACAGGTATTGGACCTTGATGGTCTTTGTTGACCAAAAAACCGCCCTGGCGGGGGTTCGCGATGCACAAATCGATTCTGTCGGAACAGGCGTGATACTGCTCATCGTCAGTCTTGGCGCGATTTATGCGATTATTCAATTTTCATATCGCCCCTTACTCAAACTCAAAGAAGCGGTGCTGGATCTGTCACGTGGCGAAGGGGATCTTACCGCTCGTCTCGATGTGAACGGCAATGATGATTTGGCGCAAATCAGTGACGGCTTCAACCGCTTTGTCGAAAATCTACAAGGCATGATGTTGAGCGTCGCCGAGTCCAGCCAAGCCATTTCAGCCAATATTAGCCAGCTGTCACAAACCACCAGCGAAAATGAGTCCGTACTGGATGCTCACTCAGCTGAAACCGAGCAAGTGGTTACTGCCATCACTCAAATGAGCGAAAGCGCGAGAAACATTGCAGAAAATGTTTCCCAATCGAACAGTATCACTGCCTCGGCAAGTAAGGAGGCAAGTCAATCACTTAAAGTGGTCGACAATGCGGTGATCACGGTCAGTGCCTTAGTGGATGAGGTGGAAGAAATGTCGGGGCGGATCACTAGCATGAACAAAGATGCGAATCGAATTAGTGACGTGCTGACAGTGATTGGCGAAATTTCTGAACAAACTAATTTGCTGGCATTGAATGCCGCCATTGAAGCAGCGCGCGCTGGCGAACAAGGACGAGGCTTTGCGGTCGTCGCCGATGAAGTGCGTGCGTTAGCCGCTCGCACACAAAGCAGCACCACGGAAATTTCCGAAATGCTTACCGCGTTACTCGATGGCACTTCGAGTGTGGTCGAGGCCATGGAGAAAACCAAAGAACAGTGTCAGACCACCGCAGACAAAACCTCGGAAGTGTCTAACAGCTTGACCATCATGAGTTCGTCTGTCACCGAAATCGACGATGTGAGCACCCAAATTGCGACAGCGACTGAACAGCAAAGCTCTGTCGCTGAAGAGCTCAGTAAAAACATGCTGTCGATTCGCGATATGGTGAATAAGCTGGTAGACAGTGGCAATCAAACCACGGCGGCCACTCAATCCCTCACCCATTCAAATGAGGAGCTGGATCGCATGGTGCATAACTTTAAATTGCAGTAAATCGCCAAGGCCAGACCGCGACGCGAATGAGTTTGGCTGACGTTCACTGAATCAGGCAGCGAGACGCTGCCTGATCCCCATTGGGGAGGATTGTTTTTATGTCTTGTTCCTTACCAACACACGCCTTAACCGCGACGTTTACACAACAATACCAAACCATTCGTCAGCACTTTTTCAATCGAGACCCTGATCGTTGGCCCGTCTATCGGACGCCAGAACTGGCTCATTGGTTGGAGAACGGTATGCATCCTGCGGTGGCCGACGCTGCGCATCCATTTAGTCAACAAACGCATGTTCCCGAACAAAGTGATATTAGCGCCAAGACACTGCCTAACCTAGCACTGCAAGCCGCCACCTACTCCAAAGATTGGACATCGCCCCGTGCCGTGGAAAACGTGATCACGGCGCCGTGTGATCCCGCGATACATGGGGCATTACTGGCGACGATGGCTAATCCCAACTTGGTGTATAGCGAATACGCGGGGATGTCAGTTGAACTAGAAAAAACACTCGTACGTCAAGTCGCAAACTTGATTGGCTATGATCCTGACCAGGCAACCGGGATCTTTACCCAAGGCGGGACGTTCGGCAACTTATACGGCTATTTAATGGGGCTAAGAAAGCAGTTCCCGCTATCAGGCCAGCGGGGGTTCCAAGGACAAGACTTCCGCATGATTAACTCACTGGCTGGCCATTATTCCAATATGACCAACCTCGGCTTACTGGGCACAGATATCCCCAACCAAGTCCTGCGTATTAAAGTGGATGCCAACAACCGGCTTGACTTGGATGACTTTGCCTATTCGCTCAATCATTGTTTAGCAGAAAAGATGCCGGTGCCCACCATCTTGCTGACCTTTGGTACCACAGACACGTTCGCCATTGACGACATTGAACGCGTCTATCAAATCACAACACGCGCCTGTGAGCGTTTCAACACGTCGGTTAGGCCACACATTCACGTCGATGCGGCCGTGGGCTGGCCATTAGTGATGTTCAACGACTATGATTTTGCCGCCAACCCGATAGGGATCAACGCGGCGACACGGGATAAACTGCAAGCATTAATACCCCGTATTCGCGGGCTACGCTTTGCCGACTCCATCACTATCGATTTTCAAAAGTGGGGGTTTGTACCCTATACCGCCAGCTTGGTGATGTTCAAACAGAAAACGGACATGGAACACCTTAAGCAAGATCCGCATTACTTTTCTTATTTTGAAACCAGCAAAACGCAGCAAACGCATTTGCAGTCAACAATAGAGTGCTCGCGCGGTGCAGCAGGCGCCTATGGGAGTTATTGCGCCCTCAATATGTTGGGCAAACGTGGTTATCAGACCATGATTGCGCACAGCCTGCAAAATGCCGAGTATTTAAAAGCCCACCTAGACGCCCTCCCCCATTGCAAGATCGTTGCTGGTGATAACCTGGGCCCTACGGTGGCATTTCGCCTCTATCAACCTTCCCCTACACTGGATGTAAATGTCATGTTCCAGCAAGAACAAACCTTGCATCAAGTCGGGGCGCGCATTGACAGCATTACCCAACATAGCCTGTTTCACCGTCAGCACTTTCTTGCTCGGCAAGGTAAAACGCTGCAAACCAACTGGGTCGAGTCCATTGCACACACGGAGTTTGACCCCAATGGCCAATGCCTATTTATTCCTGGTGAAAAAGCGGTATTTTTAAACCCTTACACGCGCTACACACACATAGATGAGTTTGTGGCTTCACTATGCCCCGAGCACGCAGAGCAATTGGTTTAGTTACCAACGCCAAAAGTGCGGCATAAACAATGCCAGCACGGTGAAGTACTCCAAACGACCGAGGATCATGGCAATGTTTAGGATCCAGATCCCTGTGTCTGTCACGGGCTGGAAGTTACTCCCGACTTCACCAAACCCTGGCCCAAGCACATTGATACAAGCGACTACGGCGGTAAATGCAGACCAGAAATCGAGCCCTGTCATCATCATCAATAGGGTAAACACACCTGTGGTCAGCGCTGCTAGCGACATAAACGCCATTACCGCTTGGGTCACATCGTTCGAGACCACCTTATCTTGATAACGGATGGGGATGATCGCGGAAGGGTGCACCAATTGATGCAATTGGCGACGAATGATTTTAAAGGTAACAATATCGCGAATAATTTTATTGCCGCCCGCCGTTGAGCCTGAGCACCCGCCAAGATAGGCACAAAACACCAGGAATAAGGCGGTTGCCGCTGGCCACGAGCTTAGATCCGCTGCCCCAAACCCAGTACTGGTAATGAACGAAACCACATGGAACGCTGCAAAGCTAAGTGACACCCAGAGCGATTCATAACGGGCTTCACCATAAAGGTAAAAGCCCAACACCAGAGACAGGCACGCCACCACAATCAAAAACACCCGTGATTCTTCGTCATCAATATATAGCTTTAGGCCGCGCCAACCGATACGGAAAATCCGAAAGTGTAAGCCAAAGTTGATCGCTCCTAACAGCATAAAGATATTAGAAATCATTAAGATAAGATGGCTTTGAAAGTGCCACATACTGGCATCGTGGGTGGAGAACCCCCCGGTTGAGACGGTAGAAAAACTATGTGCGATCGCATCGTACACACTCATTCCAGCCACATAATAGGCCAGCGCACATACAATGGTGATTACCATGTACACCCCCCACAAATAGTGCGCCGTTTTTGATATTCGAGGAGAGAGTTTTTCGTCTTTGATTGGTCCGGGGGTTTCCGCTTTTAATAGCCGCATACCACCCACGTTGAGCATCGGCAATACCGCGACCACAAATATCACCACACCAAGTCCCCCCATCCATTGTAAAAACTGGCGATAAAGCAGGAATGAAGCAGGCATATTGTCCAGGCCACTCAAAATGGTGGCACCCGCCGTACTCAGCGCACTGATCGACTCAAAGGTGGCATCAGTGAAACTCACACCAGTCACTAGTTCTATCGGGATACCGCCAAGCAAACCCACTAGTATCCAGGTCAGCGTTGAAAATAGTAAAGCGTCGCGAAAGGTGACCTGATTGAGTTTGCTTTGCCGAAACAGCCACGAGATAGCCAATGATGAAACCATCATCAGCAAAGAGGGATAAAAGAAGTGCTTTGAGACCCCATCGCGGAAAATAAAAAGCGATAAGAGTCCAAAAACAAATTGGACAACACCCATCCATAAAATAGGCATGCCCAGAAGACGCAGGGTATTTTTAAAGTTAATCATGACAGAGGCAACTCATCATTAACACGCTCGTGGTTTATCGATCCATCGCCACCACGCGTAGCGACAAACAGTGGCGTGACGCTTATCACCTCACCGCTTAACTATATCGGTCTTGTTCCAGAATGTCATGGTGGATTAAAGACCTCATATCTACGTCGTTAATACCCTGCATACAAGGCATTACATCGCAGACACGTTATAAAAAAGCCGGGCATCACTGCCCGGCTTCCTACTTTTACTGTGCTTGACGACGTTCGCCGCGCGCAGAGCCACCACGACGCTCGTTGCCGCGGTCACGGTTGAAACGACGTTCGCCACGGCCACGTTCATTGCGGCCACGACCACCGCCATTGCGGTCACCACCGCGACGCTCGCGCATGATTTGACCTTCAACACGCTGTGCATTGGTCTCTTTTTGACGAATACGCAGTTTTTGCAATTGTGCAAACACGTCTTTCGGCATGGTTTTAGGCAGCTGCACAAACGTGTGTGCCGGTGCCAGTTTAATCGCGCCAATGTTTTGCTTGTTTAAGCCAAGCTCATTGGCAATTGCGCCGACGATATCTTTAACTTGTACACCTTGCTCACGACCCACGTCCAACTGATACGTATCCCAATCAGCCGGGTTAGTATCACGACGGTCAGTACCATTTTGACGATCGTCACGACGACGTTCACGGCGTTGTTTCTCACGCTCCATCGCTGCAATCATCGGGTCTGGGCCTTTGTAGAATAATGGACGCTTGCCTTGCTGGCGTTGCAGCAACATCGCCGCCAAAGTGGTTGCATCCACGTCAATATCGTTTTGCAGTTGCTCAATCAGCTCAACGAAAGGTGCCATGGCATCGCCATCTTTCTTCTCAGCCAACTCACCCGCTAGCTGAGCGACACGCGCTTCCGCCACTTTATCGCGGTTTGGAAGCTGAATTTCTTCCATTTTGGTCTGCGTGACACGCTCAACCGTGCGTAGCATGCGCATTTGGTTAGGACGCACCAACAGAATCGCTTTACCGGCACGGCCTGCACGCCCCGTACGACCAATACGGTGAATGTACGATTCGGCATCAAACGGAATGTCGTAGTTAAACACGTGAGTGATACGCGGCACATCAAGGCCACGTGCCACGACGTCGGTCGCGACCAAAATATCAATCACACCACGCTTTAAGTGATCAACCGTGCGCTCACGCAGTGACTGTGGGATGTCCCCATGCAATGCCGCGGCTTTAAAACCACGCGCTGATAACCAGTCGGCAAGGCGCTCAGTATCTTGACGGGTACGCACAAACACGATTGAAGCGTCGGTATCTTGCGTTTCTAGCAGACGGCTCATGGCTTCGTCTTTTTCAACGCCTTTAACCACCCAGAACTGCTGCTCAACTTTTTCAACGGTGCGATTACTTCCCGCCACATCAACACGCGCCGGTTCACGCAAGAAGCGGTCAACAATTTGTTTAACGATAGGAGGCATGGTTGCCGAGAACAGGATACGCTGTGCACTCTCAGGCGCTTGCTCCATGATCCAGGTAACATCGTCCACAAAGCCCATTTTGAGCATTTCATCCGCTTCGTCGAGGATAAAGGTATGTACTTCGTCAAGCTTCAAGCGATCGCGGTTGATCAAATCTTTCACACGCCCTGGTGTGCCCACCACGATGTGCGCGCCGCTTTTTAGCGCTTTCATTTGGTCAACAATCGATGCACCACCATAGATCTCAAGCACTTTGAGGCCTTTGATGTTCTGTGCCAGCGTCTTCATTTCCGCCGCGACTTGGATAGCAAGCTCACGAGTCGGAGCCATAATGATAGCTTGTGGTTTACGCTGGCTTAGATCGACTTTATTCAGTAGTGGCAGCGAAAATGCAGCGGTTTTACCTGTACCGGTTTGTGCTTTACCAAGTGCGTCACGGCCTTCAAGAAGGACAGGGATGGAAGCGGCTTGAATTGGTGTCGGTGTTTCAAAGCCCATTGAGTCAAGCGCAGACAAAAGGGTGTCGGCCAGATCTAACTGGCGAAATTTGGTTACAGATTCTTGCATTGGGATCCCAATCTATAGAGTGTAGCGAAACGGGGCCCCTCAAGCGTTCTGCTCAACCATGCAACACTGTCTTTCATGCAGTGACAGTCACCAGCGCCATGGGCCTCGGTCATTAAGGATGTGCATTCTGCGCTATTTACACCAAAAAAGCCAGAAAAAGTTGAACAAGTTCACAAAATTTGCGGCGTGTGGGCAGGTTTATAGCAATTTGTTCACAGAGGCATCGAAATCCGTAGGTATTCCCCGCACTTTCCATGCATTTAAGTCAGGTCACAGGATTTTAGTGCCACGGGTTGGTTTTGAAACAGTGAATCCGTATAGTGTGGCGATCCGTTTATCGAGACCCGAGTTATGTTTCAAGACAATCCCCTGCTAGCACAGCTAAAGCAACAGATCCAAGAAACCTTGCCGAAAAAAGAAGGCCAGGTAAAAGCCACCGAAAAAGGCTTCGGCTTCCTCGAAGTTGATGACAAAACCAGCCTTTTCATTCCGCCTCCTTATATGAAGAAAGTGCTTCACGGTGATCGAGTAGAAGCCTTTGTTCGCACCGAGAAAGACCGCGAAGTGGCTGAGCCGGATACGCTGGTAGAAGCCAGCTTAGATCGCTTTATTGGCCGTGTGCAGTGGATCCGTAATCGCTTAAACGTCGTCCCCGATCACCCGCAAATGAAAGACGCTCTGCGCGCTAAAACGCAGCGTGGCTTGGCGCAAGACAACTTGAAAGAAGGTGACTGGGTCGTGGCGTCTCTCATCCGCCACCCACTGAAAGGCGATGACAACTTTATGTGCCAGGTCAGTGAAAAAATCACCGATGCGGACGATAAAATTGCCCCTTGGTGGGTCACGCTGGCCAAACACAACTTGCCCAACCAAGAGCCAGCGCCAAAAGATGCGTGGCCATTGTTGGAGCAAGGCCTAGAGCGTCGCGACCTGACTGATTTGCCGTTTGTTACCATCGACAGCGAATCCACCAAAGACATGGATGATGCTCTGTATGTAAAAGCTAACCCGCAAGGTGGCTTCACCATGACAGTGGCTATCGCCGATCCAACAGCATACATCGATGCCGATGAGGCGCTTGATCAAGTCGCTCGTGACCGTGGGTTCACTATTTACTTGCCTGGGCGCAACATCCCAATGCTGCCTCGTGATCTCAGTGATGACTTATGTTCACTGCGTGCAAACGAAAAGCGCCCAGCACTATGCTGCACCTTTAATATCGATGCTGATGGCACCATTGCCGACGATGCTGAATTCTTCTCCGCGTGGATCCAATCACACGGTCAGCTTGCTTACGATAAAGTCTCTGATTACATCGAACTCGGTGAACAAGCGCAGTGGCAGCCAGAGAGCAGCGACATTGCGGATCAAATCCATCAATTACATCAATTTGCGCTAGCCCGTATTCAGTGGCGTGAGACGCATGCCGTCACCTTCCCCGACCGTCCTGACTACCGCTTTGAACTCAGCGAAGATAACGATGTGATTGCTATCCACACCGATCAGCGTCGTATCGCTAACCGTATCGTGGAAGAGTCAATGATCAGCGCCAACATCTGCGCGGGTCGAAAGCTTCGTGACGCATTCGGGTTTGGTATCTTTAACACACACGCCGGCTTTAACAGTGAAAAACTCGACGACGTGGTCGAGCTAGTAAAAGCGCATGACGGCGAGGCGGACAGCGAAAGCCTAGCCACCGTCGAAGGCTTCAGTGCGCTCCGTCGCTGGCTAAACAGCCTAGATACCACCTATCTCGATAATCGCTTACGCCGTTTCCAAGCGTACAGCGAGATTGGCCATGAGCCAGCGCCACACTACGCGATGGGCCTAGATGTCTACGCCACGTGGACATCACCTATCCGTAAATACGGCGATATGATTAACCACCGTTTGCTCAAAGCGATTATTCGCGGCGAAACAGAGGCCAATGCCCCGGCCGATACCGTGGGTGAAGAGCTTGCCGGCCACCGTAAACATCACCGTATGGCTGAGCGTGATGTCGCTGACTGGCTATACACCCGCTTGCTCAAGCCAGAAGTTGAAGCGCAAACCCGCTATACCGCTGAGATTTTTGACATCAACCGGGCCGGAATGCGTGTACGCTTGCTGGAAAACGGCGCGCCTGCCTTTATTCCATCGTCGCTGATCATCGATAACAAAAGCCGGATTGCCTGCGATAAAGAAACAGGCACAGTCACTATCGACGATAACGTTGAGTTCAAGCTCGGTGATAGCCTAGAAGTGGTGATTGCCGATATTAAAGAGACAACGCGCTCGATTGTGGCCAAGCCAACCCAGGTATTTACCCTGCCAGAGGCGTCACAGAGCGAATAAACGTGTTCTCACTCTAACCACGCACGTCATGCGAAACGTCAGCAGAAAGCCAAGCCATCGCTTGGCTTTCTTTTTGCCCCCAAAATGATAATCTAATCATTAAATTAAAGAGACTCGCTAGACCATTGCTGTTATCACATTCTGAGCGTCAGGCCATCCCCTAACAAGCGATCCGTGGTAAGTTAATGGTGTTACCTCAACCCAATAAGAGGTTTCATGGGATTTTTGCGTTCATCCGTGGTCCGTATGGGGACGCCCATTGTTTTACTGCTGCTGCTTGCCGTGAGCTATCAACCCTTGATTGCTGCGCTAGCCCCCTATTACAACTTAATTTACGCAGCGCCGTATTTTCTGTTATTCACCGCACTACTTTTAAGCCACTTATTCAAAAGCGCCCGTGTCGGTATGATGGTCGTGATCTTATTGGTGGGATACACAGTGATCCTCACGCGGCTGCAATCGCCACTCAATCACGGCACAACCTACATGGAGTACTTGCTGCTCACCGTCGCCCTTCCGATTAACTTGCTGTATATGATCATCGTGCGCGATCAAAAACTCACCTCTCGGTTTGGTCTGTTCTTTTTCCTCGCGATTGGTATGGAAATTGGTTGGTGCGGCCTTTTGGTGCAGCAATTCGGTGAACTCTCCACCTATCTCCATCAGCATCCGGTATTAGTCAGAGTGACCGCCGTTAGTCCCATGCCGCTGCTGCTGATCGTGTTGCTCTCGATTTTGGTCTGTGTCAGCACCATTCGACTGTTGCGCAAAAATAGCATTGAAGATCATGCCGCCTTCGTCAGTGTATTATGCGGTGTCACGACCTTGGTGTTTTTTAATGTGCCTTTCATCTCTTCGCTGATATTTTCATTGGCCGGCGTGTTATTGATTGCCAACCAAGTCTCGCTAAGCCACCAACTGGCATTCATTGATGGGCTTACCGAAATTGCAGGGCGTCGCGCACTTGAAGACGAGCTCAAACACCTAGGCAGACAATACACGCTCGCCATGCTGGATGTGGATCACTTTAAGCAATTCAATGATAAATACGGTCACGAAACCGGCGATGATGTTCTTAAGCTCGTTGCCAAACATATGGCACATTGTGAAGGAGGCGCCAGTGCCTTTCGCTACGGCGGTGAAGAATTTACCCTGCTATTCAAAGGAAAAACCACCGAGCACTGCTTGCCGTTTCTCGACGCCCTACGTGAGGACATCGCCAACTACCCTTTGATACTGCGTGATGAATCTCGTCCTCATGATGACAAGCAAGGCCGACAAAAGCGTGGACGCGCAAGCGAACAAAAGCCCGTTAATATTACTGTCAGTATTGGCTTTGCCGATGCCTCACAAGCCGACACGCCCGATGAGGTATTGCAGTTAGCGGATAAAGCCTTGTACAAAGCCAAAGAAGCAGGGCGCAACTGCATTAAGGGCAGCGCATAAAGAGTGAATCAACAAAACACAGTGAAATACAATAGGCTCGATGGATACGAGCCTGTAACAGTATTAGTGACTAAGTATCTGATCCAAAAACTGTTTAGTACGATCGAACTGAGGAGCATTAAAGAATTCAGTCGGCGTGTTTTGTTCAATGATTTCCCCTGCGTCCATGAAAATCACCCTGTCGGCCACTTCTTTGGCAAACCCCATTTCATGCGTCACACATAACATGGTCATCCCGCCCTCCGCTAATTCCACCATCACATCTAGCACTTCTCGCACCATCTCTGGATCAAGTGCTGATGTGGGCTCATCAAACAACATGACATTTGGGTTCATACACAGTGAGCGCGCAATGGCAACACGTTGCTGCTGGCCACCGGAGAGCTGTCCCGGGAATTTTAAGGCCTGATGAGGAATTTTCACCCGCTCTAGGTACTGCATGGCAATCTCTTCGGCCTCGGATTTTGGCATTTTCTTCACCCAAATCGGGGCAAGCGTACAGTTATCTAACACGGTCAAATGGGGGAATAAATTAAAATGCTGAAAACACATGCCCACTTCATCCCGTACCGCTTGGATGTTCTTGATATTGTCATTTAGGGGCACACCCGCAACGGTTATCTGACCTTGCTGATGCTCCTCCAGGTGATTAATACATCGGATCATGGTCGACTTTCCCGATCCAGATGGCCCACAGATAACAATCTTCTCGCCTTTTTCAACTTTAAGATTAATGTCTTTCAACGCATGGAATTCACCATACCACTTGTTCATTTTTTTAATTTCAATCACATAGTCTTTGTTGATAACGTCCATTTTTAATCCTTACTGCCGCTACGCTTAATGGCCCGTATGTAGGCGCTTCTCAAGCCAAATTGAATACCGAGACATACCCGAGCAGAAAATCCAGAAAACAAAAGCCACAAACACATAACTTTCAGTGGCAAACCCTAACCACTCCGGATCAGTGTTTGCAGTTTGCCCAATCCCTAGCACATCAAACATACCGATAATTAATACCAGGCTAGTGTCTTTAAAGAGACTAATAAAGGTATTAACAATCGATGGAATAGAAATCTTTAACGCTTGAGGAAGAATAACCAGGATGGTTTTTTTCCAATACGTTAACCCTAGCGCATCTGCCGCTTCATACTGCCCTTTGGGGATCGCTTGCAACCCACCTCGTACCACTTCGGCCATATAGGCTGAAGCAAACATCACTACACCAATCAGCGCTCTCACCAACTTGTCGATATCGGTTCCTTCGGCAAGAAATAAAGGCAACATAACCGATGCCATAAATAGCACAGTGATCAGCGGTACACCTCGCCATATTTCGATATAAATCGTGCTGAACGATCGTATGACTGGCATGGTAGAGCGTCGACCAAGCGCCAATAGAATGCCAATAGGCAAAGACGCAATAATGCCGACCAAAGCAATGACAAGCGTAATTAATAGTCCCCCCCACATATGGGTTTCGACTTTTTCTAAACCAAAGACACCGCCATACAGCAATGTAGCAATCAAGATCGGGTAGGCACTGATGGCAAACGCGCCTAGCCAACGTTTATAAGGGGTTTTATCGTACATAAGCAGCACGACCAATATCGCCAGCGTGCCGTAAAAAAGCTGCGGTCGCCATAACTCCTCAGCGGGATAAAACCCATACATAAACTGGTCCCAACGCACACCAATAAAAGCCCAACAAGCGCCGCTACTGCTGCATGCTTCGGGGCTTTGACCAACCCAATCGGCATTGACAATCACCCAGCTAGCAACGGGTGGGATGACTCCAAACAGTGCCGTCAACACGAGCATTGTCAGAACCACATTGAACGGACTGTTAAATAGGTTTTCTTTCGCCCAATAAAAAACACCATGGTTGTTGATAGGTGGCGCTTCATCTTCCTTAAAATGATATTTTTTCATCCTGATACCACTACCTTTCCGTCAACATAACTTTCTTGTTATAAACATTCATTACCAGAGATGTGGCGAGGCTAAGTGTGAGATAAACGGCCATTGTCATTGCAATGATCTCTATCGCTTGCCCAGTTTGGTTTAAGGTGGTTCCGGCAAATACAGACACTAAGTCTGGATACCCGATAGCCATCGCCAGTGAAGAGTTTTTTGTCAGGTTTAAATATTGGCTGGTTAATGGAGGAACAATGACCCGCATAGCTTGAGGGATCACAATAAGCTTTAACGTCTTCACTGGACCAATACCCAAAGACAGCGCCGCTTCCTTTTGCCCGTCACTCACCGAATTAATCCCAGAGCGTACGATCTCTGCGATAAACGCCGCGGTATAAATACTCAAAGCGAGTAACAAGGCCACTAATTCGGGGATGACTGTGATACCACCAGAGAAATTAAACCCCTTTAACACCGGCATGTTAACAGTGACCGGACTACTACTAAAAAGGAATACAACAGCGGGAGCGACGATACACAACACCAGCGCGACGCGGCCCATTGGCACTTGCTTACCTGTGTGTGCTTGATAGGTTTTCCCCCACAAACACGTAACAAAGGTAAAGCACACACCCAAGATTAGGGTCCCAAGCAAAAAATACCCTTCGGGATTAAAACCAATAGAGGGCACATACAAACCTCGTACATTGAGAAAAATGGCTTCCCCGAGGCTCAAGCTATTACGAGGAGAGGGCAAGGTTTGTAGCACTGCGAAATACCAGAAAAATATTTGCAATAGCAAGGGAATATTTCTAAATATCTCTATATAGGCAGACGCAACCTTTTTTATTAGCCAGTTGGAAGACAAGCGGGCCACACCAATAATGAACCCGAGTACTGAAGCCAGTACAATACCGAGAAAAGAAACGAGGACGGTATTGAGCAAACCGACAAAAAACGTTCTGCCATACGTGTCACTGCCACTGTATTCAATCAATGACATCGAGATATTAAAGCCCGCTTTTTCTGATAAAAAGTCGAACCCAGTGGTGATCCCTCTCGCCTCCAAGTTAGCTTGTGTATTATTAACAATCGAATAGAGAAATGCCGCAATAGCGATCAGGGATAGGACTTGGAAAAGTATTGATCGAAAAGCGGGGCTATAGATTATGCTCGTCTTCTGAGCTTTATGTTCTGAAATAAATGGCGTGCTCATGCTTCGATAACCTACCAACTTACTTAAACATCGCTAAAAAGAGCGATGATGCATCGCTCTTTCGCATCCAGTATTAGGTTTCTACTTAACGAATCGGTGGTGCATACATAAAGCCACCATCACTCCACAGTGCATTCACGCCACGTGAAATGTTTAATGGTGAACCAGAACCCACTTGCGATTCGAACAACTCGCCATAGTTGCCCACCTGTTTAACAACGTTATAACCCCACATATCCGGTAAACCGAGCGACTTTCCTTTGGGGCCATCAACACCGAGAATTCGCTGAATGTTCGGATCATTCGATTTAAGCATGTCATCGGCGTTCTCAGAGGTGATCCCATATTCTTCCGCATTGATCAGCGAGAACAATACCCATTTAGCCACATTAAACCAGGCATCATCGCCTTGCCTGACTACCGGTCCAAGTGGCTCTTTTGAAATAATGTCAGGCAGTACCACCGCAGACGATGGATCTTTTAAATTCAAGCGCAGCGCATAAAGCTGCGACGTATCTGAGGTGAGAACATCACAACGCCCGGAATCAAACCCTGCCGCCGTTTGCGACGCGGTATCAAAAACAACAGGATTGAAAGACATGCCATTTTTGCGGAAATAATCAGCGACGTTTAATTCTGTGGTGGTGCCGGATTGAATACAAATCGACGCACCGTCCAACTGGCTGGCATTTTCCACCCCCAGTTCTTTCGAAACCATAAATCCTTGGCCATCGTAGAAAGTAGTGCCGACAAAGTTTAAGCCAAGCGCCGTATCACGGTGCAATGTCCACGTGGTATTGCGCGATAAGACATCCACTTCACCTGATTGCAATGCCGTGAAACGCTCTTTCGCCGTTAAAGGCACAAACTTTACTTTTTCCTTATCTTCCAGCACAGCTGCCGCCACGGCTTGGCAATAAGCCACGTCGATCCCTTTCCATTCCCCCTCAGAGTCAGGGTTTGAAAAACCCGGTAATCCCGTGCTCACACCACAGGTCAAATAGCCTTGTGATTTAACTTTCTCCAAGGTCGACCCGGATTCAGCAGCAAAGACATTTGTCGACATCGCAGCCGCTGTCAGCATTACTGCACTAATCGTCTGAAGTTTTCCTTTCATGTATCCTCCATGAGGTTTTTAAAACCAGTGACATTCATCCTATGAACGCTGTGTCATCACATGCCGCCCTACACCCAGCAAGACAATCGTCTTTACAGAAAACAAAAGACAATTTATTTATCTGCCTTGATGACTTAATCAACGTGAAAACAGCATGAGTAATAATGACAAAAGAGTAAATAGTGCAAGAGCGCACCAAAAAAGGGACGCTTCCCTTTATTTTGCTCAACGGAGGAATTCAGAGAAAAAAACGCTTTGAATACGTAAAAGGCGAAGAAACCAAGGGCATCGTGATGAAAAAAAGAATAAAAAACATCCAGCAAAATTGTACTTGCACTTCTCTAGTGCAAACTCAAAGATGAGGTATAACGTGTGATAACTCTTTACATCAGCGGATGATAATGGCGATATACTAGATCTGATTTTGCGGTATGATTAATTGAGCCGTGCTTATGAAAACGCTGACGCTTACTCAATTCGCTAGACAAGTGATGATATTTGGGTTCATCGCCCTGTTGCAGACAGGCTGTGTCACGCAGCGTGACGCGGCAACAACATCTGATATGCCTAGTTCGGACAGGACGATTAGCGATCAAGCGCTAGACCAAGCACTTACACAACTTTATCGTCAGTGGCAAGGCACCCCCTATCGGTGGGGAGGCACCACACGGCAAGGTATTGATTGTTCCGCGTACACCCAACACGTGTATCAATCGGCGCTCGCTACCCCACTACCGCGCACCACCCACGGCCAAGCAAAAACCGGCTATGCCATTGATTATCAATCCGCACGCCAAGGGGATCTGGTGTTTTTTCATATTCGCCCCGGCCTTCGCCATGTGGGCATATTTCTGGGTGGACAGCGTTTTATGCATGCTTCCGCCTCAAAGGGAGTGACAGTGTCACGATTAGATAACCCTTATTGGCAAGCGCGCTTCTGGCAATTCCGTCGTTATTTCTGAGGCGAGGCTTTTACCGAGTCAGCCAATTCGCAACAGGGTTGATACCGCGGACACGTGACGACATGATCATTGACCATGCCGAGCGCTTGCATCAGCGAATAACAAATCGTCTCACCCACAAATTTAAAGCCGCGCTTTTTCAAAAAACGGCTCATGGCGCGGGACTCGTCCGTCGCGGTAGCGACATCGGCATCCGATTGGTGATGGTTTACAATGGGCACGCCGCCGGTAAACTGCCAAAGGGCTTTAGCCAATGAACCGTACTCCTCCACCAGCGTCACCGCCGCCTTGGCATTGGTAAATACAGAGGCCACCTTCAAACGATTACGGACAATTTCATGGTTGGCCATGATCTCAGCGATATTCGGTTCGGCCACGTTCGCGAGTTGGTAAAAGTCGAAATCGAAGAAAGCCGCGCGATAATCCGCACGCTTTTGTAAGATGAGGCGCCAACTCAACCCAGCTTGAGCGCCCTCTAAACAAATGAATTCAAAAATCAGCTTATCATCAAATGTCGGCACACCCCACTCGCTATCGTGGTATGCCCGCTCAGCTTCACTGTGTTGTGCCCATTGGCAAATGTCCATCTTTTCCCTCACCCTTGTCATACAATCGTTGCGCAGCCGTTTTGTTGCTTGTGGCACGAAATCAGCGGCTTAACCTTGCAAAAGCTATCGTTTCGCTGAATATAACGCTATCTTTGATCGCGATAAATTCATGAAACGTAATAAAACCGTTACTCCCTGTTGTTGATGACATCCATAAACAGAAAGGAAAACGCGTGACAAAAAAGCATCTCTTGATCACTGGCGCCGGGCAGCGTATCGGCTACGCACTTGCCTGTCACTTTCTTCACCAAGGTCATCAGGTGACCCTATCTTATCGCACCGAACGGCCTCAAGTGGCTGACTTACGTGCACGCGGCGCACACTGTCTCCAAGCCGACTTTTCCTCTGATGAGGGCGTGTACGCATTTATCGAGTCGCTCGATGCGATGCATCCGACCTTCGATACCGTAATACACAACGCATCGTCGTGGGACAGTGAAACGCAAAGCCAAGATATTGCCACGTTATTCGATAACATGATGCAAATTCACGCCAAAACGCCTTACCTCATTAACATGGCCGCGTCACGCTGGATGCAGCAGGGCGATATTATTCACCTTACCGACTATGTCGCGCAAAAGGGCAGCGCTAAGCATACCGCCTACGCAACCAGCAAAGCGGCGCTAGAAAACCTGACGCTCTCCTTCGCGCAAAAGCTTGCGCCACATATTAAGGTGAACAGCATTTCACCTGCGCTAATCATGTTCAACGAAGGCGATGATGACGCCTATCGTGACAAAGCTCGCCGTAAATCGATTTTAGGCACTGTACCGGGTGAACAAGAGGTAGTGAATGCCTGCGAATTTATTCTCGCCAGTCAACATATGACCGGCCAATCTATCAAGCTGGATGGCGGACGCCATCTCATTTAATTTCGTGACCAGGGAAAGATTATGAACGACGCTGTCATTAAAGTAACCAACCTGCGCCTGCGTACTTACATTGGTTTTAATCCCGACGAGCAAGAGAAAAAACAAGATGTAGTGATCAATGTTGAGATCCACTATCCCGGCCACAAAGCCTGTGAAGAAGACAACGTAGATGATGCACTCAACTATAAAGTGATCACGAAAGCGATTATCGATTACGTCGAAAATGGCCGTTTTTTATTGCTGGAGAAGCTTGTGGCAGGCGTGCTAGACATTGCACGTGACCATCACTGGGTACGCTATGCGCAAGTCACCATTGATAAGCCTCACGCACTTCGCTTCGCTGATTCCGTCTCTCTGAGCTTGAGCTGGACCGCCGACGAGTCCTAACCCAGTCAAGAGTTCGTTAGAACTATTCGAACATCTTGTTCAAGGGGAAACGGTTCTGAATTACCATTCACCCTATATACTGTGTTGGCATAGTGAATAGGAGCAGCAACAATGACAACGAAAACGGGCTACGATCTGATAATGCGTACGCTACACTGGCTATCAACTATTGTGATCATTGGTCTTTTCGCTGTTGGGCTTTGGATGGTCGATCTCAGTTATTACAGCAGCTGGTATCAGACGGCGCCGCATTGGCACAAATCCATTGGGTTATTGCTCGCCCTTGCCACCTTGTTTAGGCTCGTGTGGAAAGCGACACACACCATGCCTGCTGTCGAGGGCAAAGCGTGGGAGCGTAAAGCGGCAACGGCTGGGCATCATACAATCTATCTGTTGCTTATCACTTTGTTTGTCTCCGGTTATCTGATCTCAACATCAGATGGGCGAGGGATAGATGTCTTCACTTGGTTTACCGTGCCAAGCGCCGGTGAGCTT
This sequence comes from Salinivibrio sp. VYel1, assembly GCF_009377945.1. NCBI lineage: Bacteria > Pseudomonadati > Pseudomonadota > Gammaproteobacteria > Vibrionales > Vibrionaceae > Salinivibrio > Salinivibrio sp. VYel1. The sequence goes on along the minus strand of NZ_RSAM01000001.1, from coordinate 74,380 downwards.
TTCCCCAACCAGTCAGATATTGCTGGGGATGTACACTACTACGTTGCCATTACCTTGATTGTATTGGCCGCTGGCCATGCAGTCATGGCACTTAAACACCACTTTATTGATAAAGACAATACGTTACGGAAGATGATCGGAGGAAACTCGAAATGAAAAAACTCATGTTAGCCATGGGAATGAGCGCCGCGACACTCTTATCTGGGCCTGCACTCGCAGACACTTATATGATTGACACCAAGGGCGCACACGCCTCGGTCAACTTCAAAGTGCCACACCTGGGTTACAGCTTTATCAAAGGTCGCTTTAATCAGTTTGACGGCCAGTTTGAATTCGACCCAGACAACATTGGTGCATCCAGTGTCTCTGTGACTATTGATACAACCAGTGTCGATTCTAACCACGCCGAGCGTGATAAGCACATTCGTAGCGGTGACTTCTTGGATGTGGGCGAGTATGGCCAAGCATCCTTTGAAAGCACCAAGGTCACCGACAACGGTGACGGCTCGATGACCATCGCAGGCGATCTGACCTTGCATGGCCAAACTAAGCCGATTGAAATCGACGCAGAACTGGTTGGCCACGGTGAAGATCCATGGGGCAACTACCGCGCAGGCTTTATGGGTAACACCCGTCTTGAGCTCGAAGACTTCGGTATTCCTACCATGGGCCCTGCCACCTATGTTGATATGGAGCTTCACGTCGAAGGTATCCGTCAATAAGCGGCGAGTCTCTCACCATCCGAATTCAAACGCCCCGGCATCTGCTGGGGTGTTTTTTATCGACCACTAAAACATTCACTATACTCATGAAAAGCGACGCCTTGGTCTGGCGATGATATCCATTGTTCGATAAGGATGACTGGCTATGAGGCCCACCTCTTTTAAGCGTTTTTTCCTCGTTTTTGCTCTCTGTATCTTCACTCTCTCTGCGTATGGCAAGATGAAAATCATTACCGCAGTGAACGACGCCTGGCCACCTTACGTCACCCGCGATAATGCAAGACCCGGCTTTTCTGTTGAAGTTGTCACCGCGGCACTCCATACGCAAGGCTACGATATCGAATTTCTACTCTTCCCTTGGGCGCGCGGCTTACACGAAGTCAGAAACGCACGCATCGACTTAATTACCACCACCTGGTACACCGACGCACGCAGTGAATATCTCGTTTACAGTGATCCCTATTTCGCAACCAATATCGATATTATGATGCGAAAAGATACAATTTTTGATTATAACGGCCCTAAAAGCCTCAAGGGAAAACGTATCGCCAGCGTACGTGACTACGGCTATGATCAATGGTTTTTAGACGCAGAATATTTTCAGCGAGTGGAAACCACCTCACTGATGTCTAGCTTACAAATGCTCGCCGCCGGTCGCGTTGATATGGCGGTGGGCAATCGCTTTGTCATGCAACAAGAGCTCGAACCTTTAAACCTAGATACTGATGATTTTCACTTTTCTCCCACCCCGATGATCAAACAGCACATCCATGTCACCGCCGGCAAAGCCAACCCTAAAGCGCAAGAATACATTCAAGCCTTTAACCGCGGGTTGGAAATAATCAAACAAAATGGCACCTTTGACGATTTGAAGCAAAAATACGGGCTGCTCTTACCAGACGATACCACTGCAAACTGAAACCCAATCGTCATAGTTGTTGTCTAGGATGGACGGCATGAAAAACAATCAGCAATTAGCTATGACGGCACCTATCAACATCGCATTTTTTGATCTCGACGAAACCCTTATTGCCACTGACACCAAGCAAGCGTGGCTTGAGTATCTTTGTCAACGCGATCTCGCCACACAAAACTTGGTCGATCAGGAAAAACAGGCGTATCTCGATTTCAAAAAAGCGCGAATTAACCTTGAGCAATATATGCATGTTCAGCTCACACCAGTGAAAGGGCAATCGACCCAAACTGTCGAGCGCTGGGTCACTGATTTTATCGATAGACAGATCGCGCCGGTCGTGGTGCCACAAGCATTAGAGCGCATTGAATGGCACCGTAACCGTGGTGACCACTGCGTGCTGGTGTCTAATACCGCAGCACACTTGGCAAGGCCGATTGGCGAACTGCTCAAACTCGATACCGTGATTGCGATTGAGCTCGAAACCATAAACGGGGTGTATACCGGCTCCATTTCTCATTGTGTGCGTGATTTTCGTGGCAAACATGACTATATGCAGGCATGGCTCTCTGACCGCCACGACACCGTAGGCCACACCTACGGCTACAGTGACTCGCACTGGGATGTGCCGCTTCTCGAACAAGTTGATAATGCGTTTGCAGTAAACCCCGATCCACACCTAAGTCTGCACGCACAAAAGAAAGATTGGACCATCATGGAGTGGGCGAGACACGATACCATTCGCGATTAATCTGTCATGCACCTTACGTGCAAATACACAGATGCAATCTCTCACGGGCGCTATCGGCGTCCTTTTTAACAATACTTACTTGAGAATGATTATCATAACCGTTATCTTTAACTTATGATCGGCTGGCGGCACCGCGCCGTAGTCACACGCATCGTTAAAGAGATAAAGGCTTATGAAGAAGAACATCATCATTATCGTCGCGCTCTTGCTCTCTCCACTGGCGCACGCCGACCAATTAAAACACGCGGACAAGTTAAAAGTGGTGACCAGCTTTACCATTCTCGCTGATATGGCCGCTAACGTAGCGGGTGAGCATGCCGAGGTGGTGTCACTTACTAAACCCGGTGCTGAGATCCACAACTACCAACCCACCCCGGGGGATATTCTACGTGCGCAAGGTGCGGATGTGGTGATGTGGAACGGATTAGGCCTAGAGCGTTGGTTCGAACGCTTTTTCCAGCACATTGATGAGGTGCCGAATGTGATCTTATCGGACGAAGTGGAGCCGATTGTGATTGCCTCGGGCCCGTATCGCGGCAAACCCAATCCGCACGCGTGGATGTCGCCCTCTGATGCGATGCAATACGTTGATAATATCGAGCAAGCCCTGATTAAATACGACCCTGCCAATCAAGCTCATTATCAAGCCAATGCCAAAGCCTACAAGGCACAAATTCAAGCCGTGTTCGCGCGTGCGCAAGATGCCCTATCCGCTGTCCCCGACGCCCGGCGTTGGCTAGTAAGCAGCGAAGGCGCGTTTTCTTATCTCGCGCGTGATTTAAACCTCAACGAAGCCTACTTATGGCCGATTAACGCTGAGCGTCAGGGCACCCCCCAACAAGTGCGTGCGCTGATTGATACCGTGCGAGAACACCAAGTGCGTGCTGTCTTCTCCGAAAGCACCGTGTCTGATGCGCCCGCCAAACAAGTCGCCGCAGAAACCGACGCACACTATGGCGGCATTTTATATGTCGATTCGCTCAGTCAAGCTGACGGACCCGTGCCTGACTATCTATCCTTACTGACAGTGACCACAGAAACCGTGTTAGCGGGGTTACGCCATGACGCACTATGATTTAACCGACGGCACGCCCAGTGTGTTAGATGTCAACGAGGTGCGTGTTGTGTATCGAAACGGCTTATGTGCCCTTGAGCACGCCAGCTTCTCGCTACCCGCGCAAACCATCACTGCCTTAGTCGGTGCGAATGGCAGCGGCAAATCCACCTTGTTTAAAGCGATCATGGGGTTTGTGAACCCCGGCAGTGGCAGCATTGCAGTCAACGGCACCCCGATTAAGCAAGCACAAAAAGCAGGCTTGGTCGCTTATGTGCCTCAATCGGAAGAGATTGATTGGTCGTTCCCAGTGTTAGTGGAAGACGTGGTGATGATGGGCCGCTACGGCAAAATGTCGTTTATGCGTCGTCCCAAAGCGGCGGATCATCAAGCGGTGGATGAGGCCTTGGCCCGGGTTGATATGAGTGCATTTCGCCAGCGCCAAATTGGCGAACTGTCCGGCGGACAGAAAAAACGTGTTTTTCTCGCCCGCGCGCTGGCTCAGCACAGCCCGCTGATTTTACTGGATGAGCCTTTTACTGGCGTAGATGTCACCAGTGAAGAGTCAATTATGCGTTTGCTGCTCGAGCTCAAAGACGAAGGCAAAACCATTTTAATCGCCACCCATAACCTTGGCACCGTGCCCGACTTTTGCGATCGCACCGTGTTGGTCAATCGCGCGGTGGTGGCAGGCGGACGCACCGAACATGTGTTTACTACCGAGAACCTCAGTGCCATTTTTGGCGGCAAACTGCGCCAGTATGTGATGCCCAGCGATCAGCTCCACCAAGACGCCGATCCGCGCGAGCTATCGGTGATTTCCGACGACGAGCGGCCCTTGGTGGTGTATGGCAAGCGCGAACAAAGCGCGCAGGAGCGGCGCGAATGAGCTTACTCGACCCCCTCGCCTATCAATACATGCAAAAAGCATTGCTGGTCACCACCTTGATTGGCGGCGTGTGCGGCTTGCTCTCGGCCTTTTTGATGCTCAAAGGCTGGTCGCTAATGGGCGATGCCCTCTCTCATGCGATTGTACCGGGCGTTGCCGGCGCTTATATGCTGGGCTTGCCCTTTTCGCTCGGCGCCTTTGTTGCCGGCGGCATGGCCGCGAGTGTGATGCTGTTTTTGCATCAACGCAGTCACATCAAACAAGATGCGATCATCGGTTTAATTTTCTCGAGCTTTTTCGCCTTTGGCCTCTTTCTGGTCTCGATTTCGCCCGTTGCGGTCGATATTCAACAAATTATGCTGGGCAACTTGCTCGCCATTGCCCCGCTCGATGCGGTGCAAATGCTGATCATTGCCTTGGTGAGCCTCAGCGTACTGGCGGTGAAATGGCGTGATTTTATGCTGACCTTTTTCGATGAAAGCCACGCCCGCTGCATTGGCTTACCCGTGGTGGGACTTAAAGTGCTGTTTTTTGCGCTGCTCAGCGCTTGCACCATGGCGGCACTTAAAAGTGTCGGTGCCTTTTTGGTGATTTGCTTGGTGATCGCCCCCGGCGCCACCGCCTATTTATTGAGTGATCGCTTTGGGCCCGTGTTGGTGCTGAGCGGTGTCATCGGCACACTCACCTCACTATTTGGGGTGTACATCAGCTATTTCGCCAACCTTAACGCCGGCGCACTGATTGTGCTGGCCCAAGTGGGACTCTTCTTAGCCGCCTTTGTGTTTGGCCCTAAACACGGTTTACTCGCGCGGCGCGCCAAACGTCAGGAGGCACTGCAATGAATCCGTATCAACTGACCTTTATGCAAGATGCACTGCTCATGGCGATTCTGGTGGCACTGCCCTGCGCGCTGCTTTCTTGCTATTTAGTATTAAAAGGCTGGTCGTTAATTGGCGATGCGGTAGCTCACGCAGTGCTGCCGGGATTGGTGTTGGCAAACTTATTTGGCCTGCCGCTGATTTTTGGCGCCTTTGCCGCCGGCTCCGCATGCGCCACCAGTGTGCATTGGCTCAAACAAAATAGCCGTGTGAAAGAAGACACCTTGCTGGGGATTGTGTTTTCTGGCTTTTTCGCGCTGGGGCTGATTTTGCAAGGCCAGTTCCCGTCTGATTTGCACCTTGATCATATTCTATTTGGCAACCTGTTGGGGATTAACCACCAACAGCTGCTCACCGCCGCCATCACCGGCTTGGTCGTGCTCGCGCTCGTGCTGCTTAAAGGGCGAGATTTAATGCTGCTATCGTTCGACCCCGCGCAAGCCAGCGTGCTTGGGCTCCCGGTACAAAAGCTTCACTGGCTACTGCTCTCGGTGATGATTGCTACCATTGTTGCAGGCTTACATGCCGTGGGGATCATCTTAGTGGTGGCGATGTTGATTGCACCGGGCGTCACCGCCTTTATGCTCAGCAAACAATTTAGCCGCATGTTATGGATTGCCTGTGCCATCGCTTTAGTCACCGCCGTGGGCGGCGTGACTCTGTCGTTTTACCTCGACAGCGCACCCGGCCCGACCATTGTATTGCTCCTCACTGGCTGTTTTGTGGTGACCTTCGCTTGGCAGCAATATCAAATCCACCGCAACCAACAACGCCCGCAGCCGACGCAGCAAGCAACAAAAGCAACGCGCTCTGCCACCACACATTCAGCGCAATCGCACTGATCGGCACCGACGGACACAGCGGCATCCCAACCTCAGCAGTGCGCGAGAAGAGCCCTCGCTCCAATCGCGCACACCGCCACACCAACCCGACTCGTCCCTTGTGTTCTAACCAACTTCTTGCACCCACCTCACAAAACATGGTTTATCTAACACTTTGGACAATAGCGAACGAAAATCCAAACAGCCCTTGATAGACTAATCTCAAATCTGCCAACTCAATGGCGTGTTAGGTGCCGACAACTGATCGGCGGTAGCATGGCAAAACGTGCGCGTTTATCCGTGACAGATGCACATTATCCCAGAATGGATGATTAAGAGCGTCGATGAGTCATGCGGTGACAGCTGAACGCTTGGGGATAGTGTGAACACCTGAGCAGAGATAGGCGGCGGGCACACTTTCTCGGAAAAAGAGATAGGCATGATAGGCGATAAATACTATTTATTTCAGTTGGTTAGGTGAATAAGAGTGCGTGTAACGGTTTTGGGAAATCGCGCATGCGCACTAATGCAATGTTATGTCACCCCTCAGTTAGGTTATCGAAGTAGAGAAAAGTAAAAATGGATTATGGCGCAATATCTGTAGATACATCGATTTTCGACGAGAAAGGACTCAAGCTTTAATCTGGAATTCTGAAAACTTTAGAACAGTTCAATGGGAAACCTTCTCATCTGATTCTATCCGAGATCGTTGTTAGAGAAGTCCATGCTCATCTCAAAAAAAAGGCTAAAGAGGCCAGGGCTTCAGTAGTAAAGGCTATACGTGAAAGCAAGGCGCACCTGTCCGTCGTTGATGAAAGCGCAAAGATTGCTTCTGATGCTTTAGTTCCTGAAATTGAGGATGGCGAAGTTGCAAAGAAACGACTTGAGGACTTTGTTAAGAATACTGGCGCTGAAATTATTCCAGCAACAGGCCGAGTTGAGTTAGATGAAATAATAAAAAAATATTTTCAAGCAGAGCCACCATTTGAAGATTCAGGAAAAAAGAAAAGTGAGTTTCCTGATGCGATAGCTTTGATGTCCATTGAGTCATGGGCGAAAGAAAACAACACGAAGGTGCTTGCCGTTGCCAGAGATGGAGACTGGAAAAGGTTCGCAGAAGAATCAGATCACATCGATTTAGTAGAAGATCTAGCAGAGGCAATATCTAAGTTTCAGCCTCATTCATCTGCTATCGACTACTGCACTGACATCGCCAAGTTATTACCTACTGAAAAGCCGGAAGAATTGTACGAGTCAATCCAACAATACTTGTCTGAGCAAGTAGCGGAAATAGAACTATATCCTGAGGCCTCGTCACAATTTTTCTATGAACCAGATTATGTTGAGGTTGTGTTCGACAGTTTCGATTTCGTGTGTGACGAGTCAGGAAGTGCGGTATTACAACCAGTTCAAGGGCAAAACAACACCCTCATAGTTGAAGCGAAGATTGTTGTATCTGCTGAGGCTTCTACATCATTCTCGCTGTCGGTACATGATTCAATCGATAAGGATTACGTGTCCATTGGTAGTTCATCGGCAAGTACGGAGATGGAATTTGAGGCTGAAGTCTTACTTACCTTTGAGGGTGATTTTGACGAAGGAATCGAGTATGTTGAATTGGTGGATTTCGAGCTTTTATCGTCTCCCAGTGATGTAGATTTTGGTGATATCGAGCCAGATTGGTGGCATGAAGAACAATAGGCATAACAAGGCGCTACTACGGAAAATTTATTCGCTGGCGCTCTTAAATTTCCGCAGAGCGCGGCGTTATAAGCTTAAGTGGTTAAATAAGCAGAGGAAGTATGAATCAAGAAATGCAAGATCAACTCAACGGCGCTAGGAACCTATTCTTTGGTTTTCTAAAAGGCGTTGATAATCGATTCAATATCGAGCTTCCCGATTATATCTATCATTACACGTCGGTTGAGAGTTTTTACTCCATGGTCGAGTCCGATACAATTCGTATGTTCACTATTAGTAATTTTGAAGATCAATTAGAACGGAAAGTTAAGTTAGATATCGAAAGCAGAATTAGTGGTTGTATCACGAATAATGAGACTCTTGAAAAGCACGACTTTGCAAATGTAGTCAATTCTGCATTGTCCAATGATCACGTTTTCATCCAATCTAACACTACGACAAGTCGTAATGAGTACTTATGGGAAAATTATGGTAACGCAGGCAAAGGGATATGTCTTCGTATCTCGACAGCCAAATATATAGCCTACTTAGAAGAGACTCTTGAAGACTTTGAATTACTCCCAGATTATCTGAAGTGCTGCTACATATCATACGACGATGCTTGGTTAAATTCGTTTTTGGAGATGTTACTTCCTGCAATACAGGCAGCTAATCCTAAGTTAAATAATATGGCGACTACAATCTGGTTTTTCTTCTTGGAGTACTGGAGAAACTTTATCAAATCTCCAAAACCGTACGAAAAAGAAAAAGAGTTTCGTTTCGTAGTTTCTGACAACTTTTCGCTGTTCTTATTTTTTTGCAGTCAGTTAGCACGGTGGGGCTTGTTTACTACGAAAGACTCTGATGCATTGGCAGACGCTTTCTTTAGTGAATACAGTAAACGAAAGCAAGAATTACATAAGAAATTAGGTTTTACGCTTACAGAACATTCAAGTTATGTGACTATCCCGTTTTCAAGTGTCGTTGATTCTGTATTAATTGGACCAAACTCAACAATGACAAAGTCTGAGATATCGAAAGGTACAAACTACAAAATTAGAAAAAATCAGATCGAGCGAATGTTGGGTCGCTTATAACACATATGAGCCCTTCTCCGGTCAATAGGCAATAGCATTTTTTGGCTGCGACAGCAGCCAATGCTCTCGAACAACAAAGTCGTCTACTTCGTTCTGTCATTTCCGCCATTAAGTCATTGCTTACGGCAAACACATATAGAAGATCTCTTACCGCGGTCTCACCGCTGCCTGCCAATCATGTGACAGGGCCATTTTCTCGTTCCCACGCTCCCGCGTGGGAATGCATATCTAGTTATCATTCAGACACTGAATGTTCCATAACCTGAGTAAAATCACGCCGTCTAGAGTATTGAACCGGATTGTTCGCTAAAGATATTGACGCTGTCCGCGAGTGTTAGAACAGAGATCAAGTGCAGTTCGGTGATCTTTTGGCGAATCGTGCCCATGATTCAAAATCCATATACATTCCCACGCAGGAGCGTGGGAACGAGTTAATGGAACAATCTCCAGCGGAACCTCCCTCGTCGTGACTGAGAAGGTTGGGTGTCCAAACAAGGAGCCGTTATAGAACGTTGAACTTGAAAAAGTAAATGTCTCGAGTTTTGCTCCGATCAAATAGTGCCAAATATTTTGCAACTGTTCTTTGCGTTATGTGAAATAAACCTGAAAAACTTAGGAAGGAAATTACTATGAAGCGAGCTGGATCTGTTTGCCCAGAGTGTGGTTCTACCAAAACACCACACAAAGAAAAAATCATGGGGTAAGACACACAAGATCTAATTTGTGCTGATTGTAAACATATTGGTTGGTGGGCTGACTTTCAGCCTGAAAATCAAAAGAATAAAAAAGATAAGGGTGAGTGATCACCTGTCCTCACACAACAAGCAAAGGCAGGATCGCCCTTCGGACTGGACGCGCTAGCGCGCGCCGGTGCTTCGGGCGTTTTTCAAAAAAATGGGCATCCCTGCCATACTTTTTAAGCGAGTTCCAACCAGAATATCTCGAGCTCTTTGATTTCGTTATTTATTCTGTCATAGATTTTTTCGTAGTTACCATTGAAGAAGTACTCTTTTCCTGAGGTTAAGTCTAAAACTGAATATTCAAAGCCACTGTCATTAATTGAATCCTCCATCAAAGCACAGATAATGTTCGCTCTTTCCTGAGTCATTTTGTCACTATTACTAAAATGGAGTTTAACTAGGCGTGGCTGCCCGTCTAAGACTACATGTAGTTCAGGGTTACAAGTGATGCTCGTTTGTGAAAAGTTATAGTGCTCTCTCGGTGGATCAAAAGCCTGAATATTTTTACCAGATTGCCAATCTTTAAAAGTATTGACAATCATTTCATAATTCCGCTTTTTACTTCCTTCCTGGCGGTTGCAAATCGTGTAGAGGTGAGAAATGTGTCGTTTTGCAATGAAAAGACGTTTAATCGAGTTTCGTAACGGACCATAGTAGTCGCGAAAAGCTGCGTAAGGTTCGCGTTTAGCGATGTTTCTTACCCTTGTCTGCTTTGGTTTTCCTGAAGTTACAACAATCAAAGAAAAATCGGAAACACTTAATGTAGGCATTCAAACTCCTCAGTTATTGGCTTGATGCTACATTATCATTTAGGCTATGTGTTGCAATATAACATTATTATATTTATGGATATTTCATTTGGTTTCATCTGAAAATGTGAAATATCTATATATTGTGTTTTTACTTTGACACTGGCACTACATGTGGCGTTTATGGCTAAAGCATATAAGGCTTTCTCCGGTCAATAGGCAATAGCATTTTTTTGGCTGCGCCGGCAGCCAATGTTCTCGTACACGATAAATCGCGAGAATCGCTTGGCGTTCGGGTGATTTAACAGGAATGAACCGGCTGTTTGAACGCTGAACAGCGTCACAAATGGCAACGGCATCGTTCAGGTCATTTTTCCCTTTTGTGCGATAAGAACCGATTTACTTTGCGGCCATGATACGGTTATTGTGGCCGAGCTTGTTGAATTCTCTAGCCCAATAATGTGCACCACTACAGGACTCAATACCTATGTACATCGTAGGCATATTTGCTAATGTAACCAGTCATTTGGTGCGTGAAACAGATTTATGGAGAATGACTTTCCGTGGTCATCCACCGCGTGAAGAGAAAAGTAGTGCTTGGCGAGATAAACGCCACAAAATAATTGAGTGGACATGGTTACCTCCGTTATTAAAGGTCGCTCCTAAGTGTGGTAGAGCTTCAAGAGGGGGGATCTACGTCATTCGTTATGTTTTAGGGAGAAATCAAGTGGTTGAACGGATTAGTTACGAAAGCTTACCTCAAATCGCAGGGCCTTACGTCCATGCAACAAAGCACAATAAAACGCTTTATATATCAGGGCTTACAGCCTATGGAACTGAAGCTCAATCCTTTGGTCTGACAGAGCAAACTAAAGAGATTCTGGAGCAAATCTCAGAAGTACTTAGGCTAGAGAAACGCTTAAAAAGCGATCTGGTGAAACTAACAATTTTTGTTCGTGATATGTCAATGTTAGGCAGCATCCGAGAGTTACTTTTTAATTTCTATGACGACAATTTACCAGCATGCTCACTGGTAGAAGTATCCAAGCTAATTCATGCGGACTTGCAGATAGAAATTGAGGCCGTCGTAGCGCTGTAAGTACTCGCGGATTCATTGTTTCATTCTTACTCTGGCTCAACTTACTCTGCAAGGTACATTTCAACATTACCTCATGATACGGCGGAAACCACGCTCGCGAAAACTGGGCAAGGGAGAAAGTTCTATTTGGAGCATACTCCCAAAATGCTTGTCTATGGTAAGTCTATCGATGCACCTCTGTCGACTGACACAACTGCATCCAAGCCTCGGCGGTGCGTGAGACATAACGCTCGCCGTGCCAGACTAAGCCGAGTTGCCATTCAATCGCCGGGCTTATTGGTTTCACTAGCAATAACTCACTGTCTTCCAAGCTGGCGCTGAGGCGCTGGCATAGGGGCGCGGGTAAAAACGCTACCCCTGCCCCACTTTTCACTAAAGCGGCTAAAAAGTCCCACTGACTGCTACGCGCGGCAATGGTGGGCTGATAACCGTGCTCTTCACAGCGGGCGATAATTCGATCACTTAAGGTAAATTCAGCGCTATACAGATAAAACGGCTCGTCTTTGACTGCCTGCCATGTCAGGCTTTTTTGCGCACGCCACGCGGCTTGGTTAGGTAGCACTGCATAAATGGGGTGAGTTTGTAAGGGTAAGCTTTGCAAGCACTCAGGCTGGGTGTCGGTGAGCATGGTGATTGCCACATCAATCTCGCCATTGATCAATGCTTGTTCGGTACGCCGCCCCCCGTATTCAACAATACTGAGCGCCACGTTCGGATATCGTTGGCGGTACTCACGCAACACGTTGGCGTACAGCGGCCCTATCATCGGTGGCATCCCCAATCTAAGCTGGCCGCGCGCCAGTTGGTTGAGATCGTCGAGCTCGGAATTTAGCTGCTCGAACTCAGCAATAATGCTCTGCGCACGCTGATACACCACTTCACCAGCATCGGTTAACCAAAACCGCCTTCCCTCTCGGTGCAACAACGGCTGACCTACATCTTGCTCAAGGTTACGCACCATTTTGCTGATTGTCGGTTGCGTCACATGCAACGACGCCGATGCGGCAGTAAAGCTCTGCTTTTCCACCAAGGCAATAAAATAGCGCAACGCACGAATATCCATAAACGGCCCTTAAAAGCTAATCGTTAACCATGCCATTTTGGCATAGTTGATGGCGAAAAAAGCAGAGAAACTGGCACTTCTTACCATGCGTCACTAGGTTACACTTTCGGTAGCATGAAGCAGTCTCTCATTAAGTCTCGCTCACCGCGTTTGATACCTGCTCCTTTTGCCAAGCGCTCCCATTTAGACACGGCCTGGGCGACTTGACGATAAATTTTGTCAGCTGTTTTCACATCAAGTTGAAAGTACTCCGCCACCTCAAACGCTAGGTCAATATCTAAAGCATTATCTTTGTCGTCAATATTTAAGTGCAGACCGTGGGCATGTTGTGTTGAATTGATGTCGTAGGCGGGTGACAGTCGCCAACCTGTCATGTCAAAAATAAAGCCATGATTACGTAGGTGATCGTCACTATTGGCAACCATGATATTAAACAGCATACGTCTCCAAAGCTGTGCCAAGTCCGCCCGCGTATTAGAACCATTCTGGATAAGAAATTCCGCTAACTCTAAGTAGCTCGCTCCATCATCATTGCCATCGAAATATTCAAGCTGTGTCATTGCTGACGTAAATTGCAGTCTCCTGCCGTCATCGGTACGATCAAATCGCTTAGTCAGGAAAATATGGTGGTCTGAACCAATGGCCTGCACTTTACATTCAGCCATATTGATCCCAGAGTCCAAGGCCATTTGGTAAACCAAGTATTCCCACAGGCCAATATCATAATCGTCATACCGACTTGGAAACTTTGCCAGCCATAAAGTACCATCGACATCTCTTACAGAAGCTTTCGGCCTAGCTCCGCCCAACGATGACCCTGGTGAGATAAGCATATTCAACCATTTGAGGTAGTCAGGATTATCAAAGTCGGGTTTGTCCTCGATGCCTTGCGCTGCACATTCTAGCTCCGCGAGTGAAGTCATAGCCGGAGCCGCCAGATCGTCATTGTCGTCAAGAAAACTGCCACCATGCTCGGTGCAAAACCTTAAAGCGCCCATTCTAAAAGAGTCATGAACACCGAGGAGATAGTCGGTTTCGTACAATGTGTTCGCTCTACGTCCCTCAATGCGGGCTATAACAGCCTCTCGACGTTGCATCAGCAAGCGCCCCCATCGATCAGGGCAAGAATCCAAGAATATCTTGAAGTTTTTGTCATCTTCAGCGTGCTGCTCGCCACTATATAAATGAAGGCAAGGGTCGATTTGAGAAGCATACTTAGATTTAAGCCAGGTCTTGTCATAGCAAAAGCTGAAATGCTCTTTACCACGGATTCGCGATGCTCTCAGTGTCCCAATAAACAAGGGCGGCTCAGTTTCAATCCAATCAGCGTAGACAAAGATTTCCATTCGTTTGATGCCCTATCGTCTCGTTTTCAACAACTCGATATCTTGCAGTTTCCTACCAAGTTCATCATCGAGCGCGACTTTACCTAGATCGTCTAACAAACCTAGTACGGCGAGCACATTAACATAATGGCCTAACGACACTGTCGGATCGCCTTTTGTGATTTTTCGTAGCGTTGGTTTCGAAATCCCTGTGCGCTGATGCATTCTATCTTGACTGATCCCTCGACGTTTCATCGCCAATAAGATGTTTTCACCCAATTGATGCAATATTTTCATCTGCCGCGGGAACACAGTGGCACCGCGTTTGGGTGGCGCTTCCTTATCATACTTCATCATAATGAAACTAGAACTCGATAAAAACTCAATATGTAAAAATATAGTTTCACATTAAAAAGAAATCAAAGACAATCTGCTAAGACTCGATTTGTCAAAGACAACATGACGGACTGCCCATAAAAATGAAACTATAAATTATCTTTAAGGATATATATGAAAACATAGTTTCACTTTTAGTGCCAGGCATGTATGACGAAAAACTGATTCCTCACGGGACTAGGTCGTCGCTAACGCAGCTTTATTGCTCAACAAATCATGCCATTTTGGCATAGTTTAAATAAAAAAAAGTCACTTTATTCACTCTCTGCCAAGACGTAAACTATGAGCCATCTCACAGATTCTTGGCACGCCTTCGATGCAATTGATTAAAAACGCCTTACTTACCTTACTGCAAGTCTTTGTCTTAGCAGGCATTTGGTTTTTGTCTGATTGGTTGGTCACAACCTTTGCTATTCCACTACCGGCCAACCTCACCGGTATGTTGCTGTTGTTAGGTGCATTAATGTTGAAAATTGTCAGTGCCGATTGGTTACGTCGCGGGGCAGCGTGGCTGTTAGCCGAGATGTTGCTGTTTTTTGTGCCGGCGGTAGTGGCGGTGGTCAATTACCAAGATTTATTGCTGCAAGAAGGCGGTAAGATCATGGTTGTACTGATTTTAAGTACCGCGATGGTGATTGCGTCAACCGCTTGGGTGGTCGATAAAGTGTATCGTTTTGAGGTTAAAATGGCGCGCCGCCGCAGTAATCATCATCACACGCATCATCCTGATCTAAAACCGGAGTGCTAAGCCATGATGTCTGCTTTACCTGCTTGGCTTCACGCCTCGTTATTAAGCGTTACCTGCTTTTTAATGACCCTTGGCTTTTATTACATGAGCAAATGGCTGTATCGCCGTCATCCCTCCATTCTGGTAATGCCATTGTTGCTCGCGCCCTTGCTGATTGTCGCGGTGGTGGTTGGGTTTAATATCCCGTATCAAGACTACATGGCGCAATCGTACTGGCTGCTGTGGCTGCTGGGCCCAGCGACTGTGGCGTTTGCGATCCCCGTGTATGATAACCGCGTACTCATCCGCCGCCATTGGTTGTCGCTATCGATAGGCGTCACAGTGTCTGTGCTGGTCGCCATTACCAGTACTGTGGTGCTAGCGCGGGTGTTTGAGCTGTCTGAACTGCTACAACGCAGTTTGGCGATGCGCTCAATCACCACACCGTTTGCTGTAGAAGCTACCAAAGCGATTGGCGGGCAAAGCGATCTCACCGCCCTGTTTGTGGTTCTCACTGGGGTGATTGGCATGGCGATTGGTGAAAGTATTTTGACCGTGATTGCGATTCGCTCGCGCTTAGGACGCGGCGCAAGTTTGGGCGCATCAGCACACGGAGCGGGCACCGCTAAAGCCTATCAGATCGGCCATGCCGAAGGGGTAGTGTCGAGTGTGGTAATGATGATTGCGGGCATGGTCACTGTGTTGCTTGCGCCTGTGTTGGGTCAGCTGCTTTGGTAGGTGATCGCTAAGGGTGTTTCTGCGCTACGTTATCTGTAACAACAGAAAAGTGGGAGAGGATGAAAGTTTCTGCTTGTCGCGCAGGTCTTTATCCTCACCAACCCCAATAACGAGGCGATCATGAAACAGCACAAGTCAATGTGGCGCGTTATCGCGTTTACAGCGTTCAGTTTGCTATCGATAGCAAGTTATGCGGCGGTGAAAGACACTGCCACCACGTCACAAGGCTACCAAAAGGCGACTCTTGCCGGCGGCTGCTTTTGGTGTACGGAAGCTGATCTTGAAAAACTCGACGGCGTGATTGATGTGGTATCTGGCTACTCGGCCGGTGAGCTTGAAAATCCCACCTATAAAGAGGTTTCGTCCGGCACCAGTGGCCACATTGAGGTGATTGATGTCACCTATGATCCAAAAGTCGTGGATTACGAACAGGTGCTCGATCAGTTTTTCCGTCATATCGACCCCACCGATGACCAAGGCTCGTTCGTAGACCGTGGCCCGCAATATCGTCCCGCGATCTTTTATCGCTCTGAAACACAAAAACAAATTGCTGCCGATTTTATGGCGGAAATTGAAGCGTTAGGCGTGTTCAAACAGCCGCTGAAAACCGAGCTGATCCCGTTCGAGAAATTCTGGCCAGCAGAAAGCTATCATCAGGATTACTACAAAAACCACAGTGTGCGTTACAGCTACTACCGCTATGCCTCAGGGCGCGACCAGTATCTGGACGAGATTTTTGGTGACGATCGCAAAGACAATCCGGTCACCTTGCGAGAAATGATTGATGCGCAAAAAGCGGAAGAGATGACAGCAACGAACACCCGCTACTCGCGCCCCTCGGATGAAAAAATTCGCGCGATGTTGTCAGACATCGAGTACGAAGTCACGCAAAAAGACGGTACCGAACCCGCGTTCCGCAACCCGTATTGGGACAACAAGCAAGCTGGGATTTATGTAGATATTGTTTCGGGTGAGCCGCTGTTTTCCTCCACCCATAAATACAAATCCGGTACCGGCTGGCCGAGCTTCACACAGCCCATCAATGAGCAGTATGTGATTACCAAGCCGGATAACTCCCTGTTCTACACGCGCACCGAGGTCCGTAGCAAGGTTGCCGATTCGCACCTTGGCCATGTGTTTGAAGATGGCCCCGCCCCCACAGGCTTGCGCTATTGCATGAACTCAGCCGCGATGCGCTTTGTGCCGGTCGATAAAATGGCCGAGGCGGGTTATGAGGATTATCTTTATCTGTTTGAATAACGCAACCAGTGCGTGATTGGCTTGTAAACCTGCGGTAGAGTAAAGCTCTACCGCTTTTTTACGCGAGGCATTGGATGCACACGATATTGATCACTGGATTTGAACCCTTCGGCGGCGAGAGCGATAACCCGTCTTGGCAAGTGGCAAAAGCATTAGAAGGCTGGCAGCCTAATGAGGAGTGCATCGTTAAAGCCGTGCGGCTGCCCTGCACCTTTGACGACAGCTTATCGACGTTACACAGCGCGTTGGAATCGCTCAGTCCGGTGATGGTGATCGCCCTTGGCCAAGCCGGTGGTCGCGCTGAGCTAAGCTTGGAGAAAGTAGCGATCAATTATCAGGACGCGCCCATTCCCGACAACGCCGGCAAGCAGCCTCATGGCACGCCGGTGGTGTCATCTGGGCCCAATGCCTATTTTTCTACCTTGCCGCTCAACCGTTTAGTAAACGCGTTAAACGAAGCCCATCATCCTGCCAGTATTTCTTACACCGCGGGCACCTTTGTGTGTAATCACGTGTTTTATGGCTTGATGCATGCGCTGGCTCATCATACTGAGGTACGCGCCGGCTTTATTCATATTCCTTACAGCCCAGCACAAGCGTGTAAGCACCGCGCCCCGAGCATGCCGGTAAGTGATGTGGTGGCAGCGATGAAGATAGCCATCGAGTTGAGTTTATTGGATGATGATGTCACCGCCGTGTGTGAAGGAATGTTGCACTAACGCGCGGTAGATGGCGCTCAGACGATGAAGCTCAAACAATGACGCCTAGCAGCGGAGCACAGTTGAGGATACCGTGCTCCTAACCTAATTGCTTAGAACAGCCACTCAGTGACGAGATCGTTGTCAGTCAGCACGCTATCGAGAAAGGCAAACAAGTGCGCATTCATCGGAGCCGTATCAAAGGCGCGAATGGAGGCAGGGTCTTGAATAAAGCGCTTGTTAGCGGCCTCACCCTCTGGATAGGCGGCGTGCAGTAAGCCTTCAACCGCCAGAGGCGTCAACTCAAGGTGGCATTGAAAGCCATACACCCGTGGTCCGTACTTCACGATCTGTCGCGGACAGCCTTCGCTGCTAGCCAATACACGACTATTTGGTGTCAGCCCTGGCATATCATTGTGCCAATGGCCCACAATTTCTTGCGGCGCGAAGTGCGGAATGTGCTCGTCGATGTGGCCATCTTCGCTTAGCTGGATGGGGAAGTAGCCAATCTCGGGCTCAGGACTTTTTTGATACGGTGCGCCCAAGGCTTCACCAATCAGTTGCGCCCCAAGGCAAATGCCTAATACCGCACTGCCTTGTTCGATACACTGCTTAATCAGCGCTTGCTCGCGCTGGCTATCAAAGTGCGGGCATTCAGATTGTGGCGTATCTGGACTTTGCGGCCCGCCGAGTACCACCAGCAGGTCAATGCCTTCAGCGCTTTCTGGCAACGGCTCGCCCCGATACAAATGACTGGTGGTCACATGATAGGCACGCTCGTCACACCAATCTAAAATGGCACCTGGGCCTTCAAACGCCTCGTGAATAACAAGATGGACGCGCATTCCTCTCTCCTTGGGATTTGTTTTACGCACGATTGTGCTAAAGCATACTATATTGAGCCGCGGCCTCAAGCCTTGCCCACCACGAGTGGCGGCCTTGCTATAAACGCTTGAGTTAGCAACTGAAACAGCTGTTCGGTTGCCGGCAGTTCATCTAGGTGCGCGGCTAATGGAGTATGCACCTTAGCCTCAATGCGATCAGGGTGACCACAAAGCTGATTACACAGCGATACAGGGGCAACAATATGTTGGCAATCCGCATCAATCAGCAAACACGCTTGCGCCAGCATTACGGTTTGTTTGGCTGAGCCTGCTCCCGTGCCTAAATGCAGAATACGCTGGGCGGTTCCCACCACTTTTTTGCCGGCAATATTGAGGTTGTAGTCACCATCACAATACGATCCGGGCGTGTCGCCTATCGTGGTCGTAATGCCTAACTGATGGAAAAAAGACTGCAAAATGGTGCAAAAATACTGGTACGCCGTTTGGATATGATAAGGGGTGTTATTCGGCCACACCGTCAGGTAAGACACGTTGATCACGCCGGGCAATTGCGGCACCGGCGCCCCGCCTGTTCGGCGGCTCTGTACTTGCCAACCTAAAGCTGATAGAGCGCGGCGCAACTCAGGGGTTTGTGGCCATTTTTGGCCCGCCGGCAGTACCAAGGTTTGCGCATCTGGCTGCCAAAGCAGTAATGCCTCGTTAAGTTCGCCCTGCTCTACTCGTTGGATCAGCGCCTGCTCTTTCTCAAATGCAGACGCCACCGACAACGAGGGATAACGCAAAATCGTTTTTTGAGTCGCCATCATGCCCTCGCTATCGTCACGTTCACTGATTGCGCAATTAACCGAATAAGCGCTGCCAAATGCTTGGGTTGCGTTTGTCGTGGTACTCTTCACGCAAGGCATCAATTTGGCGCAAACCTTGTTGCGCCTTATCGAGGTCGCCTTCGCTGAGCGCGGCATCAATTTCCTCTACCGTCACCGCCAGTTTATCGAACCCTTCCATGAAGGTCTCTGCTTTTTCCGGTGGATAGCTACCCGCTTTAGCTTGCGCGATCAGGGTTTCTAATTTCGCAACTGGTGCTTGCATGGCTTCGATACTTTGTGCGCTCGCCGCCTCTTTAAAGGTCATTTTCATTTCTTTCATGATCGGCTTGAGTTCAGAGGCCGAGACGTTCAACGACAGCAGGACCGCCACCGCGCCCGTGAGTATGACTTTCTTCATTTTTGCTCCATGTGATTGTTTTTTAGTAATAATAATGCGTCTCTATCTTACTCACTTCTCGGAGTATTGCCTAGCGTAGAAGCGTAAAACAATGTAAAGCACTTACACATCCCGAATCTGGATGGTATGATTAATTGTAAATGATAATGATTTTAAGTTAGATAATATGAAACAGCCGAACTATCACCTCACTCACGTTATTGATACCCAAACCGTCACACCTAATATGCAACGCTTGACCTTACAAAGCGACGCTTTCGCGGATTTCCCAACGGAGTGTGAAGGCGGCTATATCAAGCTTCTGTTTGATAAAGCGGGAAGCACGGATCTGAGCGGATTAGCAGAAGGCGAGCGCCCTGTGATGCGCACCTACACCATTCGCCGTTTTATGCCTGACCAGCAGCAAATTGAAGTAGATATGGTTCGCCATCAAATCGAGCAAGCCGATTGTGGCTTTGCCGCGCGTTGGGCACTGAATGCCCAAGTAGGTGATACCATTAATATTGCCGGCCCAGGGACGATTGCGCCGATTAATCGCGACGCGGATTGGTTCTTTATGGCGGCCGACATGACTGCATTACCCGCGCTATCAGCCAAGATCAAAACCTTGCCTCGCGATGCCAAAGGTTATGCAGTGATCCAGCTCGATACCGCAGAGGATGCTCAACCACTCGACGCCCCGGCGGGGATGGAGATTATTTGGCTGACCACACCGACATTGGCCGAAACGGTAAAAGCACAGCCTTGGTTAGCAGGGCAAGTGTCCGTGTGGTGTGCCTGTGAATTTGAAAGCATGCGCGCACTGCGCCAATACTTCCGTAACGATCGTGATGTTGAGCGTGAGTTTATCTACATCAGCAGCTATTGGAAAAATGGCGTGACCGAAGAAGGCCACAAAGTGATCAAGCGTGAAGATGCTGAGAACAATCAGTGAGCCTGAGCACCTCGTTTTTATCGATATTGAGCGTGCTTATCGCGTCTCTACCCGTATAAAAAAGCGCCGATAACGGCGCTTTTCTCGTTTCAGAGGGATACCCTTTGATTACTTACCCTGCTTGTCGAGTAAGTCTAAGAAGAAGGCATATTCCAGTGCGTCTTCTTTAATGCGCTTAAAGCGTCCCGATGCGCCGCCGTGGCCGGCTTCCATGTCGGTTTTAAACACCAACGTATGGTTGTCGGTTTTGAACTCACGTAGTTTCGCGACCCATTTCATTGGCTCAAAGTACTGCACTTGTGAGTCATGCAGGCCTGTGGTGACCAACAAGTTAGGGTAATCTTGCGCGCTGACGTTGTCGTACGGTGAATAGCTGAGCATGTATTCATAGTAGGTTTTGTCATTCGGATTGCCCCACTCGTCATACTCGTTGGTGGTCAGTGGAATCGACTCATCCAACATGGTAGTGACGATATCGACAAACGGCACATGCGCGGCCACCCCTAAATAAAGCTCTGGCGCTTGGTTGATGATTGCCCCCATTAACAGACCACCAGCTGAGCCGCCGACGGCAAACACCTTGTCTTTATCGCCATAGCCTTGCGCAGTCAGCGCTTTGGTCACATCAATAAAGTCGTTAAAGGTATTCTTTTTGTTGAGTTTTTTGCCATCGTCATACCAAGGGCGTCCCAGCATTTCAGAGCCGCGAATATGAGCAATAGCAAAGACAAAGCCACGATCTAACAGGCTTAAACGCGTGGTGGAGAACATGGGATCCATGGTCGCGCCGTAGGAGCCATAGCCGTATTGATAGAGCGGGTTGGTGCCATCTTTTTTGAAGCGATCTTTACGGTACACCAAAGACACAGGCACTTGCGCGCCATCGCGTGCGGTGATCATCAACCGCTCGGATTGGTAGTTGTCCGGGTTGAAATCGCCCAGCACTTGGTTTTGTTTGAGCATTTCACGCTCGCCCGACGCCAAGTCAAACTCATAATACGTGCCCGGTGTGGTCAAGCTGGTGTAATACACACGTACCGCAGAGTTGTCCATTTCTGCATTGCCGGTCAGGTAAGACGCATAAGCCGAGTCGTTAAACCTCAGCTGATATTCCTCCCCAGTGGTGAGGTTACGCACCGTGGTACGCGGCAAGCCATTTTCGCGCTGTTCGTAGACCAAGTGGTTATCAAATAGCGTAAAATCAACTAACTGCACCTTATCGTTTGGTGCGATTACATCTTGCCATTGGCTGCGATCGTCACGCTCGCTTTGGTGTACCTTCATCAAGCGGAAGTTCACCGCTTGATAGTTGGTATAGATGTAATACCACTCACCACGCTTTGCCACTTCATATTCGATGCCAGTTTCTCGCGGATAAAACGCTTCGGCGGTAGCACTCGGATCATTGGCATCCACGAGCGATACGCCGCTGGTTTCAGTGCTGGAGTGCCAAATAAAGATCTGCTCACCGTCTTTGCTTTTACTCAAGCCGGTGTAGTAGCTGGTATCCGTTTCTTCGTAAATTAACGCATCATCGGATTGCGGGGTGCCCAAACGGTGGCGATACACCTGATACCCCAGCAAGGTTTGCGGGTCTTTTTTGATATAGTAGAAGGCTTGGTTATCGTTCTGCCACACAATACTGCTCGAGGCGCCTTCAATCTTATCATCGAGGTACTCACCGGTGGTGAGGTCTTTGACTTGAATAGTATAAACGCGGCGGCTGAGGGTATCTTCCCCATAGGCTAATAGGTTTTCGTTTGGGCTGACGCTGAGCTGGCCAATGCTGTAAAACTCATGCCCTTTCGCGAGCGCATTGACATCCAAAATTACCGTTTTGTCGGTGCCGGCAAAGTCTTTCGCACGCACGTAAGTGCGATATTCATTATCGCCTTCCACTTCACTGGAATAGAAATAACTGCCCTTTTTAACCGGGACCGAGGCATCGTCTTTGACGATACGCCCCTTGATTTCATCGAATAGCTTGGCCTGCATTGGCTCAGTGTGCGCGAGCACCTGATCGGCATAGGCGTTTTCTTGATTAAGATGGGCGATCACGTCAGGATCTTGGCGTGCATCATCACGCATCCAATAGTAGTTATCCACGCGCGTGTCGCCGTGAATGGTCATTTCATGAGGGATTTTTTTTGCGACAGGCGCACTCAGTTCGCCTGGGCTGGAAGCTTTCACGTGTGACTCTCCTTGAAAACTGCACCCTGAGAGCAAAGACACCGCCAGTGCTCCGGTGAGTAAAATGTGTCGGGACATACTTTTCCTTCAGGTTTATTTAGCCATAACAGTAATTTAACAAACAAGCATTACTTTACTGACCTGAGGGCATCAAGCAAGTTCCAATAAACAATCTTCTTTTTATCGTTCGTCAAATGACTCTCATTCTTATGTGTCCAGGGTGCAAACATCATTGTATTTAGCTTTAAACGGCAAATTACCGCGTTTTAGCCACCTGGGGGTTAATCGCCGGTACGAGCATCATCGCCGATTGGGCGGCGACATCAATATGTTGCCCGCTCGACACCGTGACGCCCGATAGCATATCGCGCCAATCATTTTCCAGCGTCACTGAGAGTGATTGCGGCTCCAGGGATTTATTTAACACCAATATGCCTGCCTCGCCCCGTTGAATCACCAGCCAATCATCGGTCGCTTCCAAGACGCTCATGGGCTCACCATGGGTTAAATTATGAAAGGCAATCATTGTCACCATCTTTGGATCGTGCCACGCATTTAACCACCGTGGTTGGCCGTTCACTCCTTTGATACCACTAGTATCAAGATCGGTATAAATCAGGGGAACGCCACCATCACGCCCCAAGATATACGCGTAAGCAAGCCACTCGCTCGCTTCGTCCATCACCAAATCCAAGAATACATCATTGTTGGGAATGTCATGGGTAATGGCAAAAGTGATTGCACGCCCTTTCGATAAGGCTTGCCCGAAGCAATAAGGGTCAATCAATGATTTAAGGCTGCCCTGGTTGGAAAAAACATGGTAGAGCGTTGAGAAAAGCGGAAAATCATAAGCGCCCAAACACGTCTGTTGTAAATAGGGAGCAAGAAACAATTCATACTCTGCTTTGCTCGCGCCACCGTCGGTGATGATTTCTCCAAAAATATGCGCATCATGGGTGATGTCATCGGTCCATACGCGCTTGAGGTGCTCTAGTGTCATGTGCTTAGCCGCATCAATCCGAAACCCTTTTACGCCAATGGCTTTTAACGCCTTAAGATAGGCGCGTTGCTGCGCTATCACATGATCACATACACGCAGTGTTGGCAATCCCGGATCGCTCGCCCCGCCGCTAATACGCCCGTTTTGTACTTGCCACCGATCTTTCCAATCTTGTATCCCAAATGCGTCGACGAAGTCATGCTCAGTAAAGAGTGGCTCGGATAAATCACCAAACAAGGTCAGTGTACGATAGTGGTCTTCGTGCGCGTGATAGGCCGCCCTCACCGCTTGGCTAGGATAATTTAAGTCGCTGCGAACATGCGCTTCATTGGCCATATGATTGAAGACCACATCGACGTAAGTAAGCACACCAACACGGTTTAACGCTTCAACCATTGCTTTAAAGTCCGTGGTGTTACCGAGTGCATTTTCAATCACACGATAGTCTTGAGGTTGATATCTCAGCCACCAGCGTTCGTCTTGCGCACTTTTCATCGGGGGAGATACGAGCACCGAGCCATACCCTAACGCCCTGATCTCCGCGGCACGTTGGGCAACATCCGCATACTTCCAATCAAAAGCATGTAAGATAACGTTGGCTCCTGATGATTGGGGATCTTGCAAGCCGTTCATGTCTTTCTCCTCATCGCGTTCGCGCATCGAGTGTGTTGCCGTTATGGGGCTTATTCAATAAGTCAAAATTATAAGCGCTATACGCATGCCGCCCTCCTCCTTTGGCCACTTGTATGAGGATGATAAGCAAGGCGTAGTCAGTGTTTCGCTGAGGATTAAGAAACCCTCGTTGGCCTGTATAACGGATGCCAAAACAGTGAGGGACGAAATAGGTTTGGCTCTTCAAGCTGGTTCGTAACCAGCTTTGCTCAAGGAATGGCGTGTAGGAGTGTACTCTTTAAATGTGTTTTTCCCTTCATGCTTGGCACAATAAAGGGCATCATCCGCTTGCGCCAACAAGCAATCAATTATGACAGTTTCAGCGTCCTCGCGCCGATGCTATCCATAGATCGTGAGCGATAGGATTAGTTGCGATACAAGACCTTGATAATGTGCCAGCCGAATTTGGTTTTTATCGGCCCAAGCGGGCGCAATAACTCACCACTGAATACGGCTTTATCGAAAGGGGGTGCCATGTCACCGCGACGAAATTCGCCTAAATCCCCGCCTCGCTTACCCGAGGGGCATTGCGAGTACTTCTTCGCGAGCGTTTGGAAGTTTGCACCTTTTTTAAGCTGATCAAGCAAAGAGGTTGCTTGCGACTTATCGTTCACCAGTATGTGAAGGGCTGCTGCTTTCTTGGCCATCGGGATGCCTCATGAAATTAAAGCCGCTCAGTATACCGGATTTCTTTAACTGAATAACAAGAATTGTGCGTCGACCAGCGCCGAAGCGCGCGAAGGGAGTCTAAGCAATGATGTCGGCGAGTATGACGGTTAGCGCGAAAAACAAGCACATATTACTTAGAGGTGGAAGCATAAACTAGAAAAAAGCGGCTTACCCCAGCCTTTTTAATGCCAGCTCTATTGAGTTTACTCATGCTCAATCACGTTTGATTTCTATCCGTCGCTATTGCAACAGCCCCCCTTAAAATGCTGATTTGATCGCATTTTGATGCAAAAGAACACGTTATGGAGTACCGCGTTTATCGTCATAAAAAGTATCAAAAAGAGATCTAAATCACACTGCTGGCACGTTGATATTCATCTGACTTTAATGTTTACACCTCTGATGGTTAAGCTGTCTGTATTATCTGCTATTTGTTCAGAAACATCGGCAGATGCTTTTACGGGTATAGGAGAGACAGGCACTTGCTGCCACCTCACTCGATGAGAAACCGATCTCAATCACACTCTCGTTAACCACGAGTGAAAGCTAATCCACATATCGGAGGGACATGATGTCCATTTACAGCCACCTTAAGCAATTGACTGCAATTTCATGCGTTGCCGCCGCGTTAGGCTTCTCAGCCATGGCCAATGCCGACACTTGGCGTTATGCCCACGAGGAGTACGAAGGTGACGTGCAAGACGTCTATGCACATAAGTTCAAAGAATATATTGAGGAGAACTCTGAGCACACACTGCAAATTTATCGTTTCGGTGAACTCGGTGAATCCGACGACATCATGGAACAAACGCAGGCAGGTATCCTTCAGTTTGTAAACCAATCACCTGGCTTTACCGGTTCGTTGATCCCAGAAGCACAAATCTTTTTTATCCCTTACCTGATGCCGACGGATATGGAAACTGTGATTGAGTTCTTCCGTCAGAGTAAAGCGGTGAATGAAGACTTCCCCGAGCTGTATGAAGAGCAAGGCCTTGAGCTGCTCAAAATGTATCCTGAAGGCGAAATGGTGATGACGGCGGACGAGCCTGTGACTGAGCCTGCCGATCTTCAAGGTAAGAAAATTCGCGTCATGACTAACCCACTGCTTTCATCAACGTATGAAGCCTTTGGTGCGACGCCAACGCCATTGCCATGGGGTGAAGTATACGGCGCACTTCAAACCAATATGATTCAAGGTCAAGAAAACCCGATTTTCTGGATTGAGTCAGGCGGTTTGTACGAAGTGTCACCTAACCTGATCTTTACGCACCACGGCTGGTTTACCACCGCCTCAATGGCAAATAAAGACTTCTTTGACGGCTTGTCATCCGACGAGCAAGCGATGATCCGCGATGCCGCTGACTATGCGTTTAACGAAACGGTTGAACACATTCGCGGCTTGGCTGAAAAATCGCTCGAGAAAATCAAATCATCGAGTGATGAAGTCACTGTGACACGCTTGACTGATGAGCAAATTGAGAAGTTTAAAGCACGTGCGCCACAGGTAGAGAAAACCTTCTACGAAATGACCGGTGAAAGCGGTAAAGCACTTCTTAACCAGTTTAAGAAAGACTTGGACGCTGTTACTAACTAGTCGCTAATCACTCAGGCACCGTGTCATGCGGTGCCTGTTTACTCGAGGAATACGTAATGACCGATTCCGACTCTCTCACGTACCACTCCGAGCTTCCCGGCCTCCTTGGCAAACTGGATACCCTGATTTGTAAAATCGAGTCCTTTATGTTGGCCGCAGGTGTGCTCCTAATGGCCCTTAATACCTGTGTCAATGTCATTGCTCGCTTTGGCTTTGGGCAGGGCTTGTTTTTTTCTGGCGAAATCAATCGCATTTTAATTGTTTTAATCACCTTTGCAGGGATTGGCTACGCGGCGCGTCATGGTCGCCACATCCGTATGTCTGCCCTGTATGACACCCTGCCTTTCAAAGGTAGAAAAATTTTAATGACAAGCATTGCGCTGATCACAGGCCTTATCATGCTGGTGTTGGCGTATTTTTCTTATCAATATATTGTCTCCGTTTATGACCGCGGTCGTATCTTGCCAGCACTTGGCTTCGAGATTTGGTGGATTTATATCTGGGTACCACTCGGCTTTATCGTCACCGGCATTCAGTACTGGTTGACTGTCTATAAAAATCTCACCTCGCCCGATGTTTACCTCTCCGCTGGCGTCCTCGATGGTTACGCTGAGACAGAAAGTGAAGTTTAAATAGGCACCTACCACTATGGCCATGACGTTAATGCTCATCATGATTGTCTTGCTCGTGCTTGGCTTTCCAATGATGGTCCCTTTGATTGCTGCCGCGCTAACCGGTTTTTACATGATGTTTGGCGGCGTTGGTCAAATGGATACTTTTATTCAGCAAGTGCTGGGAGGGATCCGTCCTGCCTCACTGATTGCTGTTCCTATGTTTATTCTCGCCGCCGATATTATGACGCGGGGGCAATCTGCTAACCGCTTGATTGATATGGTCATGACCTTTATTGGTCATATCCGCGGCGGGTTGGCGATCAGTACCGCCACCTCTTGTACTCTGTTTGGTGCCGTGTCTGGTTCAACGCAGGCAACCGTGGTAGCGGTTGGCTCGGCATTGCGTCCAAAGCTGCTTCGCGCAGGCTACAGCGACTCTTTTTCGCTCGCGTTGATCATCAACTCCAGTGATATCGCCTTTTTGATCCCACCCAGCATCGGGATGATCATTTACGGGGTGATCTCAGAAACCTCCATTGCCGAGCTATTTATTGCCGGGATTGGTCCTGGGTTAATGATTCTGACCTTTTTCTCGCTCTACTGCTTGTATTACGCCACTGTCCACAAAGTGCCGACAGAGCCTAAAGCGAGCTGGAGTGAACGGATTACCGCTACACGAAAAGCGTTATGGCCACTGATGTTCCCACTGATTATCGTGGGTGGGATTTATGGCGGTGTCTTTAGTCCCACAGAAGCGGCCGCGGTGTGTGTGCTTTATGCGATGATCTTGGAATTTGGTGTCTTTCGTTCACTAAACAGCAAAGATGTGTTCACGATCGCGCGTTCAACTGGCTTAATTACCGCTGTGGTCTTCATTCTGGTCGGTGTCGGGAATGGCTTCTCTTGGATCATTTCTTTCGCGCAAATTCCGCAAACCATTCTCGAGGCAGTGGGGATAAGTGAAATGGGCCCGATGGGCGTATTGGCCTCCATTTCAATTGCCTTTTTTGTCGCCTGTATGTTCGTTGACCCGATTGTGGTTATCTTGGTGCTCACGCCTATATTTGCACCTGCGATAGAAGCCACTAGTCTTGATCCTGTACACGTCGGGATTGTGATCACCTTGCAAGTGGCGATCGGCTCAGCAACGCCTCCGTTTGGCTGTGATATTTTCACCGCTATTGCGATTTTCAAAAAACCCTATTGGGAAGTTATCCGTGGAACGGGGCCATTTATTGCAATGCTGCTTCTGTCAGCGGCATTACTGGTGATGTTCCCTCAGATTGCGTTATTCCTGCGTGATATTGCGTTTGGGTAACTAAACAACAGGAGTGATTGGATGTTTAAACGAATACTAGTTGCCGTCGATGGCTCATATTCTGCGTTAAATGCGTTAGATAAAGCGATTGAGTTGCAACAACTCACCCATGCTGAGCTCTACTTATTGTGTGTGTTTAAACATCACAGTTTGTTTGAGGCATCACTATCGATGGTTCGCCCCGATCGGTTGCAGATCCCAGACCAGACCCTGAGCGAATACGCCCGCAATATTGTTGAGCAAGCCAAACAACATGCAGTCGAAAACGGTGGCGAGAGTGTGCGCGGATTTGTCAAAGGCGGGCGCCCTTCCAAAACCATCATCAAGTTTGCGAAAAGCAAAGAGGTGGATTTGATTGTGATGGGCGCGCATGGCACCCACTCAGACAAAGACGGTATGTTTCTCGGCAGTGTCTCCCATCGTGTGGCAGGGCGGGCACATTGTCCCACTATGGTGGTTTAATCACCCGTGATGGCGTTTTCCGCGTTGTAACGCACTCTCATCACAACAAGAAAAAGGCCAGTATCGAAAGATGCTGGCCTTTTTTATCACTGTTTGCAGCGCTTTTATTGTAGGTGGAAATAATGACTATTTAGTACCAGATGAACACCGATAGAGGCAAGGTAACCGAGCATGATCACCGGTGCCCATTTTAGGTGGCCAAAAAAGGTGTATTTGCCGTGGGCTTGTCCCATCAAGGCCACCCCGGCCGCTGAGCCTAACGACAACAAGCTACCACCAACACCCGCCGTTAACGTCACCAATAGCCAGTTACCGTGCGACATCTCAGGGCTCATGGTTAATACCGCAAACATGACCGGAATGTTATCCACCACCGCAGATAAAATCCCAACCAGTGTATTCGCCCAAATAGGATTCCACTCGAGATACATCACATTCGAGACGAGCGATAAGTAACCAATCAAGCTAAGGCCGCCAACACACATCACGACCCCATAGAAGAAAAGCAAGGTATCCCACTCCGCGTGCGAGATGCGACGAAACACATCAAAAGGCACCACTGAGCCTAGGCGACGTAATGCCGCTTCGTCATTCTTCGCCTCCGCAATCGCACGCTTACGTGCCAATGAGCGCGGCAGGGTACGACGCAAGTAAAAGCCGAAGAACTGCAAGTACGCGAGGCCCATCATCATACCCATCACCGGTGGGAAGTGAATAAAGCCATGGAACGCAACCGCAGTGGCAATGGTGAGTAAAAACAACACCATAATACGACGCGCGCCACGTTTAAGCTCGACATGCTCTTGCATCACATCCGGTTGTGTACGTGGGATAAATAGCGACATGATAAAGGCGGGGATCACGTAATTGACCACAGACGGAATAAACAAGGCCCCAAATTCGGCAAAGGTCACTTTACCCGCCTGCCACACCATCAAGGTGGTGATGTCGCCAAAGGGACTAAATGCACCGCCGGCGTTTGCCGCCACAACAATGTTGATACAAGCCAGATTAATAAACCGAGGGTTATCACCGCCAATTTTTAGCACAATGGTACACATTAACAGTGCAGTGGTAAGGTTATCCGCCACTGGCGAGATAAAGAAAGATAGGATCCCAGTAATCCAAAACAGGCTTCTCAAATCGTAGCCTTTACTCAAAATCCACGCTTTCAAGCCATCGAATAAACGCCGTTCTTCCATCGCCGAGATATAGGTCATGGCCACCAACAAGAACAGCAATAGCTCGGCGTACTCCAATAGATTGTGCTCCAGCGCGGCATGCGCCGGTGCCATATTGCCCCATTGAGAGTAAGCAAAACCAATGAGTAGCCAAATCAAGCCAGCCGCCAGCAAAACAGGCTTCGATTTTCGCAAGTGAAGCTTTTCTTCTAGCATCACTAAGCTGTAAGCAACCGCAAAGATTGCCAAAGACGCATAGCCCACCCAAGACTGAGTTAAATCCAGTCCTTCTCCTGTCGTAGCGGCAAAAGCCGTTGGCGATACCATTGCCAACGCCGCAACCAAACGCTTCATCCTTGAGCCTCCAAATTTTGTTTCCTTACTTCTGATATGACAATTACGTCGTGTTAATCAGCCTGTTTCCGACTGTTTATTGACCGACCACCCGCCATAGAGACAAATCGCGTCGCCTCGGCGTGGTGACACATTTCTCACCATTAAAAGACAGTTTAAAAAGCGTGCTCTGTGGCAATCGTGCAATGTATCAATTGTTTATTTTGCACGGATAGGTCACCGCAGAACAAAAGCGAACATAATATTAACAAATATGGCGTTAACGTCTATTACTAAGCACGTTTCAACCGCAAAAAAGAGGTGACATGGGTTACTGTCAAGATTAATAATATCAACTTACTAGTTGATAATCGCTGTCATAGTCAGCAAAAATCGACTAGATTTAAATAAAAAGTGAATGATTTTAGTCATCCTCATTGAAAAAACCAAAAAATAACACTTACACAACATCGCAAACGCATCATTGCTATCTTGCTGGGATGCATAGTTCGAAGAAGGGAGTCACTATGAAAGCACCTAAACTCGCGGCCATCGTCTGCGCGGCTGCGCTGTCAGTGGGAACGACCACCTCCGCCCTGGCTGAAACGGCGCGTGTCGCCGTCTCTCAGATTGTGGAGCACCCGGCACTTGACGCCGCCCGCAATGGTCTATTGGATGGGCTAATTGCCAAGGGTTATACCCAGGGCGAGAATCTCGATTTTAAATATCAAACTGCACAAGGTAACCCCGCTATCGCGGTACAAATCGCTCGCCAGTATGTCGGCGAACAACCGGATGTACTTGTCGGGATTGCGACGCCCTCTGCACAAGCACTCGCGGCCGCTACCCGTGATGTGCCAGTGATTTTCACCGCCGTAACCGACCCTGTCGGCGCTAAGCTGGTCAAAAACATGGATGCCCCGAGCGGCAATGTCACAGGCCTGTCTGATCTTTCCCCTGTGGCCCAACACGTCGCACTGGCCAAAGAACTTTTACCCAATCTTTCCTCTATTGGCGTGGTGTACAACCCGGGCGAAGCAAACGCAGTGACCTTAGTCGAACTTCTCAAAGAAGCGGCGCAGCAGCATGGGATTAAAGTGGTCGAAGGGACAGCACTAAAAAGTGCCGACGTCCAGTCTGCCGCACAAGTCGTTGCGACACAGTCTGATGTGATTTATGCCCCAACAGACAATACAGTCGCCAGTGCCATTGACGGCTTAGTGGCAGCGGCCAATTCAGCTGGCAAACCCGTCATCGGCGGCTCCACCTCTTATACCCCTAATGGTGCCGTGGTGGCATTAGGCTTTGATTACTACTCGGTTGGCGTACAAACCGCAGATTATGTTGCCGCAGTGCTGGAAGGCAAACCGATTTCATCATTGCCAGCTAAAGTGGCGGAAGGGTCAGACCTTGCTGTCAATCGCGCAGCGGCTAAGAAACTCGGCCTCGAGGTGCCTGCGTCTATCTTAGATCGCGCCTCACGCATCGTAGACTAGTTTGTATCAGTCTTGGAGTAGTAAATGACTGCAATTGCGTTCTTCGGCACCTTAGAGGTTGGGCTGATCTATGGCTTGGTCGCTCTCGGGGTCTATCTAACATTCCGTGTTTTGGATTTTCCTGATCTGACCGTTGACGGCAGCTTCCCAATGGGTGCTGCCGTCGCAGCAACCATGATCGTCGCTGGCTATAACCCATGGCTAGCGACGGCAGTGGCTATTTTGGCCGGGGGGATCACCGGGCTCGTCACCGCCTTTTTGACCGTAAAATGCGGCATCCTCAATTTACTCTCGAGTATTTTGACCATGATTGCCGCTTTCTCTATCAACATCCGTATCATGGGGCGCCCCAATATCGCTTTGCTCGGGGAAGAAACCATTCTCACCCCGTTCGAATCACTCGGGATTGCCCCAGCCTATCTTCGCCCCTTAGTGGTGGGCGTATTAGTGATTATTAGTGGCCTCCTCGTCATCCGCTTATTGGCCAGTGACTTCGGTCTTGGGCTACGTGCCACCGGGGTCAACGCACGGATGGTGAAAGCCCAAGGTGGGAGTACCGCGATGTATACCTACTTTGGTCTTGCGCTATCCAACGCCTTTGTCGGCTTTGCGGGGGCATTATTTGCGCAAACCAATAGCTTTGCGGATGTAACCTCTGGCGTCGGCACCATTGTGGTGGGGCTCGCCGCGGTGATATTGGGGCAAACGCTCATCCCTGGGCGTAAAGTCTGGGTAGCCGTTGTCGCGGTTATTTTAGGCTCTATCCTCTATCGTCTCGCCGTCGCATTCGCGCTGTCGAGTGGTATGTTTGGCTTGCAAGCCTCTGATCTCAACTTGGTGACCGCGGTACTGGTTGCCGTTGCGCTCATTGCGCCTAAAATGCGCCAGCAATATCAAAAGTCAAAACGTGCGAAACAGGCGGAGGTGTCAGGATGATCTCGCTTAACAACATTCAAGTCACCTTTAATCCTGGGACCGTGCTGGAGAACCGCGCGTTACGAGGCGTTAATCTCACGATTCCTGAAAAAGAGTTCGTCACCATCATTGGCTCCAATGGCGCGGGGAAGTCGACCTTGTTGGGTGCAGTGACAGGTGAAACCCCGATGATTGGTGGTCAGGTCATGATTGACGACATCGATGTGACGAAAAAAGCCGTTCACCAACGAGCCACCCTCGCCGCTCGTGTGTTTCAAGATCCACTTGCGGGTACGTGTGCCTCGTTAACCATTGAGGAAAACTTAGCCCTAGCCTATCGGCGTGGAAAAGGCCGGGGCTGGACACGTGCGCTTGGCAGTAAACGGCGTCAATTATTCCAAGAGCGCATTGCGATTTTGGGGTTAGGGTTAGAAGATAGGCTCGGTGACAGCATCGGCCTGCTTTCAGGGGGCCAACGCCAGGCGGTAAGTTTGGTCATGGCAACACTGTCAGACAGTAAGCTCTTACTGCTTGATGAACACACCGCAGCGCTGGATCCACGTATGGCCGCATTCGTGATTGATTTGACCAAAACCATCGTCAATGAGTTTAACCTCACGGCGATGATGGTCACTCACTCAATGAAAGATGCCTTGGCCTGTGGCGATCGCACCGTGATGTTACACCAAGGCAATATTGTTCTCGATGTGCACGGTGATGAACGCAAGAATATGGATGTCCCGCATCTGCTGGAAATGTTCAATAAAGTCCGTGGCGAAACCCTTGCCGACGACAGTTTGCTGCTCGGCTAACTCAGCCTTTCACATCAAGGAAAACAGACGGCGCTTATTTTCGAATAAGCGCCCAATTTTCTATTCTTGTTGCCAGATTTTTCGTGATAGCCAGTCTTCCATGCTAGGGTAGCGGTATCTTAGTAAGGGACTGACTATGAACATCCAAAGCGTTCTGCTCGCTTTATTGGTCGTACTGATCTGGGGCGTCAACTTTTCCGTCATTAAAGTTGGGCTGGAAACCTTGCCACCCATTTTGTTTTCAGGGTTACGATTTTTTATCGTCGCCTTGCCGGCGGTATTTTTTATTCCGCGTCCTAAGGTAAAACTGTGGCAACTATTCGCCGTGGGACTGAGCCTAGGCGTCATTAAATTTAGTTTGTTGTTTATTGCCATGCAGGACGATGCCTCAGCGGGTATCGCCTCGTTGCTATTACAATCACAAGTGATTTTTACCATTGCGTTAAGCGCCCTGTTCCTTAAAGAACATATTACCTTGCCGCAACGCATCGGACTTATCGTGGCTTTTTCCGGGTTTGGGCTATTTTTTGTTGCCTCTACGGGAAGCGCGACACTCACGGGCGTGGCGATGATTGTTGCCGCTGGCTTTTTCTGGGCAGTCGCCAACATGGTGATGAAACAAATGCCAGGCGTTAACCTGATGCATTTTATGGTTTGGGTGAGCTTAATCCCACCGCTACCACTGTTTGCCCTCTCGTATTGGTTTGAGACCCACCAGCCTATTGCCTTGTTGCAAGCCACACCGTTATCAGGTTGGGTCTCTGTTGCCTACGTGGGTTACTTGTCGACGTTAGTTGCATTCGCTATCTGGGGGTGGTTGCTCAACCAGCACACCTCGGCCTCGGTCACCCCGTTTGCGCTATTAATCCCGATTGTCGGTATGGCGGCCGCATCGATCGGGTTGGGAGAATCCTTATCGCTGATTGAGTGGATTGGGGCGGCCTTGATTGTTACTGGCTTGAGCCTGTCAGTATTAGGTCGGCGCATTGGCCGCTGGTTGGGACTAAAAACCCGTGCCAGACCTACTTCTGCGCTGTAAGTGATTTACTCGGCCACCACTGATTAAGCAACCTGCCACCCAACGACGGCTGATACCGCCAGCAATAATCAAACATAGCCATTAGGCTGGGATTGCCATATTTGGACAGGCTGACGGCATGAAAGCGATTGTGGTTGGCTTTCAGAGTCTCAACCTTGTTGATCATCGCATCCGATTGCTTAGGCGCGATAAAATCTGACACCACCACTAGATCGGCGTTTTGATAGCGATCGCTTTCCATCAGATTGAGCGCTTTATCAATGACTGGCGTCATATCTGTGCCGCCATGAAAACGGTAGGAGAGAAAGCTCATCGCCTCTTGCAAACCGCGCTCACCGGTTAACTCGTAGCTAATATGGTCAGTGGAAAACAGCATCACGTAGCAGTCTCGGTGCTCGGTGGCGGCAATTCGCATCAGCACGTACGCGAGGGCTTTAGCACACTGCTCTGGAAAACCGCTCATGGAGCCTGAGGCATCCACGGCAATGATAAACGGCCCTTTCTTTTGTTCCGGCTTAGATTGACTCGGCGCCTGTGTCTCGACTTTTTTACGACGATAGGCCTTACCGGAAAACTGATAATTAAGGAGCTGTTTGTCGACCAGTTGCTTGTAAAACACCACTTCAAGCGCCGGATCCGCGAGCAACACTGCTTCATTGGGCAACAAGCGATCAACCCGATCACTTTGACAAATCCCCGTGATATCGTCCGGCACATCCACCTGGCGCTCTGGTTTGGTTTTCAGGGTTTCATTGGGCTGTTGGCTGGGCCCAGAAAGATTCACCTGATTGGCCATGCGCCCAAGTTGTTCCGCAATAGCTTGAAGCTCCGGGTTTTTCTCTAGAAACGCAATAAACCGTTTAAGCAAGGTGACGTCTTGCTGAGAAAGAGAGCTTGCCGCCATATCCCACAGCCGCCCCACTTTGCTGATATCGCCCGACTGGTCAACGCCATCCATTTGCTGATAGGTTGCAATCCGGCGGTACAAATCTTCCAAGAGCTTTTGTTTTTGCGCCTCAACACTGTCGGACTGATTTTTTTGTATTTCGGCTTTTAAATGCGCGTGCCATTTATTGCAAAAGTACGACTGAAACATGGGATCGGCGTGCTGAGCTTGATGGGCGGCGAGCTTTTCCGCCTGCGGATAGAACGAAGAAACCGATTTTAATTGGCTCAGTAAAGTATCAATCTCTTTTTCAAACGCGCGCGCGGTTTTTTCGGTGGCCTGCTCGTAGTATTGAATTTCTTGCTTCAAGGAAGCTGACAGCCCTTGCTGCACCAGCTTGCGTTTCGTTTGCCCTCGCCAGCGCTGAAGCTGTTTTTTTACGGCTCGCTTAATCGCTGGGCTTCGTTCCGTCAACACGAGTAACTGGGGGTGAGACATCAACTCTGTCATCGCCGCATCCAGTAACCCAGACTCCGCGAGCATCAACCCCATGTTCAAGCTCTCAGCACTCAGCATGGCTCGCTCCTGAGAAGAACTCACCTAAGCGCGCTAAACGATTAACTTGACGCTCTAGGTTATCAATCTGCGTTTTTACCTCATGTTCCACATCCACCAAACTCGCTGATGCGATTTCCAGCAGATCCGGTTGCGCAAATAAATGCGGTAATCCGGCATTGAGTTGACTGCGCGCGCGACGAATTAAAAACTGCGCATGCTGCAATTGTTCAAGCGCATGATCGGTTTGTTGCTTCCAATCTGCTAGCTGCGATTCGCTCGGATCGTTAACCCCCACCAAAGCCATAGGTACAGGTCGATTAGCGATATCTTTAATGACCAAGGCGTGCTGCGCATCCCACTCTAACGTGAGCCGGCACAGATGATTGTTTTTATTCACATAGCCATACAAGTCTGTGCTGCCTGTTTTCAACTTTTTCTCAATGTCGGCCGCATCGAGATACACCCAGCGACTGTCACCTTTTTCTTGCTCTGACACCGATGGGTTGGCCCTAAGTAGGACAAAACGCACCAAGTCTCGACTTTGGTTGACCGTGAAGCGAGGCGACTGACTCACGTCAATCATTGCTTTGCGCGTGAGTCCAGCGGTGGCCGTCTCTTGTCTATAGGTCAGCGCCTCAGCCGTATCTTGCTCAATCTCTTCTAACGCCACTTTGACGTCATCGATCAAAGCGAGTACTTCTTGTTGATCGAACAGCACCTCTTTGGCAAATGCCTGCATTACGGTTTGCACTACATCGCGCGATTCTGGGCTATGCCATAGACAGTCTTCCAGTAACAATAAGTCCAGTGGAGCAACTTCGTCACGACCATTGAAAAAAGCGGCCGCTTTTAGCAAACGCACTGCTTTTTTCCACCGGCGATCCGAAACATAAAGCTCACTTGGATCGAACTGTGATTGCTCACTGCCGGCATTTTCTACCCGTTGTTTTAGGGTGTAGAGTTTTTCGAATATCGCATCGGGCAGATCCAGTGTGGGAATAATGGTCTGCCAATGCTGATATTCTTGATGGCTAATTTTCAACTTATCGGCCACCGTTGCCTCATATTGGCTGGGCTCGGTAAGCATCAGTTTGAAGTTTTTCTTCTCTTGGATCCGATTGACGAACACTCGTAGCAACATGCGATCGTACAAGGCATCGAGCCCACTGTCCGGCTCGGGTAATTCGTTGGACGCTGTCACCAATAAACGCATAGGAACAGGATAAACATGCTCGCCATTTTTAAAGGTGCGCTCATTGACCACGGTCAGCAAGGTATTGAGGATAGCCGGCCCTGCTTTCCATATTTCGTCCAAGAAGACAACGTCGGCGTTAGGCAAATAGCCATCGGTCAAGCGTACATATTTGCCCTCATCTTTCAGCGCCTGAATCGAGAGCGGGCCAAATACTTCTTCCGGCGTAGAAAACCGGGTCATCAAATACTCAAAAAACTGGCTGTTATCAAACGCCTCGATCAATCGTTTAGCGATATAACTTTTCGCAATCCCGGGCGGGCCAAGTAAGAAGATACTTTCACCGGCAAGCGCGGCCAGTAGACACATCTTGATGGTATGTTCGCGCTCGTACACCCCACTGGAAAGCGCATTGATGAGGCTGGCTATACGCTCAGGTAGCAAAGCACGTTGACTGACGGTGGCAAGATTTTGAGACAAGTGATACTCCGATTTTCATCGCTATACAGGGTATTTTTGTGCTTGATAACCACGAAGCGCTTGTTGATTTAATCATGGCAAGCCAAGCGCTATTTGCCATTAACCAGCTGACCAACTGCACAAAAAACACACTATTATGTAAACTAATATTAATTAATATGTCGATATATCATTAGCGCACTTGTCAGATAGTGACATAGATCACTCTCAAGTCAATCTTGCGACACCCCCTCTTGTCATTGCTTGATAATTAACCTGCTTTCACTACGGGCCAGTGTGAGTGGCCACCCCACTCAGTCCATGACCCATCGTAAACCGCCACAGGGTAGGCGAAGTAGTGCTCAGCCACAGCAGCCAAAATGCACGCGGTAACCCCCGAGCCACAACTTACTACGTTAACCCGCGTATCACTTAAGTGAGGTAATACGGTCGATCGCGCTTCACGCTCACTGATCACAAAGCCTCGTGGGTCAGTCAACGTGGCAAAGGGAAGATTCGTGGCGCCAGGCATATGGCCACTACGAATCCCCTCTCTCGGTTCAGGGGCGTCGCCATAAAAGCGTGTTTCAGGACGAACATCAATCACATTCATCACGGCGAGTTTGTCTGCCAAGGTGGCACCATCCATATAGCGGTACGGTTTAAACTGCGTCTGATAGGTCGCTTCGACACGTGGCTGCGGCGGGGTATTATCAATCAGCTCTTCTGAAGCCATCCATGCAGGTAACCCACCATCCAGGATAAACACATTTTGATGACCCATCACTTTACACATCCACCAAGCACGCGCCGCTGAAAACAATCCTTGGGTGTCATACACCACCAGGGTATCTTGCGACGCAATGCCTAATGCGCCCATATGCTGGGCGAAGCGCTCTTCATCAGGCAACATATGGGGCAAGCTAGACGTGGGGTCTTTGATACGACTGTCGAAGTCAAAAAAAACGGCCCCCGGAATCCGACGTTGTTGCCACTCTTGAACGCTATCCCTCGACACATCAGGCATAAACCAACTGGCGTCGACAGGGATCACGGTATCGAGGCGCTGAGCCAGCCATTCGGCGGTTACAAACACTGACATTTTGACGGTTCCTTTTCATCGTTGATTGACGGCTTACCACTCTTTCACAAGATATTGACCTTTCTCATCTGGTGTCAGCCTGCGTTTTTACTCATACTGAGAGCCTCGCATTGAAGATGCAACTAAATGAGGATGTGAATGACACCGTCTCGCGTGATCAGTGGCACTATTTTACTGTTTCCCACTTTGCTACTCGCGCCTAGCACGGCCTTGGCGGCTGGCTTTGGGTTAACGATTGAAAACGACAGCCCATTAGGGGTCGACAACCAATACACCAGTGGTGTTTATGCGCATTGGCATGCGGATTGGTCAGATGATCTCACTCGTGCGTCTGTCACGCCTATTCGTTGGTTTGCCGAGCAACTTCCGCTCAACGAGTCGGCAAGGCAAGGCTGGAGTGTGGATATTGGGCAAATGATGTGGACGCCCAATGATATTACCTATACCACACCTCAACCCGAGGAACGCCCTTATGCAGGGTTGATATTTATCGAGCCCGGTATCTACCAGCAGACGCCAGAACGGGTCGATAAGTGGTCACTGATGCTTGGTATGGTTGGTCCCGCGTCACAAACGGAAGAAGGGCAGTCTTATGTGCATGATGTCATTGACTCTCCCGATCCTAAAGGCTGGGACTATCAAGTGGAAAATACCCCAGTGGCACAGCTTGCCTATGAGCGGCACCAGCTTTTACACCGTAGCGAGCATCAAGAATGGGGAGTGACTGGACGTGCGGATATTGGCAACTTCCGTAGTGAGCTGTCAGCAGGCCTTAGCTACCGAGTGGGGCTGGATCTCGCCAACACGTATGGAGGAATCAGTTATGAGCCCGGCCGGCACCTCGATAGCCGCTTATTTGAGGCCAGTGAACAAGGTGCCTTCTTGTATACGGCTATCCAAGGTCGCTACCGTGCCAATGACATCACCATCAATGGCGATAAGCCGCCAGAAAATGCAGACATCGATATGACGCATTGGCAAGCCAGTGCCGCAGCTGGGGTAGCGTTTTATCAACCTCGCTGGGGCACGGATATCAGTGTCGTACTGCATACCAAAGATTATGAACAAGCGATCGATAACACCTACAGTTACGTGTCTTGGACCGTGCACTATCGCTATTAGCGATAGTGTCATTCCCTTTTCCATTATCTTGAGGGAGCCGCCGCCGTTTTCGCACTGCGCGGTAGCGCCAATTTATCGGAGAATTTCATCCACAACAAAGACGCGAGAATCATCGCAATACCCAACCATTGCAGCGGTTGTAGCGTCTCATCAATCCAAAGTACCCCCAGGGTCACGGCCGTAAGCGGATTGAAGAACATGATGATCGACTGACGATTGGGCCCCAGCACGGTAATTGAGCGAATGTAAGCCCAATAGCCAACGGCGGTATTCAGTACGATTATCCACGCTAGACCTGGTAAAGCGTCAAGTGTTGGCGCTTGCGGCGGCCCAGCCAAGCCCCATGCAAACGGCACGAGCATCACACCACCAAGAACCAACTGCCATGCGGTCAGACCAAAAATATCTTTCGCTTCCCATCGCTTCATCCACAATGTTGACTGCGCGACAAAGAAGGTTGCTAATAGCATGGCGCCCGCTCCCACCCAATCGATGTCTGTGGATGGATTCAGCAACAATCCCACTCCCAATAGCCCGAGTAGTGCCAAGCTAAGCAGCTTAGGCTCTGGCCGTTTTCCTTCGGTTAACCACTGCAACAGCATCAGAACGAGCGGTAAGGTGGCTCCTAACGTCCCCGCCACCGCGCCCGGTAGTCGATATGCCGCGATAAATAGCAGTAAAAAGAAAGCAGCAATATTGAAAAAGCTCACTGCGAGCATTCTCGGCAAACTCAAGGGTAAACCACGGCGACTGATCAACAGCATTAAGATCCCTGCAGGCAGCGCCCGCCAGACCGCCATCCAGTAAGGGGAAAGATCCCCCAAGTACAATGCAACCGCCGAATAAGTACTTCCCCAAAAAATGGGGGCGAGAATCGCGATGAAATAATGCATAACCTGTCTCCATTTATCTTTATGTGAAGATAGATTAGCCAACACATTGATCAACATCAAGTATCTTTATTGAAAGATAAATAGTTGAGGGCGAACTTCGCCAGCGCAATGAAGTGGAGCTGCTATGCTTATTTATTGGTAAAACAGGGGGATACTAGAATGATTAATACCGAAAATGCCGTCGTTTTGTTGATTGATATACAAGGTAAGCTGGCGCAAAAAGTGGTGGGTAGCGAGGAATTACACCAAAAAGTGGCCCAATTAGTGCGCGGTTGCAAACACTTCGATGTGCCTGTCGTTTGGGTAGAACAACTGCCTGAAAAGCTTGGTGCAACAACGTCGGCGCTCGCCGACCTCATGCCAAACAACACGCCCATTGCCAAACACACCTTTAGTGCCTTTGCCGAGCCTCGTGTAGCGCAGACATTGCGTTCACTGAACCGTAAACAGGTGATTCTTTGCGGCATTGAAACACATATTTGTGTGTATCAAACCGCCTGTGATCTGCTTCGCCATCACTACCATGTGCATCTTGTCACGGACGGGATGTCATCCTGTCACCCTGTACACCATCAAAGTGGCATCGCTATGATGCAGCAGCATGGTGCTTGGATCACCGTGGTCGAAGCCTTGTTGTTTGAGTGGCAACAACATGCAGGAGGGTCGGACTTTAAAGCGTTTTTGTCACTCATCAAGTAAGCACTCAGTAGATCTCTAATGATTGATATCACGTAGTGGTGGTCATAATGCGCAAATTTCGGATTTGCAAACGGCAAAGTGAGACGTATGCCTCATTTTGCCTCCTAACAATTTAATTAGTGGTCTAATATTATTTAGGACGCATGTTTGAAAAGGAAAGGAAGCATATGTACAAACGACTACTCTCAGCCGCTATTCTCTCGCTATCGGCGTTACCGGCCAGCGCAGATGACCACCACTGTGGCAAAGTCACTATCGCCGATATGAATTGGAATTCTGCTAGCCTGATTGCCAACATCGATCAGTTTATTTTAGAGCATGGCTACGGCTGCGATGCCGAGCTTGTCCCTGGTGATACCATGCCAACGGGCACCTCGATGATTGAAAAAGGTGAACCCGACATTGCCCCCGAGTTTTGGAGTAACTCGATGCGTGAAGGCCTGCAGCGCGGTATCGACGAGGGCCGAGTTCGCTACGCCGGTAGTGCATTTGTTGAAGGCGGCGAAGAAGGGTTTTGGGTTCCACGCTATATGGTCGAAAAACATCCTGAGTTGAAGACCATTTCAGGGATCAAAGCGAATGCTGATTTATTTCCTCATCCAGAAGATGCCTCCAAATCCGCTTTTTATGGCTGCCCCGCGGGCTGGAACTGCCAAATTACCTCAGAAAACCAGTTTGAAGCTTTAGAGTTGGCTGACAGCGGCTTCGAAATTGTCGATCCGGGCTCTGGTGCAGGCCTTGCAGGTTCAATCGCCAAAGCCTACGAACGAGAAGAAGCGTGGTTTGGCTATTATTGGGCACCCACTGCTGTGTTGGGCAAATATGACATGGTAAAAGTGGACTTTGAGACAGGAACAGACGTACAGCACTACAAAGACTGTATTACCTCAAACGATTGTATGAACCCGCAAGCAACCATGTATCCGGCGGCTGACGTTGATACCGTGGTAACAGAACGCTTTGCCACTCGCGCCCCCGAAGCGCTGACTTACTTGAAAGAGCGTGGCTTCACCAACGATCAAATGAATGGCTTACTTGCCTGGATGGAAGAAAACCAGGCCGATGGGGAATACGCGATGACCAATTTCCTCATCAATCATGAAGACATTTGGACCCAGTGGGTACCCAGTGACGTCGCTGAAAAAGTAAAAGACGCCCTGTAACGTTGAAACAGCCAGCGCAGAGCTGCCGCTGCGCTGGCTCTCCTTAAGCAGTATAGGAACAATAACAATGGCTGATTCATGGCTAACGGAAGTGCCAGAAATGAGCAGGCGTGATCTGCTCGCTATTCGACAAACACTCGACGGCGCGTATCGCGACTTCTCCCGCGAATATGGTGAAGGTATTGAAGCCTTCTTTGACCCCCTCCTCCACTTTCTCGTTTGGTTCGAAGACTTACTCCTCGCCACACCTTGGTGGCTGGTGATTGCCGTACTTGCCGGTATTGCATACCTCGCC
This sequence comes from Salinivibrio sp. VYel1, assembly GCF_009377945.1. Taxonomy (NCBI): domain Bacteria; kingdom Pseudomonadati; phylum Pseudomonadota; class Gammaproteobacteria; order Vibrionales; family Vibrionaceae; genus Salinivibrio; species Salinivibrio sp. VYel1. Next base: position 31,113 of record NZ_RSAM01000001.1, on the reverse strand, counting down.
AGTCGCTCTTGGAAGCTCCCCACGGCTGTGGTTGTTTCTTTCACCCTGATTGCCTATTTGGGCATGTGGGAAGATACCATGAGCACCATGAGTATCATTTTGGTGTGTACACTGGTCGCTATTGGCGTGGGTGTGCCGATAGGCATTGCCATGTCCAAGTCCAATCGTACCCAAGCCGTGGTCACACCGTTACTGGATATTATGCAAACCATGCCCGCCTTCGTGTATCTCATCCCAGTGGTGATGTTGCTGGGTATTGGCAAGATCCCCGGGGTGATCGCGGTGGTTATCTATGCGATTCCTCCGGTGATTCGTTTGACAAACCTGGGGATCCGGTTAGTTGACAAAGATGTGTTAGAGGCAGCCACAGCCTACGGCGCCAATGGTTTTCAGCGTTTATTCCAGATCCAGCTCCCCCTAGCAATGCCAACCATTATGGCAGGCATTAACCAAACCATTATGATGGCACTGGCGATGGTGGTCATTGCCTCGATGATTGGTGTTTCGGGCCTTGGACAGCCTGTACTTAAATCGATTACTAACCAATACTTTACCTTGGGCCTTCTCAATGGTCTCGCCATTGTGGTGATTGCGATTATTTTCGATCGTGTGTCTCAAAGCTACGCCAAACGTTCCCAGCAGCATCTCAAAGGAGGCGATCATGACTAAGCCAGTCCAGGACACCTTAATTGAGATCCAAGGCCTATATAAAGTGTTTGGCGACCACCCGCAAAAGGTAATGCCTGCGGTCAAAGCAGGAAAAAGTAAAGATGCCTTATTACAAGAAACAGGGCATACCATTGGACTCAGTGATATTAATCTATCCATTCGTCGCGGTGAGGTCTTTGTGATCATGGGCCTGTCGGGCTCTGGAAAATCGACCTTAATTCGTCATTTCAATCGCTTGATTGATCCCACCGAGGGTGAAATCCGCGTCGAAGGCACCGATATCATGAAGCACTCGCAAAAAGAGTTGCAGGCGTTTCGACGCCATAAGATGTCCATGGTGTTTCAACGTTTTGGTCTACTCCCGCACCGTACAGTGAGAGAAAATGTTGGGTTTGGTTTACGAATCCAAGGAGAGGGAAAAGCGCAACGCGATCAAAAAGCGGAACAATGGTTGTCGACTGTGGGTCTTGACGGCTACGCCGATCAATATCCGGCACAATTATCTGGCGGGCAACAACAACGTGTCGGTCTCGCGCGCGCCCTCTGCACGGATGCAGAAATTTTGCTGATGGACGAAGCATTTTCTGCCCTTGACCCCCTCATTCGCAGTGAGATGCAAGACCAACTGATTGAATTACAGGAAAAATTACATAAAACCATCATTTTTATCACTCACGATCTGGACGAGGCATTGAGGCTTGGTGACCGTATTGCCATTTTACGTGATGGTAAGCTCGTACAAGTCGGAGAGCCTGTCGATATATTGCTCCAACCGGCCGATGACTATGTCGAGGCTTTCGTGAAAGACGTCAACCGTGCTCGCGCATTAACGGTCGAAACCGTGATGCAGCCACAAATCTGTCGTATCAGTGCCAACACGATTGGCGATGCAATTCAGCAGATGCGTCAGCAAAAGGCCAACTATGGCTATTACATCACAGAAGAAGGCTATCAAGGCACCCTGAGTCAAAAAAACCTCAGTGACAAAGATCCAAGCGGTGATATCGAGGCAAGTCTTCTCGAAGACGTGCCTGCCATTGAGCAAGACTCGTTATTGGAAACCGTCATCCCAGATACGTTGGAGTCAAAATGGCCACTACCCGTCTTTGATAATCAAGGCGAGCTAATTGGGCACCTCTCACGGCAAACAGTGGCCAGTATTCTCAGTGAAAGTGGCCACAAACACGCAGCCGCACCTGACGACAAAGACTCAACGAAAAAAGCCAGTTAGCCAATAACGCACTCTCGCTGACTGTGAACGCGTCCCGCTCAGGCGGGGCGCTTTTTTGTTGTCGCGCTTTTCTGCACCATTTTTCAGCCTCGTCACTGACGCTATCCGCGTCATGTTCATAAAAATGAACAGTGATTTCACTCGCAAATCACATTACTGAGACACCTGTCATTCTACTGAAACAGTGGCTCCTTAAGCTGCGGCGCGTATATAGATTAGACAGTTGACAGGAAGTACCATGAGCGTAAGACAGCGGTTATTGATCGCCTTCACCCTCTTTATCGCCTCGACCATCGGACTCGGTAGTCTCGCACTTTGGATATCGGCTCGCTCCGCGGATGCCTCAGCCGAATATGTAAATCATCAACTTCCCGAAGTATGGGCGCTTTTAGCTCTTGAGCGTGATCACCGCGACCTCGTCAATCTGTCGCAAAAAATCAAAGCACAAGTCTTATTCTGGAACGAGATCACCCCTGAGTTTGAAAAGCTTCAACAACGCTATCAACAGAGCTGGCAAGCGTTGTCACAGTATCCGTCTTTGTCGGACTGGCGTGCCGAACAGCTAGAAGGTAAAAAGCAGTTCGACCAATACCTCACCAAGCTTGCTAAAACGGTCGACAGTAAAAGCTTTTACGATGCTGGGCGTCTCGTGGACTTTGACCTCTACCCTGCCGTTGACCCCATGTTAGCGGCCATCAACGAAAAGCTGACCGAGCGTCAAGATAACGCGAAAGACTCTGCCGGCGCGCTTATTACCTTTTTGCACCAGCAATCGAACATCGTCTATGTCGGTTGTGGGATCACACTATTGCTGGCCTTAGTACTGATGACTTGGCTACGAAAAACCGTGGTGGTGCGCCTGAATCATATTGCCACGTCCCTGACGGATATCGATAAGCGCTCCGATCTCTCCGTGCGTTTATTCGATAAGTATCAGGATGAAGTCAGTGCCGTCGCTCAGGCATCTAATAACCTGCTCGATAAGTTCAGTCACTTTGTCACCGATATACAATCGCGGACATCAGCGCTTGATCAACAGTCAGATACCTTAGACCAACAAAGCACGCAAGTGGCGACGATTAACGAGCAAACACGGCAAAACGTTAACGATGTCGCGCAATCCCTGACCGTTATGGAAAGCGCAACCACAGAAATCGCCAACGCCATTCATGATACCCGTGAGTACATCGGCAAAGTCTCTCAGGACAATGATGAAATTCAAACGCAAATGAGTGCGACAGAAGCCTCAATTGCCCATAGCGTCAAGGTGGTGGAAAACGTGTCGAGTACCATGGCAACCTTGAAACAAACCAGTAACCAAATTGCCGGCGTCATGGATGTGATTGAGGGCATTGCAGAGCAAACTAATTTGCTGGCCCTCAATGCCGCGATTGAAGCGGCACGCGCTGGTGAGCATGGGCGAGGCTTTGCCGTCGTCGCTGATGAAGTGAGAAGTTTGTCTCAACGCACAGCACAATCAACTGGCGATATTCGAAACTGGATCAATGACTTACTCGGCCAAGTTGATACCGCCAATAATCTACTAACGGAAACACAGTCAGCCAGTGCCGACAATCAGCAAGCCAGTGTCCGACTACAGGGCTATTTAGGCGAGATGCATACCACTTTCCAAGGGCTTGAACAACTCAGCGCGGAAGTTGAAGCAGCCCTGGGCTCTCAGCATAAAGAAATTGCTCACCTCACCCAGCAGCGTCGCGCGCTCAAACAAGGTAGCCAATCACTCACCGAGGCAATCGATACCACCAGTAATGTCAGTAGTCAGTTAAGCCACCAATCCAGCGCGTTGACGCAATTAACTGACCAATTTCAAACCTAATAGCTTGATGTGATAAGGGCGCTTCGCGGCGTATCGAGGACGCCCCTTTTTCACAGGGGCTATGTGGCTTAGACATTATTAATGCGTGCGAAACCGGCCGCCAGATCGGCAATCAGATCGTCAACGTCCTCTAATCCGATATGTAGCCTGACGAGTGTGCCGGAAAAATCCACCTTACCCACAGGCCGGATGCGATTGAGTTGCTCTGGCTGATTGGCCAACAACAACGACTCAAAGCCGCCCCATGAGTAAGCCATACTGAAATGCTGCAAATGATCACAGAAAGCGTCCAATTGCGCATCAGACAAACGCTGATCAAACACAAACGAAAAGAGCCCATTGCTGCCTGTAAAATCTCGCGCGAAATAGCGGTGCCCAGGACAATCTGCAAATGCAGGATGGAGCACACTGGCTACTTCGGTTTGCTCGTTCAGCCAATTGGCTACCTGTAACGCATTATCCTGATGCTGGGCAAGGCGTACATCCAAGGTTCTCAATCCGCGAGCGGCTTGGTAAGCGGTATCAGGATCGACCGTTTGTCCCATTAAATAGGCGCGCTCGCGCAAGGTCGGCCAGCAGCGCGCATTGGCAACAGCGGTACCTAGCATATTATCCGAATGACCAATAATATACTTGGTCCCAGATTGGATCGAAATATCCACGCCTTGCGTTAACGGTTGATACAAGCGACCTGCTGCCCACGTGTTATCCATCATGATAATCGCATCTGGCGCTCTTTCTCTTACCGCTTGAACGATTGCCGGCGTATCGTGCACTTCCATGGTGTAAGAACCTGGTGACTCTAGAAACACAACGCGTGTATTTGACGTAATACGTTGACCAATCTCCGCACCCTCGAGAGGATCAAAATACTCGGTCGACACCTGCATATCGGCGAGAATTTTCTGACAAAAATCTTGAGTTGGCTCATACGCCGATCCTGAGACCAAAATGTGGTCACCTGTTTTTACAAACGCGAGAATACTGTTTGCAATGGCTGCCGCACCACAGGGAAAGAGTGCACACCCCGTTCCTTGCTCAAGCTCGGTCATGGCATCTTGAAGCGCAAAATGGGTAGTGGTTCCGCGTCTGCCATAGAACAAGGTTTGCTGGTGACGGTTGGCAATCGCGTGCTTTTTCTCGGCTAATGTATCAAAAACAATTGAAGAGGCGCGCTGTACGACTGGGTTGACCCCACCAAGGGTATAGGCTTTACGGCGTCCGGCATGTATTAGCTGCGTACGACTGTGTTTCTTTTCCATCGTTCACTTCACTCATCCTAGGTTGACTGACTAATAGCCTACGGATTTACATAAAGGCAGTAAAGACATTTAGATGGCCAAATTAAATTTTATGACATCGATTTGGCTATATGTCATAGCGCTCAGCACTAACTCGTTCCGCCTATTGATACCCGTGTTGACTATTGTTTACAGTACTAAGTAGATCACAATTTCACCATTCTCTCCTAGCACTACCATAAAAACGTATATACATTGTATATCTAAAAGATAGGCGCATTAGCATGGCGAAAAAAGAAAAAACAAAGAAAGATAGCCAGTTACTGATAAGAATCAATAGTGAGCAACGGGATGCATTCTTAGAGGCCTGTGACGAACTGGATACGTCCGCAGCACGGGAAATACGCCGATTTATTAAACAGTTTTTAAAAGACCACGAAACGAATAAATCATCGTGATCACACTTGGGGTGGACATGCCGGCCCCGTCCACAGCATTGAAGCTGTATTGCAGTGGCAAACGCTTCGGCAAATCATCAATAAGGAGAGAAACCATGGCAAAAGCGTCAAAAAAAGATTTGAAAAAATCGATTAAGAAAGCAAAAGCGAAAGTTGCAAAACAGGAAAGCAAGCTGAAGAAGCTCAAAAAGCAACTAAAAAAAGCCTAAATCACAGGCTGATACGCAATAAAAAAGCTCGGCATTGCGACCGAGCTTTTTATTTTTGTGTCATCAACGTCTATTTGTCATGACGAGATACAGAAAGTGTCTCTTACTCCGACAATATGGGCTCGACCGTAAATCGTCCAACATCAACACCCACGACCTTGACCTGTTCGCCAGCCAGCAATGTACAATCACCGGCGGCCGAGCTGAGTCGCAGTTGCCAAGTGACGCCTGAGTATTTAATCGTCGAAGGCTGCTCTCGGCTCAACGGCTCATTGAGCGTCAATATCAACCCGATAAAATCACTATGACGATTATCCGGACGTCGTCCGCCGCGTTGTAGCTGTTTAAGTGGGCGCCACAGCATGGCAGTTAACAAGCCTGCACCGATCCCAGTACTGCTAAATAACGCCGTAACGGTTTCTGGCACAACACCGACCATCGCCAACAGTCCCACTAAAATGGCAGCAACACCGGTTGCTAATAAAACAATGGTCGATAAGCCAAGCAGCCACACTTCGACGGCTAACAGCAACAAGCCCACAATCACGGTTAATTCTGCGAGGTAGATACTCACACTAAACATCCTGTTTTACGCTTTGCTCTTATTGAGTGTATCAATAATTGTCATCGCTTCTGCAACCACATTCGCTGCACCCGTTCCAGAATCAGGTAACAGTACGACTGAGGACTCTTTGGCAATCGCCTGTTTCGCCTTGATCGCTTTTTCTGCCAGCTCCAACTGGATGGCTTTTTGGCCTTCCTCTGTTATTGCTCGTGTCCCTACGATTTCAAGTGCTTCGGCTTGCGCCTCGGCAACCGCGATTATGGCTTGCGCCTCACCTTCCGCTTGCAAGATTTGCTCAGATTTCTCTGCTTCCGCCGCTAAGACTCGGGCCTGCTTTTGACCTTCAGCAACGTTGATATCCGACTGACGCGCCCCTTCTGACTCAAGAATAACCGCACGCTTCTCTCGTTCAGCCTTCATTTGACGTTCCATGGCATCGAGAACAGAGCGAGGTGGATCGATATCCTTGATTTCGTAACGCAGCACCTGAACGCCCCATGGCTGAGCGGCCTCATTGATGGCAGAGACAATCGCGGTGTTTAAGCTTTCGCGCTCTTCAAACGTTTTATCCAGCTCCATTTTACCCACTTCACTACGCATGGTAGTTTGCGCAAGCTGAGTCACGGAGTACACATAATCATCGACGCCATAGCACGCTTTATACGGATCCAATACCTTGATGTACAAGACACCGTCAACAACGAGCGAAATGTTATCTCGCGTGATCGCGGATTGACTGGGTACATCATATGCTTGTTCTTTTAATGTTCTGGTATAACCAATACGATCGATAAATGGCACGATGAAATTGAGACCCGCTTCCATCGTCTTGTAATACTTACCAAATCGCTCTACAACATAAGCCGTGTTTTGTGGCACAAACTTAATCGCACCGCGTAGTACCACGATCACTAAGACCGCCAGCACCACCCAGACGCCAATAAAACTCGACGTTTCTAAAAAAATCGTATCCATGGAGAAGCCCTATCACTGCGGGTCACAATCATGACTCGTATAAACAAACACAAACGCGCGCACACAAGTGTTTACGGCGTTACTCATCGCGTTTTATGATACGTTATTGTCAGCATAAAAAGACATCATCCAACGGTTAATTTGACACTCCTCGCAATCTAGATCGCTTTTCTATGAGGCTCTTTGCGTCGATACAACACAGTTATCAGGCCATGCTCTCATTTTCACAACAAGCTCACACAAAGTTGCCTCTTTCATCCGCAAAATAGATTTACCTCACACTCTTTTGGGTGTATTCTCGATAATGTTCAACCGTGTTGGTTGACGAACTATTGGTCGTAGACACACCATGTTGCAACCAATAGTAAACTGACGCGCAAATAACGCGTGGTCCTGTTGAAGCTGCTTGGCAGCTTCGATAATCGGAAATTTATGCAGCAATTGAATATAGATACATCGAAACACCCTACCGCTAGGCTGGAAAGTTAGTTGTCCTGAAGATATTCGCTACATTTGCCCATAGAGTCGATTAACGGCACTCGCGTCACTGCAACACCTAGTTAATATATTCAGGAGACACCATGTCCAAAGCTAATGGTTCCGTTAAGTGGTTTAACGAAGAGAAAGGTTTCGGTTTTATCCAGCAAGAGAACGGTCCAGACGTATTCGTTCACTTCCGTGCTATCGTTGGTGAAGGCTTCCGCACACTAGCAGAAGGCCAACAGGTTGAGTTCGATATCGAGCAAGGTCAGAAAGGCCCACAGGCTGCGAACGTCGTTCGTCTGTAAGCCAAACCAAATTTAAGAGAAAGGCGCCCAGTTGGGCGCCTTTTTTGTCGCTATCATTTGTGCTTTAGTCTACCCCATCATTTTTTAAACGAAACCTCATCAAGGTCGCATTCCTTTCACACTCGCTATAGACGCTCTCGCCACCATCCACTAGGCTGAAAACATAGACATTGTCAGGAGGACGTATGCTATCTCCGTGTTTAATTGTTGACGATCATGAAATGATTCGTGACACCATTGGATTGATGGCCCAAGCGCTTGGTATTAAGTCGGTGATCACGGCAGCAGATGGTGCCGAAGCGATATCAAAGGCGTACCATGAAGAGCCCAATCTGATCATTACCGACTTACAAATGGATCCCATTGACGGGTTGGAAATGTTACGCCTCATGCGAAGCGGCCGCTATCATTTGCGTCATGACACGCCCATTATCATTTTAACCGCTAACGCATCTCAGGCAGTGATCAGCGAGTGCATTCGCTATGACGTCGATGCTTTTATGGTTAAACCGGTGAAAAAACAAGATCTAGAAAACCGTGTCAAGCAGCTCTCTAAACAGACCAAAGCTAAAAAGCCCCCCACATTCTACTTTGAGATGTACCAGTCAGATCCTGCCAAATCAACGGAGTTTGAGCACAACGGCGCGATTGTTTTTACTGAGGAAGAGCAATACCAGATAGAGTGCATCACAGAGCCTGTCATTGATACACCATTGCCTCCTGAAGGCTCTTCAGAAAAAGAGCCACAAGTATCGGCCCCCATTAAACGAGAGCGCAAGTTTATACGTTGGCAAGAAAAGTATACAGTGGGGGATCCATCATTGGATGAGAGTAACAAGCAACTGCTCTCTATCATCAACGATACGTATGAGGCCATTGCCTATCACCATGAGGACGAGACTAAGACGGATTTTGAGGCCCTCGCGCAACGCTTTCGTGACTACATCGACACTCACTTTCAGCTAGAGGAAGATATTCTCGAAGCACGCGCCTACCCCAAATACAAAGAGCATGCTGCGATTCATCAACGCCTCGCCCGGCAAGCGCAATATGTGCTGCTACAGTGCCAAGCCGACCCAGAACTATACCGCTCTGAATTCTTTAAGTTTTTGCGTTATTGGTGGATGCACCATGTCGTTCGTGAAGATACTCAGTATCGCGATTTTTTACTGCAAGGTCCTTAATACGTGAGAGTGTACCTACATTGTCTTCCAAGACGGCCTTTCTAGGGCCGTCAGGCATACCTTCCGCCCATCCCCTCGATGTGGGAACCTGCCCACACCTTTAGGCCAGTAAATGTTACTTCTCAAAACACTTACTTTCACAAAAAATTTAACAATAAACAAATTCATATATTTCATAAACTTAATTATAGATGACAAATCCAACACTAAAATCTGGGGTTGATAAACCAAATTCATCGCCTATTATATAAAACGAATTCGTTAGAGCACAAAACAATTATGTGGCGATCAAAAACGACAGACACGGCAGTACTTGAATCCGAGGTACGTGACCGTAAACAGACCCAGACCAACACGAAGTTTGTGTTTCGTAAGCCAGCCATCAAGGATGGCGGCAACATCTATCGATTAATCACGCAGTGCCCACCGTTGGATGTGAACTCCGCTTATTGCAACTTCCTACAGGCGACACACTTTAAAGAGACCTGTGTCGTTGCAGAGCGAGAGGGTGATGTACAAGGCTTTATCTCGGGCTACATTCGCCCTGAGCAGCCAGACACGTTTTTTGTCTGGCAGGTTGCAGTGTCACCCAAAGCACGTGGTGAAGGGCTTGCCCTCTCGATGATCGAAGCGCTGATGGCACGTAAAGTCTCAAGCAATATTCGCTTCATCGAAACCACAATCACAGAAGACAACGCCGGATCTTGGGCGCTGTTTAAAAAGGTAGACCGCCTCTACGGTACAGGTGGTCAGCGCTCCGTGTTCCTCGACGAACAGGAGCATTTCAACGGTGAACATGACACCGAATACCTTTTCCGAATTCCACTCAAAAAATAACAGGATGAGTTATGGATATCTTTAAATCGCAGGAGTCAAATGTTCAATGTTACGCCAACAACTTCCCCGTTGTGTTTGAAAGCGCTAAGGGTTGCTGGATCACGGGCGTAGACGGCAAGCGCTACCTCGATTTTCTTGCTGGCGCCGGCTCGCTCAACTACGGGCATAACAACCCAACGTTGAAAAAAGCACTGATCGAGTACATCGAGAAAGATGGCATTACACACGGCCTGGATATGTACACAGGTGCAAAAGCACGCTTTCTCGAAGTATTTAAAGAGCACATCTTGGCACCGCGTGAGTTGGACTATAAGTTCCAATTCACTGGCCCAACAGGCACCAACGCAGTTGAAGCGGCAATGAAGCTTGCCCGTAAAGTTACAGGCCGCGCAAACATTGTGTCTTTCACCAACGGCTTCCACGGCTGTACATATGGTGCATTGGCAGTGACGGGTAATCATCATCACCGCGGTGGTGGCGGCATCCCTGTCAACAACGCCGTGACACGTCTTCCGTATGATGGCTATGCAGACGTTGATGGTTTAACTTTGTTCGAAACCATGCTGAATGACGCATCAAGTGGTCTAACAGGCGGTGATAAACCTGCTGCCGTGCTTCTTGAAGTCGTCCAAGGCGAAGGTGGCCTAAACGCAGCCTCTAATGAGTGGTTGCAGCGCCTGCAAGACATTTGTAAGGCACACGATATCTTGATGATCGTAGATGACATCCAGGCTGGTTGTGGCCGTACGGGTACGTTCTTCAGCTTTGAGCCGTCAGGCATTAAGCCCGATATTGTGACGCTGTCCAAATCAATTGGTGGCTATGGCTTGCCAATGGCTGTGGTCCTACTAAAACCTGAGCTGGATCAATGGGCACCGGGTGAGCACAACGGTACATTCCGTGGTAACAACCACGCGTTTGTGACTGCCGCGGAAGCGATTGACACATACTGGCGTGATGATCAATTCCAAACGCATATTCAAGAACGTGCCGATCAATTGAACAAAGTGTTGCAAGAGATGCTTAACAAGCACGGTGATCTTTTTGAGACCATCAAAGGCCGCGGTTTGATGCAAGGCATTGCGTGCCAAAATGGTGATATTTCAGATGAGATCTCCAGCCTGTGTTTTGACAATGGCATGATTATCGAGACCGCGGGTCCAGATGATGAAGTCATCAAATTCTTCTCGCCACTGACAGTCAGTGAAGCAGAGATGGAAAAAGGCCTGCAGATCTTCGTTAAGTCTGTTGAGCAGTATAAAAAACAGAAGCTCAAGAAAGCATCGTAATCGCGAAGACGGCGATCCCCGCTTAACGAAGAGACGTTGAAGGAATAAACATGATTGTTCGTACATTAGAAGAATGCCAGAAAACTGAACGCCGTGTAGTGGCTGAAAACTGGGAAAGCGTACGCATGCTGCTACGCGATGATAATATGGGATTTTCTTTCCATATTACCACCATCTATGCCAACACTGACACGCACATTCACTACCAGAACCACTTAGAGTCTGTGTATTGCATGTCGGGTGAAGGTGAAATTGAAACCACGGATGACGGCAAGGTTTATCCTATTAAACCTGGCACACTGTATATCCTAGACAAACATGACGAACACCAGCTTCGTGCTAACAAAGGTGTTGATATGGTCATGGCCTGTGTGTTCAACCCACCTATTACTGGGCAGGAAACGCACGATGAGAACGGTGTTTATCCATTAGTCGATTAACCGTCATGGGGCAGCCGGATGCTGCCCCTGTAAACCCAATCGACTCCCTAATTCATAAAAGCCCACAAGGAGCTCACATGAATCATACCGTTGAAAAGATCGGCGGTACGTCGATGTCAGCCTACGACGCTGTCATGGATAATATCTTTTTGTACCCGTCAAACCCGTACAACCGCATTTTTGTCGTTTCTGCTTACGCTGGCATCACGGATGCATTGCTGGAGTGTAAGCGTTCGGGTAAGCCCGGCATTTATCGCCTTCTCGCGGCAAATAACCCTAAATGGCGTGATGCGATGGACGAGTTAGAGCAACGTATGCTGCTCATTAACAGCAATATGTTCCCCGATCCTGTATACCGTGAGCGTGCTGATAACTTTATCCGCCAACGCATGGAAAAAGCACATAGCTGTATCGAAGGTATACTCGAAACCTGTAACTATGGGCAGTTTTCTCTGGAAAGCTATCTACCACAAATTCGTGAGTTCCTCTCCTCTATCGGCGAGGCGCACAGTGCGCACAACTCAACGCTACTGCTCGAAAGTGTGGGAATTAACTCACGATTTGTTGACCTCTCTGGTTGGGATAACCCCGATGAAGGCAAAGGCGACCTCAACACGGTGATCGCCAATGCTATGGAAGACATTGACTTCAGTACTGAGCTGCCCATCGTTACCGGCTACGTCTATTGTGATGAAGGTCTGATGAAGACCTATGACCGTGGTTACAGTGAAATGACATTCAGCCGGATTGCCGTGTTAACCAAAGCAAGTAGCGCGGTGATCCACAAAGAATATCACCTAAGCAGTGCCGACCCTCGCATTGTAGGTCCAGAGCGTGTACAGCCAATGGGCCTCAGTAACTACGATGTGGCTGACCAGCTTGCTAACTTAGGGATGGAAGCCATCCACCCGAATGCAGCCTCTGGTATGCGCGCTGTGGGTATCGAATTGGTCGTGAAAAACACCTTCGAGCCTGAGCACGCGGGTACGGTGATCTCTCACAAATATCGTCCAAAAGACAAAGAGATCGAGATCATCGCCGGTCGAGATAAGGTGCTAGCTCTCCACATCTTTGACCAATCAATGGTTGGGCATGTTGATCAGGTCAGCTATGACGTGATGGAAATCATTCGCGAAGAGAACGTGCAGCTCATCAGTAAAGAGATGAATGCCAACTCAATTACCTACTACTTAGACGGCAAGACAGCCAGTCAAGATAAGGTGATTAATCGTGTTGAGAAGCTCTACCCGAAAGCGAAGATTACGGGTGAAATGGTCGCACTGATTTCTGTCATTGGTAGTCGTATCGACTCAAACCAAACCATGAGCAAGGGTATGCTGGCGTTGCTTGACGCAGAAATAAACCCTAAAGCAGCTCACTCATCGATGCGCGATGTGGACGTGCAATACGTAGTACTTGATAAGTTCTACCACGCGTCGATCTGCGCCCTACACGCTTGTTTTATCGAAGAGCCTACGCCTAAGCCAACCATTCGGGCCGCTTAAGACCCTGGTGCATATGACAAGCGAAAAACCATACCCCCTTACCTAAGGGGGTTTTTCAGTTTTATAAGCTAGCCTAAACCCCCTCCTTGCGATTAAAAACCAACTTAATCACCTCTCAATGTTGATAAAGTCTAACTAAACGGTAAAATTCCGCACTTTATCTTGATAGCTGTAGTGCCTTTATGATCGATCCCAATATGCTCCCCGTTTATTTAACCGCGGTTGTCGCACTTTTGCTGGTGCCCGGACCGGATATGTTGCTAATCGTGAGCGCCAGTCTTAGCTATGGCAGACGGGTTGGTATGGCCGCAAGCTTGGGTAATGCAACATCAGGATTGATCCTGACCGGGTTAGCCGCAACCGGCGTATCAGCCATGATTGCGATGTCGCCAACGGCCCTCACCATTCTGCAGTACGTGGGAGCCGCGTATTTGCTCAAAATGAGTATAGATATGTGGCGTGCCTCTCCAACAGACAGCGCCGAGCTCGCGCATCATCAAGGCATGGGCAAATATCTCTATAAACGCGCGGTGATGACCAACCTATTGAACCCAAAGGCACTACTGTTCTTTGTGTTGTTTTTACCGCAGTTTATTTCGCAGCAAATTCAAGCCTCGTCCAGCACGCAATTACTAACGCTTGGTCTCCTCCTCAACCTATTAGGGCTCGCGTTTAATCTGCTTTTAGTGGCAATAGTCGGCAAGCTTGGCAGTGCAATGCTCACCAATACCCGTGTCCAAATGTATCAGCATAAAATCATGGCATTGGTTTTTGCGGCACTCGCGGTCTGGCTGTTTACCCAACAGTCGTTGTAATCCATCCACTTAGCTGGGTAAAAAACCGACGAACCAGACGTTGAGCGATAAAAAGTCAGACAGTTGTCTGATATATTATACCGCTGTCAGTCGTATAACTGACTTTGGTTCGTTGGTGGCGTCTAACGCCCTTGCCTTTATCGGATGGATTCGGTCACGTGTTTAATCTTCACCTTCCCACACTGACTCTGGCTTACATCAGTGTGTTCTGGCTACTCACCATTGGCGTTTTGTTGATTGGGTGGCAGTTTAATCAGCACAAAGATATCAAGCTTTGGGGACTGGCTTGTCTGCTGATCTCAACGGGCACGTCGGTGTATAACATTGGCAATGTCACCGAAACGTCGGGGCTCGTCTGGATTGGCACCACAGCCGCGATCTGCTCTCATATTCTGGTGTGGTTAGGCACGCAATCCTTCGTGGGCACGTCCTCGTCGTGGCGGACGGCTTCGCTGGCAGCACTCTTGGGTGTAGGGGTTTATACACTGATTCTTGCCAATCATATTCCGCTTGCGCTCCGTATTACTTGGTACTGTGCGTTCTACGTGGCAATGCACCTTGCGGTTTTAAAACTCATTGTTGAGAGTCCAGAGAGGAAGCGGATAGGTTTTACTCTCTATGCGTCCGTGCTCCTCCTCTTACTGATACTTTATGGACTTCGTGCCTACTTCGCCTTTGACACACCGATGGAAAACACCGGCCTATCTCAACGTTATATCGCCGTGTATTACTTGATCTTAATGGCCGAGTTCGTCAAGTTTATGACCTTCATTTACCTTTGTTTTGAGCGACTGGAGTACACACTTTGTCAACTTGCGCTCCGTGACACTCTGACACAGCTTCCGAATCGACGCGCCTTTATGACGCAATCCGCACAGTGTCTCCTTTCTAACCAGCCGAATGCCCTTATCCTTGCTGATTTGGATAATTTCAAAAGTATTAATGATGTATATGGTCACCTTGCTGGCGATCAGGTATTGGTCGCTTTCAGCCAACACTTAGAACGGATCACCCAACAAGAAGGGGCGTTTTGCGCCAGAACGGGAGGTGAAGAATTTATTTTGCTACTCAGTGGCCAGTCTGTGCGTCGCGTACAAGAAATAGCGCTACAGCTGAAGCGACAAATCGAGGCATGCCAGGTGACGACCGAACATGGCCATCACATCCAGTTTACGGTGAGTATCGGCGTCGGCATCAAGCGCCAAATGCAATATGTTGCGATGAATCAGTTATTTGAGTGCGCAGATACGGCTTTATATGAAGCCAAGGCCCGCGGGCGAAACCGTGTAGAATTTGCGTTAACTGAACATCGTGATGCGCCCTCCAGTGTATCACCAACATCCAACCAGTCGCCCATCAGCCAAGAAACTGATAATCCTTCTCTGCCTAAACGTTATCTCGAGCGTCAATCTTTGTCATAATAGGCGTTCAGCCCGTAATAGGAGAACGTGTAATGGATGAGAACACCGCCACGCTACTGAATCTGCGTGTCATTGAAGTCAGCGACTATCAACCCTTAGCAGAGTTGATGGATCTCGTCTTCCCGGATGTCGGCGGTGCTTGGCCTAAGAGCACGATCATGCAACTGGTCACCGCTTTCCCGGATGGCCAGATATGCATTGAAGATAATGGAAAAATCGTCGCCGCCGCGTTAACGCTAAAAGTATCCTACAACCGCTTTTCACTGCCGCATACCTATGCCGACATTATCACGGATGACGGTGTGGTATTCCACGACTCAAAAGGGGATGCACTGTATGGCCTCGACGTGTTTGTACACCCTGATTATCGTGGCCATCGCCTTGGCCGTCGACTTTACGAAGCGAGAAAAGATCTGTGTCAGGCGCTGAACCTAAAAGCGATCCTCGCCGGCGGCCGTATACCTGGTTATCACAAACACAATGATGTTTCGGTGACGGATTATATTAATAAAGTCAGAAGAAAAGAGATTCACGACCCGATCCTTTCTTTCCAGCTATCTAATGACTTTGATGTTAAGCGTTTGATGAATCGCTATTTGCCCGAAGACGATAAGTCGGCGGGCTATGCCACACTGTTGGAGTGGGATAACTTCTTCTATGAAGAAGATGCATCCTCCGTGCATGATATTGAAAAAACCATCGTCCGCCTCGGGGTCGTGCAATGGCAGATGCGTCATGTGCTCTCAGTGGATGATCTTTTGAATCAGGCCGAATTCTTTGTCTCATCCTTAGCCAACTACCAGTCAGATTTCGCGCTCTTTCCCGAGTTTTTCTGTGCACCATTGATGGGGCTTGCACCTGATAAGCGCTCCGTCGAGGCAATTCGCTTTCTCAGTGAGTTTACCCAGGCGATTAAGCAACGTTTTTCGCAATTGGCCGTCACCTACAACATCAATATTATCGCTGGCAGTATGCCCGTGTTGGAAAATAGCAAACTGTATAACGTCTCCTATTTAATGCACCGCGACGGTAGCATTGATGAGCAATACAAAATCCATATTACGCCGCACGAACAACGTGACTGGGTGATCGATGGCGGGGATACGGTCAAAGTCATTGAAACCGACGCGGGCCGGGTGGGTATTCTCACCTGCTATGACGCCGAGTTTCCTGAGTTGGGGCGTATTCTTGCTGAGCAAGGTGTACAGATCCTATTCGTGCCCTTTTGGACCGATACCAAGAACGGTTATTTACGCGTGCGCCTTTGTGCTCAAGCACGAGCGATTGAAAACGAGTGTTATGTCGCGATCGGCGGCAGCGTGGGCAACCTTCCTCGGGTAGATAATGTGGACATCCAATACGCTGAGTCTGCGGTATTTTCACCCTCGGATGTCTATTTTCCGCACGATGCGACACTCGCGGAAGCCAATGCCAATACCGAGATGATGATTTTCGCAGACGTCGATTTGGACAAGCTCAAAATGCTGCATGAACGAGGTTCGGTAACGAATTTGAAACACCGCAGGCCCAAGCTCTATGCCAGCCATTTAAGCCAAGGCTAAGCAAAAACGCAGTGATCCAGGTGGGAATCATTAAGACCCCGAGAGTGATTTGTGCGCATCGCACTGACTTTGTTCAAGGTCAGTGCATTTACTGGTGTAAAGGATCACTCTCTTGGTAGAATCAACCCGTTTCTGCGTAAGCGTTATTAAGAGAGATTCCGAATGGGACGAAGTTTTGAAGTTCGTAAAGCGTCAATGGCGAAAACCCAGGGCGCGAAAATTAAGGTTTATTCAAAGTACGGTAAAGAGATTTACGTATGTGCTAAAAATGGCGGCTCGGATCCTGAGAGCAATCTATCACTGCGTCGTTTGATTGAGAAAGCGAAAAAAGATCAGGTTCCAGGTCATGTGATCGACAAAGCGCTTGATAAAGCCAATGGCACAGGTGGCGAAAACTATGAAGTGGCGCGTTATGAAGGCTTTGGGCCTGGCAGCTGCGCGGTGATTGTTGATTGCTTAACGGATAATAACAGCCGTACTTATATGGACGTGCGCCAGTGCTTTGTGAAAAACGATGCGAAAATTGGCACGCCCGGTGCGGTGTCTCATATGTTTGAGCACCAAGCTGTTTTCCAGTTTAAAGGAGATGATGAGGAAGGCACGCTTGAAGCCTTGGTCATGGCTGATGTGGATGTGTCAGACATCGAAGCAGACGAGGGTATCATTACAATTTTTGCCCCTCACACAGAGTTTTTCAAAGTGAAAAATGCGCTAAGTGACTATCTTGGCGACACGCCGATTGATCTTGAAGAGATCACCTTTGTGCCTCAAATCGACACTCAGGTCAGCGGCGAGGATGTTGAACGTTTTGAAAAGTTCCTCGATATGCTTAACGACTGCGACGACGTCCAAAATGTCTACCACAACGCAGAGCTAATCTAAGCACAATGACTAAGCGCCATGTCATCATGGCGCCTTATCGCTCACCCAGTTGCGTGAGTAGCATTTGCGAAAATAACGCCCAGTTTTGACGAAATCTATCATCCCCCTGCAGTACATAACTTTGCAAACCCACACCAAGGAAAAAGGCATCCACGACACGAATTGCCGTATCAATCTGATGCTGCGGAATCTTCCCCTGATAAAAATACTCAATCGCACGCGTGTATTCCGTTAAACCATGTTGAGAAAAGCGCTGAATAGCCACCCTGAACTGTTCATCAAATAAGGCTTGGGTTGTAAAGCTATACATCGCTTTCATCGCATAAGGCTCACATTGCATGGTGAGGTACAAGGTATCCCCTGTCACTTCGAGATAACTCTCAAAATCATCAAAATTTGCAGGCTCGGCCACAGCAAGAAACATAGAGATTAATTCATCAACCGCTGCATATTTGACGGCATCAAGGTTGTCAAAATGATGATACAGCGCCCCTTTGCTGATTCCGGCTTTCTTCCCTAATTTTGTTGCCGTTAATGCAGCAAGCCCCTCATTTCCAACGATTTCTAGCGTTGTCGAAAGAATGTGTTGGCGCATAGCACGCGACGCAATTTCGTTTTTGTTCATCGTTTTTTGATCAAAAGTGAAAGTCCAGATGAAAAAATAAAACATACCGAATGTTCATTCAATTTTTTTCGGGCAAAATGTGACCGATAACCGAATGATTTCTCAACACGGAAGCGTCGGAAGAAAAAAGAGGATGAAAGTGGGTGTTGTAAAATAACAGAACAAGGCTCAAAGACAGGTTCAAACGCAATGGCTACAATGAATAGAGGCAGAACTGATAAGAGGTTAAGTAAGTGATGAAAAGAGTGTGGGCGTTGCTGTTAACACTAGCGGTTGCATGGCCGGTGAGCGCTAAGACCACGTATGTGGTTGGCGTACAGAGTTTTTCACAGTATTACCCGTATTCAGCCTACTCTAACCGTAACTATTCTGGCTTTAACCGAGAGCTGTTGGATATGTTTGCCAATGAATACCACTACCGTTTCGTCTACAAAGCGCTTCCCCTAAGACGCCTTTACCACCGCTTTGTCGAGGGCGCTGTCGATCTGAAATATCCAGACAGTCCAGATTGGAGCCCAGACATTAAAAAAAAGGTCAGTGTGACATACAGTGATCCTGTGGTGAGCTACACGGATGGCGTCATGGTTATTGACCAACACTATGGCCGGCCTTTGGATGAATTCCGTTTTCTCGGCGTGGTAGCCGGATTCACTCCCCACCCTTATCAATCACGTATCAGCGCCGGAAAAATACGTGTCGATGAAAGCTATCAATATGATTCGCTGTTAATGAAGGTAATCAGTGGTCGCGTTGATGGCGGCTACGCCAATATTGACGTCGCACAGTTTTATCTTGACCAAAAGGGCCTCAAAAAAGGCTCGGTAAAGTTTGATGATACCCTCCCACATGTGAAAGGAACTCGTCACCTTTCAACAATTCACTATCCAAAACTGATTAAAGAATTTAACCAATTTTTAGCCGATAACCAAGCCAAGATTACTGAACTAAAAGCACGTTATGGGCTTGAGTGATTGAGGTTTATTTCTTCATTTCAGTCCACAGTGCTGTATACTCGACACGCCATTTCAGGCAGGATGATGCGGTTGAATCAGAGAGAGAAGAGTTGCTTTGCGTAATCAGCTTATCAGTTTAGATTTGTTTTATGCCATTGAGCACCTTATGCCCGGAAAGCGTACTGCCGCGTTATTCCGTCGGTCAATTAAACACCTCCCTGTAACCACTTTGGCGCTTACCCATTACGACTCCGCTGCAGGGCTTCAGCTCGCATTATTCCGTCATTGCCGTAACTATGTGGCTTTTACACAAGGCAAGCCCATTTCGCCTGATTTTGATTTCTCTGGTACCGCCGAGCAAATATTGGCTGCCGAATCAGTGATGAAAGCCTTTATTCGTGGCGCCTACTGGTGGGTGGAATATCATATGAGTCTGTATCGTGACGATTGGAGCCAAGAACAGTCTCAACGTTGGTTAAAGGATTTACGTTTGCTGGTACAAGTCATTATCGGTGTCGGGAACTGTACCAATGCTGAATTTTTGATCACACACCGAGGCCCTATCCAAGCCCTGACTTACGATACACACCTCGAGCCTTTTCTCACCAATTATTAATCATCCAGGCACGCGCCGAGATCCGAGTTTGTCTATTGATTGAGCATCCCACACTGCTTTCGCTATTTCGTCACGTTTATTCGCTAGCCTAGGCCCATGACGATGACACAAGGTTCACCATGAAGCGATTAAAGCGGTATCAATACGAGCGGTATGCCATTTTATGCCGCGCCTCTTATCCTACCTTTTTTAATCACACGCAATACGGCTTCAGTCCGAGTGGACGACGTGATATTTACGACCGCTGGGGGCGCTGTATTATTCGTGTACTCTGGCGAGATGATGACGATGTGGTGGTGGTATTTCGTGGCTCGCAAACCTTGTGGGACTGGCTAGTAAATTGTGCCTGTGGTCCTAAGCGTATTCGCATGGCTAACACTTATTGTTACGTACACTGGGGATTTCACTACTTACTGACACAAAAAAGTTTACCCTGGCAACAGCACAAGCGTCGTTACCAAGCTATGACCACGAGCCAGTTTGCTGATGTCGCACAAGCGGCGGATATGGCTTCCTTAGACGGCGATACGGTGCTCGATAAACTCTGCTCCGCCCTGTCGCCTTTGGTTCAGGCCAACAAAAAAGTCTCTTTTATTGGTCATTCGTCAGGCGGCGCGATGGCAGTTATTGCCGCGGCGATGCTTCAACCACAAATGGGCAGTGCTATTAAACGCATCGTCACCTTTGGTCAGCCTGCCGCTGGTATGTGGCGTTTTAAGCGGCATTATCCCTTTCATACCAAAACTTATCGTATCTGTTGTGATGTCGACATCATTACCTTCTTACCCGGGATTCCTTTTCTGTATTGGCATGTCGGTCGGCTTCTATGGCTACATGAGAACAAAATTTATACCGACACGTCGTCACTGATTCGCGTGCTCAGGGTTTTATTTAGCTGGCTCGCACGCCCCATCGCGTATCATTACATGGATAAATACATCCGACGCAAAGATTACTTTGACCAACACTAATTGGCCTGTATCAACCAATACGTGATCTTGATACCAGCTTCCTTCA
The DNA here is from genome assembly GCF_009377945.1 of Salinivibrio sp. VYel1. Classification (NCBI taxonomy): domain Bacteria; kingdom Pseudomonadati; phylum Pseudomonadota; class Gammaproteobacteria; order Vibrionales; family Vibrionaceae; genus Salinivibrio; species Salinivibrio sp. VYel1. The sequence continues at coordinate 9,994 of NZ_RSAM01000001.1, read as the reverse complement.
CTGTCCCAAGACTGTCACCCAGCAGTCACCCCGTTTTCATATTGCCTCGCCACACTTTCGACCGGCTTTGCGATGTACTTTTTGGCGCATCGCTATCACCTAAATCATAAATACGATAACGAACAGAAAGGAATAATTGTCGTGAGCAAGCATATTGACCAACGTCCGCTGGACGCAGAACCCGAATTCAATCGCTTTATTGATGCCGCCGTAAGTCGTCGCCGCTTTTTACAAGGCGCGGGCGCCGCTAGTACGGTCGCTTTTTTTGCCGCTAACCCTGTTGCCAAAGCAGTGGCTGGCAGCATGAGCAAAAGTGAACTGATAGGCTTTGACGCAATCCCGACCTCAACCGCTGATACAGTCAAGGTACCTGCTGGCTATAAGGCAGACGTACTGGTGTCTTGGGGCGATCCTATCTTTACTAATGCGCCTGCTTTTTCGCAACAAAACAATGCCGATGCGCAAGCTCAGCAGTTTGGCGACAACAACGATGGCATGACATTTTTCCCGCTCGCCAATGATCGCGCCCTGCTCGCGGTCAATAACGAGTATATCAACGATGAGTATTTGTTTACGCACGGTGGAGAAAACATCTCAGCCGATGATGCGCGCAAATCGCAAGCGGCGCATGGCGTCTCTTTGGTCGAACTCAAAAAAGTCGATGGTCGCTGGACAATCAATCCGCAAGGTCGCTTAAACCGTCGTATTACCGCTTATACAGAAATGGCAATGACAGGTCCCGCCGCCGGCCATTCACTGCTCAAAACCGCGGCTGATCCGTCGGGTAAAATGATCCTCGGCACTTTTAACAATTGTGCCAACGGCGAAACGCCTTGGGGCACCTATCTGACCTGTGAAGAAAACTTTAATGGCTATTTTGCTAGCGAAAAAACCGTCACCTTGGGCAAAACCTATCAGCGCTATGGCATCAGCGATACCGATTGGGGATACGATTGGTACAAGCACGACGAGCGCTTTGATGTCGCCAAGCACCCCAATGAGCCCCACCGCTTCGGCTGGGTGGTCGAAATTGACCCTATGGACCCCAATTCGACCCCGAAAAAGCGCAGTGCACTGGGTCGCTTTAAGCACGAAAATGCCGCGCTAACGGTCAATGATGATGGGCATGTTGTCGTGTATATGGGCGATGATGAACGTGGCGAGCACCTATATAAATTTGTCTCTGAGGGAAAATACGATCCGAGTAAAGGTAGCGCTAATCGCGATTTGCTCGAGAACGGTACCTTATATGTCGCCAAATTTACCGGCAGCGACGACGAGCTCAAAGGTCAAGGGGAGTGGTTAGAGCTCACCTTTGGTAAAAATGGCCTGACCCCAGAAAATGGCTTTCCCGACCAAGCCAGCGTGCTCATTTTTGCCCGCGAAGCCGCGACGCAAGTGGGTGCAACCACCATGGATCGTCCTGAGTGGGTCGCCGTGCACGCCGACAACAAGCATGTCTTCTGCACCCTCACCAATAACAAGTACCGTGGCGTGAAAGACAGCCAACCATTAAATGCGGCCAACCCACGCACCAAAAACCCGTATGGCCATATTATTCGCTGGGCACCGACCCAAGGCGATCATACTCAGCCTACTTTTGAGTGGGACATTTTCGTGATGGCCGGCCATCCTGAAAAGCAATCTGGATTAATGGCGGGTACCGATAACATCAATAGAGACAACATGTTTAACAGCCCAGATGGTATCGGCTTTGATCGTGCCGGTCGTCTTTGGATTCAAACCGACGGTGATTACTCCAACGAGGGAGACTTCGCTGGCATGGGCAATAACCAAATGCTGTGTGCCGACACGCAAACGGGGGAAATTCGTCGCTTCCTTACCGGGCCAACATCGTGTGAGATCACGGGACTGACCTTTACGCCTGACTCACGCACTATGTTTGTGGGTGTACAACACCCAGGCGCCCATTTCCCTGCAGGCGGTGACGCCATTCCTCGCTCTTCGGTCATCATGATCACCAAAGAAGACGGTGGCGTAATCGGTACTTAACCCTTCATCGTCCAATGATCTAAGCCTTACTTTGTTAAAACAGCCCAGCCCTTGCCAACGCAAGGGCTTTTTCTCTCCTTACCTCTCAATTGAGTCGCTCAATTTTTATACGCCACTGCCAACTATTAACTATATTTATAGAGGGAATATGTAACGATCGTGCACCAAACTGTGTCCAGCGCGTTGATAAAGTGACGTAATTGAATATAAATCAAAACGTTGGCGTGATGCAGTTGCCGAGGAGAGCCGACAGCATGGCGACAGAGACACAAGTCACCGAGACGCAAGGAACGGTTGCTGCCGTTCAACCTGATGGCCAAGTGCGTCAGATAGAGGCAAATCAAACGGTTTCAACGGGAGAGCTCGTCACCGCGGTGGGCAACGAGCCTGCCTCAGTGCGCCTTGAGAATGGTGTCGATACCAACCTCGCCTTATCTGCCTTGCTTGTCGGCGAAGATGAAGACGATACGCTGGTACAAGATTTACCTGAGGATGTGCTTGAAATCATTGAAGCCATCCAACGCGGTGAAGATCCCAATGCGATTGAAGATGCCGCCACCGCAGCCGGTGCGGCGGCTTCAGGTTCTGCGATCACGGCCATGGCAATCATTGAAGCGAACGGCCGTATTGGCGAGATCATTGCGGGTTTCCAAACTGAGGGCATTACCAACCCCGATGGTGGCATTACCGACGAACAGCTTTTTGCTCTAACCGCACTAAGATTGGCAAGTGCTGACGCCGTATTCCCTGCCGCAGATACCAATGAAGCGCCGAGCGCCGAATCGCTCACCTTCAGTACCGACGAAGATCAACCCCTGGTGCTGACGCCCAATCAAATACTGCAGCAAATCAACGATCCAGACGGCGATACCCTCACCATTGTTTCCATCAACAGTGGCAATCCAGATGTCGAAATCGACGAGGATGAGTCTGGTAATATCGTCATCACACCACCGCCCAATTTCAATGGCGATCTTGATCTCACAGTCATTGTTTCCGATGGCCAAGCAGAAACCCCGTCCGATATCACGGTCACCGTGAATCCCGTCAACGATGCTCCGACGCTGCAATTTTCTGCCATATCGGTCACTGAGGATGCGGTCGCGGCCGGCGATACCGTCGGCACTGTAACGGCGACGGATATAGAAGACGATGTCCTCACCCTATCGTTGACTGACGGTGGACAAAACTATGTCGAGTTGCAGGGTAATAATGTTGTTCTCACTCAGGCAGGCGTAAATGCAATCAATAATGATGCACTAGATATCGCCTCGCTGACATTTACAATCACCGCCTCAGACGGCGAAGCGAGCACCTCTCAAACCTTCACCTCAGCAGTGGAACGTATTGACGATCCCGCATCCATCACAGGTGATACCTCAGGCACGCTCTCGGAGGGGGAAATCGATGGCTCTGATGGAAGTTTGATAGCCAGAGACTCGGTTTCCGGTACCTTGTCGATCACCGATCCGGACGATAGCCCAACGTGGATCGATAGCACGCAATCCGGCCTGTATGGTGAGCTCGTCTTCACTAATGGCAACTGGACCTACACCGCAGATAGCGATGCTGTGCAATCTCTTAGCGAGGGCGATGCGGTTTCGGATAACTTCACTGTGACTGCATCAGACGGCAGCAGCCAAGTGATCGCGATAACTATCACAGGTACAAATGATGATCCTGTGATTAGCGGCCAAACCCTTGGCGATGTTGTCGAAGACAGCATTTTAGAAACGACAGGATCTCTCAGTATTTCGGATGCAGATGGTAACAATGCGCCGAGCTTTTCCGATGGCAATGTGTCCGGTCAGTACGGTGAGTTATCACTGATGAATGGTACTTGGACTTATACGCTGGATAACAACAGCAGTCTTGTTCAAGGTTTAAACGCCGGCGATCAGGTGACCGACACCATCACCCTCACTGCAAGCGATAACACACAGCAAGATATTGTTATCACCATTACCGGCACCGACGACTTACCTGAAGTCACCGGTAGCTTTACTGGCTCAGTGACCGAAGGTGACGAAGGCGATGCCGCGGTGACTGCGACGGGCACCATTGCGATCAGTGATGTCGACGGCGACGATACACCGGCTTTTGCCGATACCACTGAAGCGGGGACTTATGGCTCGCTAGACCTAGTTAACGGCAACTGGACCTACACCCTCGATCAGTCTGCCGTACAGAACTTGGATGCCGGTGATGAGGTGACCGACACTATCACGCTCACCGCAAGCGATAACACACAACAAGATATTGTCATCACCATTACCGGCACCGACGACTTACCTGAAGTCACCGGTAGCTTTACTGGTTCAGTGACCGAAGGCAACGAAGGCGATGCGGTCACTGCAACCGGCACCATTTCGATCAGTGATGTCGATAGTGACGACGCGCCAACCTTTGCCGACGTCACACAGGCAGGCACTTACGGCTCGTTGGAGCTAGTAGATGGCGCTTGGACGTACACCCTCGATCAATCTGCCGTGCAGGATTTAGATACCGGTGATGAGGTGACCGACACTATCACGCTCACCGCAAGCGATAACACACAACAAGATATTGTTATCACCATTACCGGTAGCGAGGATGACCCTGAAGTCAGCGGAGAGTTTGTTGGCTCGGTGACCGAAGGTGACGTGGGTGATGCCGCCGTGACTGCAAGTGGCACACTTTCAATCAATGATGTGGATGGCGACGATGCGCCGACTTTTGCGGATACCACCGAAGCGGGCACCTATGGTTCGCTAGAGCTGGTGAACGGTGATTGGACTTACACCCTAAATCAAGCCAGCGTGCAGAATTTAGATGGCGGCGATCAAGTCACAGATACTATCACCCTGACTGCCAGCGATAACACCCAACAAGATATTGTTATCACCATTACCGGCACCGACGACTTACCTGAAGTCACCGGTAGCTTTACTGGATCAGTCACCGAAGGCAGCGAAGGTGATGCCGCGGTGACTGCGACGGGCACCATCGCGATCAGCGATGTCGATAGTGACGATAACCCGACCTTTGCCGATACCACAGAGGCGGGGACTTACGGCTCGCTGGAGCTGGTCAATGGCAATTGGACTTACACCCTCGATCAATCTGCTGTACAAAACTTGGACGCTGGCGATCAAATTACCGACACCATCACCCTCACCGCAAGCGATAACACCCAGCAAGATATTGTTATCACTATTACCGGTAGCGAGGATGACCCTGAAGTCAGCGGAGAGTTTGTTGGCTCAGTGACCGAAGGTAACGAAGGTGATGCGCCTGTCACCGCCACCGGCACCATTGCGATCAGTGATATCGACGGTGACGATGCACCGAGCTTTGCCGACGTCACACAGGCAGGCACTTACGGCTCGTTGGAGCTAGTAGATGGTGCTTGGACCTACACCCTTGATCAGTCTGCGGTGCAGAACTTGGATGCCGGTGATGAGGTGACAGACACTATCACGCTCACCGCAAGCGACAACACGCAACAAGATATTGTTATCACCATTACCGGCACCGACGACTTATCTGAAGTCACCGGTAGCTTTACCGGCTCAGTGACCGAAGGTGACGAAGGCGATGCGGTCACTGCCTCCGGCACCATTGCGATAAGTGATGTCGATAGTGACAACGCGCCAACCTTTGCCGATACCACAGAAACCGGGACTTACGGTTCGCTAGAGCTGGTCGGTGAGAACTGGACCTACACCCTCGATCAGTCTGCCGTGCAGGATTTAGATGCCGGTGATCAAGTGACGGACACCATCACCCTCACCGCAAGCGATAACACACAACAAGATATTGTCATCACGATTACGGGGACCGACGATGCGCCAGAAGTGAGTGGTGAGTTTGTTGGCTCAGTCACCGAAGGCAACGAAGGCGATGCGGTCACTGCCACCGGTACCATTGCGATCAGTGATGTCGACGGCGACGATACACCGGCCTTTGCCGATACCACTGAAGCGGGGACTTATGGCTCGCTAGACCTAGTTAACGGCAATTGGACTTACACCCTCGATCAGTCTGCCGTACAGAACTTGGATGCCGGCGATCAGGTGACCGACACCATCACCCTCACTGCAAGCGATAACACACAGCAAGATATTGTTATCACCATTACCGGCACCGACGACTTACCTGAAGTCACCGGTAGCTTTACCGGCTCAGTGACCGAAGGTGACGTGGGCGATACCGCAGTAACTGCCACGGGTACCATTGCGATCAGTGATGTGGATGGCGACGACAATCCGACGTTTGCCGACGTCACACAGGCAGGCACTTACGGCTCGTTGGAGCTAGTAGACGGTGATTGGACGTATACGCTTGATCAAGACAGCGTGCAGGATTTAGATGCTGGCGATCAAGTGACCGACACCATTACTCTCACCGCCTCTGATGGCACCCAGCAAGCTATTGTCATCACCATTACTGGTAGTGAGGATACGCCAGAAGTGACCGGTAGCTTTATCGGTTCCGTGACCGAGGGCAATGTGGGCGATGCGCCTGTGACTGCAAGTGGCACACTTTCAATCAGTGACGTTGATGGCGACGATAATCCCACCTTTGCCAATACTACAGAGACCGGTACCTATGGCTCGCTAGAGCTGGTCAATGGAAGCTGGACTTACACCCTCGATCAGTCTGCCGTACAGAACTTGGATGCCGGCGATCAGGTGACCGACACCATCACCCTCACCGCAAGCGATAACACGCAACAAGATATTGTGATCACCATTACGGGGACCGACGATGCACCTGAAGTCACTGGAAGCTTTGTTGGCTCGGTCACCGAGGGTGATGTAGGCGATGCGCCTGTCACCGCCACCGGCACCATTGCGATCAGTGATATCGACGGTGACGATGCACCGAGTTTTGCCGACGTCACACAGGCAGGCACTTACGGTTCGCTAGAGCTGGTGAACGGCAATTGGACTTACACGCTCAATCAAAGCTCGGTGCAGGATTTAGATGCCGGCGATCAGGTGACCGATACCATCACCCTCACCGCAAGCGATAACACCCAGCAAGATATTGTTATCACTATTACCGGTAGCGAGGATGACCCTGAAGTCAGCGGAGAGTTTGTTGGCTCAGTGACCGAAGGTAACGAAGGTGATGCGCCTGTCACCGCCACCGGCACCATTGCGATCAGTGATATCGACGGTGACGATGCACCGAGCTTTGCCGACGTCACACAGGCAGGCACTTACGGTTCGCTAGAGCTGGTGAACGGCAATTGGACTTACACGCTCAATCAAAGCTCGGTTCAGGATTTAGATGCCGGCGATCAAGTTACCGACACTATCACACTAACCGCTACTAACGGTGTACCACAGGACATTGCCATTACCATTACCGGTACTAATGACGCCCCCATATTGACTCAAGCCGTTTCAACACAAACTCTGCAAGAGGATTTTGTTAGCTACACCATTGATCTGAATACGGTATTTTCGGATATCGATAGCAACGATACGTTAAGCTTTGATGTGGCGAATGTGCCTAGTGGTGTCTCCGTTTCTATTGATGCGAATGGCATCGCGACCATTTCTTCGGTCGCCGATTGGAGTGGGACAGAGACAGTAAGCTTCCGCGCCACCGATACCCAAAATGCGAGTCTCACGCACGATGTCACCTTCAACGTCGAAGGGGTTGCTACCGCCCCCACCCTCACAGTCAGCCGTGGCGATCAATCACTGACTTATATTGATAACACAGGACAAATCTCCGCCACTGACCCTGGAGCGGGCGGATCACGTGCCATTCTTTCGCCCTTAACAATCTCCGGCACCGCCAATGAATCGGGCGAAACACTCACTTACCGAATCAGCGGCTTACCGGACGATGCGGTATTATCAGCGGGGACAAAAGAAGCAAGCACCGGCGATTGGCTGCTCACGGACGCGCAATTGAGTGATCTTAATCTCGCCTCTCCCGCCGATATGACTGGCGTCACCCTATCCATTACGGCTATCAGTACCGACGGCACGGATCAGACATCGACCACGGCCACGCTAAATCTAGAAAATGATAGCTTTGCGCTGACCGAAGGACAAACCACCAGCATTACCAGTGCCAATGGGCTGATTAGCAACGATACAGACACACAGGCCACGGTCACCCGCGTTGCCACCAATGCCAGCCAAGGAGAAAGTGGCAACAGTGAAGTTGTGATCGGCCCTGCCACCATCGCCACCGCACTGGGCGGCAGCATTACGGTCAGTGCCGATGGCAGCTTCACCTACACCGCACCAGCAGTGAATCATGCAGGCGGCGGTCAAGTCTATGATAGCTTCTCGTACCAAAGCAGCGAGAATGGCGAGTGGACAACCGTGACCTTTGATGTGAGCGACTCCGCGCCTGTCGCCCATGATGATAGCGACAGCGTGGCCTCTGCCGCCTCGACAGGGGGAAACGTGATCACTGCCGGCGCTGGCGCCGATACCCTTGGGGCGGATACCACCACGGTGACCGCGGTTAGCTTCAACGGTACCACCTATGCGGTTAACGGCAGTACTGTGATTGCCACATCGCAAGGGCAATTAACGATCCAGTCTGACGGTAGCTATGTTTACCAATCATTAGTCGCGTCGGCGACGGATGCCAGCACCCTGGATGATGAGGTATTCACTTATACCCTCACCGACAGCGATGGGGATATCAGTCAGGCACAGCTCACAGTCGGCCATGACAATAATACCCAGTTAAACGCCGATATCGCTTCAGTCAGCGAGCAAGGGTTAGTGAGCAACGATAATAGTCATTCCACCCAAGGCAACCTTTTGGATAATGACACCGGGATTGGTACCAATGTCGCTCTCGATCAAGTTAATGGACAAAGTTTTGGCAGTGACGGTGTCTTAACCCTCACGACCGCCAGTGGCACCTTGACTGTTTATAACCAAGACAACAACCAAGGTTATCGCGCGGGTGACTATACCTATACACTCAACAGCGCCACCAGCGGCGATAACGTGAGTGAAGCCTTCACCTACACGACTTATGATCCAACAGCGGCCACCGCTTATCGCTCATCGGCTTTAACTGTCAATGTGCAAGATGATACGCCGACCTCTGACAACATCGAAAGTGCCTTATATGCGACGGCAGAGAGTAGCTCGACCTTTAATCTGATTCTTACCGTTGACCTTTCGGGTAGTATGGCCGATCCGGTTGATCCGAGTGACCCGGATTCACCCACTCGGATGGAAGTCACCAAAGCCGCACTAAAATCCATGGTAGAGGAATACGATAAGCTTGGCGATCTAAACATCCAAGTTGTGTCATTTTCGAGTGAAGCCCAGTCTTCAGGTTGGATACTTAACGATGTCAGCAGCGCATTAGACGCAATCGAGGGCCTATATGCCGGCGGTGCCACCCGCTACGATAACGCGCTAAACGAGATCATCAATACTGTCGATACCTCTGGGACCTCCGCAGATAAAACCGTCTCCTATTTTATCTCGGATGGGATACCCAATGATGACTTTGAAAATAACACCAGCCTGCAAAGTGCATGGCAAAATTATATCAGCGCGCAAGGCATTGATGAGTCCTTCAGTGTCGGGGTCGGGGATGGCATTACGACATCGCCACTGACTCCTATAGCAGCAAGTAGCTCAGGTAATAGCAGTGACAATGTGTTGCTGGTGACCGATGAAAATGAACTCGCTTACTCACTGCTACAAACCATCAAGAGCGGACAAGTTTCGGGTGGCATGGTTCTGATGGATGATGAGGGTAATACTGTCTCCTTATTCGGCGCCGACGGTGGATACGTTTCCACGCTCACCCTAGATGGGCAAACGTACAACTATGATCCCGCCACGGACAGCGCGCAGCAGACCTTTGAAACGGCGTTGTTGATCAAATCATTCATCTAACGTACTGATCCCAATGGGGTTACTCCCATCAATCAACTCGATAGCTAACAGGCATACCAAGTCTTATGACTTTGTTCATCACTTTCACGTTGGCTAAT